>JALXAM010000030.1 GCA_026992075.1 Sedimenticola sp. | reverse complement strand
GGCGTCCCTTCCCCTCGTGGTTCAAATCACTGTGGCTATCGATTATTCGATCGACATCCACCAACATGTTCGACTCGAATTTTAATAGCGCGGATGATGGCATAGCCGTCCCCTAGTTGGCGCTAACAGTGTATTAGACTGAATCTCGCTCCATCGTGATATGCGGCTGCAACATATCACCGGCTAGGCTGCTTCGGCTGGGTTTTGAAAATTGACTCCCCTGCCTGTGGAACCAAAGGCCGGCTTGCCTCCTTAGGCTAGCCGAATCATGCGCTTACATGCAAACCCCTCCATACTGTAAGGGAAAACACGCCGCTTGGCGCTTTTCCGCTACGGCGCACAAACCGAGAAAAACGACTGCTGCCTTCACGGTGATATGCCGCAGCTGCCTCTGTCGTGATATGCGGCTGCAGGATATCGCCGGCTGGACAATGCCCTCCATATGTTCTACTGTTGTTCTACGAAGTTTCAGGGCAGGAATTGCAGCAGGGAGGACGATGGCATGGAGGCCCATGACCAATATGAGCCCATTCTCAGGTTCTGGAGAGGCTTTGCCGCCTACGTGAAGGCACAGGGCGTGAAACCGCGGCAGTTGCCCTGGTATCGACTGCGCGCCCTGCAATACATCGAATCCTCGGAAATACCGTTACGGCAACACCGGGCGGCACAGGTGACGGCCTGGTATAAGCGGTTGTGCAACCAGGCAGGCTTAGCGGATTGGCAGGTGCTGCAGGCCATCGATGCGGTGGAGCACCTCCTTCGGTTCGCCCGCAGTCCGGCTTCAACCGAGGTGGACTGGCAGGCGCTCAGGAACGCCGCACGGCGACTGCCACCGCAACACCCTACGCTGGCACGCCAGGAAACTTTCCTCCCGGACGATCTTCCCGAGTGGAAAAAGCGCCTGACCCGGGAGATCAGGCGTCGCGGTTATTCCTGGCGTACCGAGGAAACCTACCGCCGGTGGCTGGAGCGACTCTGCCGGCAAGCAGGCAGCGAATCCCCAGATTCACTAGGAGCAAACGAGGTTCGAGCCTTTTTGGAAGCACTTGCCGTTCGCCACAACGTATCGGCCAACACTCAAAACCAAGCGTTGAATGCCTGCGCCTTCTACTTCAAGCATATTCTGGAACGGCCCTTGGAGTTGGGACCGTTCGCGCACGCCAAGCGACCAAAACGGCTGCCAGTCGTGCTGACGCAGGAGGAGGTAAGCCGCTTACTGTTACACACCGACGGCGTGCCCGGCCTGATTATCGCGCTGCTGTACGGCACCGGCATGCGGCTGATGGAGGGCCTGCGGCTGCGGGTGCAGGATCTCGATTTCGGTTATCGGCAGATCACGGTGCGGCACGGCAAGGGTGGAAAGGATCGGGTGGTTCCCTTCCCGGCGCCGTTGATGGACCGGTTGCGGACTCATCTCGAGAAGGTCAGGGCGCTTCATCAACAGGATCTGGAGGCTGGTCACGGCGAGGTTTTGCTGCCCAATGCGCTGGCGAGAAAATACCCGAATGCCAGCCGGGAGTGGCGCTGGCAGTGGGTGTTTCCCAGCGCACGCCTTTCGGTGGACCCTCGCAGCGGCAAGATACGCCGGCACCATCTGCACGAGTCGTCGGTGCAACGGGCGGTGAAACGGGCCGCCACGCGGGCGGGCATCCACAAGCGGGTGGGGTGTCACACCCTGCGGCACTCCTTCGCCACCCACCTGCTGGAACAGGGCAGCGATATCCGCACGGTCCAGGAGCTTCTGGGGCATGCGGATGTCTCCACCACCATGATCTACACCCATGTGCTGAACAAGGGCGGGCAGGGGGTGACCAGCCCGCTGGAGCGGTTGGGGGCCGGCAGTGGACAGGAAATGTTCCCGGGACAAGACTTCTTCGAACAAGAAAAAGCCCACATGGCAGGGTAGTTACGGCAAAATAGGGGGAGGAAAGCGACACGGGCATAGAGCCCGGGCTTTTCTTAGAGCCTGGTACTCATGGCGCAGTATCCCGGAGAACAAGTCCCCAACGCCTGAGCGGGTTCGGCGCGGGGACGTGCCTCCTACATACCGATGAATCGGCGATCAATTTCCAGCAGTGGTTCCGACTCCATGACCAACGACTACCTGCCCCCCTCGCGTAAACCCGGTGCCCGCCACCAGCGCGGCCACGACAAGGTGAGCCGCATCCCGGTGAAGGTGGAGGCCACCGCCGAGCTGCCGCGCAAGCCGGCCTGGATCCGCGCCCGGGCGCCCCAGGGCGCCGGGGTGCGGCGCATCCGCCGCATTCTGCGTGAGCACCGGCTGGCCTCGGTGTGCGAGGAGGCGCAGTGCCCCAACCTGGGGGAGTGCTTCACCCACGGCACCGCCACCTTTCTCATCATGGGCGACATCTGCACCCGCCGCTGCCCCTTCTGCGACGTGGCCCACGGCCGCCCCGATCCCCTGGATCCGGAGGAGCCGGAGCTGCTGGCCCGGGCCATCGCCGAGATGGGGCTGAAGTACGTGGTGATCACCTCGGTGGACCGCGACGATCTGCGCGACGGCGGCGCCGACCACTACCGCCGCTGCATCGCCGCCATCCGCCGCCACCGCCCCGGCATCACGGTGGAGATCCTGGTGCCCGACTTCCGCGGCCGCGAGGCCCGGGCCCTCGAGGCCCTTTCCGCCGAGCCGCCCGACGTCTTCAACCACAACTTGGAGACGGTGCCCCGTCTCTACCGCCGGTGCCGTCCCGGCGCCGACTACCAGGGGTCACTGCGCCTGCTGAAGGCCTTTGGAGAGCGCCACACGGAGGTGCCCACCAAGTCGGGCATCATGCTGGGGCTGGGGGAGGAGCCGGAGGAGGTGGAGCAGGTGATGGCCGACCTGCGCGAGCACGGTGTCACCATGCTGACCCTGGGCCAGTACCTGCAGCCGAGCCGCGACCACCTGCCGGTGCAGCGTTTCGTCACCCCACAGGAGTTCGACGAGCTGCGCCAACTGGCCGAGTCCATGGGCTTCGCCAGCGTGGCCAGCGGCCCCATGGTGCGCTCCTCCTACCACGCCGAGCTGCAGGCCAATCCCTTGTTGCAGGAGTAGGCCTGTCACTTTCCGCCCCTGTTCAGCGGGCTTTTTCGTCGTTCTGGTCAAGCAGATTCCGTTCCTCTTCCGGGGGCCGGTTTTCCGGCTGTCCCGCGGCCTCCTGGAGCAACCGGAACTGCTCCAAAAACCGGAGTATGGCTTCCGTATCGGCCCCGGACACCTGTGCCAAGTACCGATCGGAAAAGAGTTGCAGCCCTTTCATCGCAGCTTTTCCAGCACTCTCACGTCTTCCAGGTCCTGGGGCCTGCCCGAGGCGCGCTTCATCTCGATGAGCGTTTCCAATGAAGCCACGGAAAGGCTCAGCTCCCCCATCCTTTTCTCCACGATCCCCATCTCCCTGGCATCGTGCGTGAGCACCAGGTCCACCATCTCCAGCGGGTTGTCCGGATTGACGAATGACCAGGCCAACAGGTTGCGCTCCCGCATCCATTGTTCGCGTTTCCGAGCGAGTTCCTTAGCGGAAAAAGGCAGCCGGGGGGCCAAACCGATGCTCGCCAGCGCCTGTTCCGCCTTACAAAGGCTTTCCTCCTCCAGGGCGATGGCCAAATCCACGTCCACCGTGCCCCTCACCGCGCCACGCAAAGCCACTGCATACCCCTCCACCAAAACCGGTTCCACACCGTGGCCGCGCAAAGCCCGGATCACCTTCAGCACGAACATGGAAATCAGGATAAGGTACCCTCCACCGGGTGAAAAGCCGTACAATGAATCCAAATGGATGGTCATCCCCCCTTCTGAACAATGAAACGCATCCTGGTCACCGGCGGCGCCGGTTACATCGGCTCCCACACCTGCGTGGAGCTGCTCGACGCGGACTACGAGGTGGTGGTGGTGGACAACCTGAGCAACAGCAGCTTCATCGCCCTGGCGCGGGTGCAGGAGCTCACCGGCAAGCCGCTCACCTTCATCCAGGCCGACCTGCGGGACAAGCCGGCCCTGGAGGAGATCTTCCGGGAATACCCGGTGGAGGCGGTGATCCACTTCGCCGGCCTCAAGGCGGTGGGCGAGTCGGTGGAGAAGCCGCTGGAATACTACGAGAACAACGTGGGCGGCACGCTCAACCTGCTCCTGGCGATGCGCGACGCCGGGGTGAAGACCATCGTCTTCAGCTCCTCGGCCACCGTCTACGGCGACCCCGCCTCGCTGCCCATCAAGGAGGACTTTCCCCTCTCGGCCACCAACCCCTACGGCCGTTCCAAGCTGATCATCGAGGAGATGCTGCGCGACCTGCACCGCGCCGACGCCAGCTGGGACATCGCCATCCTGCGCTATTTCAACCCGGTGGGGGCCCATCCCAGCGGCCGCATCGGCGAGTCACCCAACGACATTCCCAACAACCTCATGCCCTACATCAGCCAGGTGGCGGTGGGCCGGCTGAAGAAGCTGTCGGTGTTCGGTGACGACTATTCCACCCCGGACGGCACCGGAGTGCGTGACTACATCCACGTGGTGGACCTGGCGCTGGGCCATCTCAAGGCGCTGGAGAAGCTGGCGCAACACCCGGGCCTGGTGACCTACAACCTGGGCACCGGCCAAGGCTACTCGGTGCTGGAGATGGTGGAGGCCTTCCGCCAGGCCAGCGGGCGGGAAGTACCTTACGAGATCACCGGCCGCCGGCCCGGCGACATCGCCGCCTGCTGGGCCGACCCCTCCCTGGCCGAAAAGGAGCTGGGCTGGAAGGCCAGCCGGGGCCTGAAGGAGATGTGCGAGGACACCTGGCGCTGGCAGCAGAACAACCCGGCCGGCTACGAAGACGCGCCGGACGGAGAGACCGACGGGCTCTACCGGGATGCCGACTGTATCGACGGCTGCTGAGGCCGGTGCGTCCGCTGATCCTCCTGCTGCTGGCTCTGGTTCCCCTGCAGGCGCTGCAGGGGGCCGAGGCGCGGGTGGCCGTGGCCAGCAACTTCACCGACACCGCCCGCCTGCTGGCGGAAAGGTTCCAGGCCCGCAGCGGCCATGGGATCCTTCTCAGCAGCGCCTCCTCGGGCAAGCTCTACGCCCAGATCCGCAACGGCGCTCCCTACGATCTTTTTCTCTCCGCCGACAGCCAACGCCCCCGCCGACTGGTGGAGGCCGGCCTTGCCGCCCCGGAGTCCCGGCGTGCCTACGCCCTGGGGCGACTGGTGTTCTGGGCACCCGGGGTCGAGGGGGACGCGGCCGCCTGCCGCAAGCGCCTGGAAAAGGCCAGGCGGCTGGCCATGGCCAACCCGCGCACGGCACCCTATGGCGCAGCGGCGGCGCAGGTGCTGGAGTCGCTGGGCATCCAGCCAGAGAAGCGGGTGCTGGGTGAAAACATCGCCCAGGCCTACGCCTTCGCCGCCAGCCGGGCGGTGGATGGCGGGCTGGTGGCCGCCGCCCAGCTGCGGGGCCGGGAGCCCGGGGGCTGCCGCTGGCCGGTGCCGGAGAGTCTGCACGCGCCCATCGAGCAGCAGATGGTGCTGCTCAAGCGCGGAGAGAAGAATCCTGCCGCCCTGGCCTTCTACCGCTTCCTGCTGTCGCCGGAGGCGGCCGCCCTGATGGAGGCGGCTGGATACCAGCGACCATGATCGCCCTGCCCGACCTCCAGGCCCTGCTGCTCAGCCTCGAGCTGGCCTCCCTGGCGGTGCTGTTCCTGCTGCTGCTGGGCACGCCGCTGGCCTGGTGGCTCGCCTTCACCCGGACACGCTGGAAGCCCCTGGTGGAGGCGGTGGTGGCTTTGCCCCTGGTGCTGCCCCCCACGGTGCTGGGCTTCTACCTGCTGCTGGCCATGGGCAGCGAGGGTTTCCTCGGCCGCTGGTGGGTGGCGCTCACCGGCGAGCCCCTGGCCTTCACCTTTTCCGGGCTGGTGATCGCCTCCATCCTCTATTCCCTCCCCTTCGTGGTGCAGCCCCTGCAGGGCGCCTTCACCGCCATGGGCCGGGCGCCGCTGGAGGCGGCCTGGACCCTGGGCAGCCCGCCCTGGCGCACCCTGTTCAACACCGTGCTGCCCATCTGCCGGCAGGGATTTCTCACCGCCACCGTGCTCAGCTTCGCCCACACCGTGGGTGAGTTCGGAGTGGTGCTCATGGTGGGAGGCAACATCGCCGGCGAGACCCGGGTGGCCTCCATCGCCATCTACGATCACGTGGAGGCGCTGGCCTACGGCGACGCCCACCGGCTCTCCCTGCTGCTGCTGGCCTTCTCCTTCCTCGTCCTGTCGCTGGTCTACTGGAAGAACCGGCGGAGCGGTCTGCTTCATGGCTGAAAGGCATCCGGCACCCAGCCTCCATGCCAGCATCCGCCTGCAGCGGAAGGGTTTCCACCTGCACATGAGGATGCTGCTCCAGAGCGCAGGGGTGGCGGCCCTGTACGGCCCCTCGGGCTGTGGCAAGACCACCTTCCTGCGCTGCCTCGCCGGGCTGGAACCGGAGGCCCTGGGGGTGGTCCTGGTGGGCAGCCACTGCTGGCTGGACAGCGAACGCGGCATCCGGCGTCCGCCCCACCAGCGGGAGGTGGGCATGGTGTTCCAGGACGGCCGCCTCTTCCCCCACCTGAACGTGGAGGGAAACCTTTTGTTCGGCGCCCGCCAGCGCCGCGGGCCGCCCGACCCGGAGCGGTTCCGGGAGATCCTCTCCCTGTTCGACCTGGAACCTCTGCTGCGGCGCCGTCCCGGCACCCTCTCGGGTGGCGAGCGGCAGCGGGTGGCCATCGCCCGGGCGCTTCTGTCCGAACCGCGCCTGCTGCTGCTGGACGAGCCGCTGAGCGCGGTGGACGCCCGGCGCAAGTCGGAGATCCTGCCCTATCTGGAACGGCTCTTCGCCCAGGTGAGGATCCCGGTGGTGCTGGTGAGTCACGACTGGCAGGACGTGTTGCGCCTCTCCAGCCAGGTCTACCTGATGGAAGCGGGCAGGCTGCGCCGGCACGGCCCCACGCTGCAGCTGCAATACGAACATGGCGACCACCGGCTGAACGCCCTGGAGGCCCGGGTCCACGGCTGGAACGCGGAGGACCAGCTGCTGCTGCTTTGGATCGGCGAGGACCTGATCCGGGTGCCCGCCCAGAAGCCGCCCCGGCACAAGCGCATGCGGCTGCTGGTGAGCCCGCTGGAGGTGGCCATCAGCCGCAAGCCGGTTACCCACAGCAGCATCCTCAACGTGCTACGCTGCCGCCTGCTGTCGCAGCAGCCGCTGGAGAACGGCAAGGTGCTGCACACCCTGGAGGGAAGCGGCTGGAAGCTGCAGGCGGTGATCACCCAGGCCTCCACGCGCCGGCTGGAACTGACGCCGGGGGTGGAGCTCTATGCCCTGATCAAGAGCGTGCTGCTGGAACCGACGCTCTCCTGAAGAAGCCCTGATAAAAGCCATCCCTGGCTTTATCAGGGCGCGCCGCAAACGCGGTTTGCGGTTTACTAACAAAATCAATCGCTTGCAGCGATCGATTTTGCCGACACATCCTTGTGCCGGAGGAAAGTCTGAATTTTCCAGACTTTCCCTGAGCAGGCTCAGCGCTTCTCCCCGCCCGCCATCGCCCGTTTCAGGAACCAGCCGCCGAAGAGCAACAGCAGAGCCCCGCTCGCGGCATAGATGAGCGGCAACGCCCAGAGGGCGGAGAAGGTGGCGATCACCGCCTGTTCCGGCTGTGCCGGATCGTAGCGCACCGGCACCCGGTCGCCGGGGCGGAAGTGATCCGCCCGCCGCACCTCCCGGGACTGGAACTGCACGCTCCGGCCGCTGGCGGTGGTGAACTTCACCTCGGGAAGATAGACCAGCGAGTTCCCCTTGCCGATCCGCCCTCCCAGGTAGGGCACCATGCGCTGGACGGCACCTTCAGCGACTTCGGTGGTTTTTACCAGCTGGAGCGAGTGGTCGAAGGTCGCCCAGCCCTTGCCCAGCAGCAGCGCCGCGATGCCGAGCAGCACCAGTGGTATGAAATATTCGATCACCTTCATTCGGGCTCCCTCCGGTCGTCCTGGAGGTGCCTATCATAGCGCTCCATGAGATAGCAGAGGCAGTCCTGGCGGATCACCATCTCGTCCTGGGTGAGCATGGAGGGCATCACCGGGGTGCGGGTGCGCAGATCCCCGTTGACCACCTCGAAATAGCGGTCGGCCACATCGTGATCCAGCTCGTTGCGCACGTCCAGCGGATGCTGGATACCGGGCTTCACGCTGCCGAAGAAAGTGCCCGCCGGCAGCTCGCGGAAATTGAGCCGCTCCAGGTCGCCGGGCAGACAGAGATCCCGGTTGCGGCAGCCGAAGCCGAAGCTGATCTCCGGCGGAATCTTCACCACCGCCACGGTGTGGAACAGGTCGATGTCGTGGGGCGGCACCGGATGGGTGGGATGCTGTGCCAGGTGCAGGCAGGCGTCGAGAAACTCCGCCGCATGCTCCACGCCATGGAGCTGCCCCACCTTGCCGCACTCCAGGGTCACCGCGGGACAGAGTTCGGTCATGGCCATGGACTGCACCCCCTTGGGCCGCACGAAATAGACCACGATGCGGCTGAACAGCACCGCCAGGTGCAGCGACTCGTTGCGGATGGCGTTGACGCAGGCGTAGTGGGGGTTGAGCCCGGTGTTGTTGTGCAGGTCCACGCTGGCGAACACCCCGCGCCGCGCCATGGTCTCCACCACCTGCTCCATCATGGCGTGCTCGGCGGTGCGCGGCTCCAGCTCGCTGCCGGGCCAGACCCGGTTGTAGTCGGGCTGGCCGGGCAGGCGCCGCAGCTTCATCTTGGCCGCCTCGGTGTTGCCTATGAAGAGGGAGAAGGCCCGTGGCAGGGGTTGCGTTCCCCCTCCCGGCTGGTAACGGCGCAGCAGCCTGCGCACCGCTTCCCAGCCCACGTCCTCGTTGCCGTGCATGAGCACCGAGACGAACAGCGGCCCCTGGCGCCGGCCCGGCAGATGGATCAGGGTGGGGCCGCCCAGCAGGTCGTGCAATTCCTCGGCGCGCCGTTCCAGCAGTCCCGGAGGCAGTTGTTCCAGTTCCGTCAGCATTCGTTTGCCCGTTTTCTACCGTTTTTTCTACGGCCCATTCGTTTCATATGACCTCCCCGGCGAAATTCCTGTAGGTCGGGCTTCAGCCCGACGCTGGACCCATTGTCGGGCTGAAGCCCGACCTACCGGCTGTTTCCCCCTCCCCGGCCCTCCCCTGCAAGCGGGGGTTCCTGTAGGTCGGACTTCAGTCCGACACTCCTCCCCTTGTCGGGCTGAAGCCCGACCTACCGGGCATGGAAGAAGCCGGGCGGTGAACTATACACGCCAGCGATGAACCGGCCGGCCACTGTTCTGGTGCTCCAGGTAGTCCAGTACCAGGTCGGGGAAGTGGCGGCCGTGGGCTTCCACCCACAGACGCTGCCAGCGGGCGCCGGTTTGCCGGCTGGTCACGCGACGCTGGACGATCTCCATCCAGTGGTCCACCTCCGGCCGCCCCAGCCCGACGCGCAGCAGGCCGGCGCGGGCTTGGGGCAGCAGCCGCTGCTCGCACAGCTCCGCCACGCTGCCCCGGCGGCCGTCGAACCACTCCACCTGCGACTCCAGCCCCTGGCAGGCGGCGCGATAGAAATTGTCCCGGCAGGCGGCGAAGGAAAGCCGCGACTCGGGTTCCGGCTCGCTCTCCAGCAGTTCCGCCATCAGACCGAAATAGAAGGCGGCGTTGGCCACCACGTCCTGCGGCGAGGGGCCGGAAGGCACCACCCGGTGCTCGATGCGGATATGAGGCCGCCCCTGGTCGTCGAAGCCCACCAAGGGCCGGTTCCAGCGCCAGATGGTGCCGTTGTGCAGGCGCAGGTGGGCCAACCGCTCCACCGGCTCGTCCATCAGCTGGGGCAGCAGCACCGGGTAGCGGTCGCGGTTGGCGGCGAACACCTCGAAGATGGATTCGCGCACGTAGCGCACACCGAAGGTGACCCGGCGCGAGTAGTCGGAAGCCCCCACCGCCACCGCCTGCTCGAACAGAGGGATGCGGGTCTCGTCCCACAGGTCGTGACCGAACAGCCAGGGTGAGTTGGCGCTCAGCGCCACCATGGGAGCCGACACCATCTTGGAGAGGTTGTAGGCCCTGCCCGCCCGCTCGGCACCGATCTTGAGATGGATCTGGAAGGAGGTGGTGGCCGCCTCCAGCATCACGTCGTGGTGCTGGGTGTAGAGATGCTCCGCGGCACGGATGTCCAGCTGCAGCGGCTTGCCGTCGCGCATGCGCAACACCTGTTCGTTGAGGGCCTGATAGCGCTGCATGGCGGAGATGTTGTCCAGGGTGAGATCGGACTTACGCACCGTGGGCAGGATGCCGATCATCACCAGGTGGGCCCCCAGCGCCTCCGCATGCGACTCGCAGCGGCGCCAGAGGGCGTCTAGATCCCGGTGGAGGGACTCGAGCAGCCCGCTACCCAGAAGATGGGGCCGTGTGTTGAGCTCCACGTTGAAGGTGGAGAGCTCGGGCACCACCATGGGGTCGTTCAACGCCTCCAGGAAGGGCTGGTTCACCGCTGCCGGCATCCCCCCCTCGTCCACCAGCCAGGCCTCCAGCTCGCAGCCCGCCATGGGTTCGCCCCCGTCCAGGAGCCCTTCCTGGAGCCACTGCTCGAGCAGGGCCGTCTCCGCCACCACGCGATGGTGGAAGCGGAGAAAATCCTCCTCGGTGAAGCGGCTGGTGGTGATCTCCTGTCCCATCAGGTTTCACCGGAATGTCGAGGCATGCCCCGCAGGTCGGGCTTCAGCCCGACGAGCCGCGCGACCACGTTGGAGGGAAAGCCGTTCATGAGATGAGCTTCTCTTGCAGTTTCCGGTAGCGTTCCGGCGTACCCACGTCCAGCCAGAAGCCCTGGTAATGTTCACCGCTCACCTTGCCAGCACCCATCTGTCGGCGCAACAGGGGCGCCAAAGGGAAAGGCCTGGGCCGGCACCCCTCGAACAGGGCCGTCCGGTAGAGCCCGATGCCACTGAAGGTGAGCCTGGGCTCGCCTTCCGGCCACACCCGGCCCGAGGCGTCGAGCGCGAAATCCCCCTGCGGGTTGTGCGGCGGGTTATCCACCAACACCAGGTGCGCCAGCATTCCCGGCGGCATTCGCAGCTGGCCGTAGTCCAGGTCGGTGAAGACGTCGCCGTTGATCACCAGGAACCGCTGGTCGTCGAGCAGCGGCAGCGCTTTGCAGATGCCCCCGCCGGTCTCCAGCGCCCGGCCCGCCCCTTCGGCGGAATAGCGAATCTCCAGCCCCCAGCGGCTGCCGTCCCCGAGCGCCTGCTTGATCTGCCCGCCCAGATGGGCGTGGTTGATCACCACCCGCCGGAAACCGGCCGTAGCCAGCTTCTCCAGGTGCCAGACGATGAGCGGCCTGCCGCCCACCGGCAGCAGGGGCTTGGGGGTGGTGTCGGTGAGAGGGCGCAGCCGTTCGCCGCGACCGGCGGCGAGGATCATGGCGGTGGTGGTTTGAGGGAGGCTTGCCATGAGGGCTGTGGAGGAGTTCCTCGGCGCTTCATGGCGGGAACTCCATGACCCGCCAGGAACCATTTCCAATTCCGTAGGTCGGGCTTCAGCCCGACACCGGAAAACCAGGTCGTCGGGCTGAAGCCCGACCTACTTCTTTTTCATGGAGTTGAAGAACTCCTCGTTGGTCTTGGTCTGCTTGAGCTTGTCGTAGAGGAATTCCATCGCCGCCAGTTCGTCCATGGGGTGGAGGATCTTGCGCAGGATCCACATCTTCTGCAGCTCGTCCGGCGGCACCAGCAGCTCCTCCCGGCGGGTGCCGGAGCGGTTGATGTTGATGGCGGGGAAGATGCGCTTCTCGGCGATGCGGCGGTCCAGGTGCACCTCCATGTTACCGGTGCCCTTGAACTCCTCGTAGATGACGTCGTCCATGCGCGAGCCGGTGTCCACCAGGGCGGTGGCGATGATGGTGAGGGAGCCCCCCTCCTCCACGTTGCGCGCCGCGCCGAAGAAGCGCTTGGGCTTCTGCAGGGCGTTGGCGTCCACCCCACCGGTGAGCACCTTGCCCGAGGAGGGCACCACGGTGTTGTAGGCGCGCGCCAGGCGGGTGATGGAGTCGAGCAGGATCACCACGTCTCGATTGTGCTCCACCAGCCGCTTGGCCTTGGCGATCACCATCTCCGCCACCTGCACGTGGCGCGTGGGCGGCTCGTCGAAGGTGGAGGAGATCACCTCGGCGCGCTGCACCGACCGCTGCATCTCGGTCACCTCTTCCGGCCGCTCGTCGATGAGCAGGATGATGAGATAGACCTCCGGGTGATTGTGAACGATGGACTGAGCGATGTTCTGCATCATCATCGTCTTGCCCGCCTTGGGGGGTGAGACGATGAGCCCGCGCTGACCCTTGCCCACCGGAGCCACCAGTTCGATGGTGCGCGCGGTGATGTCCTCGGTGCTGCCGTTACCCATCTCCAGGTGCAAACGCTCGTTGGGAAACAGCGGCGTGAAGTTCTCGAACAGGATCTTGTTCTTGGCCGCCTCGGGCTTGTCGTAGTTGATCTCGTCGATCTTGAGCAGGGCGAAATAGCGCTCGTTGTCCTTGGGCGGGCGAATGGTGCCGGTGATGGTGTCGCCGGTGCGCAGGGCGAAACGACGGATCTGGCTGGGAGAGACGTAGATGTCGTCGGGCCCGGCCAGGAAAGAGGAGTCGGCAGAGCGCAGGAAGCCGAAACCGTCCTGCAGGATCTCCAGCACGCCGCCACCATAGATGTCCTCGCCCTTCTTGGCGTGCGCCTTGAGGATGGCGAAGATGAGGTCCTGCTTGCGGGAGCGTCCCGTGCCCTGGATACCCATGGACTTGGCCAGCTCGGCCAGCTCGGCCACCGGCATTTTCTTCAGGTCGTTGAGATTCATGTCTGGTCTTGTGGATTTGGGAGAATCGTTTTCGGTAGCGGATCCGGCATGGAAGGAATGACCACCATCGATATTGCCGGCCTGGCTGTCGCTCTGCTGGACGGGGGCGCCCCGAGTCTGGGGAGGGTTGGCCCTGGCCGCACGTGAGGTTGGCGCCATGGATTGAGGTTCAGAGGTTGCTGTCGATGAAGGCGGTGAGTTGGGACTTGGAAACGGCACCCACCTTGGTGGCCTCCACCTCGCCGTTCTTGAACAGCATCAGGGTGGGGATACCGCGGATCCCGTATGCGGGAGGAGTATCCGGATTGTCGTCGATGTTCAGCTTGGCGATCTTCAATCGGCCAGCGTAATCGTCCACGATCTCCTCCAGCACCGGGGCAATCATCTTGCAAGGGCCACACCACTCTGCCCAGTAATCCACCAGTACCGGCAGATCCGACTTGAGCACTTCCTCTTCGAAGGTGTCGTCCGACAATTCAATGATCTTGTCACTCACTGACTGTTTCTCCAATAAATTGATGATGAACTGGAACTCCGGAAGCCAACTTCTTCCGGTTCGATATCCGACGAGACTCGCCCGCCACTGGAAGCGGTGACGGGAGATTCACGATCTACTAGAGGGCCTTGCGAATCCTGGGGCAGGCTTGGGGGTTGCTGTTCTTGGGCTTGATTTCTTTATTGAACTCGCCTGTCGGGGCGATTTTGCACCGACCAGAACCCATTTTTCAAGCTTTTCTTTTCGTGTCCACGTGAACCACGCCACGTAGCGAGCGGCCCCTCATGGGATTGCGGGAACCGATGAGTTATCCTTCGCAGGAAGATGAGTGAGAAAAGACACTTGACCGACACCCGGTTCGACAGCTTCGGTTTTTCCGAGCCCATCCTCGCCGGCATCCGTGATGCGGGATTCGAATATTGCACTCCGATCCAGGCCGCCACCCTGCCGCTGGCCCTGGCCGGCAAGGACGTGGCCGGCCAGGCCCAGACCGGCACCGGCAAGACCGCGGCCTTTCTGCTGGCCACCTTTCACCATCTGGAGAAACATCCGCCCCGCAAGGAACGGCGGCCAAACCAGCCGCGGGCGCTGATCCTGGCCCCCACGCGGGAACTGGCCATCCAGATCGAGCGCGACGCCAGGGTGCTGGGCGCCCATACCGGCCACAAGATCGAGGTGGTGTTCGGCGGCACCGGCTACGAAAAACAGCGCAAGGCGGTGCGTGAGGGGGTGGACATCCTCATCGGCACCCCCGGCCGTCTCATCGACTATTTCAAGCAGAAGGTGTTCGACCTGCGTCAGGTGCAGGTGGTGGTGCTGGACGAGGCGGACCGCATGTTCGACCTTGGCTTCATCAAGGACATCCGTTTCCTGCTGCGGCGCTGTCCGCCGCCGCAGAAACGGCTCGGCATGCTCTTCTCCGCCACCCTCTCCTACCGGGTCACCGAACTGGCCTACGAGCACATGAACAATCCACGCACCGTGCAGGTGGAACCGGAGCAGGTCACCGCCGACAAGATCGAAGAGATCGGCTACATGACCGCCAACGAGGAGAAGATCCCGCTGCTGGTGGGGCTGCTGCGCAGCTTCGAGCAGGCCCGCACCATCGTCTTCGTCAACACCAAGAGGGCCGCCGACGAGGTGTGGGGCTACCTGGCGGGCAACGGCATCGAGGCGGCGGTGCTCTCCGGCGACGTGCCGCAGAAGAAACGCATGAGCCTGCTGCGCCGCTTCACCGAGGGCGAGCTGCAGGTGCTGGTGGCCACCGACGTGGCGGCGCGCGGCTTGCACATCCCCGGGGTCACCCATGTGATCAACTTCGATCTGCCCGAGGATGCCGAGGACTATGTCCATCGCATCGGCCGCACCGGTCGCGCCGGGGCCACCGGCACCGCCATCAGTTTCGTCTGCGAGACCTATGCCTTCTCTCTGCCCGACATCGAAGCCTACACCGGCCACCGCATCCCCATGCAGCCCGTGCCCGAAGAACTGCTGGCCGAGATCGACCCGGCCAGCCGGGTTCGTCCCAAGCGCAAGCGACATGGTAGCCGTCCATCCAAGACGGGAAGATCCGGGAAGCGCCCACGGCGTGCCGCAGGACGAAACCGGAGCCACTAGTAAATCCGGCGGGCGATGGCAGCAAAGGAGGCGAAAACGGCGGGCCCTGCCGCATCCCGGCAGGTGAAGTTGAGATCCTCCCTTCTGGATTCCTACCAGGGGCGCTATCTTACCTTCGCTCTGACCTCCATGTTGGCTCTGGTGGCGGGCGCCTGGTTCGCTTACCACTACGTCAGCTCCATCACCGCCGAGCAGGTGGCACGGATGAAGGCGCGCAACCAGATGCAGCATCAGCTACAACAGAGCACCGGTTATCTGCGTCGTATCGATGCCTGGGTGCAGCGCCAACTGATCGAACCCGGCATCCGCCAACCCACCCGCCTGGAAGCGCGCATCGAAGAGTTCCAGTCGGCGCTGCCCGATCCCGACAGCCTTCGCCCCGGCGCGGAAGGACGGCAACTGCTGGAACGCATGCGGCAGGAGGAGATTCCCACGCTGAAGAACCTGGCCCGCCGGTTCCTGCAGCTCTCCCACCACAACAGCGAACGTTTCCCTGCCACGGTGATAATGCAGACCCGTATGCGCGGCCATGCGGAACATTTCCTGGAGATCCTGGACCAGGCCATCGACGAGCTCACTGACGCAGTGGCCCCGGAGCAGATTGCGCTGCTCTCCACCCTCTATCGGCTGCGCAGCAACTGGCAGCAGATCGTAAGCGAGTTCCGTCTGCTGGTGGCCAACCGTTTCGGGGTGTTCGCCGACGATCCCATGACGGGATTGAAGGCCCGGGCCCACAACATTTCGGCCTACTACGAACATCTGCAACGACTACTCGACACGCTTTCGGCCCGACCGATCCCGGATGGCAGCCTGTTTCTCGACGAGACCACTTGGCAACGGCTGCGTGAAATGGCCGACCAGTGGCACCAGGGCTACCAGGAGGTATTGGCCGAACTCACCAAGGACCCCTGGCGACGGGATCTCGCCTTTTACCAGCAGACTCTGGAGCCTCGCCTGGTGGCTTTGCAGGACGACCTCAACCAACTGCAGGGCATTCTGGGCCAGGAGGCGGAGGGGGGAATTCGCGAGCTGAGCGCCACCGCCGAACGGATGACCCGTACCATTCTGCTGCTGGCCCTGCTGCTGGGCCTGCTGCTGGTGGCGGCCTATTTCTACCTCCACAGCCGCATCATCCGCCCGGTGCTGGAGACCACCCGCGCCCTGCGCCAGGAGGCGCTCGGGCTCTCCGACGCCAGCCTGGAACCGCCCAAGCTGCGGGAGACCCGGGAACTGGTGAACGCCTTCTCGGAGATGAAACGCGAGGTGCGCCGGCGGCAGCAGGGGCTGGACCACCTGGCCCACCATGATCCCCTCACCCAGCTGCCCAACCGGGTGCTGTTCAAGGACCGGCTGGAACACGCCGTCAACCTCGCCCGGCGCAACAATCAGGTGGTGGCGCTGCTGTTTCTCGACCTGGACAACTTCAAGCAGATCAATGACACCCTGGGCCACCTGGCCGGAGACGAGCTCCTGGTGATCGTCTCCCGCCGGCTGAAGAACCTGCTGCGCCACACCGACACCGTGGCCCGTCTGGGGGGCGACGAGTTCGCCATTCTGCTGGAGAACGTGGCCGGCAAGCGGCAGACCCGCAACATCGCTTCCAAAATCCTGGATGCCCTTTCCGAACCGGTCTCCATCGCCGACCAGGAATTCCACATCACCGCCTCCATCGGCATCGCCATGGCGCCCTACGACGACAGCCGTCCAGACGATCTCATCCGCGATGCCGACGCCGCCATGTACGAGGCCAAGCGGCGCGGCAAGAACGCCTACTCCTTCTTCACCTCCGAGCTGCTGCAACGTGCCACCAGCCAGCTCAATCTGGAACGTGAGCTGCGTGGAGCGCTGGAGCGGGGCGAGTTCCTGTTTCACTTCCAACCCATCGTGCACACCCACAACCGCAAGATCTACGGGGTGGAGGCGCTGATCCGTTGGCGGGACAGCAGCGGGCGGCTGCGCTACCCGGACGAGTTCATGGAGACCCTGCTCAACCTGGACCCCCATCAGCAGTTCATGGAGCGCCTCATGCTGCAGGTGAATGGGTTGCAGGAGAAATGCCTGCAGAAGCTGAGCATCCCGCTGCGGGTCTCCATCAACATGTCCGCTTCCATGCTGCGCAGCGCCACGCGACACAAACGGGTGCTCGACTCTCTCACCCATCGCGCCCACCCGGAACTGCTGCACATCGAGATCACCGAGGACACCCTGCTGGAGGACCTGGCCAATGCCCGGGTGTTGCTCACCGAGATCAAGCGGCTGGGCATTCCCCTGGTGCTGGACGACTTCGGCACCGGCCAGTCCTCCCTCAACCACCTGCGTTCCTTCCCCTTCGACGCCATCAAGGTGGACCGGGAGTTCGTCATGAAGCTGGAACGCAAGCCGGAGGACGCCACCCTGGTGAAGGCCATCGTGCAGCTGGCCCACAGCTTCAACATGAAAGTGGTGGCCGAGGGGGTGGAGAACCAGGAGCAGTACGACTTCCTCAGGGGGATCGGTTGTGACTACGTCCAGGGCCACCTGCTGGGCAAGCCGGTGTCAGGCAGCCGGCTCTTCGCCCAGCTCGAGTACATCCGCAGCCAGTCGCAACTCGTCCACTAACGGCCGCAGGTCGGCCAGGGCGGGAAATCCCGACTCTTGCCGGATCGGTTGACGGGTGTCCGGCCGCAACACATGCAGCAGGTGGCGGATGCCGAAGGCACGAGCCGACTCCAGCACCGGCAGGCTGTCGTCCACGAACAGGGTGCGCCGGGGATCGAAGTGCACCTGCTGCTGCAGGCGGGACCAGAAAGCGGGATTCTCCTTGGGCAGCCCCAGTTCGTGAGCCGAGATCACCCGGTCCAGGTGTTTTCCCAGGGCGGTCTTGCGCATTTTCAGCTGCAACGCCTTCTGGTGGGCATTGGTCACCAGCACCCGCGATTTCCCCAGCCGCTTCAACTGCTGCAGGAACTCGATCACATGGGGATGGACCTGGATCAGGTGCTCCACCTCCGCCTTGAGCAATGGGATGTCCAGCGCCAGCTCACGGCTCCAGTAGTCCACGCAGTACCAGTCCAGGGTCCCTTCCACGGCGCGGTAGCGCTGCATCAGCTCCTCCCGCGCCGCCTCCAGGGAGAGACCGTGCTTTTCGGCATAGCGTTGCGGCACGTATTCCAACCAGAAGTGGTTGTCGAAGTGGAGATCCAGCAGGGTACCGTCCATGTCGAGCAGGACGGTGTCGATGAGATTCCAGGGGAACATGGTGCTATTGATCGGGAGCCCTCTGCGCTGCCATACTGCCGCTTGTGACCGCCACCGGCCAGCCCACCACCAGTGACCATGACCATACCAGACATCCGGCAGATCAACCAGATTGCACGCGAGGCGGGCCAGGCCATCCTCGAGGTGTACCAGCAGGATTTCCAGGTGAGCGAAAAGGAGGACCTCTCCCCGCTCACTCAGGCCGACCTCGCTTCCCACCGCATCATCACCGGCGCCCTGGCCCGGCTCACGCCGGAGATCCCCGTGCTCTCAGAGGAGTCCGCCTTCGTGCCCTGGGAGAAACGCCGCGAATGGTCCCGATACTGGCTGGTGGATCCGCTGGACGGCACCCGGGAGTTCGTCAAGCGAAACGGCGAGTTCACCGTGAACATCGCGCTGGTGGAAGAGCATCGGCCGGTGCTGGGGGTGGTACACGCGCCGGTGCTGGATACCACTTGGTATGGCGAACCGGGGAAAGGCGCGTTTCGCCAGCAGGGCGACCAGCAGCCGGAACCCATCCGGGTCACCGTGCCCCACGCCGATCCGATCCGGGTGGCCGGCAGCCGCTCCCATGCCGGCGACAGCCTGAAACGTTTCCTGGAGCGGCTGGGCGACTATGAAATAGTGAGCATGGGCAGCTCTCTCAAGCTCTGCCTGGTGGCCGAGGGCAGGGCCGACATCTATCCCCGCCTGGGCCCCACCTCGGAATGGGACACCGCCGCGGCCCAGGCAGTGGTGGAGGCGGCCGGCGGACAGGTTACCGATACTGAGCTGCGACCATTGGAGTACAACCGCAAGGAGTCCCTCCTGAATCCCCATTTCCTGGTGTTTGGCGACACTGGTGTGGACTGGAAGGCCTATCTGTGAAGAGACTGCTGCTGATATTTTTTCTGTCTGTCGCCCTCACGGCTCTGGCCAAGGGGGAAGAAGATCCCTTGGTCTTCGACGACGTGCCATTGAAGGAAATGGTGCAGCACCCCGACTGGTTCCTGGAGGATCCCTTCCTCGACCTGCCAGGAGACCTGCAGCAGGCCATCGAGGCGGGAAAGAAAGGGCTCATCGTCTATTTCGGCCAGAAGCGCTGCCCCTATTGCCGCCAGCTGATGGAGGTGAACTTCAAGATTCCCGACATCGTGCGTTACACGCGCCAGAACTTCGACGTGGTCGCCATCGACATCTGGAGCCCCGAGGAGGTGACCACGCCGGAGGGAGAGACCATGAGCCAGCGCGACTACGCATTGAAGATGGGCACCAACTTCACCCCTTCCCTGGTCTTCTATGACAAGGATGGCCGCATCGCCCTTCGCTTGCGGGGCTATTACCCCCCCTACCAGTTTCGTGCCGCGCTGGAGTATGTCGCCGGCGGCCATTACAAGCGCGAACCCTTCCATGTCTACTTGGCACGGGGCGACAGCACCTTGCGTTTCGAGGCAGACGATCTGGTGGAGGAAGAGTTCTTCCTGCCGCCACCCCACCAGCTCGACCGCAGCCGCTTCCCGGGCGAACGACCACTGGCGGTCTTCTTCGAGCAGGGCAACTGTCACGCCTGCGACATCCTGCACACCGGGCCATTGCGCCAGCCGGCCATTCTCAATCTGTTCAAACAGTTCGACAGCGTGCAGCTGGACATCCACTCCGACGAGCCGGTAGTGACCCCCGAAGGCAAACGTACCACGGCCAGGGAGTGGGCCAGGCAGCTGGGCATCTTCTATGCCCCCACGCTGGTCTTTTTCGACGAGAACGGCAAGGAGATCATCCGGGTGGACTCGGTGGTCCACTTCTTCCGCCTGCGCAACGTGCTCAATTACGTGCTCAACAAGGGCTACCTCTCCCACCCCAGCTTCCAGCTCTGGCGTTCGGCTGAGCGAGCCAGGAACCGGTGACCCTCACCGGCTCAGCGGCAGAAGCGTCTCAGATAACCTTCCAGGTAGTCTCGCCGCCTTCTCAGGGAGTCCCCCTGAGAAGGCTTGTAGCCCGCTCTGAGCCGGGCCTGCACCTTCTCAAGAGCATGGCGCTTGTCGTAACAGGTGGCGTTTTGGGCGGGAACACTCCCGCCGGTAGCGGAGGCCAGGCGGGCCTTTCGTGACTTGGCATGACGCTGCCGGTCCCTTTTTCGATAGGCCTGATAGAGCTGTTTCTCACCCTGGCGCAGGGGACCCCAGGCCGCCTGCACCTCCCCGCTCTCCAGCTTCTCTCCGGCTCCCTCACAGGGCCCCTGCTGGAAGGTGACTTCGCCCTTTTCATCCAGGCAGCGATAGACCTCCACCGCTGCAGCATGACTGGCGATCAGTGATGAAAAAAGAAACAGAAAAACGACGCGCATGGATTCCTCCCTGAAATGTTGCCTGGAGCCGGTCACTTCCTGTGACCGGAACGGACCCCGGCGCCACGCCAGGGCCCGACCATTATGCAAAAAGGGAAATGGGCCCGGCAAGGAGTGCCGGGCGAGGAGTCACAGGCCCAGCTTCTCCGCCACGAAGTCCGCATCCTTGTCGCCGCGGCCGGAGAGGTTCACCAGGATATGCTGCTCCGGTGTCAGCCGCGCCGCCTCCTGCATGGCCCAGGCCACGGCATGGGCGCTCTCCAGCGCCGGGATGATGCCCTCGCTGCGCGAGAGGGTGAGAAAGGCGTCCAGGCATTCATTGTCGTCCGCGGTCACGTATTCCACCCGCTTCATGTCCTTGAGGTAGCAGTGTTGCGGGCCCACGCCCGGGTAATCCAGCCCGGAGGCGATGGAATAGACCGCCAGCGGGTTGCCCTGCTCGTCCTGCAGGTTGTAACACTTGAAGCCGTGGATGGCGCCCTTCACCCCTTTGGTGAGGGTGGCGGCGTGATCCGGGGTGTCCAGGCCGCGGCCCGCCGGCTCCACCCCCACGATGCGCACCGACTCGTCCTCCAGGAAGGCGGTGAACAGGCCGATGGCATTGGAGCCGCCCCCGACGCAGGCGGTGATCACGTCCGGCAGGCGGCCGTTGCGTTCCAGGAACTGGCGCCGCGCCTCCTCCCCCACGATGCGCTGGAAGTCGCGCACCATGCGGGGAAAGGGGTGAGGCCCCACCACTGAACCGATGGCGTAGAAGAAGTTCTGCGGATCGCGCAGATACTCCTCGAAGGCACTGTCCACCGCATCCTTGAGGGTGCGGGTGCCCCGGCTCACCGGCACCAGGCGACAGCCGAGAATCTTCATCTTGGTGACGTTGGGATGCTCTTTCTCGATGTCCACCTCGCCCATGTGGATCTCGCACTCGATGCCCACCAGGGCGCAGGCGGTGGCCAGGGCCACCCCGTGCTGGCCGGCGCCGGTCTCGGCCAGCACCTTGGTCTTGCCCATGTGTTTGGCCAGCAGCGCTTCCCCGAGGCAGTGGTTGATCTTGTGCGCGCCGGTGTGGTTCAGGTCCTCGCGCTTGAGCCAGATGCGCGCACCTCCGATCTGGTCGCTGAGGCGCTTCGCCTCGAAGATGGGACTGGGCCGTCCCACGTAATCGGCGTGCAGTTCCGCCAGCTCCCGTTGGAATGCCTCGGTGTTACGCACCTCCTCGTAGGCGCGGTCGATCTCATCCATGATCGCCTTCAGTTCCGGCGGGATGATCTGCCCGCCGTATTCGCCGAAATACCCCTGCTCGTCGGGCATGGGGCCCAGGTCTATGGTCATGGTGTTGCCTCCCCTGTGGTCGGTCGTTCCGAAATCTCCCGCTGGCGCGCCTCCAGCTCCCGTAGCCGCACCCTTTGCCGTTCCAGCAGCCTCCGCGTCTCCTGCAACTGAAGCTGCAGCTTCTGCTGCTCCACTGCCGCCCGCTGCAGCTGGCGGCCCATCTTCTCCAGATCCCCTGTCATCCGCTGCCATTGCCAGAAGGCCAGCCCCAGCAGCAGCGCCATCGACAAGGCGGCCAGAACCAGGGCCAGTACCCCGGCTGGCTTCACGCCAGGTCCCCGCGGGCCATCTCGCCTGCCGCGCCCTCTTCCAGCCGCCGGTTGAGGGTGTCCACCGTCTTAGCCACCACCAGGTCCGAGGTGACATTGAGCGCGGTGCGGGCCATGTCCAAGATGCGGTCCACCGCCACGATGAGGGCCATGTAGGCCACCGGCAGCCCCACCTGGTTGAGGATCACCACCATCATCACCAGCGAGGCGGAGGGCAGCGCCGCCACCCCCACGCTGAGCGCCACCACCGTGAAGCCCAGGATGAGCTGGTCGCCCAGGGTCATCTGCAGCCCGGCCAGGTTGGCGATGTAGAGCACGGCGATGGTGAGATAGGCGGCGGTGCCGTCCATGGAGACGGTGGCCCCCAGCGGCAACACGAAGCTGGCGGTCTCGGCGCTCACCCCTCCTTTCTCCTGGGAGACCTTGAGGCTCACCGGCAGAGTAGCGGCGCTGGAGGCGGTGGAGAAGGCCATCAGGGGCACCTCCCGCACCCGCTTCAGATAGTCGTAGGGGTTGATCCGGGCCAGCAGCGCCATCAACCCAGGCAAGGTCACCAGGCCATGGAACAGGATCACCCCAAGCACCACCAGGATGTACTTCCACAGGTCGATGAGTACCTCGATGCCCTGATCGGCCACCACGTAGCTGATGAGGCTGAAGACCCCCAGGGGGGTGAAACGCACGATCCAGCTGGCCAGCTTGAGCAGCGCCTCCGACAGGCCGGTGAAGACATCCAACAGGGCGCGGTGATGGTGCTCCTCCAGGTAGAGGCTGGCCAGGGCCAGCAGGATGGCGAAGACGATCACCTGCATCAGGGAACCGGTGGCCAGGGCGTTGAAGATATTGGTGGGAATGAAGCTGAGCAGCATGCTGCTCAGGGAGAAGGGCTCGACCTTTTCCGCCCGGGCGTAGTGCAGCCCCTCGGCCGAAACCGGCTCGCCGATGGGAAAGAGGTTCATGGCGACGATGGCCGCCACCACCGCCAGGGCCGTGGTGAGTATGTACAGGCCGATGGTCTTCAGGCCGATGCGCTGCAGCTTCTCCAGCCCCCCCAGCCCGGAGATGGCCACGTAGACCGAAGCGAACACCAGCGGCACCACCAGCATCTTGAGAAAGGCGACGAAGGCCTTGCCCAGCGCCTTCTGCGCCAGTGCCCACTCCGGCAGCAGCCAGCCGAACAGCACCCCCAGCACGATGCCCGCAAGCACCAGCTTGTTGGTGTTCTCCTCGGCCAAGAGATAACGAACCAGACTCTTCATGGCGATTTCACCAACGCACAGAGACTCTCGAGGATAGCATCGTCATCCGCTTGGCCCGTCACCACCACTTGACGGCAGCCCAGTTCCCGGGCCTTTCGAGCGATGCGCTCGCTCAGTACCACCAGCGGCGTCTGCCGAAGCCGCTCCTGACCCGCCGGACCCAGCAGGGACCAGAGGCAGTCGAACACCGCCACCGAGGTGACCACCACCGTCTGCGCCATGCGGTCCCACTGGTCCACCAGGCTGGCGGCACTGCGCTCGCTGCACCGCCGGCGGTAGAGCTCCGCATAGAGCACCTCGGCACCCCGCGCCTCCAGCGTCTCGCGCAATGTCTCCCGCCCCCCTTCCCCGCGCACGATGATTACCCGTTTGCCGGTCATCTCCTGCAGCTGGGGCAGCGCCAGCAACCCTTCGCTGTCGAAGCGCCCCTCGGGGAGCAGGTCGGGGGTCAGCCCGATCTCCGCGAGGGCCCGCGCGGTGGCCTGGCCCACCGCCGCCACCTGCAGGCCGGCGGGAAGAGCCTCCGGCAACAACGGAAAGGCGTGGCGCACCGCGTTGGCGCTGATGAAGATCAGGAGGTCGACCTCCTCCGCTCGCGCAAGCACCCGCCTGGCCGGTTCCAGATCAGGCAAAGGCACGATCTCCAGGACCGGGAAACGCACCGGCCGCCCGTGGGCACGTTCGATGCGCTCACAGAGTGCGTCCGCCTGCTCCCGCGGGCGGGTGACCAGAACGCTGAGGCCTTGGAGATGACAGGTCATGGGCAATCCAAACTTGTAGGTCGGGCTTCAGCCCGACGGATTCTGCAACAAGGCCAGAAGGCCGGTGGGGGAGCCTTCCTGGCGGGGTTTCGGCAGCAGGGGTGAGCCAAACCGAAAGCCCAGTGGGCTTTCGCAGTTGGCGAACGCCTTGCCAGGGATGGCAAGGCTGGACTTTCCTGCGAAGCAGGGACTGCATAGCAGGAAAGCAGCCGCAAAGCCTACAGGGATGTATCACGGCGGCACCGCCAGGAAGGCTCCCCCACCGGCCCCACGAATGCCTTTGAACCGACCATATAGTTCGTCGGGCTGAAGCCCGACCTACAGCGGCTGGGTTTTCCAGGGCGCGAAGGCATGGTTCATGAGCGGTCATAGAGCTCCCGCAGGATCTCGTCCGCGCCGTCGGCGAGCAGCCGTTCGGCCAGCGCCACGCCCAGGGACTCCGCCTCGGCGGTGCCTCCCCGCACCTCCCCGCGGATGATCACCTTCCCATCCAGACTCCCCACCAGCCCGCGCAGCCAGAGCTGATCGCCATCCAGCAGGGCATGACCGGCGATGGGCACCTGGCAGCCCCCTTCCAACCGGTGGTTCATGGCCCTTTCGGCCAGCACGCAGGTTGCAGTGGGCGGGTGGTGCAACGGCGCGATGAGCTCGTTGACCCGTTCGTCCGCCTCCCGGCACTCGATGCCGATGGCCCCTTGGCCGATGGCGGGCAGGCTCTGTTCCGGTTCCAGGTAGGTGCGAACGCGATCGGCGGAGCCCAGCCGGATGAGGCCCGCGGAGGCGAGAATGATGGCATCGTATTCCCCCTCGTCCAGCTTGCGCAGCCGGGTGTTGACGTTGCCGCGCAGGGGCAGCAGCTCCAGGTCGGGACGCAGCTCCAGCAGCTGGCACTGGCGTCGCAGGCTGGAGGTGCCCACCCTGGCCCCTTCCGGCAAGGCCTCCAGCGTGCCGTAATGGTTGGAGACGAAGGCATCCCGGGGGTCTTCCCGCGCCATGATCACCGGCAGATGCAGTCCTTCCGGCAGCTCCACCGGTACATCCTTCATGGAATGCACCGCGATGTCCGCGCTGCCCTCCAGCATCCCCTGCTCCAGCTCCTTCACGAACAGCCCCTTGCCGCCGATCTTCGCCAGCGGCGTGTCCAGGATCTTGTCCCCCTGGGTGCTCATCCCCACCAGTTCCACCTGCAGCCCCGGATGGGCGGCGCGCAGGGCGGCGGCCACGTGTTCAGCCTGCCACAGGGCCAGGGGCGACTTGCGGGTGGCGATGCGTAGAGTGTCTTGCGTCATGGCGGGATTCTGGCACGGAATGGACCGGGTGGCGTGAGTATGCCAAATTCCGCCCACCCCCGCCTCTTCTGCTAGAATTCGCTCTTTCCACCACCCCTGCCAGTCCAGCGATGCATCTGCCCCACGGCAAGCCGGAGACATCTGCACAGGAAGCCCACCTGGAGGACTTTCAGCAGAAGGTGCTGGAGGCCTCCAGAAAAAAACCGGTGCTGGTCGATTTCTGGGCCGACTGGTGCGCTCCCTGCCACGCCATCGCCCCCCACCTGGAACGGGTGATGACCGAGGTGTCGGACCGGGTCACCCTGGTGAAGGTGGAGGTGGACGAGGGGGAGAACATGAAACTCGCCGGCCGCTACAAGCTGCGTGGCTTCCCAACCTTGATGCTGTTCGTGGACGGGGAAGAGGTGGCCCGCTTCGCCGGCAATCGCGCCAGTCACTGGATTCGTGACTGGCTCCAACAACACCTGCCGCAACGGTGAGCTGGCTCCAGCTCCATCTCACCGTGAACCGGGAGGCGGCCCCCGAGGCGGAAGCGCTGCTGGAATCCCTGGGCGCGCTCTCGGTGACCCTCACCGACGCCGAGGACGAACCCATGCTGGAACCGGCGCCCGGCGCCACGCCCATCTGGTCCCGCACCCGGGTCACTGGCCTTTTCCCCGGCGATCATGGCGAGGAGGCACTGCGCCGCCGGGTGGAGGCGGTGCTGCCGGAAAAGGCGGGAATCGCCCTGGAACCCCTCGAGGAGCAGCCCTGGGAGCGGGCCTGGATGGAGCACTTCCGGCCGCAACGTTTCGGCCATCGGCTCTGGATCTGCCCCACCGGCATGCAGGTACCGGAGGCAGACGCGGCGGTGGTGGATCTGGATCCCGGGCTGGCCTTCGGCACCGGCACCCACCCCACCACCGCGCTCTGCCTGCAGTGGCTGGATGGAGCTTCCCTGACCGGCAAGCGGATCCTGGACTATGGCTGCGGCTCCGGCATCCTGGGCATCGCCGCTCTCAAACTGGGTGCAGCGGAGGTGGTGGCCGTGGATCATGACCCCCAGGCCCTGGCCGCCACCCGGGAGAACGCACGCCGCAACGGAGTGGCGGACCGGATCCACGCGGTGCCCCCGGAACAGGCGCCCGCCAGGCAGGCCGACATCGTGCTGGCCAACATCCTGGCCAACGTGCTGGCGGAACTGGCCCCCACCCTGCTTTCCAGGCTCGTCCGGGGCGGCCAACTGGTGCTCTCCGGCATACTGGAGGAACAGGCTGAAAGCGTGTCCGCCGCCTACGGCCCCGGCATCGATTTCGCGCCCGCGGCACGCCTCGATGGCTGGGTGCGGCTGGAGGGGACAAGGCAATGAAGATTCGTTGCTCACATTGCGGCGCCCTGTACGAGCTGGAAGAAACGCTGTTGGAGGAGTCCAGCCAGCGGGTGGGCTGTTCCGCCTGTCATCGGGTGTTCGTGGCCGAAGAGGTCCAGCCCCCCGGGGACGAAACGCCTCTGGAAGATGAGGAGATGGAGCAGCTGCTGGCGGAGATGGAAGAAACCTTGGCCGGCCTGGAAAAGCTGGGGTTGGACTCTTCCCGGGAGCCCCTGCCCGCGACCCTGGAAAGCGACGTGCCGCCGGAGATGGCCAGCCTCAAGGCCACCGAGGTGCCTCCCGAACTCCTGTTCGAGCCAACACCGGAATCCAGGCGCCCTCCATCTCTTTCCGGCCTTCTGCTGATTCTGCTGTTGAGCCTGCTGCTGGCAGCCCAGGTTGCCTGGCTCTACCGGGACCAGTGGCTGCAACAACCGAAACTTCGCGCATTGGCGGAACACTGGTGCCCCTACCTGGGTTGCACCCTGCCACCAGAGCGGCCCACAGCCCCTGCCTTCATGGTGGTGGACGGCCGCCTGGAGACCGCCGCTCCCCGGAGGTACCGGCTGCGGCTGCTGCTACGCAACCAGGATGGAGACGGCCAGCCCCTGCCTGCGCTCCAGGTGAGCCTCACCGACGACCAGCAGCGGCTGGTGGCCCGCCGCACCTTCGAAGCGCCGGTCTACGCCGCAGGTCGGAATCGCGCCTTCGCCGCCGGCGAGACCCTCCAGGTGGAGCTGCTGCTGGCGGTGCCTTCGGACCGGGTGGCCGGGTACGAAGTAAAGCTACTCCCTGCGGGCATATGAAGATCGGTTCCTGGCAACTGAGCGGCCGTCTGCTGCTGGCCCCCATGGCCGGCATCACCGATCTGCCCTTCCGCAACCTCTGCCGCCGCTTCGGTGCGGCGCTGGCCGTCTCCGAGATGGTCACCGCCGACACCAGTCTGTGGGGCAGCCGCAAGAGCCTCAGCCGGCTGGCCCACGAGGGCGAACCCGCGCCGGTGGCTGTGCAGATCCTGGGCACCGAGCCCGCTGCCATGGCCGAGGCGGCCCGGGTGAACGTGGATCTCGGCGCCCAGATCATCGACATCAACATGGGTTGCCCGGCGAAGAAGGTGTGCCGCAAGGCCGCCGGCTCGGCCCTTCTGCGTGACGAGCCCCTGGTGGCCCGCATCCTGGAGGCGGTGGTAAAGGCGGTGGAGGTGCCGGTGACGCTCAAGATCCGCACCGGTTGGGACGCCCAGAACCGCAACGCCCTGCGCATAGCCCGCATCGCCGAGGCCAGCGGCATCCGGATGCTGACCATCCATGGCCGCACCCGCGCCGACCGTTTCGCCGGCGAGGCCGAGTACGAGACCATTCGCCAGGTGAAACAGTCGGTTGGCATTCCGGTGGTGGCCAACGGCGACATCGACAGCGAAAAAAAGGCGGCCCGGGTGCTGAAATTCACCGGGGCCGACGCTATCATGATAGGCCGCGCCGCGCGGGGCCGGCCCTGGATCTTCCGGCAGATCGGCCACTACCTGGAACGAGGCACCCTGCTGCCGCCACCGACCCGAGCACAGATCGGGGAGTTGCTTTTGGAGCATCTGGCGGCCATGCACGATTTCTACGGTGAGCGCCATGGGGTGCGGATCGCGCGCAAACATATCGGCTGGTACAGCAGGGAACTGGAGGGGGGCGCGGACTTCCGCCGTCGCATCAATGGCACGGAATGCGGGAAGGAGCAGCGACGGTTGGTCGAAGAGTTCTTTCTGGAGGATCCGGCCGTTTCGGATCGGGCCTCCGCGCAAGGGTTACCGGGGGGCAAGCCGCATGAGTTTCCAGGAGAAAGCCGTCTCTTTTTCTGAAGAGACCCTGGTGGTGAAACACCGGGAACGCGCCGAGTCGCTGGCCGACTGTGTGCGCGAGGCGCTGGAGAGCTACTTCGAGCAGCTCGACGGCCACCAGGCCGCCAATCTCTACCAGCTGGTGATGGGGGAAATGGAACGCCCACTGTTGCAGACCGTGATGGAACACACCAAGGGCAACCAGACCCGGGCCGCCGCCCTGCTGGGCATCAGCCGCAGCACCCTGCGCAAGAAGCTGGCCCACCATGGTCTCGACTGATTTTCTTGAAATCACCACAGAGGCACGGAGAACACGGAGAATTCAAATTGCGGGTCGGACTTCAGCCCCACAGTTTGGGCGGTTGGTTTCAGCCCATTCGTGGGGCCGGTGGAGGTTCCTTCCTGGCGGGGACGCCGTAGATACATCCTTGTAGGCTCTGCGGCAGCTTTGTAGCTTCGCGATCCATGCTTCGCTACAAAGTCCCGCCTCGCCATCCTTGGCGAGGCGTTCGCCAGCTGCGAAAATCCACTGGATTTTCGGTCTGGCTCACCCCTGCTGCCGAAGCCCCGTCAGGAAGGAGCCTCCACCGGCCTTCAGGTTTTGTCGCGGGATTCGTCAGGCTGAAGCCCAACCCACGAACTTTCATGAAACGATATTTTTGTAGGAGGCCCCTCCTCGCGCCGAACAGGGCGCTTCCAGCAGGAGCAGGATGGGCGAAGGCCGTCAGGTCGTGCCCATCAACCGGCGGACACGCTGCGGTTTGGCTGGAAAATCGGCCGTTCGCGGCGGGGCCGCCGCCGCTATCTGCGCTTCAATTTCTTATCTTCCAGTTTCAGGAATCCAACTCATGAACAAGATCACGCGAGCCCTCATCAGCGTCTCCGACAAGAGCGGCGTGGTGGAATTCGCCCAGGGGCTGAAAGCCCTTGGCGTGGAGATCCTCTCCACCGGCGGGACCGCCAGGCTGTTGCAGGAAAACGGCATCGATGTCGTCGAGGTGAGCGACTACACCGGCTTTCCCGAGATGATGGACGGCCGGGTCAAGACCCTCCACCCCAAGATCCATGGCGGCATCCTGGGGCGGCGCGACCTGGACGAGCCGGTGATGGCCGAGCACGGCATCCTGCCCATCGACCTGGTGGCGGTGAATCTTTACCCCTTCGAGCAGACCGTGGCCGACCCCGACTGCGACCTGGAGACCGCCATCGAGAACATCGACATCGGCGGCCCTGCCATGATCCGCGCCGCGGCCAAGAACCATCGCGACGTGGCGGTGGTGGTGGATCCCCTGGACTACGCCCAGGTGCTGTCGGAGATGAAACAGCACGACGGCGCCCTCAGCGACGAGACCCGCTTCCGCCTGGCGGTGAAGACCTTCGAGCACACCGCCCGCTATGACGGCGCCATCGCCAACTACCTGGGCGCCATCGAACCGGACGGCGAGCGGCGCGACTTCCCCCGTACCATCAATTTCCAGTTCCGCCAGGTGCAGACCATGCGTTACGGCGAGAACCCGCACCAGAAGGCGGCCTTCTTCGTCGAACACGAGCTGGAGGAGGCGAGCGTGGCCACCGCGCGCCAGCTTCAGGGCAAGGAGCTTTCCTACAACAACATCGCCGACACCGACGCGGCTCTGGAATGTGTCAAACAGTTCGACGAGGGACCGGCCTGCGTCATCGTCAAGCACGCCAACCCCTGCGGCGTGGCCCTGGGAGAGAACCTGCTGGAGGTCTACGACCGCGCCTACGCCACCGACCCCGAGTCGGCCTTCGGCGGCATCATCGCCTTCAACCGTGAGCTGGATGGCGACACCGCCGCCGCCATCGTCGAGCGGCAGTTCGTGGAGGTGATCATCGCCCCGCGCGTCTCCGCCGAGGCGGTCGAGGCGGTGGCGGCGAAGAAGAACGTGCGCCTGCTGGAGTGCGGCGAATGGCCGCAGAGCCCGGCGGCGCGGCTCGACTTCAAGCGGGTCAACGGCGGCCTGCTGGTGCAGGATGCCGATCTGGCCCTCTACAACGAACTCACCGTGGTGACCCGGCGCGCCCCTTCCGAGGAGGAGATGCGCGACCTGCTCTTCACCTGGCGGGTGGCCAAGTTCGTCAAGTCCAACGCCATCGTCTACGGCCGCGACAACCAAACCATCGGCGTGGGCGCCGGCCAGATGAGCCGGGTCAACTCGGCACGCATCGCCGCCATCAAGGCGGAGCACGCCGGCCTGGAGGTGAAGGGCTCGGTGATGGCCTCGGACGCCTTCTTCCCCTTCCGCGACGGCATCGACAACGCCGCCGAGGCGGGCATCGTCGCCGTGATCCAGCCCGGCGGTTCCATGCGCGACGAGGAGGTGATCGCCGCCGCCGACGAACACGGCATGGCGATGGTGTTCACCGGGATGCGGCATTTTCGGCATTGAAAGCTGCCAGTGGTCAGTGGGAATGCGCCCGAAAGCCGATGTTCCGGTGTTTGTAGCGGGGCTTCGGCAGCAGGGATGCTGCCGCAGAGCCTACAGGGATGTATCAACGGCGTCCCCGCTACAAACATCGGGACAGCGGCGCCCCGAAAGCGTTGGGACCGTCGGGCTGAAACCCGACCTGCATAATTTGCGGAAAACGGAGAGAACGACATGAACATCCTCATCATCGGCGGTGGCGGGCGCGAGCATGCGCTGGCGTGGAAGGCGGCGCAGTCGCCGCTGGCGGAGAAGGTCTTCGTGGCGCCGGGCAACGCCGGCACGGCGCGGGAGCCGAAGATGGAGAACGTGCCCATCGCCGCCAGCGACACCGACGCCCTCAAGGCCTTCGCCCTGCAGAACGACATCGGTCTCACCATCGTCGGCCCCGAGGCGCCCCTGGTGGCGGGGCTGGTGGACAGCTTCACCGCCGCCGGCCTCAAGTGCTTCGGCCCCTCGCGCAACGCCGCACGGCTCGAAGGCTCCAAGGCCTTCACCAAGGACTTTCTCGCCCGTCACCAGATCCCCACCGCCGCCTACGGTGTCTTCAGCGATGTGGACGAGGCCATCGCCTACCTCCACCAGATGGGAGCGCCCATCGTCATCAAGGCCGACGGCCTGGCCGCCGGCAAGGGGGTGATCCTGGCCCAGGACATGAAGACCGCCGAGGAGACGGTGTGCGACATGCTGGCCGGCAACGCCTTCGGCGAGGCGGGCCACCGGGTGGTGATCGAAGAGTTCCTCGAGGGCGAGGAGGCGAGCTTCATCGTCATGGCCGACGGCCGCAACCTGCTCAGCATGGCCTCCTCCCAGGACCACAAGGCGGTGGGCGAGGGGGACACCGGCCCCAACACCGGCGGCATGGGCGCCTACTCGCCGGCGCCCGTGGTCACCCCCGAGATGCACGAGCGCATCATGGAACAGGTGATCCGCCCCACCATTCTCGGGATGGCCAGCGAGGGCAACCCCTTCACCGGCTTTCTCTACGCCGGTCTCATGATCGACGCCCAGGGCACCCCCAAGGTGCTGGAGTTCAACGTCCGCTTCGGTGACCCCGAGACCCAGCCCATCATGCTGCGCATGAAATCCGACCTGGTGGCCCACTGCCTGGCGGCGCTGGAGGGCAGGCTGGACCAGGAGCAGGCCGAGTGGGACAGCCGCGCCGCCCTGGGCGTGGTGCTGGCCGCCGGCGGCTACCCGGGGGAATATCGCACCGGCGACGTCATCGAGGGGCTGCCCGAGACCGAACCGGAAGGGACCAAGGTCTTTCACGCCGGCACCGCGGAGAAGGGCGGGCAGGTGGTCACCGCCGGCGGCCGGGTGCTCTGCGTCACCGCCCTGGGCGACAGCGTCACCGAGGCGGCCGAGCGGGCCTACGCCCTGGCCGGCCGGATCCACTGGGATGGCGTCTACTATCGCAGGGACATCGGCTACCGGGCCATCGAGCGGGAGAAACGCGCCTCGTGAAACTGTCCCTCTCCCGCTGCAACCAGGCCGGCGCCCGGCTGGCCTTCGCCTTGGTGCTGATGGTCGTCACCTGGCTCATGCTGACCCCCGCCACGGGCGAGGGGGGCATGCCCATCAACGACAAGGTGGCCCATCTCCTCACTTTCGGCCTACTCTCCCTGCTGGCCCACGCAAGCTGGCCGGACCGCTCCTTTGACTGGCGTTTCTGGCTTCCACTGATGACCTATGGCATTGCCATCGAGTGTATTCAGTACTTCATCCCCAGCCGTTCTTTTTCATTGGGCGACATGCTGGCAGACGCTGCGGGCATCATGCTGTACACCGCTCTCCTGCCGCTGGTGATCTCCCACTCGAAGCGACATTCCAGCGCCGGCCCACCTATCGGCTGAGCCGCAACAGCTCCTGCCAGGCGGGATGCGCCTCGATGAGCGCGAGCGCCTGCTGCAGCAGGGTCTTCCCGGGTTCGGTCCGGTGCCAGGTGGAGGCACCCGAGGGGTGGGGCAAGGGGATCACCGTGGTCCGCACGCCGAACAGCTCTTTTTCGAAAGCCTTCCCGATCACTTCCGCCAGCCGACGCACCGTCATGGTCTCCGCGATGGCCAGCTTGCCGATGGGAATCACCAGTTGCGGCTGCAGCAGGTGGAACTCCCGTTCCAGCCAGGGGCGGCAGTTGGCGATCTCCTCCGGACTGGGCACCCGGTCGCCTCCTTTGGGGTTCTTGCCGGGAAAACAGCGGCAGACCGCCGCCATGTAGACCCGGGAACGAAACGCCTCCTCGTCGAGGCCGATGCCATCGAACCACTTGAAGAGCGTCTTGCCGGCGGTCCAGGCGAAGGGCTTGCCGGCGGGCCCCTCCCGCTCCCCCGGCGCCTGACCGATGGCGATCACCGGCGAGAGCACGGGCCGTCCCGTCACCACGGGGGGAATCATGTCGGGGCACTTGCGGCAGGCACGCAACGCCGCCTGGTGGCGCTTGAGGGCTTGAAGGGTCGCTTTCATGGGGGGAAGATAACATGATCCAGAACCCCGAAAGCAGGAGCAACGAGCATGAAAGCCGTCGTGATGACCCAGCCCGGACCACCGGAGGTGTTGCAGCTGCAGGAGGTGCCGGAGCCGGCCATCGCCACCCCCACCCAGGTGAAGGTGAAGCTGCATGCCGCCGGCGTCAATCCCATCGACACCAAACTGCGCCAACGGGGCCTCTTCTACGGCGCCGAGCCGCCGGCCATCCTCGGCTGCGACGGCGCCGGGGAGGTGGTGGCGGTGGGCGACCAGGTGAGCCGCTTCCAGCCCGGTGACCAGGTGTGGTTCTGCCACGGCGGGCTGGGGCGCGAGCCGGGCAACTATGCCGAGTACACGGTGCTGGAGGAGAGCCGCGCCGAGTTCAAGCCGGCCCGCGTGGACATGGTGCACGCCGCGGCGGCGCCGCTGGTGCTCATCACCGCCTGGGAGGCGCTATACGACCGCGGCCGACTGGAGGAGGACCAGGTGGCGCTGATCCATGCCGGCGCCGGTGGCGTGGGCCATGTGGCCATCCAGCTGGCCAAGATCCGGGGCGCGCAGGTCATCACCACCGTCAGCAGCGAAGAGAAGGCGGAACTGGCCCGGGAGCTGGGCGCGGACGTGGTGGTCAACTACCAGGAAGAGAAGGTGGCCGAGGTGGTGGACGAGGTCACCGAAGGGCGCGGCGTGGACTTGGTCTTCGACACCGTGGGGCCGGAGGTCTTCCGCGCCTCTGTACCCTTGCTGGCCGAGTACGGTACCCTGGTCACCATTCTCGATCCCGGCGAAGCCTTGGTCACTTCGGAGGCGCGCAACAAGAACCTCACCATCGCCTTCACCCTGATGCTCACGCCGGCGCTGAAGGATCTGCCCGAGGCCCTGGCCCACCAGGGGGAGATTCTGCGCCGCTGCGGCGAGTGGATGACCGAGGGCAGGCTGCGGGTGGAGGTGAACCGGGTACTGCTCCTGGCCGAAGCCGCCGAGGCGCATCGGCTGGTGGAGGCGGGCCATACCAAGGGCAAGATCGTGCTGAACATCGTCCAGTGACATCCTGCGCCCGGCTGTCGTGAAGATTCATCTCATCGCCGTCGGCGAGCGCATGCCGGGCTGGGTACAGCAGGGTTACCAGGAATACGCCCGTCGCCTGCCGGGGGAATGCGCGCTGCGGCTCACGGAGATCCCCGCCGACAAAAGGGGAAAGAAGGCGGACATTCCGCGGATCCTGCGTAAGGAGGGCGAGCGGATGCTGGCAGCGGTGCCGCCGGGGAGCCGGGTGGGGGCGCTGGAGGTGACCGGACAGGCTTGGAGCACGGAACAGCTCTCGCAACGGCTCGACCGGTGGATGGTGGAAGGGCGCGACCTTGCGCTGCTGGTGGGCGGCCCGGAGGGGTTGTCCCCCCAGTGCCTGGCGGCAGCAGAGTTCAGATGGTCCCTGTCACCGCTCACCCTGCCCCATCCCCTGGTGCGGGTGGTGGTGGCCGAAGCGATCTACCGGGCCTGGAGCCTGTTGCGGAATCATCCTTATCATCGAGGGGATTGATATTCTTACTCCCTCCCGCCAACCCCCGGAGGTGCGGGGAGCCAACGGCGGGCCTCCCTCTCCACCGGGAGAGAGGTTGGGAATGAGGGAGGCCAATCGAAGCTGACGAATGCCGACTCTCCTGCTCGCCTCTCAATCCCCCCGCCGCCGCGAACTGCTGGACCAGATCGGGGTCCAATACCGGGTGATGCCGGTAGACGTGGATGAGTCCTGGCGGCCGGGAGAAACGCCAGAAACCTACGTGGAACGGGTGACCCGCGCCAAGGCCAGGGCCGCGGCTGCCAGACAGCCTGGGCTGCCCATCCTGGCCGCCGACACCGCAGTGGTGCTCGATCATCGTCCGTTGGGAAAACCCCGCGACCAGAACCATGGCATCGAGATGTTGCTGGCACTGGCCGGCCGTGCTCATCAGGTACTGAGCGGCGTGATGCTGCTGCATGAAGGGCACCTGCACTACCGCCTGAGCCGAAGCGAGGTGGAGTTCGCGCCCCTCACCGAGGCGCAGGCGCGGGCCTACTGGAACACCGGAGAGCCGGCGGACAAGGCCGGCGGTTACGCGGTGCAAGGGAAGGCCGCGCTATTCATCCGGCGCATCGAGGGCAGCTACTCGGGGATCATGGGGCTGCCCCTGTTCGAAACCGGCGAGCTGTTGCGGAAAGCGGGCTTGCTGGCGTTGTAGAATGCGGCATCCCTCCCCCTCCCCTGCCGGGGAGAGGCGACGGGACATCAAACCAACCTCCTCTCAAAAAGTCCATCACCATGAGCGAAGAGATCCTGATCAACGTCACCCCGCCCGAGACCCGCGTGGCACTGATCGAGAACGGGGTGGTGCAGGAGGTGCTCATAGAACGCACCGCCAGCCGGGGCCTGGTGGGCAACATCTACAAGGGCAAGATCTGTCGCGTGCTGCCGGGCATGCAGGCAGCCTTCGTGGATGCGGGGCTGGCGCGCGCCGCCTTCCTCCATGCCGCCGACATCAGCACCGGCAACGGCGAGCGCAACCTGGACATCACCCAGCTGGTGCGGGAAGGTTCCCACGTGGTGGTGCAGGTGGTGAAGGACCCCCTCGGAACCAAGGGCGCACGGCTCACCACCAACCTCTCCATCCCTTCCCGCTATCTGGTCTACATGCCCAACAGCAGCACGCTCGGCGTCTCGCAGAAGGTGGAGGACGAGACGGAACGCAAACGATTGAAGGAGGCGCTGCGGCAGATCGCCGAGGAGCTGGAGATGCATGGAGGCTTCATCGCCCGCACCGCTGCCGAGGGGATCGACGAAGAGGCGTTGCGCACCGACATGCGCTTTCTCAAGAGCCTCTGGTCCTCCATCCAGGAGAAGGCGGCACAAGCGAAGGGCATCCAGCTGCTGCACGAGGACCTGCCTTTGGCTCTGCGTGCCCTGCGCGACCTGGCCGGGCCGGAGGTGGAACGGGTGCGCATCGACTCCCGCTCCACCTGGGAGAAGGCGGTGCAGTTCGCCAGCCGCTTCAACAAGGAGATCGCTTCGCGCATCGAGTACTATCCCGGCGAGCGGCCCATATTCGACCTATACAACGTGGAAGACGAGATCCAGAAGGCGCTGGCACGGCGGGTGGAGCTGAAGTCGGGTGGCCACCTGATCATCGACCAGACCGAGGCGATGACCACCATCGACGTCAACACCGGCGGTTTCGTGGGGCACCACAACCTGGAAGAGACCATCTTCAAGACCAACCTCGAGGCGGTACAGGCCATCTGCCGCCAGCTGCGGCTCCGCAACCTGGGCGGGATCATCATCATCGACTTCATCGACATGAAGGAGGAGGAGCACAAGCGCCAGGTGATGCGCGCCCTGGAGCGCTACCTGGCCAAGGACCATGCTCGCACCACCATCTGCGAGGTCTCCTCCCTGGGGCTGGTGGAGATGACCCGCAAGCGCACCCGCGAGTCGCTCGAGCACGTTCTCTGCGACAACTGCCCCACCTGCGGCGGCCGCGGCTACATCAAGACCGCGCAGACCACCTGCTACGAGATCTTCCGCGAGATCCTGCGCGAGGCGCGGCAGTTCGAGAGCAAGTCGCTGCTGGTGCTGGCCTCCCCCGAGGTGATCGACCGTCTCCTCGATGAGGAGTCCCAGGAGCTGGCCGAGCTGGAGCAGTTCATCGGCAAGCCCATCCGGCTCCAGCCCGAGTCGCTCTACACCCAGGAACAGTACGACGTGGTGCTGGTTTGATCTTTCTCGGCCTGCTGCTGCGGGGGCTGCTCCGCCTCTTCACCCGGCTGTTCTTCCTCGCCCTCGTTCTCCTGTCCCTGCTGAAGGTGATCTCCTTCGGGCTGGCGCTCTATGCCGAGCATCATCCGAAAGAGGTGGAGCGGCTCGCCTCCAAGCTGTTCGGCATGCCGGTACAGGTGGAAAGCATTCAGACCAGCTGGCGCGGCTTCACCCCCCGGATCTGGTTGCGGGGGCTTTCGGTGGGCGCCGCCGACGATCGGATGCAGCTGGGAGACGTGCTGGCCACGGTCTCCCTGCGGGCTCTCGCTCACTGGCCGGAGACCCTGCCGCTCACCCTTCATCTCACCCACACCCGTATCCAGGTGGTGCGGGAGACCGACGGCACCACTCGCATCGCAGGCCTGTCCCAACGCGAGAACGAGGTGGCACTTCCCAGCCTGCTGGTGATCTACGACGCCGTGGTCACCTGGGAAGATCACAAGCGGCGGACACGGCTGGTGGAGAGCGGCATCGATCTCCAGCTCCAGTCCCGCGGTCCACGACGCCAGCTGTTATTGCGTGCGCGTCAGGGCCGCCTGCTGCTGCGGGGGGAGATCCAGGGACGTCTCAGCGGCACCCATTGGTCGGCCCGTTTCTGGATCCGGGGCGACCAGGTGGATCTTGCGTCGGCCCTGCGCCCCTATCTGCCAGAGGAGTTGGCGCTGCAATCGGCTCGAGCGGACTTCCAGGCCTGGAGTCGTTGGTCCCAGGGTATCCACCGGGAGACGCGACTGCGCCTGCAACTGCCGAAAACTCGCCTGTCCCATGGGGAAGGGAAGCCATTGGAGCTCCACGATCTGGTTCTGGACCTGGCTTACCGCGCAGGCATCCCCGACTGGAAGCTCCAGCTCTCGAACCTCTCGTTCCAGCTCGACAAGGCGCCACCCCACCCTGCGACCGCTGCCGCAATGCAGGGGAACGAAGCGGGTCTGGGGCTGGCGGTCACGAAGCTGGACGTCGCCGCCGTCACTCCTCTCGTCCGGCTGTTGTCCCCGGAGCCGGCACAACAACATGTCTTGGCAGCCATCTCTCCCCAGGGCCAGCTGCAGGATCTTCGGGCGACCATCCACCGCCAGCCGGCCGGGGATCGCTGGCGCGCCCGGGGCAAGCTGCACGACCTCCACCTCACCCCTTGGAAAAAACTGCCGGGGGTCCGCCAACTGCAGGCCGAATTCGTCGCCTCTCCCGGGCGAGTGGAACTCCACATCGAAAGTGAAGACACCACCGTGGAGCTACCCCGGCTGTTCCGCCGCCCCATCGAGCTGGGTTTTCTGGAGGGAACACTGGTTTGGCGAAAGACCGGCCTGAATGGCTGGCAGCTGGAGAGCCACCGTTTGGTGGCGGAAAACGACGACATCGCCACCGTTACCCGGCTCCACCTTTCCAGAAATGGCCAGGACCCCTTGTTCGCCGACATACAGACCGACTTCCGCAATGGCGACGGCACTCAGGCTCCAGCCTATTATCCGGTGGGGATCATGAAGCCGAAACTGGTGCAATGGCTGGATCGCGCCATCCTGTTCGGCCGGGTGCCGAAAGGTAGTTTCCTGCTCTATGGCCCACTCAACCATTTCCCTTTCCACCATCAGCACGATGGTCATTTCGAGGTGCTGTTCCAGGCCGAGGATCTCACTCTGGACTACCATCCGGACTGGCCACCACTCACCGAGGGCATCGCCGAAGTGCGTTTCCTGGGCAACCAGCTCGACATCCAGGTGCGCAGCAGCAAGCTTTACGACAGCCGGATCCAGCAGGCTCGAGCCCGCATCCCCTCCCTCAAGCCCCTGGCCCCGCTGGAGATCTCCGGAACCATGGAAGGCCCGCTGGAGGATGAGCTCCGCCTGCTACGGGAAACCCCGCTCAGAGCAAGGCTGGCACGCCATGTGGAGGGGATCCACCTGGAGGGCGAGGGTCGGCTACAGGCGAAGTTACGCATCCCATTTCAGGGTCACGATTATCGTTTCGAAGGCTCCCTGGTTTTCGACAACGCGCGCTTTCTGTGGGCCCCCCAAAAGCTGACCATCGATCACTTGAGCGGTGACCTGCTCATCGACAACCAGGGCCTGCAAGGAAAAGGGATACGGGGCCGCCTGTTCGGCAAGCCCGTGACACTCCAGGTGAGCCCGCAGGAGACCTTTACCAGGATCAGCGCCCAGGGCAGCATCACTTCCACGGCAATGTTGACCCAGTTTCCGCTATTGCGCGCGCTTCGCCCAGAAGGTGAAACGCGCTTCCGCATGGAGCTGGAGCTGCCGACCAACCGTTCCGGAGGAAGAGACCAGGTCCAACTGAGACTCTTTTCCAATCTGCAGGGCCTGTCGCTAGGCTTGCCTCCACCGCTGAACAAGGACCAAAGAGGGCGCCTGGAGACCGCTTTCAATCTGGAGATCTCCCAACAGGAACGGAAGTTGATTCTCAAGTTGGGAGAGGCACTGGGGCTCACCGCCCACCTCACCTCCGACGACCGGTTGCGATTGTCCCTGGCCTTGTCCCATCTACCCTTACGTGCCTGGACCCGATGGTTCCAAAGTGGCGCGGTGTCGGCACAAGGCAGCTCCTACCGGGTCGACCGGATCCTGTTGCGAACGGAACAACTGCAGGCCTCTCCCCTGGTAGCCAGGGATCTTGAACTGGAACTGACGCAGGAGGGCAATGCCTGGAAGGGCCGCGTGACCAGTGATGCCATCCGGGGCCGCCTCTCCCTGAACCCGGGAAAGGGACGCAAGATTCTCGACCTGGAACTGGAGACATTGCATCTCACCACCGCCGGAGCGTACAGCAAGGCATCCGACGGCGATTCACCGGAGCTCCCACCGGACCCCAGAGCCATGCCCCTGTTGCGGCTGCATGCTCGCAGTTTTCGTCTCAACCAGGCCAATCTGGGTGAACTGGCCCTGCGCACCACAGCCCACTCCAGGGGGCAGCGCATCGATACCTTCGCTTTCACCGGAGGGCTGGCCCGAATGCACGCCAGCGGGGGCTGGCTGCAGGATGCCGACGACCAGCACACCCAACTGACGGGCACCTTCAACACGGACGACATGGGCGCTTTTCTGAAGCAGGCGCTGCAGATGGACTTCCTCGCCGGCAGCAAGGCCTACCTGAGCTTCGACCTGGAGTGGCCAGGCGCACCCTACCAGTTCGACCTGGCATCATTGGATGGCCACCTGCAACTGGACATGACAGCGGGGCAATTCCTCAACATCAAACCTGGGGCGGCCCGCATCCTGGGGCTGCTCAACGTGCGCACGCTGGGTCGGCGACTCAAGTTCGACTTCAAGGATCTGTATGCGCAAGGACTGGCTTTCGACACCATCCTTGGCCGGTTCCAGCTGGAGGATGGAGTGCTCTACACCAACGACCTGGAGATCAGTGCCCCCACCAGCACCATTCGTATCGCAGGCAGCACCAATCTCTCCAACCACACCCATGACCAGCTGATCACCGTTTCCCCCAAGCTGGACGCCACCCTACCGGTGGCCGGCGCGGTGGTCGGAGGGCCGGTGGCGGGGCTGGTGGTGCTCCTGGCCCAGCAGGCCTTCTCCAACGAGTTGGAGAAGGCGCAGCGATTGCACTATACCGTAACCGGCAGCTGGGACGACCCTGTAGTGGCCCCCATGAAAAAACGAGAGAAAAAAGCGCCCGAGTCCCCGCGGGAAGAGCCTCCGATGCAGTAACCGGCCGCCGCAGAGCGGCACGAGCGCCCATGTGGCCGCCCATGATATCCTTTCCCGTCACCGGGATCCGCTGTACGACCCAGACATGACAGAAACAAGATTCACCGCCGCCTGCATCCAGCTTGCCTCCGGCTCCAACGTCAACGCCAACCTTCTCGAAACGGAAAAACTGGTGGAGCACGCCGCCCGGAAGGGGGCCCGGCTGGTGGTTCTTCCGGAGAATTTCGCCTACATGGGCGCCCGCTGCCACGACCTGCTGGAGGTGAAGGAGCGGGATGGGGACGGCCCCATCCAGCATTTTCTGTCGCAGCTGGCGCAGCGGCTGGGCATCTGGCTGGTGGGGGGCACTGTGCCCCTCTCCACCGAACGGGAGGACACAGTGCGCGCCGCCTGCCTGGTGATCGACGACCAGGGACAACGGGTGGCGCGCTACGACAAGATGCACCTGTTCGACGCCCGCCTGGTGCAGACCGACGAGCACTACGTGGAGTCGGAGACCATAGAGCCCGGGGATCACCTCTGCGTGGTGGAAACCCCTTTTGGCAAGCTTGGGCTTTCGGTCTGCTACGACCTGCGATTTCCCGAACTCTACCGGGCCATGATCGACCAGGGCATGGAACTGCTGGCTCTGCCCGCCGCCTTCACCGCCATGACCGGCGAGGCACACTGGGAACTGTTGCTGCGGGCACGCGCCATCGAAAACCTCAGCTACGTGCTAGCCGCCGCCCAGGGCGGCTTTCACATCAGTGGCCGCCAGACCTGGGGCCACACCATGATCGTGGATCCCTGGGGCGCCATACTGGCCGAGCAGACCAGCGGCAATGGCCCGGTACTGGCCGAAATCGACCGCGAGTTCCAACAGGCCACCCGACGCAATTTCCCCAGCCTGGAGCATCGCAGGCTCCATTGCATGCTGAAATGAGCTTTTGCCTGGGAACAACGACAGGAGCCCGTTCGCAGCCGGGAGGCAGCTCCTACGGGGACCCGGCGTAGAGAGGCGCGTCCTCGCGCCGAACTGGATGATGCCAAATTCCATGACCGACAACCTCGCCACCGCCAAACAGATCCTCCTCGCCCCCGCCGGCCTGGACGAGCACCACCTGGCCCAGGTGATGGAACGCCTGGCCGGCCACGGAATCGACACCGCCGATCTCTACTTCCAGCTCAGCCGGCTGGAGTCCTGGGTGTTGGACGACGGCATCGTCAAGGAGGGCAATTTCACTTTGGAACAGGGGGCCGGGTTGCGCGCCATCAGCGGCGAGAAGACCGGCTTCGCCTACACCGAAGAGATCAGCCTGGAGAACCTGCTGGAGGCGGCCGCCAGCGCCCGCGCCATCGCCCGTGCCGGCCAGTCGGATCGCATCGCCGTGGGAGAAGCTGGAAAGCTGGATCCGCTCTACCGCCCCGACGATCCCATTCCCAGCCTGGCCGACGACGCCAAGATCGAGCTGCTGCGCAGGCTCGACGCCACCGCGCGCGCCGCCGACCCGCGGGTGAAACAGGTCACCGCCTCCCTGGTGGCGGCCCACGAGGTGGTGCTGGTGCTGGACGAGCAGGGGCGGCTGGCGGCGGACGTGCGCCCCCTGGTGCGCTGCAACGTGGCGGTGATCGTGGAGCAGAAGGGCCGCCGCGAGCAGGGCAGCGCCGGCGGTGGCGGACGCACCACCCTGGAGTTCTTCCTGGAGGAGGAGCGCGCCCTGGGCTACGCGCGCGAGGCGGTGCGCCAGGCGCTGGTCAACCTGGAGGCGGTGGAGACCCCCGCCGGCCCCATGACGGTGGTGCTCGGCCCCGGCTGGCCCGGCATCCTGCTGCACGAGGCGGTGGGCCACGGGCTGGAGGGCGACTTCAACCGCAAGGGGCTGTCGGCCTTCTCCGGCCGCATCGGCGAGCAGGTGGCCTCGCCCCTGTGCACCGTGGTGGACGACGGTTCCCTGCCGGGCCGGCGCGGCTCCCTCACGGTGGACGACGAGGGCACCCCCACCGGCGAGACGGTGCTCATCGAGAAGGGCATCCTGCGCGGCTACATGCAGGACCGCTTCAACGCCCGCCTCATGGGGGTGGCGCCCACCGGCAACGGCCGCCGCGAATCCTATGCCCACCTGCCCATGCCGCGCATGACCAACACCTACCTGCTGGGGGGCGACCACGACCCGCAGGAGATCATCGCCTCGGTGGAGAAGGGGCTGTTCGCGGTCAACTTCGCCGGAGGCCAGGTGGACATCACCTCGGGCAAGTTCGTCTTCTCCCTCAGCGAAGCCTATCTCATCGAGAAGGGCAAGGTGGGCGCGCCAGTGAAGGGAGCCACCCTCATCGGCAACGGCCCGGAGGTGATGACCCGGGTGAGTCTGGTGGGCGACGATCTGGCTCTGGACCCCGGCGTGGGCACCTGCGGCAAGGACGGCCAGAGCGTGCCGGTGGGGGTGGGTCAGCCCACCCTCAAGGTGGACGAGATCACCGTGGGAGGAACCGCGCTGTGAACATCGGGCAACTGGAAGAGCGGGTGGCCGACCTGCTGGCCGAGGCCAGGCGCCAGGGCGCCGACGCCGCCGACGCGGCCGTCTCCTCCAGCGCCGGGCTGTCGGTGACGGTGCGCCTGGGGGAGGTGGAGACCATCGAGCACCACCGCGACCAGGGACTGGGGGTGACCGTCTATTTCGGCCGGCGCAAGGGCTCGGCCAGCACCACCGACCTCTCCCCCGCCGCCCTGAAAGAGGCGGTGGCCCGCGCCTGCGCCATCGCCCGCTACACCTCGGAAGATCCCTGCGCCGGCTTGGCCGACCCGGAGCTGCTGGCGCGCGACTGGCCGGATCTGGACCTCCACCACCCCTGGGAGATCACCCCGGAACAGGCCATCGACATCGCCCGTACCTGCGAGCAGGCGGCGCTCGACTTCGATCCCCGGGTGAGCAACTCCGAGGGCGCCACCCTCAATACCGTGGAGGGAAGCTTCGTCTACGGCAACAGCCACGGCTTTCTCGGCGGCTACCCCACCACCCGCCACACCCTGAGCTGCGTGGTGATGGCCCAGGAGGGGGACTCCATGCAGCGAGACTGGTGGTACGACAGCCGCCGCGCCGCCGAGGAGCTGGCCACTCCGGAAGCCATCGGCCGCAGGGCCGGCGAGCGCGCCGTGGCGCGGCTGGGGGCGCGCAAGCTGGGCACCTGCGAGGCGCCGGTGATCTTCCGCGCCGACGTGGCTCCCGGCCTGCTGCGCAGCCTGGTGGGCGCCATCCGCGGCCACGCCCAGTACCGCGAGTCCAGCTTCCTCCTCGGCGCCCTGGGGCAATCCATCTTTCCCGACTGGGTGCGCATCCACGAAGACCCGCTGCTGCCGCGCGGCCTGGCCAGCGCCCCCTTCGACAACGAGGGGGTGGCCACCCGCCCGCGCGACTTCGTGCGCGACGGCGTGCTGCACAGCTACGTGCTCGACAGCTACTCCGCCTGCAAGCTGGAGATGCAGACCACCGGCAACGCCGGGGGCGTGCGCAACCTGGCCATCGAGTCGAGCGGCCAGGGCCTGGAAGAGCTGCTCAAACAGATGGATCGGGGCCTGCTGGTCACCGAGCTCATGGGCCAGGGGGTGAACCCCGTCACCGGCGACTACTCCCGCGGCGCCGCCGGCTTCTGGGTGGAGAATGGCGCGATCCAGCACCCCGTGGAAGAGATCACCATCGCCGGCAACCTGCGCCAGATGTACCAGGACCTGGTGGCGGTGGGCAGCGACAGCGACATCCCCGGCAGCGTGCGCACCGGCTCCTGGCTCATAGAAAAGATGACCATCGCGGGGAACTGAGCCTGCCGGGGCCAGAACCGGTCCCCCGGTCTACACTCCGCCACGCGGTCTTGTAGGGTGGGCAAAGCGCAGCGTGCCAACCGATCGATGGGCACGGCCTTGTGGCCTTTACCCATCCTACCCTGTATGGAAGGATGGGTTATCGTGGCAGGATGGTGCGCCCGGTGAGGTACTCGTCCACCGCCCGCGCGCACTGGCGCCCCTCGCGGATGGCCCAGACCACCAGCGACTGGCCGCGGCGCATGTCGCCGGCGGCGAAGACCCCTTCCACCGAGGTGTGGTAGGCCCTGGGCCCCTCGGTGCTGCCCTTGACGTTGCCGCGCTCGTCCAGGTCCACCCCGGCCTGCTCCAGCATCCCTTCGTGCACCGGGTGGAGGAAGCCCATGGCCAGCAGCACCAGGTCGGCCTTGAGCTCGAACTCGCTCCCCTCCACCTCGGACATCTGCCAGCGGCCCTGGTCGTCCTTCTTCCAGTCCACACGCACGCAGCGCAGCGCCCGCACGTGGCCCTTGCCGTCGTCCAGGAACTCCTTGGTGAGCACCTGCCACATCCGCTCGCATCCCTCCTCCTGGGAGGTGGAGGTGCGCAGCTTGTGGGGCCAGTCGGGCCAGGTGACCTCCTTCACCTCCTTCTCGGGCGGCCGGGGCATCAGCTCGAGCTGGGTCACCGAATGGGCGCCGTGGCGGTTGGAGGTGCCGACACAGTCGGAACCGGTGTCACCGCCGCCGATCACCACCACATCCTTGCCCTCGGCGCTGATGAGGTGACGCTCGGCGCCGGGCACCCCCTGCACCACCTTGGAGTTGGCGGTGAGGAACTCCATGGCGAAGTGGATGCCCTTCAGCTCCCGACCCGGCACCGGCAGATCACGGGGTTGCTCCGAGCCGCCGGCCAGCACCACGGCGTCGAACCTGGACTTGAGCTCGTCGAAGGGCAGGTCCACCCCCACATGGGTGTTGACGTGGAACTCCACCCCTTCGGCGCGCATCTGGGCGATGCGGCGGTCGAGAATGTGCTTTTCCAGCTTGAAGTCGGGAATGCCGTAACGCAGCAGGCCGCCGATGCGGTCGGCCTTCTCGTACACCACCACCTCATGGCCGGCGCGCGCCAGCTGCTGGGCGCAGGCCAGCCCGGCGGGACCGGAACCCACCACTGCCACCTTCTTGCCGGTACGGTGCTCCGGGATCACCGGTTTGACCCAGCCCTCGTCCCAGGCGCGGTCGATGATGGCGCACTCGATGGTCTTGATGGTGACCGGCTCGTCCCGCAGGTTGAGGGTGCACGACTCCTGGCAGGGGGCGGGGCAGATGCGGCCGGTCACCTCGGGGAAGTTGTTGGTGCTATGAAGCACCCCCAGCGCTTCCCGCCAGCGATCCCGATAGACCAGGTCGTTCCAGTCGGGAATGATGTTGTTCACCGGGCAGCCCTGGTGACAGAAGGGGATGCCGCAGTCCATGCAGCGCGCGCCCTGCAGTTTGAGCTGCTCGTCGCTCAGAGGAATGACGAACTCGCGGTAATGGGTGATGCGATCGGAGACCGGCGCATAGGTGCGGTCCACCCGCTCATACTCGAGAAAACCTGTTGGCTTGCCCATTGTTCGTTTACCTGGTCATCTGTAGGTCGGGCTTCAGCCCGACGCGGTGTTATTGCCCTGAGTGTGGAAATCAACCACTTGAGGACACAGAGATCATGTAGAACCAAAACGTAGGTCGGACTTCGGTCCCACATAGCGTTGCCCCGATGTCGGGCTGAAGCCCGACCTACCCGGCGTAGTTACCCTCACCCCCAGCCCTCTCCCGCAAGCGGGAGAGGGGGACGAAGAGCGCTACGCGCGAGCTTGTTTCGAAGCGCGCTGTTCCTGCTCCTGCCGCTCGGCCTGCAGCTCCAGCAGGGCGCGGCGGTACTCCACCGGCATCACCTTGACGAACCTGGGCAACATCTCGGCCCAGTTGTCGAGGATGCGGCGGGCCACCTCGGAACCGGTGTAGTGGAGGTGGCGCTCGATGAGCTGGCGCAGACGGATGGCATCGAAGCGGGTCATGTCGTGGCTCACGTCCACCCGGCCGTGGGTCTCGAGGTCGCCGCCCAGGTGTTCGAGCCGCTCCAGCGCCTCGTCCTCCTCCTTGATGGGTTCCAGCTCCACCTGGGCCAGGTTGCAACGGCTCTCGAAGGTACCCTCCTCGTCCAGCACGTAGGCGATGCCGCCGGACATGCCGGCGGCGAAGTTGCGCCCGGTGGAGCCGAGCACCACCACCACGCCGCCGGTCATGTACTCGCAGCCGTGGTCGCCCACGCCCTCCACCACCGCGGTGGCGCCGGAGTTGCGCACGCAGAAGCGCTCGCCGGCCACGCCCCGGAAGTAGCACTCGCCGGTGATGGCGCCGTAGAGCACGGTGTTGCCCACCACGATGTTCTCTTCCGCCTTGCCGATGGCGCTCTCCTTCGGCGGGTAGATGACGATGCGCCCGCCCGAGAGCCCCTTGCCGACATAGTCGTTGCCCTCGCCCGCCAGCTCCAGGGTGACGCCATGGGCCAGCCAGGCGCCGAAGGACTGGCCGGCGGTGCCCCGCAGCCGGATATGGATGGTGTCGTCCGGCAGGCCGGCGTGGCCGTACTTCTCCGCCACCCGCCCGGAGAGCATGGCCCCCACCGAGCGGTTGTAGTTGTGGATGGGCAGCTCGATCTGCACCGCCTCGCCCTTCTCCAGGGCGGGCCGGGCCTGTTCGATGAGCTGGTTGTCCAGCGCCTGCTCCAGGCCGTGGTCCTGCCGGTCGGCGTTGTACACCGGGTCGCCGGGATGGGCCTGGGGCTTGGCCAGAATGCGGGAGAAGTCGAGCCCCTGCGCCTTCCAGTGGTCGATGGCGCGGCGCATCTCCAGCTTGTCCATGCGCCCGATCATCTCGTCAAAGCTGCGGAAGCCGAGCCTGGCCATGATGCGGCGCGCCTCCTCTGCGACGAAGAAGAAGTAGTTGATGACGTGCTCGGGCTTGCCCATGAAGCGCTTGCGCAGCTCCGGGTCCTGGGTGGCCACGCCCACCGGGCAGGTGTTGAGGTGGCACTTGCGCATCATGATGCAACCCTCGGCAATGAGCGCCGCGGTGGCGAAGCCGAACTCGTCGGCTCCCAGTAGTGCCCCCACCACCACGTCGCGCCCGGTGCGCAGGCCGCCGTCCACCTGCACGCAGATGCGCGAGCGCAGGCGGTTGAGCACCAGGGTCTGGTGGGTCTCGGCCAGGCCGATCTCCCACATGGAGCCGGCGTGCTTCACCGAGGTGAGCGGCGAGGCGCCGGTGCCACCGTCGTAGCCGGCGATGGTGACGTGGTCGGCGTGGGCCTTGGAGACCCCGGCCGCCACCGTGCCCACGCCCACCTCGGAGACCAGCTTCACCGAGATGCGCGCCTTGGGATTGACGTTCTTCAGATCGTGGATCAGCTGCGCCAGGTCCTCGATGGAGTAGATGTCGTGGTGGGGCGGCGGCGAGATCAGCCCCACGCCGGGGGTGGAATGACGCACCCGGGCGATCTGCTTGTTCACCTTGTGGCCGGGGAGCTGGCCGCCCTCGCCCGGCTTGGCCCCCTGGGCCATCTTGATCTGGATGTCGTCGGCATTCACCAGGTATTCGGTGGTGACCCCGAAACGGCCCGAGGCCACCTGCTTGATGGCGGAGCGCTCGGGATTGGGCGAGCCGTCGGGCAGGGGGTTGAAGCGCTCGGGCTCCTCGCCCCCCTCGCCGGTGTTGGACTTTCCGCCGATGGCGTTCATGGCCCGCGCCAGGGTGGAGTGGGCCTCGTAGGAGATGGAGCCGAAGGACATGGCGCCGGTGGCGAACCGCTTGACGATCTCGCTGGCCGGCTCCACCTCCTCCAGGGGAACCGGCTCCTCGGCCCACTTGAACTCCATCAGGCCGCGCAGGGTGAGCAGCCGCTCGTTCTGCTCGTTCACCGTCCTGGCGAATTCTTCATAGGTGGCGAAATCATCGCCACGCACCGAGTGCTGCAGCTTGGCGATGGTCTCGGGCGTCCAGACGTGGTCCTCGCCGCGCACCCGCCAGGCGTAGTCACCGCCCACGTCGAGGTGGTTGCGGTAGATGAAGGCGTCGCTGTAGGCGTTGCGATGCCAGCGCACCGCCTCCTCGGCCACCTCCTTCAGCCCCACCCCCTCGATGGTGGTGGCGGTGCCGGTGAAGTACTGCTCCACGAACTCGCTGCTCAGGCCCACGGCGTCGAAGATCTGGGCGCCGCAGTAGGACTGGTAGGTGGAGATGCCCATCTTGGACATCACCTTGAAGAGCCCCTTGCCCACCGCCTTGATGTAGCGCTTCTGCGCCTCGGCGAAATCGAGCCTCTCTGGCAGACGCGGCAGCATCGCCTCGATGGTCTCGAAGGCGAGATAGGGGTTCACCGCCTCGGCCCCGTAGCCGGCCAGGGTGGCGAAGTGGTGCACCTCCAGGGCGGCGCCGGTCTCCACCACCAGGCCCGAGCTGGTACGCAGCCCCTTGCGGATCAAGTGGTGGTGCACCGCCGAGGTGGCCAGCAGCGCGGGGATGGCGAGGTTGTCGGCATCCATGCGGCGGTCCGAAAGGATGAGAATGTTGTAGCCCTCGAGTACCGCCTTCTCGGCGGCGTCGCACAAGCGGTTGAGCGCCTCCTCCATGCCCTCGGCACCCTCCGTCGCCGGATAGGTGATGTCCAGGGTGCAGGTACGAAAGGCACCACCGGAGCTGTCCTCGATCTGGCGGATCTTCTCCAGGTCCTCGTTGGTGAGCACCGGCTGCTTCACCTCCAGGCGCATGTTCTCGCCGCCGCTCTCCAGCCCCAGCAGGTTGGGCCGCGGGCCGATGAGGGAGACCAGCGACATCACGATCTCCTCGCGGATGGGATCGATGGGCGGGTTGGTCACCTGGGCGAAGTTCTGCTTGAAATAGTTGCTCAGGTGCTTGGGCCGCGAGGAGAGCACCGCCGGCGGGTTGTCGGCGCCCATGGAGCCGATGGCTTCCTGGCCGGTGACCACCATGGGGGTGAGCAGGAACTTGAGATCTTCCTGGGTGTAGCCGAAGGCCTGCTGGCGGTCGAGCAGAACCTTCTCGTCCGGCGCCATGGTGCCCACCGCAGGCGGCAGTTCCTCGAGGCGGATCTGGGTCCTCTCCAGCCACTCGCGGTAGGGCCTGGCCGAGGCCAGCTCGGCCTTGAGTTCGGTATCGTCGATGATGCGACCCTGGGCCATGTCGATGAGGAACATCTTGCCCGGCTGCAGCCGCCACTTCTTGACGATCTTCTCCTCGGGGATGTCGAGCACCCCCATCTCGGAAGCCATCACCACCAGGCCATCGTCGGTGATGAGGTAGCGCGCCGGGCGCAGGCCGTTGCGGTCGAGGGTGGCGCCGATCTGGGTGCCGTCGGTGAAGGCCACCGCGGCGGGGCCGTCCCAGGGCTCCATGAGGGCGGCGTGGTACTCGTAGAAGTCACGCCGCTTGGGGTCCATCAGGTCGTTGCCGCTCCACGCCTCGGGGATCAGCAGCATCATGGCATGAGCCAGGGAATAGCCCCCCATCACCAGCAGCTCCAGGGCGTTGTCGAAGCAGGCGGAGTCGGACTGCCCCTCGGGAATGAGCGGCCAGATCTTGTCGAGATCGTCGCCCAGGATCTCGGAGGCCATGGCGTGGCGGCGCGCCGCCATCCAGTTGACGTTGCCCCGCAGGGTGTTGATCTCGCCATTGTGGGCGATCATGCGGAAGGGGTGAGCCAGGTCCCAGGTGGGGAAGGTGTTGGTGGAGAAGCGCTGGTGGACCAGCGCCAGCGCCGAAACCAGCCCGGGATCCTTCAGATCGGGATAGTAGTCACCCACCTGCCCCGCCAGCAGCATCCCCTTGTAGACGATGGTGCGCGAGGAGAAGGAGGTGAAATAGAAACTCTCCTTGCCCTCCAGGCCGGACTCGCGCACTTGGTTCTCGATCTGCTTGCGGATGACGAAGAGCTTGCGCTCGAAAGCGGCCTGGTCGACGCAATTGCTACCCACGAAGACCTGGCGGATCACCGGCTCGGTGGGCTTCACGCTCTCGCCCAGATCCTCGTTATTCACCGGCACCTCGCGCCAGCCGAGCACCGCCTGCCCCTCGGCCGTAACGATCCGTTCCACCAGTTCGACGGCGCTCTCCCGGCTCTCGTCGTTACGCGGCAGGAAGAGCATCCCCACGGCATATTCCCCTTCGGGAGGCAATTCGAAGTCCACCGACTTGCGGAGGAAGGCATCGGGCATCTGCAACAGGATGCCGGCGCCGTCGCCCGCCTTGGGATCGGCACCCACCGCGCCCCGGTGGGTGAGACGTTCGAGGATGGTGAGCCCCTGCTCGATGATCTCGTGGCTCTTGCGGCCTTTGATGTCGGCCACGAAGCCGACGCCGCAGGCATCGTGCTCATTCGCCGGGTCGTAGAGACCCTGTTTCGGCGGCAAGGCACCGTAACTCATGGGCAAACCTCTTCACGGATGACAGGGCCGCGGACGGTCCGCGGCCCATGGGAATTCGGAACCGGGGCGCCTCCACCTGCCTGCGCCCGCAAGGAACACGCTAGGATACTGCAAGATGGGAGAAGAAGCCAGAAATAGCCTCTTCCAATGACACATGAGCCTGAAAGGCGGGCGTGATTCCAGGCTGAAATGAGCCTGAAGGAGCGGGTTTTGGGATCATCAGAGGATGATCGTGATGCTCAAGACCCAAGGACTCCAGACGCTGGAGCAAATCCGCGCCTTCCTCGAGGGCACTCAGCCCCTCGGCTTCGATGTCCCCGCCCGGAATGATCTCTACGACTGGATCGCCAGCGAACTGCGGCGGTTCCGTTACCAACGCCTCGGCAAGGCCGAAAAGGGCCTGGTCCGGCGCTATCTGGAGAAGGTCAGCGGCCTCTCCAGGGCCCAGATGAGCCGCCTGATCCGGCAGTTCCTCGATACCGGCGCCATCCGGGATCGACGGGGCAAACCGGCCAAGCCTTTCCCCCGCCGCTATACCGACGCCGACATCCCTCTCCTGGCCGAGATCGATGCCCTCCACGGCACCCTCTCGGGGCCAGCCACGCGCAAGCTCTGTGAACGCGCCTATACCCTCTTCGGCGACCTCCGCTTCGAGCGCCTGGCCACCATTTCCAATGGCCATCTCTACAACCTCCGGGGCTCTCGTACCTACCAGCGCCTGCGCGGCAGCTACGAAAAGACACGCCCGGCGCGCGTCAACATCGGCGAACGACCCAAACCCCGACCCGATGGACGCCCCGGATTCCTCCGTGTCGACTCCGTCCATCAGGGCGATCTCGACGGCATCAAAGGCCTCTATCACATCAACCTCGTCGATGAGGTCACCCAGTTCCAGTTCGTCGGCTCGCTCGAGCGCATTTCCGAGCGTTTTCTGCTGCCGGTGCTCGAGGCACTCATCCAGGCCTTCCTCTTCGTGATCCGTGGCTTCCACTCCGATAACGGCCCGGAATACATCAACCGACAGGTCGCCGCGCTGCTCGAGAAGCTTCGCATCCAGGAGTTCACCAAGCCCCGCGCCCGGCGCACCAACGACAATGCCCTGGTGGAGTCGAAGAACGGCTCGGTGGCGCGAAAACACCCGGGCTATGCGCATATCCCGGGCCGCTTCGCTCAGCGGGTCAATGTCTTCACCCAGAAAGTGCTCTCACCCTACCTGAACTTCCACCGACCCTGCTTCTTCCCCATCGAGGAGATCGATGACAAGGGACAAGTCCGAAAGCGCTACCGCTATGCGCAGATGATGACCCCCTACGAAAAGCTCAAATCATTGCCCAATGCCTCTGAGTATCTCAAACCGGGCATGACCTTCGAGGCACTCGATGACATCGCCTATGCCATGAGCGACAATGAGACCGCCCAAGGCCTCAACGAGGCTCGGGCCGAACTGTTCCGTTACATCAACAATGCCCAAAACCCAGCTGCTTGAGGAGCCTTACTCACCCCCGCTCTTCAGGCTCATTTCTGGATTGGAAAGGACTGAAATCGCTCGCTGTAGGGTGGGCAAAGCGCAGCGTGCCCACCGCATATCGATGGGCACGGCCTGGCGGCCTTTGCCCATCCTACTCCTATACCAGAAGCCCCCACCAGCCCGGGAAAACCTTTCCGTTGGCGGGCTGAAGCCTGACCTACATGGTGGTTTCTTGCAGGAACTGGTGGAGCGTGTCGGTCGGAAAGTCGGCGGTGACTTCCGCCTTGCCGATGCCGTGGAGCAGCACCAGCCGCAGCCGGCCGCCCTGGACTTTCTTGTCCACCGCCATCAGCGCCTCGAAGCGCTCGGCGCCCAACCTGGGTGGCGCCGTGGGGAGGCCGGCGGCGGCCACCAGCCGCTCCACCCGCTCCACCTCGTCGCCCCCCATCCAGCCGAGCCGGCGGGAGAAGCGCGCCGCCATGCACATACCGGCACCCACCGCCTCGCCGTGAAGCCACTGGCCGTACCCCATACCGGTCTCGATGGCGTGGCCGAAGGTGTGCCCCAGGTTGAGCAGGGCACGTCTGCCCGCCTCGCGCTCGTCCTCGGCGACGATGGCCGCCTTGTCGGCGCAGGAGCGCTCGATGGCGTGGGCCAGCGCCTCAGGCTCGCGCCGGCGCAGGGCCTCCATGTTCCGCTCCAACCAGGCGAAGAATTCCGGATCGTTGATGAGGCCGTACTTGATCACCTCCGCCAGGCCAGCAGAGAGCTCGCGGTCGGGAAGGGTGTTCAGGGTGTCGATGTCGATGATCACCGCCTTCGGCTGGTAGAAGGCGCCGATCATGTTCTTGCCCAGGGGGTGGTTGACGCCGGTCTTGCCGCCCACCGAGGAATCCACCTGGGAGAGCAGGGTGGTGGGCACCTGGATGAAGTTCACCCCGCGCTGGTAGCAGGCGGCGGCAAATCCGGTCATGTCGCCCACCACGCCGCCCCCGAGGGCCACCAGGGTGCAGCCGCGATCGAAACGCTTCTCCAGCAGGGCGTCGAAGATGCGGTTGAGGATCTCCAGGGTCTTGTACTGCTCGCCGTCGGGCAGCACCACCGCCTCCACCTGCAGGCCCGAGAGGGCGGCCCGAAGCCGCTCTAGGTAGAGGGGCCCCACGGTCTCGTTGGTGACGATCATCACCTGGGACGAGGGGATGAAGGGGCGGATCAGGCCGCCGTCGTCGATGAGCCGCTGGCCGATGTGGATGGGATAGCTGCGCTCCCCGAGATCCACCTCCAGGGAGGCGAGGAGGGTGGAATCCACTTCAGGACTCCTCGAAATGGCGGATCACCTCCTTCACCACCGCCTGGGCCGAGCGCCCCTCGGTGGAGACCACCAGGTCGGCCACCTCCCGGTAGAGCGGATCCCGCTCGGCGTTGAGCTGGCGAAGGGTCTCCAGCGGATCGCCCTCTTGCAGCAGGGGGCGGTTCTTGTCCTTGTAGGTGCGCTCGTACTGCTGTTCGGGCGAGCAGGAAAGGTAGATGACGTAACCGCGGGCCGCCAGCAAGCGCCGGTTCTCCGGCTGGGTCACGGCACCGCCGCCGGTGGCCAGGACGATGTTGTCCCTTTCCACCATCTCGGCGATGACCTTCATCTCCCGCTTGCGGAAGCCCTCTTCCCCTTCGTATTCGAAAATGGTGGGGATGTCCACGCCGGTGCGATGCTGGATCTCCTGATCGGTGTCATCGAAGTCCAGTCCCAGGGAGTGCGCCAGCTGGCGACCGATGGTGGTCTTTCCCGCACCCATGGGCCCCACCAGAAAGATTCGACCGGGTTTCAGCATCGATCAACCACCTGTTGAAAAAACGCGAATTATAGCAGCAGTGGGCCACGCAAAGCACAGGGCGCCCGAAAGCGCCCCGTTCCGATTTGCAAGAAAAGTCCGGATCAGCGCACCGTGAGGGTATCCTTGATGATCTTGGGCGTGATGAAGATCAGCAGCTCCTTCTTGTTGTCCTCCTTGTACTGCTGCTTGAAGGCCCAACCCACCACCGGGAGATCGCCGAAAAGAGGAATCTTCTCCTCGTTGGTTCCCCTGGTCCGTTCGAACACCCCACCGAGCACCACGGTCTCGCCATTGTCCACCAACACCCGGGTCTGTACCTCCCGCTTCTCCAGGGGAGGCACGCCCAGCACCGCCTTGGTGAAATCGGCATTGTCCTTGGTGATCACGAGATCCATGATCAAGCGGTCGTCCGGGGTGATGTGCGGAGTCACCTCCAGCTTCAGCACCGCCTCCTTGAAAGAGACGCTGGTGGCACCGCTGGAGGTGGCCTGCTGATAGGGAATCTCGATGCCCTGCTTGATCACGGCGGTGTTCTGATCGGAGGTGATCACTCGCGGGTTGGAGATCACCTCGCCCCGGCCCTCCTTTTGCATGGCACTCAACTCCAGCTGCAATAGATAGGAGCCCACGGTTCCCACCAACAGGTTCATGGCTCCACCCCGTGCACCACCCAACGTCTTGGGAAGGTTCACCATCAATGCCTCCGAACCACTTCCCGCAGGGTTCTCGATACCAGGAACGATGGGTTGGGTATTGTTTAAATGTCCGGGCATGCCACCACCCACAATCCACGTGCGATCTCCTTGGTTTTGACGAAGCTCACCGCGGGTAAAACCAAACCGCACTCCAAGGTCCCGCGCGAAGTCGTCGTTGGCGATCACCACCCGCGACTCCACCAACACCTGGCGCACCGGGATATCCAGTTTCTTGATCAAGGCCCGGATCTCGTCCAGCTTGGCAGCGGTATCCTGCACCAGCAGGGTGTTGGTGCGGGTGTCCACGGTGACATTGCCCCGCTCGGAGAGCAACCGGTTCTCCTGCGACTTGAGCAGGTTGGCCAGGTCCTCCGCCTTGGCATAGTTCACCTGGATCAGCTCGGAGTGTAGCGGCGCCAGCTCGGCCACCTGCTTCTGCGCCTCCAGCTCCAGCTTCTCGCGGGCCGCGATCTCCTCGGTGGGCGCCACCAGGATCACATTGCCGTTGCGGCGCATGGCCAGCCCCTTGCTCTTGAGGATGATATCCAGCGCTTGGTCCCAGGGCACGTTCTTCAGCCGCAGGGTGATGTTGCCCTGCACCGAATCACTCACCACCATGTTCAGGCCGGTGAAATCCGCCAGCAGTTGCAGCACCGAGCGCACCGGGATGTTCTGGAAGTTGAGAGAGAGCTTGTCGCCGGTATAGACCAGCTCCTTGCGCTTGCGCGCCTCCTTCTCCCGTTTGGTCATCTCCCGGAATTCCACCACGTATAGATTGTCGGTCTGATAGGCCAGGTGCTCGTATTCACCCTTGGTCTTGATCACCATGCGGGCACCGCCGCGGTGAGGGGTGGTAGTGATGGTCTGCACCGGGGTGACGAAATCGGTGACATCCAGCTGCCGCGCCTGCTCGGGTGCCACCGTGGCGCCAAGAAAGTCCAGCACCACCGAGCTTCCTTCCTGACGCATGTCCACGGTGACATCGGGACTACTGAGCTCCACCTCCACCCGGGCGACCCCCTTGCCACCACGACGGAAGTCCACCTTCTCGATCTGCGCCCGTGCAACCGCTCCCCTGCTTCCAGGGACCCTCTTCTTGGTCACCACCGTAGCTCCGGGAATCCCGTCAGCTTGGGCATTGATCAGCAGGCGCACCTCCTTGCCGCTGGCCTTCACTTCGTAGGGAGCCTTGTTGAGCAGGCTGACCACTACCCGAGTCTTGTTGCCCGCTTCGATGGCGGTGACGCTGCGAGCGATGCCGGAGGAGATGCTCTTGGTCTTGTAACCCAATCCACTGCGGGTATCCGGCAGGTCGATGGCGATGCGAGCGGGATTGTCGGTGGCGAAACTGCTCACCTCGCCCACCGGCTCGCTGGTCTTGAGCACCACCTGCACCCGCCCTCCGGACAGCACCGAGTAATCGATCTCTTCCAACGTGTTGGCCCCGGCAGCCGCAACCGGCAGGAACACCAGCAACAACGCCAACAACAATGCTTTTTTGTTCATGATCATCTTGCCACCCACCATTACGGCCTCTCCTTTCAAGATCTCTCACCCAATGCCAATGACGCCCGACGCTCCAGGTAGCCACCTCGGCCATTCGGAATCAGTTCCACGATATTGATGCGTTCGTCCTCGATACTCACGATGCGGCCATCGTTCTGCCCCAGATAGTTGCCCGCCTTCACCCGGTGGATGGTACCATCCGGAGTCTGCACCAGCCCCCACTTCTGACCATCCCGGTCCATGGTGCCCACCATCTTGAGTGAGTCCAGCGGAAAGGCTTCCAGCTCTTCCTTGCGACGGTGCGGATCGGGACGCGGACCTTCCTCGGTGGGGCCTGCGAGCACATCCTCGATCTCTTCCGTGGGTACGAAAGGATCCCGCCGGTTGTCTCCAATGTATAGAAAGGTCTCCGCCTGGGTGATCTGCGGAATGGGATCGATGGGCGTGGGAGGGCGCGCCTTCACCTCCGCCACATATTCCTCCAGATCCCGCATGTCCTTCTGCACGCAACCCGTGAGCAGGAGCACGGCCAGGATGGGGTAAAGCGACTTTCTCATCAGCCCTCCTCCTCGAGATAGCGGTAGGTCTTGGCCGTTGCCTCCATGACCAGCTTGTCGCCCCCCTTGCGCCGATAGATCTTCACGTCGTGGACGGTGACGATGCGAGGCAGGGCGGCCAGTCCGCTGACGAACTCTCCGAACTCGTGGTAGTTGCCCACCACCCGAATCTTGATGGGAAGCTCGGCATAGAAGTCCTTCTTCACCTCGGGCATCGGCTGGAAGAGCTCGAACTCCAGGCCGGAGGCGAGACCGGTCTGAGAGACGTCCACCAGCAGCGCGGCCACCTCGGTCTTGTCCGGCAGCTGGCGCAACATGGCGCCGAAGGAGTCCTCGATCTCCTTGAGTTGCGCCCGGTAGGCCTCCAGGTTCACCGCCTTGGCCTGCTTCTTCTCGAACTCCTTGCGCAGGCTCAGCTCCTTCTTTTCCACCCGTTCCAGGTCACCATAGAGATCCTTCACATGGTAGTAGTAACCGCCGGCGATCAGCAGACCGCACAGCAGCAGCACCACGACCCCCTTGACCCAGCCCGGCCATTCCCCGACGTTGTCCAGTGTCAATTCGTTGAGTTCGCTCAGATCCATGCCCGTTGCACCACCCTAATCTCCGGTTTCCATCGCTGCACCAGCGGCTCGTCCTGCCGGTCTAGCCCCCTTTCTTCTCCTGAACGTTGGGATTGGCCTGCTTGGCCACCAACTTGAAGCGCCGCATGCCCGCAGCGGTCTTGCGCTTGTCGTCGCTTCGAATGATCTTGAGGTCGGCATCCTTTATCCACTCGCTGCGATCGATGGCGCGCATGTAGGCCGAGACACGGGCATTGGATTGGGCCCACCCCTCCAGGGTCACCCGGTCACCTTTCTGGGCGAGCTGATCGAGGTAGGTCCCGTCGGGAATGGTCTTCACCAGTTCGTCGAACAGGTGCACCACCTGGGGCCGGCTCACCTGCAGCTGCTGGATGACGTTCATCCGTGCCACCAGTTCCGCACGCCGCTTCTCCAGGTTCTTGATCTCCTTGATCTTCTTGTCCACCTTGGCGATTTCCGCCTTGAGGAAGACGTTACGGTTGTTCTGGTACTCGATCTGGTTCATGACCTGGATGTGCCACAGCACAAGGGCCAACAGCGCCACCACCACGGCCCCGAGCAGCTGCATGTAGAACTGCCGCTTGCGCTGCTTGCGCAGATTCTCCCGCCAGGGAAGCAGATTGATACGGGCCATCAGTCGAAACTCCTCAGAGCCAGTCCACAGGCGATCATCATGGCCGGCGCGTCATTGGCCAGCGCCTGGGCATCCACCTTGGGGCCTATGGACATGTGAGTGAAAGGATTGGCCACCAGAGTGTCCACCCCCAGGTGATCCTGGATCAGATCGTCCAGGCCGGGAATGGAGGAGGTGCCCCCGGCCAGCACGATGAGATCCACGTGGTTGTAGGGTGTGGCACCCAGGAAGAACTGGATGGCGCGGTTCACCTGCTGGGCCACCGCCTCCTTGAAAGGCTCCAGCACCTCCGCCTCGTAACTGTCGGGTAGGCCACCGTTGCGCTTGGCCATGCCCGCCTCCTCGAAGGAGAGCCCGTAGCGGCGCTGGATCTCCTCGGTGAGCTGGCGACCGCCGAAGTTCTGCTCCCGGGTGTAGACGGTCATTCCATTATGCAATGCGTTGAAGGTGGTGGTGGTGGCGCCGATGTCCAGCAGGGCCACGGTGAGCCCTTCGCCCCCGTTGGGCCACTGCCCAGCGAGAACGCTGCAGGCCCGCTCCAGGGCATAGCCTTCCACATCCACCACCTCGCACTCCAGCCCGCCCAGTGAGATGGCGGCCACCCGCTCGTCCACCGTCTCGGAACGGCAGGCGGCCAGCAACACGTCCATCATCTCGGGGTTCTTCTCGTTGGGGCCGATCACCTCCCAGTCCAGGTTCACCTCTTCCAGGGGGAAAGGCACGTACTGGTCCGCCTCCAACTCGATCTGAGCTTCCAACTCCTTTTCGCTCAAGGCCGCCGACACCGAGATGGTCTTGGTGATGACGGAAGCGCCGGAGACCGCCACCGCCGCCTTTTTCACCTTGGTGCCTGCCTTCTTCACCACCGCGCGGATGGCACGCCCCACCGCTTCCACATCCATGATGTTGCCTTCCACCATCACATTGGGCAGCAGGGTTTCCACCGCATAGGCCTCCACCCGGTAGCGACCACTTCCACGGCCTCCCTGCTCGCTCAACTCCAGTAGCTTCACCACCGACGAGCTGATGTCCAGCCCGATCAGAGGCGGCTTTCGACGACTGAATAGACTCATGATTCGATTACCGGCGTCCCCTTGATTCCGTGGCGCCCCATGACGGGTTTCCGCTCTCTTCGGATACGGAACCTATCCCTGCGGCGATGGTCATGACTTTTGCAGCAAATGTAACAAAGTGCCAGCCAGATTGCTTTAAATGTTTGTCTTAACTTCCCAGCAGGAATCGGCTTTTGCGACCTGGATCTCACTGTACCCAGCCCTGTTGGCAGCCGAGTCGAGGCGATTATAGCAACGCGCCCCACAGCCATTTCGATAACCAGATCATAAATATCCCATCCTCGCCCTTCCCTTTCGTCACTTGTGAAATTGCTATAATTAGCGTCCTTTTACCCGCGGGAAACCACCGATGGCCTGGCCAGGGAAAATCGCCAAGTACGGACTCATCTTGCTGCTCGTGGGCGCCCTCGTCGGCGCGCTGGCGGCCGTCGCGGGTTACTTCTATTTCCGCAAGGATCTGCCCTCCGTGGACAACCTGCGCACCGTCCAGCTGCAGGTTCCCTTGCGGGTCTACAGCGCCGACGGCAAGCTCATCGCGCAATATGGCGAGAAGCGCCGTTACCCGGTGCGTTATGACGAGATTCCGCCCCGGCTGGTGCAGGCCTTCCTGGCCGCGGAAGATGCCAATTTCTTCAGCCACCGGGGTATCGATCCCGTGGGCCTGGCGCGCGCAGCCCTCACCCTCATCACCACGGGTGAAAAGCGTCAGGGCGGCAGCACCATCACCATGCAGGTGGCGCGCAATTTCTACCTCAGCCGCCAACGCACCTTCACCCGCAAGATCCGCGAGATCATCCTCGCTCTGCACATCGAGCAGGAGCTGAGCAAGGAAGAGATCCTGGAGCTGTATCTCAACAAGATCTATCTGGGTCATCGCGCCTACGGGGTGGCGGCAGCCGCGGAAGTCTACTATGGCAAATCTCTCGACCAGCTCGACTTGCCACAGATCGCCATGATCGCCGGGCTGCCCAAGGCGCCGTCGCGCTACAACCCCATCACCAACCCCTCCCGCGCGCGGGAACGCCGTGACTATGTGCTGAGAAGAATGCGGGAACTGGGCTACATCACCCAGCAGGAGGCCCGCGCGGCCATGGAGGCGCCGGTCACCGCCAGCCTGCATGGCGCCGACATCGAAGTGGAAGCCCCCTATCTGGCCGAGATGGTGCGGGAGAAAATGGTGCGGGATTATGGCGATGCCGCCTACACCGGCGGTTTCGTGGTTCACACAACGGTGACTTCAAAGTTGCAGGCCGCCGCCAACCGGGCCCTGCGCGCCGCTCTGGTGGCCTACGACCGCCGGCACGGCTGGCGCGGCCCGGAACGTCACATCGATCCACTGCCCGCCAGTGCCGAGGAGCGCAGAAAGCTGCTGCAGAAAACCCCTGCCGTGGGTGACCTCCTGCCGGCCCTGGTGACCTCCGTGGGGGAAAAGACGGTTACGGTCGAAGTGCGTGGGAAAGGCGAGCAGACCATTCCCTGGGAAGGACTGAAATGGGCACGCCCCTATCTCAGCGTCGACAAGCGGGGTCCGGCACCCAGGAAGGCCAGCCAGGTCGTCGAGGTGGGCGACCTGGTGCGGGTACAGCACTGGACCGAAGAGCAGAAGAAAAAGAAGGGGAAGAAAGGAGGCCAGGAGGAGGCGCCCGTGAAAAGCTACTGGCGCCTGGCCCAGGTGCCCGAAGTGAGCGGCGCCCTGGTCTCCCTCGATCCCGGAAACGGTGCCATCCTGGCGCTGGTGGGCGGCTACGACTTCCATGCCAGCAAGTTCAACCGCGTCACTCAGGCCAAGCGCCAACCCGGCTCCGGCTTCAAGGCGGTGATCTATTCCGCTGCGCTGGATGCCGGTTTCACTGCCGCCAGCATCATCAATGACGCCCCCGTGGTGATCGAGGACGATGGCAGCGGCGACAGCTGGCGCCCGGAAAACTACAGTGGCAAATTTTTCGGCCCCACCCGGTTACGGCTGGCGCTCACCAAGTCCCGCAATCTGGTCTCCATCCGCCTGCTGCGCTCCATTGGCATCCAGCATGCGCTGGAACATGCCCGCCGCTTCGGCTTCGACCCCGAAAAGCTGCCCCATGGCCTGTCACTGGCGCTGGGCAGCGGAGAGGTCACCCCGTTGCAGATGGCGCGCGCCTATGCCGTGCTGGCCAACGGCGGCTACCTGGTGGAGCCCTGGTACATCCAGCGCATCGAGCGCAATGGTGAAACGATCTTCCAGGCCGACCCTCTGGTGGCCGGCTGTGACCCGGAAAAGGAACATTGCCGCCCGGCCCCGCGTACACTGGACGAGGAGAACCGCTATCTCATGTACTCCATGATGCAGGATGTGATCCGCCATGGAACCGGCTGGCGGGCGCGGGAGCTGGGGCGCAAGGATCTGGCGGGCAAGACCGGCACCACCAATGACCAGCGGGACGCCTGGTTCAACGGTTACAACCAGCACATCGTCACCGTGGCCTGGGTGGGCTTCGACGACAACCGCACTCTGGGCAAGAAGGAGGTGGGCGGACGCGTGGCCCTGCCGGCCTGGATGGCTTTCATGAAAGTGGCGCTGGAGGATATTCCCGACGATCCCCCCAAGATGCCCTCCTCCCTGGTGGTGGCCCGTATCGACAAGGCCACCGGGCTGCGGGTGTCGGGTCACCGGCCCGACAGCATGTTCGAGATCTTCCGTCCCGACAACCTGCCGCCCATGCTGGAGGAGAAACGGCCGGAGCCTTTCACGCCCACCGCCGGCAAGAAGGGGGGTACGCAGGAGAACGAGGAGCTGTTTTGATCGTCTCGTTGGCCGTGATTGCTCAGGAACGCGCCTCCAACGGCACATAGTCCCGCTTGGGCGCGCCATCGTAGATCTGCCGCGGCCGGCCGATACGGAACTCCGGATCCGAGACCATTTCCATCCAGTGGGCCACCCAGCCCACGGTTCGGGCGATGGCAAACATCACCGTGAACATGTTGTCGGGAATTCCCAGCGCCCGGTATATGATGCCGGAGTAGAAATCGACGTTGGGATAGAGCTTGCGCTCGATGAAGTACTCGTCGTTGGTGGCCACCTCTTCCAGCCGCAGCGCCGCCTCGAACAGCGGGTTGTTGCTGTCGGCCAGCTGATCCAGCACCTTGTGGCACACCTCGCGGATGATGCGCGCGCGCGGGTCGTAGTTCTTGTAGACCCGGTGGCCGAAACCCATCAGCCGGAAGGGATCGTTCTTGTCCTTGGCGCGGGCGATGTACTTGTCGATGTTACCGGCATGCTCGATCTCCTCCAGCATCTTGAGCACCGCCTCATTGGCACCGCCGTGGGCTGGTCCCCAGAGCGAGGCGATCCCCGCGGATACGCAGGCGAAAGGATTGGCGCCCGAACTGCCTGCCAGTCGCACCGTGGAGGTGGAGGCGTTCTGTTCATGGTCGGCGTGCAGGATGAAAAGAAGATCCAGCGCCCGCTCGGCCAGCGGATCCACCTCGTATTCCTCACAAGGCGTGCCTTTGAGCATGTACATGAAATTGGCCGCGTAGCTGAGGTCGTTACGCGGATACATGGTGGGCTCGCCGATGTTGTGCTTGTGGCAGGCGGCGGCGATGGTGGGAGTCTTGGCGATGAGCCGGTGGGCGCAGATATCGCGGTGGCGCGGGTCATGGATGTCCAGGGAATCGTGGTAGAAACCCGCCAGGGATCCCACCACGCCCACCATCATCGCCATGGGATGCGCATCGTAATGGTATCCCTCGAAGAAGCGCAGCAGCGCCTCGTTCACCATGGTGTGATGGGTGATGATGTTGCGAAACTCTTCCAGTTGGCTGGCGGTTGGCAGCTCTCCATAGAGCAGCAGCCAGGCCACCTCGATGAAGGTGCTCTTCTCCGCCAGCTGCTCGATGGGATAGCCGCGGTAACGCAGTATCCCCTCGTTTCCATCGATGTAAGTAATAGCGCTGTGACAGCTGGCGGTGGAGAGAAAGCCGGGGTCGTAAGTGAAAACACCCGCTTCGGAATAGAGCTTCCGAATGTCGATGGCGTCCGGTCCCTCGGTGCCGGACAACACATCGAAATCCCACGACCGGCCGCCGGGTTGCAGGGTGATGGTGGCTTTCTTCTCGGACATGATTCCGCAACACTCCTGAAATATGGGAGACCCGCAAAAGCCGCCAACCGGGCGACTTTCCTCGACACAAGCCGAGACACGTTTTTCCGGCTTGCCTCTTTCCTTGTTCTGCGCGGGCACTGTCCACAGCACCCACATCGTCATTGGACCGGACGGCTTTCCCTAGACCGGAATGCCCCTCCCCGTTTCCGGGCTTTGCCGAGACCCGGGAATCCAGGAGCTCGGCGCTCCCACCAGGCTCAGGCGAGGCGCTCAATGTCGGCGGAAACGGCAGCCGCCGATTCGGCGAAGGCTTCTCTCTCCTCTTCCGTGAGCACCAGTTCCACCACGCCGCTCACACCGAGGCGATCCAGGACACAGGGTACGCCCATGGCAATCCGATCCAGGCCGTACTCACCTTCCAGGATGGCCACGCAGGGCAACACCCGTCGCCGGTTGCGGGCAATGGCGTCCACCATCGCCGCCACCGAGGCCCCAGGGGCATCATAGGCACTGGAGTTCTTGCGCAGCGCCAGGATCTCGGCGCCGCCTTCCCGCGTCCGCTGGATTATATCCCGGATTTGCTTCTCTTCGAGAAAATGGTGGATGGGAATACCGTTGATGGTGCAAAAGCGGGGCAGCGGCACCATGCTGTCACCGTGGCCACCAAGCACCATGGTGGTGATGTCCCGCACTGAAAAACCGGTCTCCATGGCGATGAAAGTGGCCATGCGGGAGGCATCCAGCACTCCCGCCTGGCCGAAGACCCGTTCCCGTGGCCAACCCGTGCGCTGCCAGGCACGCCAGGTGAGCACATCCACGGGGTTGGTGACCATCAGGATCATCGCCTCCGGCGCATGACGCAGAACCTGGTCCAGGATGCCGTCGATCACCGACACGTTGGTCTCCAGCACGTCCGAACGCGACATCCCCGGCTTGCGTGGCACGCCGGCGGTGATCACCACCAGATCGGCGCCCGCCATGTGGGCCGGATCGTTGCTGCCGGTCACCCGGGTATCGAAACGGAAAAAGGGTGAAGTCTGGAGAATGTCCAGCGCCACCCCCTGGGGTACATCTTCACGGATGTCGATGAGCACCACTTCCCGGCAGATTTCCTGTTCGGCCAGAAACTGGGCTGTGGTTTCCCCCACCCGCCCGG
>JALXAM010000029.1 GCA_026992075.1 Sedimenticola sp. | reverse complement strand
GCCCCCATTTCCCTCGAAGGCGGTTTCACCGTCACCTGGCAGCACGCCGACTGGCCGGGAATCCACGACGAGGCGGGGGCCTCCATCGACCTGGTGGCCACCCTGCCCATGGGCAGCGGTACCTGGACCCTCTACCTCGAAGGCAGCACCACCCCCGGAAAGGAAGGCGTAACCTCCCGGCTGCCGGAAGTGAACGCCGATATCGGCACCGCGCTGAACTCGAACGGGAAGGGACGGCTGCAGCTTTCCGAGCTCCACTACCGCCTGCCGCTCGCGGTTGGCGAGTTCACGCTGGGCCTGTTGGATCCCGCCGGTTTTCTCGACCGCAGCGAAGTGGCCAACGACGAGACCCGCCAGTTCCTGGCCGCCCCCTTCGTCAACAATCCGACCATCGGGCTGCCGGACTACCACCTGGCCGTCGCCTGGCACCATCATGCCACGGAAAACCGGCCCGGCATCACCCTGGAACTGGGCAGCGCTCATGGCCTGGCGGACAACGGGGGCAGTTACGCGGAGCTGGTTCGCCCGGGCGGAAAGGGGATCTTCTTCGCCGCGGAAGGATACGGCCATCTCCGACGGGCGCTCTGGCGACTGGGATTCTGGGTCAACGGAGCCGATCACCCCCCGCTGGACGGAAGCGGGCGCCCGGGCCACGCACACGGGTTCTACGCCACCCTGGACGGAGAACTGGACACGCTGCGCTGGAACCTGCGCGGCGGCTGGGCCGGCGCCCGGGTCTCGCCCGCAACCACCTTCGCCGCCCTGGCCGTCGAACGCCCCCTGCCCGGGGTGACCCTGGGGGCAGGCTTCGCGTACACCGGCGCCTCCCCGGAACTGGAGGGGGGCGCGGATCGCCTCCAGCTGGAAGGCTATGCCCGGTTCGAAACGCGAAGCGGGCTGGAGATCACGCCGGACATCCAGTGGGTGCGCCACAGCGACCTGCGGAAGGAGACGGGGGACACCTGGGTCGCGGGCGTGCGCCTCACCTGGAGCTTCTGAGGGAGTTCGCCGTTCAGACCGGATCCACCCAGTCGGCGGGTCGCAGCTGGTCCTCGCGCACCCTGGGGGTGAAGTACTCGTCGGCGTAGTCCAGGTCCACCTCGTTGCCGTCCTTGTCCACCAGGGGCAGCTCGTAGTCCTTCCAACCGCGCAGGCCGGTGGCCAGCGAGGCCACGTTCTTGTAACCGAGCACCTGCAACGAGTGGGCGGCGAGGACACTGCGCTGGCCGGAGCGGCAGACCACCACCACCTCTCGGTCACGGGCGCGCACCAACTCGGGGATGGTCTCCTCGTAGTCCCACTCGCAGGCCGACTCGAGGATGCCCCGCGGCACCAGCAGGGAACCCTCGATATGCATGGCGTCGTACTCGTAGGGTTCGCGCACGTCCACCAGGAGGATGTCAGGATTCTCCTGCATCCGTTCCTCCAGGTCCCAGGGCATGTATTCTTTGACCGTGGTGAGGCAGTCCTTCACCAGCTGCATGAATCGCTTCATCGGCTCACTCTCTCGTTGACCGGGGAGGCGGAACCTCCCGTATACCCGGTTTGTTCGTTGGTTCTTTGTTCGCGGCGGAATGCCGCCCCTACGTTTTCGTTTCCGGCTTCTCGCAGAACTTCTGCTCCACCGCCAGCACCGCTGCCTCCACCCTCGAGTGGACGCCCAGCTTGCGCAGGATCGCCTTCACGTGCAGCTTCACGGTGCCGTCGGAGATACCGAGGTTGCGGGCGATCACCTTGTTGCTCTGCCCCTCGGCCAGCAGGCAGAGGATCTCGCGCTCCCTGGGAGTGAGCTGCTCGATGGCCTTGGGTGCCCGCGGTGCCTCTTCGCCCTGTACCGCCCGGGCGAGCACCATGGTCAGTTCCGGCGCCACCACCGTCTCGCCGGCGAGTATCCGTTTCAGCGCCTGGATCAGATCGTCGGGCTCCATGTCTTTTAGCAGATACCCCCGGGCACCGCATTGCAAAGACGCAATCAGGTCGTTCTCCTCGCGGCTGGTGGTGAGGATCACGATGGGCATCTGTGCGCCGCGCTCGCGCAGCAGCCGGAGCACCTCCAGTCCGTTCATGCGCGGCATGCGCATGTCCAGCAGCACCACGTCGGGCTGCAACGCCTGGACCTGCTGAAATCCCTCCTCGCAATCACCCACGGCGCCCACCACCTCCAGGCCGCGCCGCTCCAGCAACTCCTGCAGGCCGATGCGGAAGAGCGCATGGTCATCGATGAGCAGAATGCGCATCAAGCCCTCCACCGCCGGTCGGGACCGCGCGCCCGTTGCACCGGCTGGTAGACCAGCTCGACGCGGGTGCCCTCGCCCGGCTCGCTCTCGATCTTCAGTTCCCCACCCAGGCGGCGGGCCCGCTCCTCCATGATGGAGAGGCCGATGTGCTCACCCGGCTGGCCCTCCCGCACCTCGCCGGCAAACCCCACGCCGTCGTCCTCCACCAACACGGAATAGGCGCCGCCCCGGCAGCCGAGCAGCACCCGCACGGTGTGGGCCTTGGCGTGCTTTCGGATATTGGCCAGCGCCTCCTGCACGATGCGCAGCATCTGCATCTCCTCGGAAGAGGAGAGCTTCACCTGGCTGCACTCCTGCTGGAAGTAGGTGGCGATGCCGGTTTCGGCGGAGAAGCGCTCCACCAGCTTCTCCAGCGCCACCGACAGCCCCCGCCCGTCCACCGGCGTGCGGAAACTGGTGAGCAGGTCGCGTAATTCGGTATGGGCCTCATCCATGCCGTTGCGGATGCGCTGGAGGTCGCGTAGCGCCACCTCGCAGGCGCCCTCCTCATCCAGCGCGTCCTCCAGCATGCGCACCTGGAAGCGCAGGCTGGCCAGGGTCTGGGCCAGGGAATCGTGCAGCTCGTGGGCCAGGGCATTGCGCTCCTCGAGAATGGAGAGCCGCCGCGCCTCCTCGTCGGAACGCTGCTTGGCGATGGCCATCCCCAAGTGGCTGCCAATGGTCTGCAGCAGCTCCATGATGTCCTCCCGCTCCGAGACGCCCGGTCTCTTCACGTAGATGCGGTAGTTGCCCAGGGTGTCGCCGTGGTGTACCAGGGGAACCTCCACGAGCTCCACCTCGTCCGGGCCGAAAGTCTCGTGGCCGAGCTCCCGGCTGCAGTAGCGGGCCTCGTGGTCGCAGAGCACATCACCGGGCGAGAGCGGCGCGCCGCAGGTGCAGATCTCCAGGGGCAGCAGTTCCTGCTCGGTGCGCACCCGGTCGTCCAGGCCGATGGCCCCCACCAGCCGCATGCGGCCGTCCTCCTGCACCACCCGCGCGCTCACTGCGATGCCATTCACCATCTCCTTGAGCACCCGCAGGAAGCGCACCAGCAGGACGTCCAGGTTCTCCTCGCGGTTGATGGCGGCGGCCACGTCGTAGAGGATCTTCAGCGAGGCGGTCTTCTGCGCCAGGCGGGTGGTGTGGCGGGCGATGCGGCTGTCCATGTCCTCGTAGAGCTCCATCAGCTCCTCGGAGATGGAGTCGATGTCCCGCACCATGCCGCTGAGCACCCCCGTGTCGGTGTCCGGCAGGGTGGCACCGGGTTCGCCCTGGGAAACCTGGGCCACGGAGGCTTCCAGGGTCACCAGCGGCTTGAGCAGCTGGCGCTTGAGCTGGATCCCGGCCATCACCAGCCCCAGCAGCGCCAGCAGGCAGGCCAGCGCCAGGGTCGCAATGGCCCCCATCCCCAGGTCACGAACCACCAGGCCGTAGAAGGTGACCAGGCAACCCGTGACCACGGCGACGAGCAGCAGGAAGAGAGGAAAGACCAGCCGTGCCGAGCGCAGCAGCCCGTACACCGAGGGCATCTGCTCCGGAGCCTCCCCGGATGGGTGGATCCCCGCTTCCGCGCGTTGTGACGCACTGCTCAACATCGGCAGCCGAACTTCCGCCATTGAGAATTGTCAATGCTCATATATTAGTTTTCGTTAATATGCTTGATAAAGTTCCCGATTACCAGAGGAAGCAACCATGTTAGCCACGTTGATTGGTCTGGTGGCGGCGATGATCTTCTCCTTCGCCACCTACATGATATACGGTCTCGAAGGCGTCATGACCCAGCAATGGATCGACCAGGTGTTCTGGGCGCTGATCCTTGCCGGCGTGGCGGTGGGCATCGTCAACAGCATCTGGCGTTGCCTTGCCTGCGAAATCAGCAAGCGCCTCCACAACCAGACCCTCACCGACTGGACCTGCAGCAGCTGCAGGCACTAAAAAGCAGTCAGTGGCCAGTAGTCAGCGGCTTTGTGGTGGGTCGTTGGCTGCTGGCTACGGGCCACTGATTTGCCGATTTCCAGCCGCCCCCGCCAACTGCCAACTGACTACTGACCACTGACTACCTCCTCCTTCTCCTGAAGTTCCCACATCTCCGCATACCGCCCACCCAGGGCCAGCAACCCGGCATGGTTGCCCTGCTCCACGATGCGCCCCTGCTCCATGACCAGGATCCGGTCCGCGTCCACTACGGTGGAGAGACGGTGGGCGATGACCAGGGTGGTGTGGTGCTCGGCCACCTGCGCCAGGGTCTCCTGGATCGCCTTCTCGGTCCTGCTGTCCAGAGACGAGGTGGCCTCGTCGAAGATGAGGATTCGGGGCCGCTTGAGCAGTACCCGGGCGATGGCCACCCGCTGCTTCTCGCCGCCGGAGAGCTTCAGGCCGCGCTCGCCCACCACCGTGTTCCAGCCATCGGGCAGGCGCTCGATGAAATCACGGATGTGGGCCAGCTCCGCCGCCTGCTCCACCTCCTCGCGGCTGGCGTCGGGACGGCCGTAGAGGATGTTGTAGTAGATGGTGTCGTTGAAGAGCACCGTGTCCTGGGGCACGATGCCAATGGCGGCGCGCAGGCTCTCCCGGGTCACTTTCCGGATGTCCTGGCCGTCGATGCGGATGGCGCCGCCGGTGACGTCGTAGAAGCGGTAGAGCAGCCGGGCGATGGTGGACTTGCCCGCACCGCTGTGGCCGACGACGGCCACCTTGTGACCGGCTGGAACCTCGAAGTTGAGCTGTTCCAGAATCCGCCGCTCGGGCTGGTAAGAAAAGTCCACGTGATCGAACTCGATGCGTCCGCCTGCCAGCTCCAGCGGCTTGGCATCCGGTGCATCCGTGATCTCCGGCTTGCGTTCCAGCAGCTTGAAGACGAGGTCCATGTCCGCCAGCGAGTACTTGATCTGGCGGTAGACGATGCCGAGGAAACCCAGCGGGATGAAGAGCTGCAGGAGGAAGGCGTTCACCAGCACCAGGTCGCCGATGGACATGGCTCCGGCGGTGACCTGGTGGGCGGCAAAGAACATGATCACCGTGACCCCGGCGGCGATCACCGCCCCCTGGGCGAAGTTGAGCAGGGACATGGAGGTCTGGCTCTTCACCGCCCAGTGCTCCCAGTCGGCCAACATGCGGTCGAAACGTTCCACCTCCAGTTTTTCATTGCCGAAGTACTTCACCGTCTCGTAGTTGATGAGGCTGTCCAGGGCGCGGCTGTTGGCCTCGGATTCCAGCCGGTTCATATGGTGACGGAAGTCCATGCGCCACTCGGTGATGGCAAAAGTGACCAGGGCATAGACCACCACGGTGCCGAAGGTGATGAAGGTGAAGACAGGATCGTACTTCGTCACCAGCACGCCGCCTACCAGGGAGAACTCCACCAGGATGGGCAGGATGCTGAAGGCCATGTAGTTGAGGATCTGGGAGACCGAGCGGGTGCCCCGCTCCAGGTCGCGGCTGATGGCGCCGGTTCTCCGTTCCAGGTGGAAGCGCAGCGAGAGCTCGTGGAGGTGGGCCAGCACCCGGGTGGAGAGGCGGCGCATGGCGCGGTAGCGCACCTTGGCGAAGACGATGTCGCGCAGCTCGTTGAAGAGGCTGGCGAAGAGCTTGAGCAGGCCGTAGCCGGCCAGCAGCGCCACCGGCAGCACCAGCACCTGGCCGGGACGGTTCTCCAGGGCGTCCACGATCTCCTTCAGCGCCAGCGGCACGCCCACGTTGGCCACCTTGGCCAGCACCAGGCAGGCCAGGGCGAAGAGCGCGCGCCCGCGGAACTCCCACAGGTAGGGCAGCATGCTGCGCAGGTTGTGCCAGTCCCGCCGGTTCTTGTGGACCACCGGCGGCACCGAGTGATGGTGAACCATGCTATAATTCGTGGTGAAATAACTCTTTGAAATTCAGGGATTTCCCATCCCCGAGCAGAAAGCGGATGATAGCAGATGCAGACCGAAGATGAGGTGAGAAAAGCCCTCGAGCAGTCCATGAACGAGTGCAGCTACAA
>JALXAM010000028.1 GCA_026992075.1 Sedimenticola sp. | reverse complement strand
GCCCCAGGCACTCCCCGGCGGCAGCCTTGCGCCAGCCGGGCCCGGGCCCTCCACCCTTCCGCGCCCGCCTCGCCACCCGCGCGGGCAGGGAGTCTCCCGGCAGCCAGGCTCCCGCGACGCGGGCCAGAGCCGGCAGCAGGGCCGCCGTCACCGGGCGGCTCAGCAACCCCACCGCCAGCCGGCTCTTGAGAGGAAGCCGTTTCCTGGTGTAACGGCGCCCCTGGTCCAGGATGGCGTCATAGGCCACCTTCGAGGGACAGATCGCCTGGCAGCGACGACAGAAAAGACAGCTCGAAAGCTGCGCGGCACCGACATCGTCGGCCGTCACCTCCCCCGCCGCCAGGGCCGCCACCAGGGCGAGGCGTCCGCGGGGAGAGCGGGCTTCGTTCAGAGAGAGCCGATAGGTGGGACATTCCGCCAGGCAGAGCCCGCACTTCACGCACCGGCTCACCTCCGCCTGCAAGCGGGCGGCATCCCATATAATAGAGTCAGTGGAACTCAAGTGAAGACACCATGTCCTGGTACCAGCACCACCTGTTCATCTGCACCAACAAGCGCGAAAACGGCGAAACCTGTTGCGCCGACTTCGGCGCCGAGAAGGCTCGAGCCTACCTGAAGCGGCGTTGCAAGGAGCTGGGGATCCATGGCAAGGGCAAGGTGCGCATCAACAATGCCGGCTGCCTGGATCGCTGCGACCAGGGGCCGGTGCTGGTGATCTACCCGGACGAGACCTGGTACACCTACGTGGACCGGGACGATCTGGAGGAGATCATAACACGCCACCTGCTGAACGGAGAGCCGGTGGAGCGACTCAAGCTCCGCTGACAAATCGCCAACAGCTCCATAGTTCTTATTTATATCAATAACTTATCAAACACCCCGCACGCCATGCAGGGGAACCCCGAGAAAAAATCAATACAAGTGTTGACAAGCAATCTCTAATATAAGAGAATGCTCATGTACTGATTTTCCACTCCTCCTCCCCCTACCCCCTGGAAAATCAGTATGCACCATCCTCCTTTGGTGGTTATTGATTGGCGCGGCACCCCCTGCCGCGCTTTTTTTTGCCTGAAAATCATGCCCTAACGAGCCGGATGGGCAAATACCGGCTCACTGCACCCATCGATCCGTGGCGGGCACGCTGCGCTTTGCCCGCCCTGCATACACCTGCGAAAAACGACAGCCCGGGCCTTGAGGAGAGATGGCGGAATCAAGTGACCCGAGGCCGTAAGCCCTCGAAAAGCAAGGACGGGTGCCCGATCGGAAAACTTCGGAGGCAGGGATGCCGACGCAAAGCCTATCCTGTATGGATGTATTCGCGGGATTTTCCGGGCAGGTGCCCGCCCCCGCTCCAGGTTGAATGACGTTGCCATGGGAGCGACAGAAATCGCGCTTGTAAGCCGCCGCAAAGTCGGGTAACATTCGCGCCCTTTCGTGGAACATGGCGAACTTGGCCCATTTCAGGAACGAGAACATGACTACGGTTAGCGCAAAGCCGGCGGAAGTGCGCCGCGACTGGTACCTCATCGACGCCGAGGGCAAGACCCTGGGGCGCCTGGCCAGCGAGATCGCCCGTCGCCTCAAGGGCAAGCACAAGCCCATCTACACCCCTCACGTGGACACCGGCGACTACATCGTGGTGGTCAATGCCGAGAAGATCCGCGTCACCGGCAACAAGATGAAAGACAAGATGTACCACCACCACACCGGTTACGTGGGCAACCTCAAGTCCATCAGCCTGGAGAAGCTGCTGCAGAAGGCCCCCGAGCGGGTCATCCAGCACGCAGTCAAGGGCATGCTGCCGCGCAACCCCCTGGGCCGGGCCATGTTCCGCAAGCTCAAGGTCTATGCCGGCCCCGAGCATCCCCACCAAGCCCAGCAGCCCAAGCCCCTGGACCTCTGAACCAATACCGACAGACGGATTCGACACCCATGGCAGAGCAATACAACTACGGCACCGGACGACGCAAAACCTCCACCGCCCGCGTCTTCCTCACCCCTGGCGACGGCACCATCACCGTCAACGGCCGTCCGCTGGACAAGTTCTTCGGCCGCGAGACCGCGCGCATGATCGTGCGCCAGCCGCTGGAGGTGACCGAGATGATCGACAAGGTGAGCGCCCGGGTGACGGTGAAGGGGGGCGGCACCACCGGCCAGGCCGGCGCCATCCGCCACGGCATCGCCCGCGCCCTGCTCGACTACGACGAATCCCTCCGCGCTCCCCTGCGCAAGGCCGGCTTCCTCACCCGCGACGCCCGCATGGTAGAGCGCAAGAAGGTGGGCCTGCACAAGGCGCGCAAGCGGCCACAATACTCCAAGCGCTGACCGCGCAACAGAATTATCCTTCTTCGAACCCTCCCCCGCGGAGGGTTTTTTGTTCCTGACCACCCCCGTAGGAGCGGCCTCCCCGCCGCGAACTCCCCCACGACACCACAAGGCAACCCGCCCGTAGGCCGGGCTTCAGCCCGAAAACTCCCGCGCCAAGCCCGGAAACCCCAACGGCTGTCAAGATACCTCACCCAAAAGCGGAAAGTCCTCGTCCGTGTCCGGAAAAGGCTCCTCGATGGAATCGAGCCCGCCCAGCAGTTCCAACAGCTTGCCCTTGCGTACCGGCTCAACGATCAGCCGGTCACCCTCCTTGCGGAGAGTCGCCTCTTCACCCTCCAGCTCGAACTCGCGGGGAATGTGCAGGCTTGGTCAGGGCCATTGCGAAACAGGCGGACGCGGCGTTCTGGTACGACCATGGGTGAAACCTATTCCGCGACACAGGCCATGTCGACCCGGCCCTGACAGTGCCATTTTTGCAACACTTGAAGCATAACGTGATATTTTTGCAAAAAACTGTTGCCTGTGGGCAAAAAAACGACTATTATTCCCCCTGCTTGGACAGCAACCTTTCAACCAACTCAAATACGGAGTTATTCACCATGAAGAAGAAGCTTCTCACCTTGGCAGTGGCGGCCGCCCTGCCCATGGCCGCTCAGGCTGCCAATGCCGAAGTGACCATTTACGGCAAGCTGCACGCTTCCATCGATTATGTCGACTATGACGCCAACAACACTACTATCGGAGCAGGCGGCGCCCCTTACGATCGTGACAGCCAGTGGGATGTCACCAGCCGCGCCTCCCGCCTTGGTTTCAAGGGTTCCGAAGACCTGGGTAACGGCTTGAAGTTCATCTGGAAAGTCGAAACCCAAATGAGCATCACCGACGGCGGCACCTTTGGTTTCCGGAACACTTATGTTGGCCTGGCTGGTGGCTGGGGCACCTTCCTCTATGGCCGTCATGACACTCCTGTAAAGATGTCCACCGGCAAGCTGGATATCTTCGCGGACACCATCGCCGACTACAACATTGGCAGCCAAACAGGAGGCTTTGGTGGCTTTATTGACATCCGCGCTAACGACGCCATCGCTTATGTTTCCCCCAACTTTAGCGGATTGACCCTTATCGGCGCTATCGTGCCTGATGCTGATGCTAATGCTGCGGGCACGGGTGATGGGTCCGGCGATTTGGCAGGCGGTTATTCCCTTGCTGCAATGTATTCCAATGGCGGCTTGTTCATTGCCGGTGGTTATGAAAACGTCGACAACCTTGCTGATGAAACCTTTGATGCAGACCTGAGCCACTGGCGAATTGGCGCCGGTTATGACTTCAACAACTTCCACATCGGCGGTGTATATCAGCAAGCTGATGGCGCATTCGCCGGCTTTGTGGATGCCTCTGGAAACTTTATCGACTTCAAGACCTACACCATCAATGGCTCCTATAAATTCGGCAACAATGTCGTGAAAGCCATGTGGCTGCGCACCGACTGGGATGATGACATCACCATCCTTGATGGTGCTGGCACCGACACTACCGACAGCACTGACAGTTGGGCCATTGGTCTGGATCACAACTTCTCCAAGCGGAGCAAGGTTTACGTGATCTATGCAGACAGCGACATCAATCTGCATACCACCAACTTTGGCCTCCAAGGGCAAAAAGGCATCTCCATGGGCATGGTCCACAGCTTCTGATCGAAGTTGAAACCATCACCCGGCATCTTCGGATGCAGGGGAGTCGAAAGGGAGCGCTTTGGCGCTCCCTTTTTTGTTGTGCGCCCAGCATGGGCGCGCCCCTGCGGGTGAAAGTCTCGCCACGAGTTGGTCACGGCGAATGAAGCGAAGCGCAACTGCGGAAGGGCAACCGACCGTGGGGAAGAAGCGTGGAGCGTAAGCCTGAAATGACCCCCTCCAAACCTGCACAGGTTATAGTGCAGGAAGGAGGGCAACATGAACAAGCAGGAAAACGAGATCAAGCGGTGGACGGCCAAGCGCAAGACGCAGGTCGTACTGGACATTCTCAAGGGGAAAACGACGGTTGCAGAGGTCTCCCGTCAGCACGACCTCACCCCGAGTGAGGTGGAGCGCTGGGTGGAGGAAGGCATCCGGGGCATGGAGAACAACTTCCGGGCCCGTCCCCGGGACATTCGGGAGCAGTATGAGCGCAAGCTGGCGGAAGCGCACGCGGCCCTGGGCGAAAAGGAACTGGAGCTCAAAGCGATAAAAAAGTGGCAGCGCCTGCTCGACGAGGAAGAGAGCTGATCCAGTCGGTACAGGCGGAACTGAAAGCGGAAGGCTTTGATGTTTCCATTGCCAAACTCTGCCGGTGGTTGGGTGTGAGTCGCAGGAGCTACTACTACCGGCCCAGGACCCGACAGCCTGTTGTGGACGAGCTGAAGGCCAAGAAGGTGAAGTCGGTCATCGAGCGCTTTCCGACCTACGGTTACCGGCGCATTGCCTTTATGCTGGGCTGGAACCGCAAGGTGGTGCAGCGGATCTGCCGCCTCAAGGGATGGCAGGTACGCAAGCGGCCCAGGGGCCATCGGCCCCGGGTGAGTGCATTGCCATCGATTGCCCGGGCGCCGGATCAGCGCTGGGCCACGGACCTGGCCCGGATCTGGTGTGGCCGGAACCGGTGGTGCCATATCGCGCTGGTTATCGACTGCGCCAGCAGGGAGTTGCTGGGGTGGCGCCTGGCAGCCCATGGCAACGCCTGTACCGCGGAAGCGGCGCTGGAAGAGGCCCTGATCCACCGGTTTGGTCATCTGGGCCGGGTGTCCGGGCCTTTGCAGCTACGCAGCGACAACGGCCTGGTATTCACCTCCAGTCGCTATACGGCCACAGTCAAGGCGTATGGGCTGACCCAGGAATTCATCAAGCCGTACAGCCCGGAACAGAATGGCATGATCGAGCGGTTTATCCGCACCCTGAAGGAAGAATGTGCCTGGCATCATCACTTTGAATCGATCAGCCATGCACGGGAAGTGATCGGGCGTTGGATACGCCACTACAACACCGAGCGGCCGCACCAGGCGCTCGGTTATCAGGTGCCTGCGGAGATTGCTGCGTAGGGTGTGTGAAAACTAGGGGGTCATTACAGAGCTGCTGAACGAAAGGTGATCGGGTGGTCACATCAGGCGTTGGCCGACCTGCGCGACCTGAAAGAGTACATCGCAAAAGACTCTCCCTAATACGCCCGACGCTTTGTGGAGCAGATCATCGCGGCCGTCGAGAAGCTGAAAGACTTTTCCAACATGGGCCGTGCCGTTCCCGAAGCCGATGGTAGGTAATGAGAAGGTTCGGGAGCTGATCCATCAAGGCTATCGGATCATTTACTTGGTCCGCCCCTCGGGGGTTTGTATCGTCACCGTTGTTCACGGTAGCCGTAATCTCGCTGCGCAAGAGGCGAAACCCTGGGATGCGCCCTCGTGAAAAGAGGACAGACCGCTTTTTTGGACCTTTTTTCGCTGTTTTTGCAATCATTGAAATCATCTAAAACGGATGCACCCCAGCCCATGGCCAATCTCATTGTGCGAAACCTTGATCCCCGCATCGTGAAGGCGCTCAAGCAGCGGGCGGCGCGACATGGTCGGAGCGCCGAGGCCGAACACCGCGCACTGCTCGAAGCGGCCTTGCTGCGGCCAAGGAAAAAGAGCTTTGCGGAAGCGCTGGCCCAGATCCCCCCGGTGGGAGAGGACGAGGATTTCCAGCGGATGGAAGACGAGCCGGCGGAAGGGGGTCATGTATTTGATTGACACCAATGTCATCAGCGAGATACGCAAGCACGACAAGGCAAACCCCGGTGTCCGGGCGTTTTTTCGGCAGGTCATCGAAAAACGGCAACCGGTGTTCATCTCTGTCGTCACCGTCGGGGAGCTGCGCCGGCGTGTGGAACGGATCCGGTATCGCGGGGATCTTCGGCAGGCCGAGCGGTTGGAGCAATGGCTGACCACCACCCTGGAGGAGTACCGGGAAAACATCCTCGACATCGACCCCGATATTGCGCAGCTATGGGGAAGGCTGCGCGTCCCCCTTCCTGAACATGCGCTGGACAAGCTGGTTGCCGCCACCGCCTTGAGCTACGATCTGACCGTGGTGACCCGAAACCACAAGGGTTTCATCGGCACCGGCGTTCGTTTGGTCGATCCTTTTGGCGATTAGGTCGGGGCACGCGAAAAAAGGGGACGGACCCCTTTTTGCAAAATTCTTTGGCGAACGGCGAATTTTTTCGGTTGGTCCCCCTGGTGAACGATTGCCTCCAACGACATCCAGCAGACGATTCTCCGTCCATTCCGCAACGTCAGTTGACCAAGGCCGTCGCTCTGTTGCGCCAGCGGATTCCTGGGCTGCTTGGGGTCTGGCTGTTCGGCTCGGCCGTGAACGGGCCGATGCGCCAGGAGAGCGACGCGGACATGGCATTCCTGGCCGATGGCGCCTTACCGCTCATGGAACAGTTGAAGCTACAGGGCGCGCTGTCGGATCTCTTTGACGGCCGCGAGGTGGATCTGCTGGATCTGAACGCCATTCCCACCGTGATGCGGATGCAGGTGATCGCAAAGGGGGTCAGGCTCTACCGCGCCGACCGTGCGCGTTGCGAAGCGTTCGAGGATTTCGTTTTCGACGACTACGCCCAGCTCAATGAAGACCGGGCACCCGTGCTGGAAGAGGTTTTCGAGCGGGGAAGCACCCGTGGATGACATGCTGCTGAACAAGGCGGACATCGTCGAACGCCGCCTGAAGCGCTCACTCCATCTCGGCATCCCCTTTTTCACCTCCCTCACCCCCAGCCCCTCTCCCGGAGGGAGAGGGGAGCAGAGGCTCAGGGAATGATGGTGCGGGGACCTTCGGGAGTGCCGAGGATGAGGACGTCGGCGGGGCGGTGGCCGAAGATGCCGACGGTGACCACGCCGGCGATCTGGTTGAGCTCGGTCTCCAGCTTCACCGGCTCGGTGATCTCCAGGTTATGGACGTCGAGAATGATGTTGCCGTTGTCAGTGACGAAGCCCTCGCGCCACACCGGTGTGCCGCCCAGCTTCACCAGCTGCCGCGCCACGTAGCTGCGGGCCATGGGGATCACCTCGATGGGCAGGGGGAACTTGCCCAGCACGTCCACCAGCTTGGACTCGTCGGCGATGCAGACGAACTTCTTGCTGGCGGCGGCGATGATCTTCTCGCGGGTGAGGGCGCCACCGCCCCCCTTGATGAGGTGCAGGTAGCGGTTGGACTCGTCGGCGCCGTCCACGTAGATCTCCAGGTCGCCCACGGCGTTGAGATCCAGCACCGGGATGCCGATCTTCTTCAGCCGCTCGGTGGAGGCCTCGGAGCTGGAGACCGCGCCCTCGTAGCGCCCCTTGACGTCGGCCAGCAGGTCGATGAAGTGGTTGACGGTGGAGCCGGTGCCGATGCCCAGCACGCCGCCGTCGGGCAGGTATTCCAGCGCCGCTTCCGCCGCCTGGCGTTTGAGTTCTTCCGCATTCATGCCTTGCTTCTCCTTCGATTTCGATGGCGGGCAAGATACCACCTGTCACCTCAAAAGGCCAAGACGGCCGGCACGCGCAAACCACCTTCAACGCCTTGCGATGCGGACAAATAAGTCCGATACTGGAACATGGCATGAAAGGAAGCGAGTTCATCGACAGGGTGTTGAAACTGGCCAGGAAACGCGGCCTGACGGCCCGCCTCGACAAGAAGCGGGGGAAGGGCAGCCATGTAACGCTCTATTACGGCACCAGGCGCACTGTTGTGAGAAATCCGAAAGACGAGCTCAAGACAGGAACCCTTCACGCCATGCTCAAACAGCTGGGGTTGAAACGGGAAGAACTGTAAAGGATCCGAACCCATGTACCGCTTTTCTTACCCCGCCACCCTGAAACCCGAAAAAGAGGGTGGCTACCTGGTCACTTTCCGGGACCTCCCCGAGGCCATCACTCAGGGCGAGGACCTGGAATCGGCGCTGCGGGAAGCAGCGGATTGCCTCGAAGAGGCCATTGCCGGCCGCATCGACGACAACGAGGAGATTCCCAGCCCCAGTCGCAAGCAAAACGCCGAGCAAATAGTGGCGGTGCCGCTGCATACCGCAATGAAAGCGGCGCTTTACCTCGCCATGAAGGAAGCGGGGATTTCCAAGCTGGAGCTGGCCCGCCGTATGGGGGTGGACGAAAAGGCGGTTCGCCGCATGCTCGATCCCCGCCAGGCGACGCGGGTGGCAACCATCGAACGCGCGCTAGCCGCACTGGGCAAGCACGCCGAGCTGCGCGTCGCCTGACCACCATGGCCAACGATTACCTGGAACGCATCCTGCGCGCGCGGGTCTACGATGTGGCGCGGGAGACGCCGCTGGAGCGGGCGGGGCGGCTGTCGGAACGGCTCAAGGCGGAGGTGTTCCTGAAGCGGGAGGATCTGCAGAGCGTCTTCTCCTTCAAGCTGCGCGGCGCCTACAACAAGATCTACAACCTGTCCGAGGAGGAGAAGGCGAGGGGGGTGATCGCCGCCTCGGCCGGCAACCACGCCCAGGGGGTGGCCCTGGCAGGCCGGCGGCTGGGCGTGCACGCGCTCATCGTCATGCCCGTCACCACACCGCCGATCAAGGTGCAGACGGTGCGCAATCTGGGCGCCCGCACCGTGCTGCACGGCGATTCCTACGACGATGCCTACGAGCATGCCCTGGAGCTGGCGAAGGAGAAGGGGTTGACCTTCGTTCATCCCTTCGACGACCCCTGCGTCATCGCCGGCCAGGGCACCATCGCCATGGAGGTGCTGCGCCAGCACGAGGACCCGCTGGATGCGGTCTATGTGCCGGTGGGCGGCGGCGGGCTCATCGCCGGCATGGCGGTCTACATCAAGCGGGTGCGACCCGAGATCAAGGTGATCGGGGTGGAGCCGGACGACACCCCCACCCTGCACCGCGCGCTGGCCGCAGGCCGACGGGTGACGCTGAAGCAGGTGGGGCTGTTCGCCGACGGCGTGGCGGTGCGGCAGATCGGCCGCGAGACCTTCAAGCTGGCGCGCCGCCACGTGGACGAAACGGTACTGGTTTCCACCGACGAGATCTGCGCCGCCATCAAGGACATCTACGACGAGACCCGCAGTATCGCCGAGCCGGCGGGCGCCCTGGCGGTGGCGGGGATCAAGAAGCACGCCCAGGAGCGGGATCTGTCAGGGCAGAAGCTGGTGGCGGTGGTGAGCGGCGCCAACATCAATTTCGACCGCCTGCGCCACGTGGCCGAACGGGCCGAGCTGGGCGAGCAGCGCGAGGCACTCTTCGCGGTGGAGATCCCGGAACGGCCCGGCAGCTTCCTCGCCTTCTGCAGGCTGCTGGGCAAGCGCAACATCACCGAGTTCAACTACCGCTATGCCGACCCCGAGCGGGCCCATGTCTTCTGCGGCGTGGAGCTCTCCGGTGGCCTGGAGGAGAAGGAGCAGCTGAAGGAGAAGCTGGAGAAGAAAGGCTTTCCGGTGGTGGACATGACCGACAACGAGACGGCCAAACTCCACATCCGATACATGGTGGGCGGACACGCGCCCCAGGTGAAGAACGAACACCTGTTCCGCTTCGTCTTTCCGGAACGGCCAGGTGCCTTGCTGGACTTTCTTTCCGGATTGAGCCGGGGTTGGAACATCAGCCTGTTCCATTATCGCAACCACGGCTCGGCCCATGGTCGGGTGCTGGTGGGGATCCAGCTCGGTCCAGGGGAGCTGAAGGCGTTTCGCGCCTACCTCGAGGAGCTGGACTACCCCTATCAGGAGGAGACGGACAACCCCGCCTACCGGCTTTTCGCCGGGGCGGGATGACAGGGCCTTCTCGGGCTGAAGCCCGACCTACTTCTTTTTCACGGCCTTTTTCTTGGCCGTCTTTTTCTTGGCGACCTTTTTCTTCGCTGCCTTCTTCTTGGCGGTTTTCTTTTTCGCCGCCTTTCTCACCACCTTCTTCTTCGCGGCCTTCTTGGTGACTTTCTTTTTGACGGCCGCTTTCTTGGCAACCTTCTTCTTGGCGACCTTCTTTTTTGCCACCTTCTTCTTCGTCACCTTCTTTGCGACCTTTTTGGCGACCTTCTTCTTGGCCACTTTCTTCTTCGCCGCCTTCTTGGTCACCTTTGCCGCCGATTTGGTGGTGGTCTTCTTTACCATTACATCTCCCCTTGTCGTTGTTGATCAACAAATGTAAAGGCTTTCACCGGAGTATATACAACTGGAAGTGAAATACCAGTGATCGAAAGGGAATTTCAGCTGTAGTAACCCCTGATTCAATCCTGGACGGAGCAGGTTGTTCTCCTCCGGTTCGAGCACAAGGCGAAATTCGCAGCCACAAGCTATTGGCAAGAACATCGACGCAGTAATCGGGCCGGAGGGGGACAAGATGCGGGTTCATGGATTAAATCAGAAGCTCCTGTAGGGAACCCCTGATAAAAGCCATCCTTGGCTTTATCAGGGCGCGCTGCGCCGCAAACGCGGTTTGCGGCTTGCTACAAAATCGATCGCTTACAGCGATCGATTTTTCCGGCACATCCTTGTGCCGAAGGAAGGCCCGAATTCTTCAGGCCTTCCGTAGGATGGGCAAAGCGAAGCGTGCCCGTCATGAGCTTGCTTGCAGGAAAAGCAGGGCGCTGTCCACCTTGCCAACCCAGTGAGTCCGCGAGAAAGTAAATTTATTTGCATCGCAACACCTCCCGTTCGGTGATCACCGCATCCAGCGGAACGTCCCAGGGTTGGGTGTCTATGGCAGTCACTCCCTGAAGCGCATAGGCATAGCCCACGAGGCTGGGACCACGCCAAGTTGGAGATCGCATGCGCCAGGCGAAGGTGCGGTCATAGTAACCAGCGCCCATGCCCATGCGATGACAGCGATGGTCGAACGCCACCAGAGGCATCAATACCAGATCGATGGCGCGGGGAGAGAGCAGACCGCTGCGTTCCCATCTCGGCTCTGGAATGCCGTAGCGGTTGGGACGCAACGGCTCACCCGGCTTCCAGCGTGCAAACCAGAGTCGCCGGTGGCCCAGCGGGTGCAGCACCGGCAGCAGACACTGCTTGCCCATGGCCACTGCGCTGCGCAATAGGGGCAGGGGATCCAGCTCGCCATCGCTGGCCAGATAGAAGGCGATGCGTTCGGCGCGCAAGAAGAAGGGCTGCCGCTTGGCCAGCCGGGCGGCCTGCATGGCAAAGCGTGAACGCAATGCAGGATCCAGTGCGCGACGCCTGGCGCGAAGCTCGGATCGGGAAGGGTTCATGGAAGGGGAGGGAATGGAAGACATCCTCCACCTGTGCCGTTTCCGGTTTGTGACCTTGAACCGTGAGGTTCAAGTGGGAACCGCGGCTGCGGATCAGGCTTTCCGCTCGGAGGCGGACTTGCACACCTCCGCAGTGGTTTCGGTCCCCTGTCGACAAAGCATAGGCTCAAGGGATAACGAAGCCGGTGCACGAACACCGCAGAGGATGCCTTCGGTTCAAAGGCTACCCCGAATCGGCTCAAAGTTCCAGCTGGTTGAATTGATTCAGCGCAACCTCCACCTGCTCCTGGAGCTGCCGCATGCGCTTTTCGAGACCTGCGTCAACTTCCTTGCTCTGCTGCTCCAGGGTGAGCAGGTCGTGCGCCATGTTGAGCGCTGCCATCACGGCGATGCGTTCGGTGCCGATGATCTTGCCGGTCTGGCGGATCTCCCGCATGCGCTCGTCCAGGTGCAGGGCAGAGGCCATCACCGCCTCCTCCTCGCCAGGCTGGCAGGCGACACGGTATTCCTTGTCGAGAATGGTGACTGTGACGGTCTTGGGGGCGCGGCTCACGTGTGGGCCTCGAGGGATTTGAGCCGACTGATGATGGCGTCCACCCGGGTGCGGGCGGTGTGGTTCTTCTCCATGAGCGCGGCCCGCTCCTCCTGCAGGCGCTCCTGCTGGGCACGCAGCAGACGGTTCTCCTCCTTGAGATAGGCGCAGGTCTCGATGAGCGCCGAGACCTGTTGCTCGAGCGCCTCCAGTGCCTGGATTGCCGGGGAGCTGAACTTGCCGCTGTTCATAGGCCAGTGAATATAGATCGCGGTCGCTTGGGGGTCAATGTTCAAGTGGCGTGTTAAACTCGATTCCATGACGGAGTTCAAACCGGATCACGCCCGTATGGCGCAGCTGTTGCAGGCCGCCGGCGCCGACCAGACTGCAGCCGAAGCGCACGGCATGCTCTGCGGCATGCTCTGCGCCGGCCTGGACCGCTGGCGACCCAACCTGCTGGATGAGGCGGACGAGAACGACCTGCTGGCGCGGGAGGCGGCGGACGAGCTGGACCGGCTCTGGCAGCTGGCCGAACGGGAGCTGCGCGAACGCCGCATGCCGGTGCAGCTGCTGCTGCCCGACGAGGAGCGCCCGGTACGGGAACGGGCCACCGCGCTGCGCGACTGGAGCCAGGGCTTTCTCTACGGATTCGGTCTGGGCGGCAAGCGGCAGGAGTCGTTCTTCCAGGGCGAAGCGGGGGAGGCGCTGCGCGACTTCAGCGAGATCGCCCGCATGGCGCTGGACGAGTTCGGTGACGACGAAGAGGCCGAGGAGGCGCTGATGCAGCTGGCCGAGTATCTCTGGGTGGCCACCTCCCTCATCTGGCACGAGACCCACGCCGATGAATCCCGCTGAATTCCCGCGCCGCCGGCGCCAGCTCATGCGCATCATGGGCAAGGGCAGCATCGCCATCGTTCCGGCGGCGCCCCAGTGTCTGCGCAATCGGGACGTCCGTTACCGCTACCGCCCGGACAGCGATTTCTACTATCTCACCGGCTTTCCCGAACCCGAGGCGGTGGCGGTGTTGATCCCCGGCCGCGACCAGGGCCAGTACATTCTCTTCTGCCGGGAGAAGGATCCCAAGAAGGAGCGGTGGGACGGCGCCATCGCCGGCCCCCAGGGCGCGGTGGAGCTCTACGGCGCCGACGACGCCTTTCCCATCGGCGACCTGGACGACATCCTGCCGCGCATGCTGGAGCAGTGCGACAAGGTGTTCTACAGCATGGGCGCCGACGCCGAGCTGGACCAGCGCATGTCGCAGTGGATCTCGCGCATCCGCGGCAAAGCCCGCTCGGGGGTCCATCCGCCCCAGGAGTTCATCGCCCTGGATCACCACCTGCACGACATGAGGCTCTACAAGTCGCGTTCGGAGGTGGCGGTGATGCGGCGCGCGGCCAGGATCTCCGCCGCCGCCCACCGCGAGCTGATGGCCGCCTGCCGGCCGGGCATGACGGAACTGGACCTGGAGGGCCTCTTCCTGCAGGCCTGTTACCGCAAGGGGGTGCGGGAACAGGCCTACCAGCCCATCGTGGGCGGGGGCGACAACGCCACGGTGCTGCACTATATCAACAACGACCAAGTGCTGGCCGACGGCGACCTGGTGCTGGTGGACGCCGGCTGCGAGCTGGAGTGCTACGCCTCGGACATCACCCGCACCTTCCCGGTGAACGGCCGCTTCAGCGAGCCACAGCGGCAGCTCTACCAGCTGGTGCTCGATGCCCAGCTCGCCGCCATCGCCCAGGTGAAGCCCGGCAATCCCTACAACGCGCCCCACAAGGCGGCGGTGCGGACCCTCACCCGCGGGCTGGTGAAGCTGGGTCTGCTGAAAGGCCAGCCGGCCAAGTTGATCAAGGAGGAGAAGTACAAGAAGTTCTTCATGCACGGCACCGGTCACTGGCTGGGGCTGGACGTGCATGACGTGGGGGACTACAAGATCGACGGCCACTGGCGCGAGCTGGAGCCGGGCATGGTGGTCACCGTTGAGCCGGGACTCTACATCCCCAGGGGAATGCGCGGCGTGGCGAAGAAGTGGCAGGGCATCGGCATCCGCATCGAGGACGACGTGCTGGTGACCCGCGACGGCCACGACGTGCTCTCCAAAGACGCACCCAAGACCATCGAGGAGATCGAGGCGCTGATGGCGCGCTGAACCCCTGTCGTCCCGGACGAGCGCAGCGAGATCCGGGACCCACGGGAAAGCTTCCCCCAACCCGATCCCGTGGATCCCGGGTCAAGCCCGGGATGACAAAAGGGAAGGGGGATGACAACCCCCATTGAATCCCCCCTCTCCCCGCCCTACACTGGTCCCATGCCAAACCAGTACGACATCGTCATCATCGGCGGCGGCATGGCCGGCGCCACCCTGGCGACGGCCCTTTCCGGCCACGGCCTCAAACTGGCGCTGGTGGAAGCGGCGCCTCTCCAGGTGGAGGCGGTGCCCAACTACGACGACCGCGCCATCGCCCTCTCCCACGGCGCCCAGCGCATCTTTCAGGCTCTGGGTTTATGGAATGAGATGGCGTCCCATGCCGCCCCCATCTTGCACATCCACGTCTCCGAGCAGGGCGGCTTCGGCGTCACCCGCCTGGATGCCTCCGAAGAAGGGGTACCGGCCCTGGGGCAGGTGATCACCGCCCGCGACCTGGGCGCCGCGCTGCTGGCACGTCTGCAGTCGCTGGAAGACGTGGCGGTGCTGGCCCCGGCGCGGGTGCGCTGGCTGAGCATCGAACCGGAAGCGGCCCACCTCGGTTTGGAAGAGGGCGGGGAGCTGAGCGCCCGGCTGCTGGTGGCCGCCGACGGCGGCGACTCCTTCGTGCGCCGGCAACTCTGCTTCGACACCGTGCGCCGCAAGTACCACCAGAGCGCGGTGATCGCCAACCTCACCCCCGGCCGGCCTCACCGCAACACCGCCTACGAGCGCTTCACCGCCGACGGCCCCCTGGCGCTGCTGCCCATGCACGACGAACGCTGCGCCCTGGTGTGGACGGTACCCGACGCCCGCCGTGAAGAGGTGCTGGCGCTGGACGACGAGGCCTTTCTCCGGCAGGTGCAGGAACGCTTCGGCTGGCGCCTGGGCCGCCTGGGAAGGGTGGGCAGGCGCAGCGCCTACCCGCTGTCGCAGACCTGGGTGCGTGACTCGGTGAAGCCGCGCGCGGTGCTGGTGGGCAACGCCGCCCACACCCTCCACCCGGTGGCGGGACAGGGCTTCAACCTCGGCATCCGCGACCTGGCGGTGCTGGCGGAGGTGGTGCTGCAAGCGGTGGAGGAGGGCGCCGATCCCGGCAGCGAGGCGGTGCTGCGCCGCTACGAGCAGTGGCGCCGGCGCGACCGGCGCAACGTGGCCCTGGCCACCGACACCCTGGTGCGGCTCTTCAGCAACCGCTGGCCGCCCCTGCGGCTAGGGCGCAACCTGGGGCTGCTGGGGCTGGAACTCTGCCCCCCGGCGCGCCATGCCATCGCCCGCGCCGCCATGGGGCTGGAAGGGCGGCTCCCCCGCCTGGCACGGGGGGTGGCGCTGTGAGCGGCGAGATCCTCATCGTCGGCGGCGGCATGGTGGGTGCCGCGGCCGCCTGCGCCCTCTCGGCGGAGGGCTTCCAGGTGCGCCTGCTGGAGCGGCAGCGGCCCGACTGTGCCTGGCCGCGGGAGGGGTTCGAGATCCGCGTCTCGGCCATCAGCCGCGCCTCGCATAACATCTTCGAGCACCTGGGCGCCTGGCCGGAGATGGTGCGCCGCCGGGTCACCCCCTACGAGCGCATGGTGGTGTGGGAGTCGGCCGGCGGCGAGATCCGCTTCGATGCCGCCGAGCTGGGCGAGCCCGAGCTGGGCCACATCATCGAGAACGGCGTCATCCAGTGCGCCCTCTGGCAGGTACTGGCGCAGCGCCCCGAGGTGGAGGTGATCACCGGCGCCGAGCTGCTCTCCCTGGAGCCCGACGCCAGACGCCCGGCGCTGCGCGTCCGCAAGGGAGAACAGGAAGAGCGGCTGGAGGCCGACCTGATCGTCGCCGCCGACGGCGCCCGCTCGCAACTGCGGGAACTGGCCGGCATTGAGACCCGCGGCTGGAGCTACGACCAGCACGCCCTGGTCTGCACCCTGCGTGCCGAAAAGGGCAACCAGGCCACCGCCTGGCAGCGCTTCATGCCCAGCGGCCCCCTGGCGCTGCTGCCGCTGGAAAAGGAGTATTTCTCCATCGTCTGGTCCACCTCGCCGGCGGAAGCCTCCCGGCTGGCGGAGCTGGCGCCGGAAGCCTTCAACGAAGCGGTGACCCGCGCCAGCGAGGCGCGCCTGGGCGAGCTGACCCTGGAGGGCGAACGGGGCGTCTTTCCCCTGCGGCTGCAGCACGCCAGCCGCTACATCCTCCCCGGGCTGGCCCTGGTGGGCGACGCCGCCCACGTGATCCATCCGCTGGCAGGGCAGGGGGTCAACCTTGGCCTGCTGGACATGGCCGAGCTGGTGCGGGTGGTGGTGGAGGCGCGCGACCGGCGCCGCCCCCTGGGCCACGAACAGACCCTGCGCAAATACGAACGGGCGCGCAAGGGCGAGAACCTCGCCATGCAGGCGGCCATGGACGGCTTCAAGCGGCTTTTCAGCAACGATATCACCCCCCTGCGGCTGGCCCGCAACCTCGGCCTCGACCTGGCCGACCGGCTGGGGCCGCTGAAGCGGCTGCTGGTGCGCAACGCCATGGGTACCCTGGGCGAGCTGCCGCCGCTGGCGCGGTGAGCCCCTCATCCCTTACCCCTCGTAGGTTGGGCAAAGCGAAGCGTGCCCAACGCAGCAGCCGAGGAATGTCGGGCACGGCGCTGCGCGCCTTTGCCCAACCTACCAACTATCCGCTTGCAAGCCGATGTCCCGGGATCAACCCGTTGGCATTCTCCCCCATCTCCCGGTACCATCCCCCACTCGAGCCATGCCCCGTGGGAGAGACCGGATCCTTCCGGCGCCGAAGGCGCAAGTTCCGCCCGGAATCGCTCAGGCAAAAGGACCACGGGGTGAAGTTGCCATTAGAGGGGGTTGAGCCTGCCCGGTATTCCCGGTGCAGGACGCCCGTGAACCCATCCCTGGGGGGCTTGGCGGCAGCCATCCATGGCTGCCGACACCTGCACCGGAAACACCGGCCAGTCTCTGCCTTCCAGCGACCGAAACATTAGAGGCAACAGCTCGACTCTGGAGAGCGGCGTTTCAAGCGCCCACCGACGGGGCAGGCCGGCAGGCCAAACTCTCAGGTACCGGGACAGAGGGGCGGGCAGGCCAGATCGACGAACTGGAGGCCCCCTGGTGCAAAAGACCATCCTCAACCAGACCCACCGCGACCTGGGCGCCCGCATGGTGCCCTTCGGCGGCTGGGAGATGCCCATCCACTACGGCTCCCAGATCGAGGAGCACCACGCCGTGCGTAACGACGCCGGCCTCTTCGATGTCTGCCACATGACCGTGGTGGACATCCGCGGCGAACGGGCGAAGCCCTTCCTCCGCCACCTGCTGGCCAACGACGTGGACAAACTCACCCAGCCGGGCAAGGCGCTCTATTCCTGCATGCTTCGCGAGGACGGCGGCGTCATCGACGACCTCATCACCTATTTCATGGACGAGCAGTGGTACCGCATGGTGGTCAACGCCGCCACCACCGAAAAGGATCTCGCCTGGCTGGAGAAGCAGGCGGCCCCCTTCGGGGTGGAGATCCGCCCGCGCCGGGACCTGGGCATGATCGCGGTGCAGGGCCCCAACGCCCGGGAGAAAACAGTGCCGCTGCTGCCCCAATCGCTGCGCGCTCCCGCCGAAGCCCTCTCCCCCTTCCAGGCCGTCTCCGATGGTGACTGGTTGGTGGCCCGCACCGGTTACACGGGCGAGGACGGCTTCGAGATCATGCTGCCCAACGAAGGGGTGGTGGGGTTCTGGAAGGCGCTGGTGGAGGCCGGCGTGCGGCCCTGCGGCCTGGGTGCGCGCGACACCCTGCGGCTGGAGGCGGGCATGAACCTCTATGGCAGCGACATGGACGAGTCGGTGACGCCGCTGGAGTCGGGGCTGGGCTGGACGGTGGACCTGCGCGACCGCGGGCGCGACTTCATCGGCCGCCAGGCCCTCGAGGCGCAGCAGGCGGCCGGCCACCTGCGCCGCTTCACCGGCCTGGTGCTGGAAGGGAAGGGCGTTTTGCGCAATCATCTGAAGCTGTTCGACGGCGAGCGCGAGGTGGGGGGGATCACCTCGGGCGGCTTTTCGCCCACCCTGGGGCGGGCCATCGCTCTGGCGCGCATTGCGCCCGACGCCGGCGAGGCGCTGACGGTGGAGATCCGCGGCCGGCGGCTGCCGGTGCGGCTGGTGAAGCCACCGTTCGTGCGGCATGGCAAGGCTTGTATTGATTTATAGTCCCCTCACCCCCGGCCCCTCTCCCGGAGGGAGAGGGGAGCGCGATTTCCCTCTCCCTCCGGGAGAGGGTCAGGGTGAGGGGATCGAACCAGGAGACTCACGACCATGAGCGAAATACCAGACGACCTGAAATACACCAGCACCCACGAGTGGGCGCGCGACGAGGGCGACGGCATCGTCGCGGTGGGCATCACCGACCACGCCCAGGAGCTGCTCGGCGACCTTGTCTACGTGGAACTGCCGGAAGTGGGCACCGACCTGGGCGCCGGCGCCGAGTGCGCGGTGGTGGAATCGGTGAAGGCCGCGTCCGATATCTACAGCCCCCTGGACGGCGAGGTGGTGGAGGTGAACGAAACCCTGGCCGACAGCCCGGAAGCGATCAACGAGGCGCCCTACGAGCAGTGGATCTTCAAGCTGAAGATGGCCGATCCCGCCCAGCTCGACAACCTGATGGACGCCGCCGCCTACGCCGCGGCGGTGGAGGCGGAGGAGCATTGAGCCACCTCGACTCAAAACGGATGGCCTGTTTGTCGGACTAAAGTCCGACCTACGGAAAAACGGGTGCCGGGCGCTGTAGGTCGGGCTTCAGCCCGACAACCCCGCCAACGAGGAACACCGGAACAACCAACCATGCCCTTCATCCCCCACACCGAGGAAGAGATCCGCGAAATGCTGGAGACCATCGGCGTCTCCAGCATCGACGATCTTTTCGACGAGATCCCCGAATCCCTACGCGCCGATACCCTAGAAGGCGTAGGGCCGTCCCTGAGCGAGATGGAGATCGGCCGCCTGATGCAGGAAAAGGCGCGCCAGGACAGCGGCGGCATCTGTTTCATCGGCGCCGGCGCCTACGATCACCACGTGCCGGCCGCCGTCTGGCAGATCGCCACCCGCGGCGAGTTCTACACCGCCTACACCCCCTACCAGGCGGAAGCGAGCCAGGGCACCCTGCAGCTCCTCTACGAGTACCAGACCATGATGGCCGAACTGATGGCCATGGAAGTATCCAACGCCTCGCTCTACGACGGCGCCTCCGCGCTGGCCGAGGCGGTGCTGATGGCGGTGCGCGCCAACCGCAAATCGAAGTCGAAGCGGGTGCTGGTGCCGCGCAGCCTGCACCCGGCCTACCGCGCCACCGTCCACACCATCGTGCGCAACCAGGGCATCGAGCTGTTGGAGCTGCCCTTCGACGACGCCACCGGCCAGACCGACCTCGACGCTCTGGAAATCCACGCTGGCAGCGACTTCGCCGCCCTGGTGATCCCTCAGCCCAACTTCTTCGGCGTGCTCGAGCCGGTGGACCAGCTCAGCGACTGGGCCCACCGCAACGGCCTGCTGGCCATCGCCGTGGTCAACCCGCTGGCCATGGCGGTGCTCCAGCCGCCCGGCGAATGGGGCGAAAGGGGGGTGGACATCGCCTGCGGCGACGGTCAGCCCCTGGGGGCGCCGCTGAGCTCGGGCGGGCCCTATTTCGGCTTCATGACCTGCCGTAAGCAGCACGTGCGGCAGATGCCGGGGCGCATCATCGGCCGCACGGTGGACCTGGACGGCAAGCCCGGCTTCACCCTCACCCTGCAGGCGCGCGAGCAGCACATCCGCCGCTCCAAGGCCACCTCCAACATCTGCACCAACCAGGGGCTGATGGTCACCGCCGCCACCATCCACATGGCGCTGCTGGGGGCCGACGGCTTGGCGCGGGTGGCCGGCGCCTGTCACGCCAACCTGAACGCCCTGGTGGAGAAGCTCACCGCCCTGGACGAGGAGATCGAGCCGCGCTTCTCCGGCCCGGTGTTCCACGAGCGGGTGCTGCGCCTGCCCATGGAGGTGCCCCAGGTGCTGCGCACCCTGGCCGCCCACAACATCCTCGGCGGTTACCACCTGGGCGGCGACTACCCGGAGCTGGAGGACTGCCTGCTGGTGTGCGCCACCGAGACCCGCACCCCGGACGACCTGGAGAAGTACGCCCGGAACCTCCAGCGGGTGCTCGCCACCCGCCGCCAGGGCGCCTGCGCCACCATGGTGCGATTCGATCTGTAACCCCGGGAACGAGCCATGCTGATCTTCCAACACTCCCGCCCCGGCCGCCGCGCCCAGGCCCAGGCGCCGGCCGACCAGGCCCCGCTGGAGGGGATTCCCGAGGCATTCCGTCGTCGCAACCGGCCGCGCCTGCCGGAAGTCTCCGAGCTGCAGGCGGTGCGCCACTACACCAAGCTGTCGCAGAAGAACTTCTCCATCGATACCCAGTTCTACCCCCTGGGCTCCTGCACCATGAAATACAATCCCAGGGGGGCCAACGCCATGGCCATGCTGCCGGGGCTGGTGGACCGCCACCCCTTGGCGCCGGAGAGCCACAGCCAGGGCTTTCTCAGCGCCATGTACGAGCTGCAGGAGATCCTCAAGTCGGTCACCGGCATGGCGGCGGTTTCGCTGGCCCCCATGGCGGGCGCCCAGGGAGAGTTCGCCGGCGTGGCCATGATCCGCGCCTACCACGATGCGCGCGGCGACCAGGAGCGCCGGGAGATCCTGGTGCCCGACGCCGCTCACGGCACCAACCCCGCCACCGCGGTGATGTGCGGCTATCAGGCCCGGGAGATCCCCACCCTGCCTTCCGGGGACGTGGATCTCGAAGCCCTGGAAGCGGCCCTGGGGCCCCGGACTGCCGGCATCATGCTCACCAACCCCTCCACCCTGGGGGTCTTCGAACGCCACATCGACCGCATCGCCCGCATGGTCCACCAGGCAGGCGGGCTGCTCTACTACGACGGCGCCAACCTCAACGCCATCCTCGGCCGGGTGCGGCCCGGCGACATGGGTTTCGACGTCATCCACGTCAACCTGCACAAGACCTTCGCCGCCCCCCACGGCGGCGGCGGCCCCGGCGCCGGACCGGTGGGGGTGAGCGAGCGCCTGGCCCCCTATCTGCCGGTGCCCCTGGTGGCGTTCGACGGCCACGACTACCATCTGCTCACCGAGAAAGAGCGCCCCGACACCATCGGCCGGCTGAGCGCTTTCGGCGGCAACGCCGGCGTACTGCTGCGCGCCTATGTCTATGCCCGCATGCTCGGCGCCGAGGGGATGAAGCGGGTGGCCGATTTTGCCACCCTCAACGCCAACTACCTGATGAAGCGGCTGGTGGAGGCGGGCTTCACCGCCGCCTACCCCGGGCGGCGCGCCACCCACGAGTTCATCATCACCCTCAAGCCCGAGGCGAAGGAGCTGGGGGTGAACGCCATGGACTTCGCCAAGCGGCTGCTGGACTTCGACATGCACGCCCCCACCACCTACTTTCCCCTGCTGGTGCCGGAGTGCTTTCTCATCGAGCCCACCGAGACCGAGGCGAAGGAGGCGCTGGATGCCTTCGTCGAGGCCATGGTGAAGATCCGTGAAGAGGCGCGACAGGAGCCGGAAAAGGTGAAGGGCGCCCCTTGTAATCTGCCGGTGCGGCGGCTGGACGATGTGCGCGCCGCCCGCGAACTGGACCTGAAATGGGAGCCGAAAGGTGAAACCGGGTGACACCGGCATCCAGCGGCTGGTGAAGGCCGCCGGTTATTCCCGACAGGGACTGACCGCCGCCTGGCGCCACGAGGCGGCCTTCCGCCAGGAGGTGGCCGCCACCCTGGTGCTGCTGCCCCTGGCGCTCTGGCTGGGTGAGAACGGCGTGGAACGGGCGCTGCTGGTGGGAAGCTGGCTGCTGGTGCCGGTGGTGGAGCTGCTCAACTCCGCCCTGGAGGCCATCGTGGACAAGACCAGCCCGGAACCCAACGAGCTGGCCGGTCGCGCCAAGGACATGGGCTCGGCAGCGGTGCTGCTGGCCCTGCTGCTGGCCGCGGCGGTGTGGGCGCTGGTGTTGCTCCAGGGTTGATGCCTCCTCTTGCCCGAAGTCAAAGCCACCCCCTGCCACCGCTGGCAAGATCCGCCCCCATGAATCGCAACTGAACCAAGGGAATAACCGCCATGACCGCGCTCATCTGCGGCTCCTTCGCCTACGACACCATCATGGTGTTCCACGACCGCTTCCGCAATCACATCCTGCCGGAGCAGGTGCACATACTGAACGTCTCCTTCCTGGTGCCCGACCTGCGCCGGGAGTACGGCGGCTGCGCCGGCAACATCGCCTACAATCTCGCGCTGCTGGGTGGCGACGGCCTGCCCATGGGCACCGTGGGCGGCGACTTCGGCCCGTACGCACAGTGGATGGCGGAGAACGGCATCTCCACCCGACACGTCACCGAGGTGGCGGGGGAGTACACCGCCCAGGCCTATATCACCACCGACCAGGACGACAACCAGATCACCGCCTTCCATCCCGGCGCCATGAACCACTCCCACATCAACCGGGTGGATCAGGCTCGCGGCATCGGGCTGGGGCTGGTCTCCCCCGACGGTCGCCAGGGCATGATCGAGCACGCCGAGCAGTTCGCCGAGGCGGGCATCCCCTTCATCTTCGACCCCGGCCAGGGGATGCCCCTGTTCGACGGCGACCACCTCAACCGTTTCGTGCAGCAGGCCACCTGGCTCGCCTTCAACGACTATGAGGCCAAGCTGATGCAGGAGCGCACCGGCCGCAGCATCGAGTCACTGGCCAGGGAGGTGGAGGCGGTGATCGTCACCAGGGGAGGCGAGGGCTCTATCATCCACACCGACGGCAAGGTGATCGAGATTCCCGCCGCCCGCGCCGAGCGGCTGGAGGATCCCACCGGTTGCGGCGACGCCTACCGCGCCGGTCTGCTCTACGGCCTGCAGAACGGCCTGGACTGGGAGACCACCGGCCGCATCGCCGCCCTCATGGGCGCCATCAAGATCGAGCACGCCGGCACCCAGAACCACCGTTTCACGCCTGAAGAATTCCGCGAGCGGTTCCGGGAGAATTTCGGCTATGATTTTGGATAACGGCTTGAGGAGCCCCTAGCCGCCTTCTCCAGCGGGATCTCGGAGGCAGGGATGCCGACGCGAAGCCTACAGGGAAGTATTCACAGCGGTCCCGCTGGAGAAGGGGGCTAGGGGCCCAACCAACAAGTCAATGTAGGGTGGGCAAAGCGCAGCGTGCCCACCGAAGATCGATGGCACGGCCTGACGGCCTTTGCCCATCCTACCGACCTGGAATCTTTCCTCGATATGGATCGAACACCATCATGACCCACGCCTGCGACTGCACCCCCACCGTCCACGACCTCAAGCCCTACGAAGAGGCGCTGGAGCTGCTCCTGGATCACGCGCGGCCGGTCCAGGAGACCGAGAGCCTAGCGCTGAACGACGCTCTGGGGCGCATCCTCGCCGAGCCGGTGCGCAGCACCATCGACGTGCCCGGCTGGGACAACAGCGCCATGGACGGCTACGCCGTGCGGGTGGCCGACATCCCCGCCGAGGGCACCCGGCTGAAGGTCTCACAGCGCATTCCCGCCGGCACCGCGCCCCGGCCCCTGGAGCCCGGCACCACCGCCCGCATCTTCACCGGCGCGCCCATCCCCGAGGGCGCCGACGCCGTGGTGATGCAGGAGCAGACCTGCACCGAGGGCGACGAAGTGGTATTCAACAAGGTGCCGGTGGCCGGCGCCAACATCCGCCGTGCCGGCGAGGACATCGAGAAAGGCTCCACCATCATCGAGGCCGGCACCCGCCTGCTGCCCCAGCACCTGGGGCTGGCCGCCTCGGTGGGGGTTCCCGAGCTCACCGTGAAGCGGCGCCTGCGGGTGGCGGTACTGGCCAGCGGTGACGAGCTGCGCATGCCCGGCGAGCCCCTGGAGCCCGGCATGATCTACAACTCCAACCTCTTCACCGTCTCCGGCCTGCTGCGCGCCATGGGGTGCGAGGTGATCGACATGGGCCAGGTGGCCGACACCCTGGAAGCCACCAAGGCGGCGCTGACCCGGGCCGCCGAGGGCGCCGACCTGGTGATCGCCTCGGGCGGGGTCTCGGTGGGCGAGGAGGACCACGTCAAGCCGGCGGTGGAGGCGCTGGGCAGCCTCGACCTGTGGAAGATCGCCATCCGCCCGGGCAAGCCGCTCGCCTTCGGCCACATCGGCGACACCCCCTTCATCGGCACCCCGGGCAACCCGGTGTCGCTGTTCGTCACCTTCCTGCTCTTCGCCCGTCCCTTCATCCTCAAGGCGCTGGGACAGCGTGACCATCACAACCACGCCATCCGCGCCGTGGCCGCCTTCGACTGGCTCAAGCCCGACAAGCGCCGGGAGTTCCACCGCGCCCGCCTGCAGCGGGGCGCCGACGGCAGCAACACGGTGGAGGTCTACCCCAGCCGCTCCTCCGCCGTGCTCAGCTCGGTGACCTGGGCCAACGGCCTGGTGGTGCTGCCCGAGAACCGGGTGGTTCGCGCCGGCGACGAGGTGGAGTTTCTCCCCTTCTGCGAGCTCATCGGGTGGGGATCGTGATCCGGCTGCTCTACTTCGCCAGCCTGCGCGACCGGCTGGGCACCGCTGGCGAGGAGCTGGCGCTGCCCGACGGCGTGAAGGAGGTGGCCGGCTTGCGCCGCCATCTCGCCAGCCGCGGCGCCCCCTGGTCCGAGGTCTTTGCCGAGGAGGAGACGGTGCTGGCCGCCGTCAACCAGGAGATGGCACAGGAGGAGACGCCGGTAAAAGATGGCGACGAGGTGGGTTTCTTCCCCCCGGTGACGGGAGGCTGAGCCTGTAGGAGGCGCGTCCCCGCGCCGAACAGAAAGGTGCCACCGAACCTGGCGCCATAAACCGCTTCCGAGGTTCGCCCCGGGGACGGGGCTCCTACGGGGAATGTCTTTTCAATAGAGCCCACACCACCTCCGGCACCAGCCAGCGCACGCTCAGGCCCGCATCCAGCCGCCGGCGGATGTCGCTGGAGGAGATCTCGAGCTGGCTCACCGGCTGGAACAGGATACGCCCTGCCGGCGACTTGGCTAGATCGCCAGGCAGGGCGGTGATGCGCCCCTCCGCCAGCGCTTCCAGCGGCCCCTCCATGAAGAGCGGCTCGCCCGGCCGCTCCATCACCACCAGGTGGGCCAGCTTCAGTATCCGCTCCGGCTCGCGCCAGGTGTGGAAGGCGGCAAAGGCGTCCCGCCCCAGGACCAGGCAGAGAGACACCTCATCACCCAGCTCCCGGCGCAGCGACTTCAGGGTGTGGACGGTATAGGAGGGCTGGTCGGCATCGATCTCGCGCCGGTCCACCACGAACCCCGGCTGGTCCGCCACCGCCGCTTCCAGCATCTCCAGCCGCAGCGCCGCCGGAAATCGCGGCTGGGCCCGATGCACCGCCCGCCCCAGGGGCACCAGCCGAAGCTCGGCCAGTCCCAGCGCCTCGTACACCTCCAGCGCCGTGCGCAGATGGCCGATGTGGACTGGATCGAAGGTGCCGCCGAAGGTGCCGATCATCTGAAACCCCTGTGACGGAGGAGCGGGAAATTCACGTAACATTACCGCAGGAAGCAGCCAGCGAAAAACAGTGGCGATGAACATTCCTTTGCAACTGAGCGACCGCCATCTGGCAACGGTTCGAGCCTTGCTGGACCGACATCTGCCCGGTGTCGAGACCTGGGCCTACGGCTCACGCGCCAAGGGGACCGCCAGGCCCTGGTCCGATCTCGACCTGGTGGTCTTCGCCGAACCCGACCGGCAAAAGGCCGTGTCCGAGCTGCGCGAAGCCTTCGAGGAGAGCGACCTGCCCTTCCGGGTCGATCTGTTCGTCTGGGACGAAATACCGGACTCCTTTCGGGAAAACATCCGCAAGGAGCACGTCGTTCTGATTGAAAAGGGGAAATCCGAAGCACAGCAGTGACTGGAGCATGCATCCTTTTACCTACAAACGCACCATCGGCGTGGTCGGCATCGGCAACTCGGGCAAGACGGTTCTGCTCACCTCGCTCATCAGCCATCTGAAAAACCACCACCCCGAGCTGTTGGGGCTGCATCCGGGTTCGAAAAAACAGCCGGCGGAAATCATCTGTTTCGAAGAACGATCCCTGCCGGGAATGAAAATTCCCATGCTGCCGCACGAGAAGTACTACAACAGCTTCCGCCACGAAATGCGCTGGCCCGACAAGACCGCCGACGCCCTCTATTACCACTGCGCCTTTCAGCGCAGGGACTGGTCCTGGACCGACGTGGAACTGACCTTCATCGATTTCCCCGACGAGCGCTTCAACGACCTGCTGATGCTGGACGACAAGGTGGATTTCGCCGGCTGGAGCACGCAGGTTCTGGATCGCCTGGAGAGTCATCCCGAGAGCCGAGCCCTGGCGGCTGACTACCTCGCCACGGTGAAAAGGCAGCTGTCGGCTGGCGTATCCGACGCCGAAACCGTGCTCCGCGCCTACCGCCTGCTGCTGGTGCTGGTGGACATCCCCGACCTGCTGGCCGGCAACGTGGGCCGCAAATGAACATTTACCGTATCATGAATCCACCAAAGGGAAGGTGAATGAGATGGCAACCACGGAACCGAAAGAGGCCCGCTGGCGCCAGCGGCTGGAGAACTTCCGCCTGGCGCTGGGCGAACTGACCGAAGCCTGTGCCAAAGGGGACTATACCCGCCTGGAACGGGCGGGTCTGGTGCAGACCTTCGAATTCACCTTCGAGCTGGCGTGGAAGACGCTGAAGGATCTGCTGGCTCATCTGGGACTGGAGGCCAACTCCCCTCGTGAAGCCATTCGCCAGGGGTTCAGTGCCGGCCTGCTCACGGAAGAAGAGGCCGAGGCGCTGCTCGATGCCTTGAACAAGCGGAATCTGCTGGCTCACACCTACCGGGAAGATCTTGCCCTGGAGGCGGAAACGCTGATCCGGGAGCGTTACTGCCCCGTGCTGAGCTCGGTGCTGCAACGGTTGGAACAGCGCCAATGAACGACGGCATCAAGCCGGTCCACCGCAAAACGCTCATCGAAATCCTCGCGGCCAACCCGAAGGTGGAACAGGTGGTGCTCTTCGGCTCGCGTGCCCTGGGCAACCATCGTCCCAACTCGGACATCGATCTGGCGCTCTATGGAAAGGCCCTCGACCTGGACGACCTGGCCCGGTTCAAAGAAGAGATCGAGGCCACCACCATTCCCCATCAGGTGGATCTGTTGCTCATCAACCGGATCGGGAACAAAAGGCTCCGTCGCCATATCGAGGAAGAGGGCGTGGCCTGGTTCCGGCGCACGCCCTCTTCCACCACGGTTGCCACCTGAACCTGCCGGTCAGGTTACTGCCGCACCTGGCCGTCTCCCAGGACGATGAACTTCACCGAAGTGAGCCCCTCCAGCCCCACCGGGCCGCGGGCGTGGAACTTGTCGGTGGAGATGCCGATCTCGGCACCCAGGCCGTACTCGAAGCCGTCGGCGAAGCGGGTGGAGGCGTTGACCATCACCGAGCTGGAGTCCACCTCGCGCAGGAAGCGGCGCGCCTTGGTGTAGTTCTCGGTGACGATGGCGTCGGTGTGACGAGAGCTGTGTCGCTCGATGTGCTCCATGGCCTGGTCGATGTCCTCCACCACGCGGATGGAGAGGATGGGGGCCAGGTATTCGGTGTCCCAGTCCTCTTCGGTGGCCGGCAGGCACTTCTCGCCGAGGATGGCGCGGGTGCGCTCGCAGCCGCGCAGCTCCACCCCCTTCTCCCACAGCGCCCCGGCCAGGCGCGGTAGGAAATCCTCCGCCACGGTCCCGTTCACCAGCAGGGTCTCCATGGTGTTGCAGGTGCCGTAGCGCTGGGTCTTGGCGTTGAGGGCCACGTCGAAGGCCTTCTGCGGGTCGGCCTCGTCGTCCACGTAGACGTGGCAGATGCCGTCCAGGTGCTTGATCACCGGCACCCGCGCCTCGCGCGAGATGCGCTCGATGAGCCCCTTGCCGCCACGCGGGATGATGACGTCGATGTACTCGGGCATGGTGATCATGGCGCCCACGGCGGCGCGGTCGGTGGTCTGCACCACCTGCACGCTGTCGCCGGGCAGGCCGGCCTTCTCCAGCCCCTCCCGGATGGCGGCGGCGATGGCCTGGTTGGAGTGGAAGGCCTCGGAGCCGCCGCGCAGCACGGTGGCGTTACCCGATTTCAAGCACAGCGCAGCGGCGTCGGCGGTGACGTTGGGGCGGGACTCGTAGATGATCCCCACCACCCCCAGGGGCACCCGCATACGCCCCACCTGGATGCCGGAGGGGCGGTACTTGAGGTCGAAGATCTCGCCGATGGGATCGGGCAGGGCGGCGATCTGGCGCAGCCCCTCGATCATGGTGTCGATGCGCGCCGGGGTCAGCTCCAACCGGTCGAGGAGGGCGTCGGAGAGCCCCTTCTCGCGGCCGGCCTCCAGGTCCTTGCGGTTCTCTTCGGCCAGCGTCTCGCGGCTGGCGTCGAGAATGTCGGCCACCGCCTCCAGGGCGGTGTTCTTCTGCGCGGTGGTGGCGGCGGCCAGCACCCGCGCGGCAGCGCGGGCCTTGCGGCCGGTCTCCTGCATGTAGGCTTGGATGTCGTTCATTTTGAAGTGGTCAGTTGTCAGTAGTCAGTAATCAACTGTAGGCCGGACTTCAGTCCGACGTGGTGCTTGGTCGTGGGGCCGGTGGGGGATCCTTCGTGGCGGGGACGCCGTGAATACTTCCCTGTAGGCTTTGCGGCAGCATCCCTGCTGCCGAAACCCCGCCACGAAGGATCCCCCACCGGCGTTCTGATGTTGTCGCGCGGTTCGTCGGGCTGAAGCCCGACCCACCTTTCCATTCTCCGTGCTCTCTGTGCCTCTGTGGTGAATGTTGCTCAAGCAAGCGGCCACAGGCGCTCCAGGGGCGCGGCGCCGGCCATGGCCAGCGCGATGCGCTCCAGCTGCAGCCAGGGATCGTCCGCTTCGGCGCCCTTGATGATGGTATCGGCGGCGGCGCACTGTTGCAGCAATTGCTGCCATTGTGCCAGTTTCAGCCGCTGGACGCCCCGGCTCACCAGGGGCTGGCGGCTCTTCCAGACGCCTGCCCCGGCCACTGCCCGGGCCAGGGGCACGCCCCGTTCCAAGTCGGTTGCAACGGCAGCCAGGGTGCGCGCCTCCCGCGCCAGGGCCCAGAGCACCACCGGCAGAGCCACCCCTTCGCCGCGCAGCCCGGCCAGGATGCGCAGGGCGCGGCGGGCGTCGCCCTCGAGGGCGGCGTCCACCAGAGTAAAGACATCGTAGCGGGCGCTGTCGGAGACCGCCTGGCGCGCCAGTGCTTCATCCACCTCGCCCTCGCCGTGAAGCAGGCGCAGCTTCTCGATCTCCTGCTGCGCCGCCAGCAGGTTCCCCTCGGTGCGCTCGGCCAGCAGCCTGGCCACGCCGGGCGCCGGCTGCAGGCCGGCGGCGCGCATGCGCTGTTCGATCCAGCGCGGCAGCTGCTTCGGGTCCGGCGGCCACACCTGCACCAGCACCCCGGCCTTCTCCAGCGTCTTGACCCACTTGCTGCTGGCCTGGCTTCGATCCAGTTTGGGCAGGGTCACCAACAGTAGGGTCTCCTCGGGCAGCCGCTCGCACCACTCGACCAGGGCCTTGCTCCCCTCGCGACCTGGTTTGCCCCCCGGTAGGCGCAGATCGACGATCTTTCGCTCGGCGAAGAGGGACATCTCTTCCGCCTGCTGTGCCAGCAGGTTCCAGTCGAAACGGCTGTCGGCCTCCAGCAGTTCGCGGCTGACGTAACCGGCCTTGCGCGCCGCGACGCGGATGGCGTCGGTGGCCTCGCCCACCAGCAGCGGCTCGTTCCCGCTCACCAGGTAGACCGGCGCCAGCGATCGCTCCAGATGGCCCGCCAGCTGGTCGGCACGCAGGCGCATGGTCAAAGGGCCGAAAGGCGGCGGATGAGGCGCTGCGCCAGCTCGCTGTAGACGTCCCGCTCACGCATCTCGCCTTCCCGCACCCGGCCCAGCAGCTCGCCCCCCGGGGCATAGACGATGCGTCGGGTCTGGATGCGCTCGCTATTCAGCCGGGTTCCCGGCGGGGACTCCACGTCGAAATCCAGGGTGAAGAGGTACTCGTATTCCACCGCGTTGTTGTTGGCATTCACCGAGAAGACGCGACCCTCCCGCCGCACCCGCACCCGCACCAGGCTCTTGGCTTGCTCGGGATCCTCGGTGAGCTGGGCACCGGCCAGTTCCAGCTGGTGGCGCAACTCCCGCATGAAAGGGTGGTAGTCGGCCAGGCCGGTGAGACGCAGCGGTTGCAGCTCTTTCGGCACCTGCACCATGGCACCGCGGGGATGGAAGCCGCAGGCGGTGAGTAAAATAATGATGGAAAACAGCAGCCAGATTCCCAAAGTCCCACCCAGAGCAGGCGCCGGGTTCGGCGCGGGGACGCGCCTCCTACGGCAATCCACCGTAGGAGCAGCCTCCCGGCCGCGAACTACTGACAAGCCTTCCAGACTTTTTCCCTCCGGCACGGGGACGGGCTTCTTACCGGGAGTTGTGATCCCGACCGCTTTCATTTGGCCACGATGTTGACCAGCTTGCCGGGTACCACGATCACCTTGCGCACCGGCTTGTCGCCGATGAAGCGGCGGGCGTTGTCGTTGGCCAGAGCGGCCTGTTCCACGGCTTCGCGGTCGGCGTCGGCGGGCACCTGCACCTTGCCGCGCACCTTGCCGTTGACCTGCACCACGTACTCGATGGTGTCGCGCTCCAGGGCCTTCTCGTCCACTTCGGGCATGCCGGCCTGGAGGATGTCCTCGCCGTAGCCCAGCTCGCGCCAGAGCACATGGGCCACGTGGGGCGCAATGGGCGCCAACAGCCGCAGCAGGATGCCCATCCCCTCGCGCAACAGGGCAGGCTGCGCCTGCTTCGAGAGCAGGTTCACCAGGCTCATGCAGGCGGAGACCACGGTGTTGAACTGCTGACGCTGGTAGTCGAAGAGCGCCTTCTTCAACAGGCCGTGCATCTCGCGCCGCGCCTCCCGCAGATCATCGTCCAGGGTTTCCGGATAGCTTTCGGACGCCTGGATCTTCTCTTTCTTTTCCGCCGCCAGGTTCCAGAGCCGGCGCAGGAAACGGAAGGCCCCCTCCACCCCTTCGTCGGACCACTCCAGCGACTGCTCGGGCGGGGCGGTGAACATCATGTAGAGGCGCACGGTGTCGGCCCCGTAGCGGTCCAACAGGGGCTGGGGATCGACGCCGTTGTTCTTGGACTTGGACATCTTCTCCACCCCGCCGTGCTGCACCGGCAGGCCGTCGCTCTTGAGCACGGCGCGCACCACGCGCCCCTTCTCGTCCCGCTCGATCTCCACCTCGGAAGGGTTGAACCACTCGCGGGAACCATCCTCCCGCTCGCGGTAGTAGGTGTCGGCCACCACCATTCCCTGGGTGAGCAGCCGGGTGAAGGGTTCGTCACTATGCACCAGCCCCTCGTCGCGCATCAGCTTGTGAAAGAAGCGGGCGTAGAGAAGGTGGAGGATGGCGTGCTCCACCCCGCCGATGTACTGGTCCACCGGCAGCCAGTAGCGGGCGCGCTCGTCGAGCATCGCCTGGTCGTTGTCGGGGCAGCAGTAGCGGGCGTAGTACCAGCTCGATTCCATGAAGGTGTCGAAGGTGTCGGTTTCCCGCACCCGCCCGTCGCCCAGGTCGTAGAACTCCGGCATCTTCTTCAGCGGCGAGCCGGACCCGTCGGGCACCACCTCCTCGGGCAGTCTCACCGGGAACTCGGTGGCCGGTTCGGGGTTGCCCTGGGCGTCGTATATCACCGGGATGGGGCAGCCCCAGTAGCGCTGGCGGCTCACCCCCCAGTCGCGCAGGCGGAAGTTCACCGTCCTGCCGCCCTTGCCATGCTCCTCCAGCCAGGCGGCGATGGCATCGAAAGCGGCCTCGGAGGTGAGGCCGGTGAAAGGGCCCGAATCCACCAGCACCCCCTTCTTGGTGTAGGCCCCTTCCTCGATGGAGGCCTCGGAGCCGTCCTCGGGAAAGATCACCTGCTTCTTGGGAATGCCATACTTCTCGGCGAACTCCCAGTCGCGCTGGTCATGGGCCGGCACCGCCATCACCGCGCCGGTACCATAGCTCATGAGGACGAAGTTGGCGGCGTACACCGGCACCGGCTCACCGGTGACCGGGTGGAGCGCCTCCACCCCCAGGGGAAAGCCCTTCTTCTCCATGGTCTCCAGCTCGGCCTCGGAGACGCCTCCCTTGCGGCACTCTTCGATGAAGGTGGCCAGCTCCGGGTTGTTCCTGGCCACCTCCAGCGCCAGGGGGTGCTCGGCAGCCACCGCCACGTAGGTGACCCCCATGAGAGTGTCGGGGCGGGTGGTGAAGATCTCCAGCTTCTCGTCCCAGCCGGCGATGTCAAAGACCATGCGCACCCCTTCCGAGCGGCCGATCCAGTTGCGCTGCATGGTGACCACCTGCTCGGGCCAGCCGTCGAGCTGGTCGAGGTCGTCCAGCAGCTCCTGGGCATAGTCGGTGATGCGCAGGAACCACTGCTCGATGTCGCGCTTCTCCACCGGTGCGCCGGAGCGCCAGCCTTTGCCGTCGATCACCTGCTCGTTGGCCAGCACCGTCTGGTCCACAGGATCCCAGTTCACCGTGGCCTTCTTGCGGTAGGCGATGCCCTTCTTCATCAACCGGGTGAAGAACCACTGCTCCCACTTGTAGTAATCGGGATCGCAGGTGGCCAGCTCGCGCTCCCAGTCGTAGCCAAAACCGAACTGTCTGAGCTGGCCCTTCATGTGGGCGATGTTGTCGCGGGTCCACTTGGCCGGCGGCACGCCGTGCTGGATGGCGGCGTTCTCGGCCGGCAGGCCAAAGGCGTCCCAGCCCATGGGCTGGAGCACGTTCTTGCCCAGCATCCGCTGGTAGCGCGCCACCACGTCGCCCAGGGTGTAGTTGCGCACGTGGCCCATGTGCAGCTTGCCGGAGGGGTAGGGGAACATGGAGAGGCAGTAGAACTTCTCCCGGGCCGGGTCCTCCACCGCACGGAAGCTCCGGTTCTCCTCCCAGTACCGCTGGGCCTCGGACTCGATGCGCTTGGGATCGTATTGGGAATCCATCTGGGTACAGCCGCCTTCGTTGAAAACAGCCGGTTAGGATACCGCACCAGGCGATGTGCATGAACCGTTTCGGGACCACCCGTTGGACAGGGCCCGTCGGGGCTGGCAGGATGGACTCGATCCAAACCGGAAAAGGAGCACCGCCATGAAACGACACATCCTGCTTGCCTCCCTGCTTCTCCTGCCCGCTCTGGGGTCGGCCGCGGAAGACGGTCGCTACCAGGCGGTGGTGTTGCACAGCGCCGGCGCCTCCAGCACCACCGGCTCCCTCAGCCCCAAGGTGTTCATCCTGGACACGCGGGACGGCCACCTGTGGACCTGGGAGCAGAACGCCAGGGTACGGCGCCAGAAGGGAGGCCTTTCCTTCGGCAACGTGCTCACCTACCAGGGCAAGCTGAAGGTGGGCAGCCATCCCGGCCAGGTGATCAGCGAGAGCAAATGAGGCGTGTCACCACCATGCCGGGCGCCATCCGTCGGCATCTTTCCGCCCGGAGATCCAGTAGTTTGAACGGCAGCTGCTAGAAAAATATTTGCCGGGGAAACCGGCTGATCACCTGTCGCCGCGCCAGAGGCGCCCAAAAGGCAGGGAAAAGCGGCATTCGCCGATTTCCAGCTCCACCGTTTCCTTGCCGGCATCGGCCATCTTGACGAATCGCCCCTCCTGGTTCCGGTAGATGCGGGCGCGGTGCTCGTCCGGGTAGAGCAGCAGGTACCACTGCACCCCTTCCCGGGCATAGAGATCGAATTTTAGGTTTTCATCCCGGTTGGCGCTGGAGGGTGAAACCACTTCGGCCACCAGCTCAGGGGTGGTGACGATGCGTTCACCCTGCTGATGGCAGGTGACCAGCAGATCAGGACGGACCACGGTATCGGAGAAAATCTCCCAGTCCAGCGCCACCGCCACCAGGCAGTTGCTGCAGGAGTCCACCTGCTCAAACGCCTGGCGCAACAGGTAAACAAGGTCGGCAAGGCAGACCTGGTGGCTGACGCTGGGGAAGGGTGTCATGGCGTAGGGCATGCCCTGGATGAGTTCCCAGTCGCCCTCCCACTGGCGGTAGTCCTCCACGGTGTAGTGTTCGTGATAGGCCCGTGCCATCTCACTTTGTTCCCCAATTCCCGCAGGGTTTTATTCTAGCACGGTGGGAACAAAACCGTTTTTTGTTCCTCCCCGCGCTGCCGGCCTGCGCCTGTATAATCGGCTGTCGTATTCTCTTTTTCCTGCCCAACCGTGACTTCCGACACCGAAACCCGCCTGCGCGAGCTGCTGGCCCGGCGCATCCTGCTGCTGGATGGCGCCATGGGCACCATGATCCAGCGCCACCAGCTCGAGGAGGCCGACTACCGTGGCGAGCGCTTCGCCGACTGGCCCACCGATCTGAAGGGGGCCAACGACCTGCTCTGCCTCACCCGGCCGGAGATCATCCGCGGCATCCACGAGCAGTACCTGGAAGCGGGCGCCGACATCCTGGAGACCAACAGCTTCAACGCCACCCGCGTCTCCATGGCCGACTACGGCATGGAAGCGCTGGTGTACGAGATCAACGTGGCGGCGGCGCGGCTGGCGCGGGAGGCGGCGGACAAGTACAGCACGCCGGAGAAGCCGCGCTTCGTCGCCGGGGTGCTGGGCCCCACCAGCAAGACCCTCTCCATCTCCCCGGACGTCAACGATCCCGGCTTTCGCGCCATCACCTTCGAGGCGCTGGCGGAGGACTACCGCGAGGCGGCCCGTGGTCTCATCGAGGGCGGTGCCGACATCATCCTCATCGAGACCATCTTCGACACCCTCAACGCCAAGGCGGCCATCTTCGCGGTGCAGGACGTTTTCGCCGAGCTGGGCCGGCGCCTGCCCATCATGATCTCGGGCACCATCACCGACCAGTCGGGGCGCACCCTCTCGGGCCAGGTGACCGAAGCCTTCTACAACAGCCTGCGCCACGCCGAGCCGCTTTCCATCGGCCTCAACTGCGCCCTGGGGCCGGATCTCTTGCGCCAGTACGTGGAGGAGCTGTCGCGGGTGTCGGAGACCTTCGTCTCCGCCCACCCCAACGCCGGTTTGCCCAACGAGTTCGGCCAGTACGATCTGGATGCGCGGGAGATGGCGGAGCAGATCGGGGAGTGGGCCGGCTCGGGCTTTCTCAACATCGTCGGCGGCTGCTGCGGCACCACGCCCGAGCACATCGCCGCCATCGCCCAGGCGGTGGAGGGCAAGCCGCCGCGACCCCTGCCGGAGATCGAGCCGGCTTGCCGCCTGGCGGGGCTGGAGCCCCTCAACATCACCAAGGATTCGCTCTTCGTCAACGTGGGCGAGCGGGCCAACGTCACCGGCTCGGCCCGATTCAAGCGGCTGATCCTCAACGAAGAGTACGAAGAGGCCCTGGAGGTGTGCCGCACCCAGGTGGAGAACGGCGCCCAGGTGGTGGACGTCAACATGGACGAGGCGATGCTCGACGGCAAGGCGGCCATGACGCGCTTCCTCAACCTCTGCGCCGCCGAGCCGGAGATCGCCAAGGTGCCCTTCATGATCGACTCCTCCAAGTGGGAGATCATCGAGGCGGGCCTGCAGTGCGTGCAGGGCAAGGCCATCGTCAACTCCATCTCCCTCAAGGAGGGGGAGGCCAAGTTCCGCCAGCAGGCGCGCCTGTGCCGCCGCTACGGCGCGGCGGTGATCGTCATGGCCTTCGACGAAGCCGGCCAGGCCGACACCTACCAGCGCAAGATCGAGATCTGCCAGCGCGCCTACCGCATTCTCACCGAAGAGGAGGGGTTCCCCGCCGAGGACATCATCTTCGACCCCAACATCTTCGCTGTGGCCACCGGCATCCCCGAGCACAACAACTACGCAGTGGATTTCATCGAGGCCACCCGCTGGATCAAGCAGAACCTGCCCCACGCCCTGGTCTCGGGAGGCGTCTCCAACGTCTCCTTCTCCTTCCGCGGCAACAACCCGGTGCGCGAGGCGATCCACGCCGTCTTTCTCTACCACGCCATCCGGGCGGGGATGGACATGGGCATCGTCAATGCCGGGCAATTGGTGGTCTACGACGAGGTGCCCGAGGAACTGCGCAACGCCGTGGAGGACGTGATCCTCAACCGCGACCCCGAGGCCGGCGACCGCCTGGTGGAGCTGGCGCCCAAATACGCCGGCAGCGGCGCCGCCGAGGAGAAGAAAGAGGACCTCGAATGGCGCGAATGGCCGGTGGAGAAGCGGCTGGCCCACGCTCTGCTCAAGGGGATCACCGAGTTCATCGAAGAAGACACCCTGGAAGCGCTCAATAAGCTGGGCCGCCCCATCCAGGTGATCGAGGGGCCGCTCATGGACGGCATGAACCAGGTGGGCGACCTCTTCGGCGCCGGCAAGATGTTCCTGCCCCAGGTGGTCAAGTCGGCGCGGGTGATGAAGCAGGCGGTGGCGGTGCTGGAGCCCTACCTGGAGGCGGAAAAGGCCGAGTGCCCCGCCGAGAACGCCGGCCGCATCCTCATGGCCACGGTGAAGGGGGACGTGCACGACATCGGCAAGAACATCGTCGGCATCGTCCTCCAGTGCAACAGCTACGAGGTGGTGGACCTGGGGGTGATGGTGCCCGCCGACAAGATTCTGGAGACGGCGCGGGAGAAGGAGGTGGACCTCATCGGCCTCTCGGGCCTCATCACCCCTTCGCTGGACGAGATGGTCCACGTGGCGAAAGAGATGAAGCGCCAGGGCTTCACCATCCCCCTGATGATCGGCGGCGCCACCACCTCCAAGGCCCACACCGCGGTGAAGATCGCCCCCGAGTACGAGCACGGCGTGGTCTATGTGCCCGACGCCTCCCGCGCCGTGGGGGTGGCCAGTGCCCTGCTCTCGGAGGAGCAGAAGCCTGACTTCCTGGCGGCCCTGGCCGAAGAGTACGAACAGGTGCGCCAGGGCCGCTCGCGCAAGCAGGACGCGCGCAACCTGGCCAGCCTGGAAGAGGCGCGCGCCAACCGGGTGCCCATCGACTGGCAGGGATGGCAGCCGCCGCGGCCCAAGGCGCTAGAGCAGCCGCCGGAAGGGGTGCGCCTGGTGCCCAAGGGGGGCGGCGTGCTGGCGGTCTACGACGACATCCCCATCGAGACCCTGGTGCCCTACATCGACTGGACCTTCTTCTTCCACGCCTGGCAGCTCAAGGGGCGCTACCCGAAGATTCTCGACGACCCGGAGAAGGGCGAAGAGGCGCGCAAGCTCTTCGCCGACGCCCAGGCCATGCTGAAACGAATCATCGACGAGAAGTGGCTGCGGGCACGGGCGGTGGTGGGGCTCTTCCCCGCCAATTCCCGGGGCGACGACATCCTTGTGTACGAGGACGAAGAACGCAGGCAAGTACTCACCACCTTCCACATGTTGCGCAAGCAGGGCAAGCAGCCCGAGGGAAAGTGGAACCACTGCCTGGCCGACTTCATTGCCCCAGAGGAAGAGGGCACGACCGACTGGATCGGCGGTTTCGCCTGCACCGCCGGCGAAGGCATCGACGACAAGATCGCCGAGTTCGAAAAAGCGCACGACGACTACGCCAGCCTGATGCTCAAGGCCCTGGCCGACCGCCTGGCCGAGGCCCTGGCCGAGTGGCTGCACGAGCAGGTGCGCAAGGTGTTGTGGGGCTACGCCAGCGGGGAAGCCCTCAGCAACGACGAGCTGATCGCGGAGAAGTACCAGGGCATCCGCCCCGCCATGGGTTACCCGGCAAGCCCCGACCACACCGAGAAGGATCTGCTCTGGGAACTGCTCGACGCCGAGAAGCACACCGGCATCTGGCTCACCGAGTCGAAAGCCATGGTGCCCACCGCGGCGGTGAGCGGCCTCTACTTCGCCCACCCCGAATCGAGCTATTTTGCCGTGGGCCGCATCGGCCGTGACCAGGTGGAGGACTACGCAAAACGTAAGGGCATGACAGTGGAGGAGGTGGAAAAGTGGCTGGGGCAGAACCTGGCCTACGAACCGGACGAGCGGTAGGTCGGGCTTCAGCCCGACAACGGAAACGCTTTCCCAGGGCCGGTGGGGGATCCTTGTTGGCGGGGACGCTGTAAATACATCCGTGTAAGCTTTGCGGCAGCATCCCTGCTGCCGAAACCCCGCCAACAAGGATCCCCCACCGGCTTTGCAGCGTTATCGGTTGTTCAAGTGGCGTTTCGGATCGCCAATGTCCGCGATCCGTCGGCAAGCCGACGGGGCGGTTCTCGTAGCGGGACCTCGGAGGCAGGGACGCCGACGCGGAGCCTACAGGGATGTATTCACGGCGTTCCCGCTACGAGAACCGGACCGGCGGCCCCGGGAAAGCATTCGAATTATCCGCCTCGTCGGGCTTGAAGCCCCACCTATGCAGCGTATTCGCAACCACCATGACAGACGAGCAGCAACAACTCCAACAAGTCGCCCGCGCCCTGCGCGACCGCTGCAGGAGCGTCCTGCTGGCCACCGTCTCTCCGGCAGGCGAGCCGGAGATCAGCTATGCACCTTTCATTCTCGACGACGACGAGGCCATCTGCATCTACGTCAGCGAGCTGGCCGCCCACACCCGCAATCTGCTGGCCAACCCGAGGGCCAGTCTCATGTTCATCCAGCCCGAGGCCGAAGCGCGCAACCTCTTCGCCCGCGAACGGCTGGTGCTCCAGTGCCGGGCCGGGGAGGTCAGGGGCAAGGAGGCGGACAGGCTGCTGGAGCGGATGGAGTCGGCCTTCGGCGAGACGGTGGCCCTGCTGCGCAGCCTGCCCGATTTCCATCTCTTCCGCTTCCAGGTGGAGAAGGGAAGCTACGTGCGTGGCTTCGGGCAGGCGTGGGTGGTGCAGGGCAATCGTCTGGTGATCGGCGAGCTGCGGAAGGGGTGACGGCGTCTTTCAGGCCGCGGCCGAAGGGTAGAGCAGGCCGTGCTGGCCGGCCAGCTCCTGAATCTCCTCCAGCAGCACCCGCAGCTCCTCCTCGCTCTTGCGTGGCAGACCACGGCCAAAATCCCGGATGCGGTTGGATAACGCCGTGTCCCCCAGTTTGCGGGCCACCAGCGGATAGAGCTTTTCACAGATGCCGTCCAGTTCCAGTGCCGCCATGACGCCCGGGGATTCCACGTACCGACGGGCCTTGGGAAGGAACTGGTCGAACAAGGGCTGGGGATCGTCCAACATGATTCACCTCCTCTCCGGTCGATTCATCGTCAGGAAAACCCGGGTCGACTGCGAATGCCGCGTGGCATCCCGATCCTGACCCCTGTTGATTATCGCAGAAGGGATATCATGTTATAAAAACCCCCATCGACAACAAAAGAGGAAACAAGGCATGGCAATTTCATGGGTTCTGGCTGCCGACAGCAGCCAAGCGAAGATTCTCCGGGCGGACAACCGGGTGGGTCCTCTGGTGGCCATCGAGGAACTGGAACATCCAGAGAGCCGCAAGAGGGACACCGAGCTCTATTCCGATGAGCCGGGGCGGGCCTTCGACAGCGCAGGCCATGGTCGCCACGCCATGGAGAACGAGGTGGATGCCAAGAAGGAGGAATCCATCCGCTTCGCCAAGAGCCTTTGCGAAAAGTTGCGCCAGGCGGCCAATGACAAGGCTTTCGACAAACTCTATATCCTGGCCGCCCCGGCTTTTCTGGGCGAGTTGAGGGACTGCCTCGATGATCACGTGAAATCCCTGGTGGCCGGCGAGGTGGCCAAGGACGTGGTCAAACAGAGCCCGGAAGAGATCCGCAAGAAACTTCCCGATTTTCTCTGATTCCCCCGGGCCGGCTTCCGCCGGCCTGTTTTTTTCTCCCGTCACCGCGTGACCACTGCGGCCCTTCATCGACAGTTCAGGCTGCTCTCAGGCCCGGCAGAGGAGTGCCGGAAGCAGGCTCTGGAAGCCTGGCATCCCGGCGGACTCTGGGTGGGTCACCGGTCTCCTGCGGGCATCCGGCGACTTCCGCCCGGCGAGCTGGTACGCCATCTGGGCAGCGAGACCGATCTTCTGGTGTTCGACGCCACCCTGGGGTTCGATGTGGACGCCTTCGCCATCGCCATCGGCCTGGTCCGCGGCGGCGGCACTTTTCTGCTGCTGACCCCGCCCCCGGAAAGCTGGCCATGGCGGCAGGACCTCTGCCTGGAGAGCTGGGCGGTTCACGGCTGGCCGGTGCCACGCCCCAGCCGTTTCCTGCAGCGGCTGGCCCGGATCTTCCAATCCTTCGAGCCGCCTCGGACGAGCGTGCGCATCGAAGCCACAGGCGGGCCTTCGGAGCCGATGACACTCACCCGGGACCAGTCCCTGGCACTGGAGGCGATCCAACGGGTGGCCCTGGGCCATCCGCGCAGGCCCTTGCTGCTGGTGGCCGATCGCGGCAGGGGAAAGTCGGCCGTTCTGGGGCGGGCCGCGGGGGAGCTGGCCGCCATCCACCAGAAGCGGATCCTGGTCACCGCACCCAGGCGGTCCGCCACGGAGATCCTCTTCACCCATGCAAGGGAAGTCCTGTCCCGCTCGCCAACGGGATCCGTGGAAGGAGCGCCGGTCCAGGGTGGTCTGGCCTTCATGGCACCAGATCGGCTGCTGCGGGAAAATCCCGACACCGACCTCCTGCTGGTGGACGAGGCTGCCGGGATCCCGCTGCCCCTGCTGCTGGAGCTGATCCGGTGTCATTCCCGCGTGGTTCTCTCCTCCACGGTGCATGGCTACGAAGGCTCCGGCCGCGGGTTCGAGGTGCGGCTCGGCCACCATCTGGAACGGTTGCGACCCGGCTGGAAGCGATGCGAGCTGCGCCAGCCGGTGCGCTGGGCCGAAAACGACCCCCTGGAGCGACTGGGGTACCGGGCGCTGCTGCTGGATGCCGAACCCCCTTCCTGGAAGGAAGAACTCCCATCACCCGATGAATGTCATGTGCGGCGGATCATCCCCCGTCAACTGCTGGATCGACCCGAGCTACTGGAATCGGCCTTTGGCTTGATGGTGAGTGCTCACTATCGAACCACCCCCAGGGATCTCCGGTACCTTCTCGATGCCCCCAATCTGCGGCTGTTTCTCCTCGAGTCCAGGAGGAGGGTGCTGGGCGTTGCGCTGGTGGCGGAAGAGGGCAATCTGCCCGGCACGCTGCAACAGGAGATCCTGGAGGGAAAACGAAGGCCCCGGGGCCATCTGCTGCCCCAGGCCCTGGCCACCCGCTGTCAACTGCCCGAAACACTGCAGGCACGCTGCTGGCGGGTGGTGCGAATCGCCATCAATCCCGCACTCCAGGGCCAGGGCCTGGGCAGCCGACTGCTCGCTGCTGTGGAAGCGCAGGCCCGACAGCAGCAAATCGAGCTGCTGGGAGCCAGTTTCGGAGCCACGCCGGAGCTGGCCCGTTTCTGGCGCCGGGCCGGATACTTCCCCCTGCGACTGGGCCACCGGCGGGAGGCGAGCAGCGGTGCTCACGCCCTGCTGGTGGCAAAGGCCCTGGTGCCGGTACTTGGCAAATCGCTGCAGCAGGCTCACCGCCGCTTCCAGCAGAACTTCCCCCTGCAGCTGGGCCAGTTCTTCACCCAACTGGATCCCGGGCTCGTCCTGTCGCTGCGCGATGCCCTGGATGAACCTTTGCCGGGGGAAACCAGGAGGCTTCTTACCGCCTACGCGCAAGGGCAGTGGAGTTATCTCGACGCTTTGGGCGCGCTGCACCAACTGGCCTGCCGTCAGCATGCTCCCTCTTCCAGAAAAGCGCAGCTATTGGTGACCAAGGTCCTGCAGGGAAGAAGCTGGGCAGAAGTGGCCACTCACTTCGGGTTTACGGGAAAAGGACAGGCTGAAGCCGCGCTGCGGCAGGCCGTGCTTGACCTCATAATCCCATGAGGTATAGGGTTATTACCGAGTTTCCTCTCCAACCATTCACCATGAACGCCAGGCACGAAGCGCTTGCACCGCAGGAGATTCCTCTGGTGGCGGTGGACACCATGAATCGCACCCACCAGGAGGAGGTGGCGCTGGTGAACGCACTGGCTAGGCTGCTGCAAAAGGCGGAGTCGGAACCACCGGATGTGGAGGCGCTGGATCGCGCACTGCAGGAATGGATCGAGCACACCCGTGCCCACTTCGAGCGGGAAAACCGCTGGATGGAGGAGTACGGTTTTCCCGCCTACCCGGTGCACGCCCAGGAACACGCCACGGTGCTGGAGCAGTTGCAAGCAGTGGCCTCCTCCTGGCGCCAAAACCGGGAGACGGGACCTCTGGTGGAATTCGTGTTCGAGCTGTGGCCGCAGTGGTTCCTCCACCATGTGAACACCATGGACACCGTCACCGCCCAGTTCCTCTCACCTCACCTCGATTGACCCGCCCCGCTCTTGCCCGAAGGTCCGGAAATCCGTCGCCTGCGTGACCGGCTCGCCAATTCGATCACCGGCCAGATCGCCTCACGCATTCACTTCCATTTGCCGTCTCTGGCGGAGTGGAACGGGCGTTTCGATGGCGTTCGCATCGCCGACATCGAGAGCCGGGGCAAGGCACTGCTCATCCACCTCGGTAACCAGTACAGCCTCTACAGCCACAACCAGCTCTATGGCCGCTGGGAAGTGGTGACGCCCGGCAATCTGCCCGATACCCGGCGCCAGCTCCGGCTGGCCATCGAGGTGCCGGAAGCCTGGGCATTGCTCTACAGCGCTTCCGATATCCAGGTGTGGCCCACCGACGAGCTGCGTGGCCATCCTTTTCTGTCCAGGCTGGGGCCGGACGTGCTGGACGAATCCCTCACCCTGGAAAGAGTGCTGGGCAGGCTGGCCTCACCCCGCTTTCGCAACCGGCGCTTGGGATCCCTGCTCACCGACCAATCCTTCGTCGCCGGGCTGGGCAACTACCTGCGCTGCGAGATCCTGCACTGTGCCGGGTTGCACCCCGACCTGCGCCCCGCCGACCTGCCGATGGGCCAGCTGGTGGCGCTGGCGGGACGTATGCTCCAGCTTCCACGCCAGTCCTACCGGACCGGGGGCATCACCAATGACCTGGAACGGGCGAAGAAGCTGGAGAAGGCGGGAGCCAGCTTCGAGGAGTACCGGTTTCATGTCTTCCGCCGGGAAGGGTTGCCCTGCTACCACTGCGGCACCCCCATCGTGAAGGAACGTCGGGGCGGGCAGGTGTGTTACCTCTGTCCCCGCTGCCAGGAAGCTCCCTCTCCCTCAGGGTAAGGGAAATACCGGGTTCGGCGCGGGGACGTGCCTCCTACAGGAGATCGCTCACAGGAGCGCCGTCCGCGGCGCGAACCCTGCTCAAAACTTCCCCGGCGGGATGGTCTCGGTGGCTGACTTGAGGTCGGCCACCTCGCCCAGGGTTTCCACGATCTCTTCGTAGGTGGGGGGATAGGCCTCCCAGGGGGCGGCGAAGACGCCGCGGCAGGTGAGCCGCAACACGTCGGGCTGCTGGTCGGAATGGAGCCAGAAATGGAAGCCGCGGAAGATGTCCGAAGGACCGCTGTCCACCGCGGCATCGGCAAGCTTCAGCGAGGCCAGCTGCACCGGCTTCCAGTGAGCCGCAGCCACCTCCTCGAAGAACTGCTGGATACGGTAGACCACGAAAGTGTCAGGCTGCACCGTTCTCGGCTCCTCCGCCAGGGCGCGCACCTCCAGGCTGCAGCTCACCGCGTAGCTGTTGAAACCGGTGCTCACTCTGCCACCCTGGATATAGACCCGGGTTCGATCTGCCGGGATGGTGACCGGCTGGTGCAGGATGAAGCGGTAGCCGGCATCCTCGCCCCGGTACTGCGGCACCATCACGGTGCAGCCGGCCAGCGCCAGCAGCAGGATTGCGAGGATGCTTTTCAAAGCTGCCTCAGGCCACCTTCCTGACATGGGCCACCTCTCCCCGGTCCACCGGTCGGACATCCCCGGCCATGAGCGTCAGCACGCCCACTGTCTCGCCTTTCAGAGTGGTGAACTCCATTTCGTACCCTTCTCCTCCCCGATGAATCATCACCACGGTTCCCACATCCCCGGCTTCGAGACCATATCCGGGAACATCGCGGGTCAAAACCACTGAATCCTGTTCACGAATCACCACCAACTCATACTCCTTCAGTTCTCACGACTCCCAACCGTGGCGGGTAGGTCGGGCTTTAGCCCGACGAACCATCCAGCAACGCTTGGAAGCCGGTGGGGGAGTCTCTCTGGCAGGGTTTCGGCAGCAGGGAAGCTGCCGCAAAGCCTACAGGGATGTATACACGGCGGCCCTGCCAGAGAGACTCCCCCACCGGCCCCCGGAAAGCGATGGTAGTGCTCTCACAATTGTCGGGCTGAAGCCCGACCTACCAATCTGGATCATAGCAGCACTTTCTCGATGCCCCCCTCCTCCTTCACCCGCCGCACGAACGCCTCCTGCCAATTCTCTCCCAGCAGGCGGTTGGCCAGCTCCATCACCAGGTAGTCGGCCTTTAGCCCGGTCTCGGCGTGGAACTTGAGCAGCCCCTGCTGGCAGGCGGGGCATGAAGTGAGTATTCGCTTCGGTGCATCGCCCAGGATTTCTATGCCTTTTCGCAGCTCCTCGGCCTTGCGGTAGCGGAGCTGGGTGGCAATGTCGGGGCGGGTGGTGCCGAGAGTGCCCGACTCGCCGCAGCAGCGGTCGGAGAGGGTCACCGGCTTGCCCATGAGCGCGCCGGCCACGGCCACCGGGTTGTACCGCTTCATGGGGGAGTGGCAGGGATCGTGGAAGAGGTACTCGGTCTCCTGGCTGCCGTCGAGGACCACCCCCTTCTCCATCAGCCACTCGTGGATGTCGAGGAGGCGGCAACCGGGAAAGATCTGCTCGAACTGGTACTGGAGGAGCTGGTCCATGCAGGTGCCGCAGCTCACCACCACGGTACGGATGTCGAGATAGTTGAGGGTGTTGGCCACGCGGTGGAAGAGCACCCGGTTGGCGGTGGTGATCTCCTTGCCGCGCTGGTGCTGGCCGGCGGCCTCCTGGGGATAGCCGCAGCAGAGGTAGCCCGGCGGCAGCACCACCTCGGCGCCGTGGGTGTAGAGCATGGCGATGGTGGCCAGCCCGATGTCGGAGAAGAGCCGCTCGGAGCCGCAGCCGGGGAAGTAGAAGACCGTCTCGGCGTCGATGGAGGGCACCTTGGGATCGCGCAGCACCGGCACCTGGGTGGCATCCTCCAGCCCCCAGGCGGTGCGCCAGGTGACACGCGGCAGCTCCACCTCGATGGGGCGGCGTACCAGCTCCACCACCTGGGTGGAGAGGGCCATCTTGCCGGTGGTGGCGTGGGGCGGCTCATCCGTGTGGCGCAAAAAGCCCAGGCCCTTGAACAGCCGATGGCCCAAGGTGATTCCCTTGAAGCCCCATTCAGCCAGTAACCTGCGCAGCCAGCGCACGGTGCGCGGGCGAGTGGCGTTGAGAAAGGCCAGGGCCGCGGCGCCGCCGGGGCTGAAGCGTTTCTGTCCGCGCTCGGTGAGGATGCGCCGCATTCGCACCGTCACCTCGCCGAAGTCGATGTTCACCGGGCAGGGGGCCTGGCACTTGTGGCAGATGGTGCAGTGATCGGCCACGTCGTTCATCTCCTCGAAGTGGCGCAGGCTCAGGCCGCGGCGGGTCTGCTCCTCGTAGAGGAAAGCCTCGATGATGAGGCCGGTGGCGAGGATCTTGTTGCGCGGCGAGTAGAGCAGGTTGGCGCGCGGCACGTGGGTCTGGCAGACCGGCTTGCACTTGCCGCAGCGCAGGCAGTGGCGGATGTCGTCATTGAGCTCGCCCAGTTCGCTCGCCTCGAGGATGATCGCCTCCTGCTGCACCAGCCGCAGGGAGGGGGTGTAGGCCGCCTCCAGGCCGGAGCCGGGCAGCAGCTTGCCGCGGTTGAAGTGGCCCTCGGGATCGACCTTTTTCTTGTACGCGACGAAATCGGCCAGCTTCTCCTCTTCCAGGTACTGGATCTTGGTCAGGCCTATGCCATGCTCGCCGGAGATCACCCCGCCCAGGGAGCGGGCCAGCGCCATCACCTGGTCCACCAGCTTTTCCGCCTCGTGCAGCATCTGGTAGTCGTGGGAGTGGACCGGGATGTTGGTGTGGACGTTGCCGTCGCCGGCGTGCATATGCAGGGCGATGAAGAGGCGGCTGTCGCGGATGCGGGCGTGGATGCGGTCGAGCTCGTCGCGCAGAGGGGCCAGCTCCTGGCCGGAGAAGATCTCCTTGATGCGCTGCTCCACCTCGCGGCGGTAGCTCTGGCGCAGGTCGCGGCGCAGCATCAGGTCGAGCAGGGTGTCGCCGGGGCGGATGTGCGCCTGCTCGGCCTCGGTGAGCAGGTCGAGGTTCTCCGCGGCGGGCTGCCGCAGCCGTTCGAGGATGCGCGACCAGCGGTTGCGGGTCTCCTCCAGCATCGCCAGGGTCGCCGCCCTCTTGTCGGCCAGGATGCGGCGGTTCTCCTCCGACTGCTCGAAGTCGGGGCAGCGGCAGAGGCGCTCGATGTCGCCCTGGAGGAAATCCTCCACCGCCTCCATGATGCGCTGCTTGTTGCGGATGGACTGCTCGATGTTGAGGGCCTCGATGCCGCGGCTGTAGTCGCCCAGCCGCTCCAGGGGGATCACCACGTCCTCGTTGATCTTGAAGGCGTTGGTGTGGGCGGATATGGCGGCGGTGCGGGCCCGGTCGAGCCAGAACTGGCGCCGCGCCTCGGGACTGGTGGCGATGAAGCCCTCGCCGCCGCGGGCCGCGGCCAGGGCCACCACCCGTTCGGCGGCGTGCTCCAGGGCTGCGTCGTTGTCGGAGACCAGATCCAGCAGCAGTACCATCTTGGGCCGCTCGCGCCGCGCCGCCTTGGTGGCGTAGTTCACCGCCTTGACGTAGCGCTCGTCGAGGTGCTCCAGCCCCAGCATCTGTACCCCGTCGAGCTCCTCCACGTAATCGCGCACCTCGACGATAGCCGGCACCGCGCGCGCCACGTCGGGATCGAAGAACTCCAGGCAGAGGGTGCGGCCGTGGCGCGGCAGCCGGTGGAGGATGAAACGGGCCGAGGTGATGAGGCCGTCGCACCCCTCCTTCTGCACCCCGGGCAGGCCGGCGAGGAATTTGTCGGTGACATCCTTGCCCAGGCCGCGCTTGCGGAAGCGATGGCCGGGGATCTCCAGGATCTCGGGCTCGCCCAGGGGGGTGCGGCCGTCGGGATGGAAGCGCGAAAGGCGGAAGCGCACCAGCGCCTGCTGGTGGATCTTGCCGAGGTTGTGCTCCAGCCGCTCCACCTCCAGCCAGTTGCCGTCGGGAGTGACCATGCGCCAGCTCGCCAGGTTGTCCAGTGTGGTGCCCCAGAGCACCGCCTTCTTGCCGCCGGCGTTCATGGCGATGTTGCCGCCGATGGTGGAGGCGTCCTGGGAGGTGGGGTCCACGGCGAAGGCAAGCCCGTGGCGCTCGGCCAGCTCGGAGACGCGCCGGGTCACCACGCCGGCGCCGGCGCGCACGGTGGGCACCTTGCCCTCCACGCCGGGCAGTACCACCTCCTCGACAGCGGAGAGGAACTCCAGCTTCTCGGTGTTGATCACCGCCGAGTGGGCCTCCAGGGGCACCGCCGAGCCGGTGTAGCCGGTGCCGCCGCCACGCGGGATGAGGGTCAGCCCCAGCTCGATGCAGGCACGCACGATGGGGGCCACCTCCTCCTCGCGGTCGGGGGAGATCACCACGAAGGGGAGCTCCACCCGCCAGTCGGTGGCGTCGGTGGCGTGGGAGACGCGGGCCAGGCCGGAGAAGTCGATGTTGTCGGCGCGGGTGATCCCCTCCAGCGCCTTGCGGATGCGGCTGCGCAGATGGGCATCGGCGCCGAAACGGTTGGCGAAGCGGTCCACCGCCTCGCGCGCCGCCTCCAGCAGTTGGGCGGCCTTGCGGTTGTCGTTGAGGCGCGCCTCGAACTGGTCGAGGCGGTGGTTGAGCGCGTGGATGAGAGCGTTGCGCCGGTCGGGGTTCTGCAAGAGATCGTCCTGCAGGTAGGGGTTGCGCTCCACCACCCAGATGTCGCCCAGCACCTCGAACAGCATGCGCGCCGAGCGCCCGGTGCGGCGGCTGCCGCGCAGCTCCTCGATGAGGCGCCAGTTCTCCTCCCCCAGCAGGCGAATGACGATCTCGCGGTCGGAGAAGGAGGTGTAGTTGTACGGGATCTCGCGGATGCGGGAAGTCATGAAAGATCGGCTGGAAGTGTCATTGGACGCTTTCCCGCCCAAGGTGTGTTTTCCTGGCTGGTGGGAAAATGCGCATGGTTACTGGATTATCTCGACTCGTCTGAAGACGTCCTATCCGCCTGAAAGCCGACGTTCCGGTGTTTATAGCGGGGCTTTGGCAGCAGGGATGCTGCCGCAGAGCCTACAGGGATGTATTCACGGCGTCCCCGCTACAAATGCCGGGACGGCGGCGCCCCGAAAGCGTTGAAGTCACCGGGCTGAAACCAGCCTCGTGGCTTGAATTGGCATTATACTGGTTGCAGGCAAGGCAAACCGGGATCTTGAAATGGAAAAGCCCCATGGCTTTGTAGGTCGGGCTTCAGCCCGACACGCCACGCTTCTTTTCGCCCTGTTACTCTCCGCAGCCGCCTGGGCGGACTATCCGCTGGAGGTCATCCCCCTGAAACACCAGACGGTGGATCGGATGCTGCCCCTGCTGCGCCCCTTCGTGGAGAAGGACGGCACGGTGACCGGCATGAACGGCCAGCTCATCATCCGCACCTCGCCGCAAAACCTGGCGGAGCTGAAAAAGATCATCGACCGCTTCGACCGGGCGCCGCGGCAGTTGCGTATCGCCGTGCGCCAGGGTGGCGCAGGCCGGTTCCGCCAGCGTGACATCGGGGTGGAGGGCAGGATACCGGCGGGAGACAAGGGCTCGGTGACCATCGGCAAGCCCGGCAAGGAAGAGGGCCTGCACGGTCGCGTCAGTGACCGCAGCCGCAGCTACTCCACCGACGAGGAGCGCTACGTGCGCGCCACCGAGGGGATGCCGGCCTTCATCCAGTCCGGGCTGTCGGTGCCGGTGATCTCCACCGGGGTGGACCCCTGGGGCCGCTACCGGGTGGAGCAGCGCTACCGCAACGTTACCTCCGGCTTCTATGTCACCCCCTGGGTGAACGGCGACCGGGTGACCCTGGAGATCTCGCCTTTCGCCGCCAGGCCCACCGGCACGCCCCAGACCTTCGCGGTGCAGAACATGACCACCCGCGTCAGCGGTCGGCTGGGCCAGTGGATCCCCATCGGCGGCACCGCCCAGCGACGGGACGGCAGCCGGTCCAACATCACCAGCTACAGCACCGGCACCCTGTCCGGCCAGCAGCCCATCGAGGTGAAGGTGGAGTTGCTGGAACAGTAATACCGCAATTTCATCAACACACCCATGTGAGTTGAGCTTCAGTGTGAAAAAGTAAGCGATTCGAACGCTGCTGCGGGGCCGCCGGTCCGGTTCTCGTAGCGGGAACGCCGTGAATACATCCCTGTAGGCTCCGCGTCGGCATCCCTGCCTCCGAGGTCCCGCTACGAGAACCACCCCGTCGGCCAGCAAGCGGATTGTGGAATGTGGGGACCGGTAAAGCCCCAAAACAACCGATAGCGCTGCATGGCCGGTGGGCAACCCTTGTTGTCGGGGTTTCGGCAGCAGGGATGCTGCCGCAAAGCTTACATGGATGTATTCACAGCGTCCCCGACAACAAGGGTTGCCTACCGGCCCCGGGAATGCGCTCCTGTTTGTCAGGATGAAGCCCTAGCTACAACGGGTATTTCTGAGCGACAACGCCTCGCGCCATGTAAATCAGGACGGGATATCGCCCTCCACCATCAAGGGCCGCATGGCGTGGAGCAGGTTGGGGAAGAGATGGGGGTTCTCCCGCTCTTCGCGCGCCAGCAGCGCCTTCATGTGCTGGCGGCGGGTGGGGGCACTGAAACAGGCGGGGCAGGAGTCGGGCACCACCGGCAGGTCGGCCCGGGCGGCGAAGGCGGCGGTCTGGCGCTCGCGCACATAGACCAGCGGCCGGATGATGCGGATGTCGCCGGCGTCGTTGAGATAGTGAGCCTTCATGGTGCGCAGCTGGCCTCCGTGGAACATGGACATGAGCAGGCTCTCGGCCAGGTCGTCCAGGTGCTGGGCCAGCACCAGTACGTTGTACTCCTCCCGGCGACAGATGTTGTACATGATGCCCCGTTTCATGCGCGCACAATAGGCACAGAAGGAATCCCCGCTCATGTGCGATTTCGCCTGCTCCGCAATAGGCTGGCGTTCGAAGAAATGGGTCACGCCCAGATCCCGGTAGTAATCTTTCAGTGGAGCAGGATCGAACCCTTCGATCTCCGGGTCCACCGTGAGCACCGCCAAATCGAACCGAACCGGTGCGTAGCGTTGCAGGTGGCAGAGGATCTGTAGCAGGCTCAGAGAGTCTTTGCCGCCAGAGACCCCCAACAGCAACCGATCCCCTTCACGAATCATGTCGAAATCGGCGATGGCACGACCCACCTTCCGCATGAGAGCCTTGGGCGGTTTCTGACAGCGGTAAGTCATCCGGTAGAGAAATCTGGATCAAAAAACAGGTATCGATTCTAACCCTTTCCGGACCCGGTTCCGGAATGCTGCGACTGGCCTGGGGCAGTCCGATTTTGCTGTGGATAACTTCCCTGGGGAGGAGTACACTTTGATTTCCTCCCCAGGCACCAGGACGGGTCCGCAACCGATACCCGAACCAATAAGGGGTCAAAAAAGGCCCAATAAATCATAATGTTGTAAAACGACGCGCCTGCACACCACGACGATCAATGGACCACTGGAAATATTGCCTTGCGCGGCTTGAAAGCGAACTGCCGGAACAGCAGTTCAACACCTGGATCCGGCCGATTCAGTGCCCCGAAGAGCAGGCCCCCGGAAAACTGCGCTTGTTGGCGCCCAATGCGTTTGTGCAGGACTGGGTGCGCAAGCACTACCTTGCCGATATCCAGCGGTTTCTGAAGGAATACGACCCGGACAGCAACCTGAAGGTCGACCTCGAGATCGGCTCTTTGAAAAAAGCACGGAGCACGGTCAGTGCTTCTCCAAAAAAAGCAGTCGGCACCTCTTATTCAAGAGATACAGGGGAAAACACCGGTAGTGAAGACTTACTTCTCAACATCAACCGGAGCTTCACCTTCGACAATTATGTGGAAGGAAAGTCCAACCAACTGGCCCGTGCGGCCGGCATTCAGATCGGCGAGGCGCCAGGAAAGGCCTACAACCCGCTCTTCATCTATGGCGGCACCGGATTGGGAAAAACCCATCTGCTGCACGCCATCGGCAACCTGATCCATGAGCACCGGCCCGACTATCGGGTGCTCTATCTCCATTCCGAGGGATTCGTCACCGAGATGGTGAAGGCGCTGCAGCACAACGCCATCGACGCCTTCAAGCAGCGCATGCGCTCGGTGAACGCCCTGCTCATCGACGACGTCCAGTTCTTTGCCGGCAAGGAGCGCTCCCAAGAGGAGTTCTTCCACACCTTCAACGCTCTGTTCGAATCCCAGCAACAGATCATTCTCACCAGCGACCGCTTCCCCAAGGAGGTGGACGGACTGGAGGACCGACTCAAGTCACGCTTCGGCTGGGGGCTTACCGTGGCCATCGAGCCACCGGACCTGGAGACACGGGTTGCCATCCTGATGAACAAGGCGCAAAAGCTCTTTGGCGTGGAGCTACCCAGCGAGGTGGCCTTCTTCATCGGCCAGCGGGTGCGTTCCAACATCCGCGAACTGGAGGGCGCCTTGCGGCGGGTGGTGGCCAACGCCCAGTTCACTGGCCGGCCCATCACGTTGGACTTTGCCAAGGATGCCCTGCGCGATCTCATCGCCGCCCAGGACAAGCAGATCACCATCGAGAACATACAGAAGGTGGTGGCCGAGTACTACAAGATCCGCAGCTCCGACATGCTTTCCAAGAACCGGAGCCGGACCATCGCGCGGCCCCGCCAGATTGCCATGACTCTTGCGAAGGAACTTACCAACCACAGCCTACCGGAGATTGGCCAGGCCTTCGGCGGGAAGGATCATACGACGGTGCTCTACGCCACGCGCAAGATTCAGGAGCTGAAAGAGACTGACAGCCGCATCGCGGAAGACTACAAAAACCTGTTGAGAACCCTGAGCCACTGACTGTGGAAAAGCTGTTATCCATTTTCCTGTCTGCGGCCAAAGCTGGTTATTCACAGTCGTTACACAGCATGTCACCGGGTTTCCGGGGCAACTCTACAGCAGATAATAGGAGGCAAGTGGCGGAAACCACAGACTTTTTTCTTTTTACTCAGGCTCCTGGTCCTGCTTAATAACAACAATTAGGTTTTTTAAAACATTCTTTAGGTTTTGTAATCCCGGGCAACACCATGATGAAACTGACCACCAAGAAGGAAGAATTGTTACCGGCACTGCTGCAGGTGGGAACCATTGTCGAACGCCGACAGACCCTTCCCATCCTGGCCAACCTGTTGTTCCAGGTAAAAAACGGCAACATGACCATGGTTGCCACCGACCTGGAACTGGAAGTCAAAACCCAATTGGCGGTGGAAGCCTCCGAAGACGGGGACTTCACTTTGCCGGCCAGAAAAATCATCGACATCTGCAAGGCGCTGGAAGATGGAGCCAGCATCGCTTTGGAAGTGGATGGGGAGAAGGCTGTCCTCCGTTCCGGTCGTGGCCGTTACCGGCTGAGTACCTTGCCTGCCGGTGACTACCCTGCCATGGAGGTCGCAGCGGCGACTCACCAAGTGAACATTCCCCAGCACCTCCTCAAGCGGCTTCTGGAAAAAACTTCGTTTGCCATGGCCCAGCAGGATGTCCGTTATTACCTGAACGGTATGTTCTTCGAAACCCGGCCCGGTAGATTGAGAACAGTGGCCACAGACGGGCATCGCCTTGCGTTGTGCGATGTACCCCTGGAGGAGGACCAGGAGGTCGGCATCCAGGCTATCGTGCCTCGAAAGGCCGTTTTGGAGTTGAATCGGATTCTGGATTCGAGGAAGGATGCTCCCCCAGTGGAACTCCAGTTCAGCAGTGGTTTTCTGAAAGTGATCTTCCCGGGGGGGAGTTTCGCCACCAAGCTCATCGATGGGCGCTACCCGGATTACGCCAAGGTCATACCGGGGAGCGACAATGTGAAGCAACTGGTCGCCGACCGGGAACCACTCCGGCATGCACTGATGCGAACGGCCATTCTCTCCAATGAAAAATTCCGTGGCGTTCGTTTTCAAGTCTCTCCCGGGCTGCTCAACCTTCTTGCGCACAATCCCGAGCACGAAGAGGCGGAAGAGGAGCTTGAAGTGGATTACGTTGGGGAGGAAATGATGGTCGGATTCAATGTGGGGTACCTCCTGGACGTACTCGGGGTGCTGGAGGAAGAAAGGGTTCGTTTCGGGCTCATCGATCCCGCTTCCAGCTGTGTCATCACTTCCGAAAATCAGGATGGCTGCCAGTACGTGGTCATGCCCATGCGGATTTAGCCGCTTCTGAACCCTTTTCTGATCCAAGAATCTTCTGATCTAATCCATGAACTTGCATCTTGTCCCCCTCCGGCCCGATTACCGCGTTGAAGTCTCGCTATTGGCTGCGAACTTCGCCTTGTACTCGAGCCAGAGGAGTACAATCTGTTTCGTCCGGGATTAGATCAGAGGATCCCCAAGCAGAAAAAATGAATGAAAGGGGCGGAAACGCCCCTTTTATGATGAAAGAGCAGAAACCTGGCTCGTGATCATTCGACACCTGCAGATAGAAACCCTGCGCGCCATCCGGCGGGCCAATGTCCACCTGTCTTCGGGATTGAATCTGTTCATTGGAAACAATGGTGCCGGAAAAACCACTTTGCTGGAAGCGGTATACCTGTTGGGGCATGGTCGCAGCTTTCGCCATATCGATGCTGGCCCCTTGATCCAGAAAGGCTCGGAAGCGGCTCAGGTGATTGGCCGACTTGAGAGTGAAAGAGGAAGCCGATCCACTTTGGGAGTAAGGAGGGAGAAACACAAATTATTTGCCAGGAGTGACGGTCGGGAGATCAAACGACGCTCCGAGTTGGTAAGAAGATTACCCGTTTTTTTCATCGGGGCTCCATCTCATGACCTGGTGGAGAGAGGACCGGAACTGCGCAGGCAATTCCTGGATCTGGGATTGTTCCACGTGGAACCTCGTTATCACTCCCTGCTGAGTGATTATGCTCGGGCGCTCCGACAACGCAATGCGGCCCTGAAGCAGGGGGATTACAAATTGGCGGAATCTTTCTCGGACTTGCTGGGAAATGCGGGCGAGAGCATTACCCAGCGCCGGGTAGACTTTCTGGCGCAGTTATCGGGATTTGTGCAGGAGATGCTGAAACATTTCCAAGCAAACTTTCAGGTAGAGCTCCATTACAGGCCCGGCTGGAAAGACGAAAGGGGTTCGCTGCGGTGGGCGATCGAACAACAAATGGAACGAGATCTTCACAGAGGTTACACCAGCGTTGGGCCCCATCGAGCGGAACTTCAGGTCCTGACCCCGGAAGGGCCTGCATCACGAATCCTTTCTCGGGGGCAGCAAAAGCTATTGGTGTATGCCCTGATAATGGGGTTGCTTCAGTCCTACCTGGAAAAAACCGAAGAGCCCCCCGTGCTTCTCCTGGATGATTTGGCGGCAGAACTGGACGAGCGAAGAACTGTTGCTGTGTTGGACTGGGTAGAGGAAAAAGGAATACAGGTACTGGTTACGGCTTTGGAGGCCGGTAAACTGGAAAGTCGTTTTGACAAGGTGTTCCACGTGGAACATGGCTGGATCAGGGAATCTGGACCGGCCGCGTAGTCTTCGGGTGTCTCTTGAAGCCGGGAGTTTGAGGGTTCTGGTATACTATTTCTCTTGAATGATTTTGTTTCTTCTAGCCAGTCGAGATTGGTTGGGGGCTTATCCAGACCAACGGCATTGCAGTTCCTCTTCACTGTTTCTTCGGGCCTTTTTCTGATTCGCTGAGTGTATTGGAAACCGGCGAGTGGTACCGGCCTTCACTCTCTCCGGAAAGCAGCGGATCCAGAAATCTTGCTGGCTGAGTGGGCGTTTCCGGAAAACGTGAAACAGCGAGCGCATCGTCTTTCGGGGTTTTTATGAGCAAGCAAAGAAAGGAATACGACTCCTCCTCCATCAAGGTTCTCAAGGGGCTGGACGCGGTTCGCAAGCGGCCGGGCATGTATATCGGCGATACCGATGATGGCACCGGGTTGCATCATATGGTCTTCGAGGTGGTGGACAATGCCATCGACGAGGCGTTGGCTGGATATTGCTCCCGCATCGAGGTGATCATCCATAGCGATGGCTCAGTAACGGTGACCGATGATGGCCGGGGGATTCCCGTGGACATTCATCCCGAAGAGGGAAAGTCGGCCGCGGAAGTGATCATGACCATCCTTCACGCCGGCGGAAAGTTCGACGACAACTCCTACAAGGTGTCCGGGGGGCTGCACGGAGTGGGGGTCTCCGTGGTGAATGCACTTTCCGAAGAGCTGGAACTCACCATCAAGCGGGACGGCAAGATCTGGTATCAGAAGTATCACTTGGGAGAGCCCGAAGCACCGTTGGCTGCCATCGGAGAAACGGACGAAAGCGGTACCTCCATCCGCTTCAGGCCCAGCCCGGAAATCTTCACTGACACGGAATTTCATTACGATATCCTGGCCAAGCGCCTTCGGGAGCTTTCTTTTCTCAACTCCGGGGTGCACATTCATCTGAAGGACGAGCGGAGTGGCCGGGAGGATGTGTTCGAATATGAAGGGGGAATCCGGGCCTTCGTAGAGCACCTGAACAGGAAGAAGACCCCCCTGCATCAGAAGGTCTTTCATTTCACCGCCGAAAGGGAAGGCGTGGTGGTGGAACTCGCCATGCAATGGAACGAGTCCTACCAGGAGAATATCTTCTGTTTCACCAACAACATTCCCCAGAAGGATGGCGGTACCCATCTGGCGGGTTTGCGCAGTGCACTCACCCGGACCCTGAACCAGTACATCGAGGAGGCCGGACTGGCCAAGAAGTTGAAGGTCCATCCCACGGGGGATGATGCCCGGGAAGGGCTCACCGCCGTTCTCTCCGTGAAGGTGCCCGATCCCAAGTTCTCCTCCCAGACCAAGGACAAGCTGGTCTCCTCGGAAGTGAAGGGTATCGTGGAAAGCCTGGTTTCGGAAAAACTGCGGGAATTCCTCATGGAGAACCCGGCCGATGCCAAGGCCATAGCCGGCAAGATGGTGGATGCGGCCCGGGCAAGGGAGGCGGCTCGCAAGGCCAGGGAAATGACCCGGAGAAAAGGGGTGCTGGACGTGGCCGGGTTGCCCGGTAAGCTGGCGGATTGCCAGGAAAAGGATCCCACTCGGTCCGAGCTCTACCTGGTGGAGGGGGATTCCGCCGGTGGCTCCGCCAAACAGGGGCGCAACCGGGTCAACCAGGCCATCCTGCCCCTCAAGGGAAAGATCCTCAACGTAGAGAAAGCGCGTTTCGACAAGATGCTCTCCTCGGCGGAGGTGGGTACGCTCATCACGGCATTGGGCTGCGGCATCGGCCGGGAAGAATTCAACCCGGACAAGCTGCGTTATCACCGAATCATCATCATGACGGATGCCGATGTGGACGGCGCCCACATCCGTACCCTGCTGCTCACCTTCTTCTACCGGCAGATGCCGGAGCTCATCGAACGGGGCCATGTCTATATCGCGCAGCCACCGCTCTACAAGGTGAAGAAAGGCAAGCAGGAGACCTATCTCAAGGACGACCTGGAGCTGAACCGGTACCTGTTGCAGATGGCGCTGGAAGGGGCGGAACTGCACGTGAATGGGGAAGCGCCGCCCATGTCCAGCTCGGCGCTGGAATCCCTGGCGGTGGAGTACATCACCAGCCGCAGCATCATCGACCGGTTGGCCCGTCGTTATGATGGTCGTTTCCTGGAGTTGCTACTGGAGATGCCCCCGGTGGCAGAGGGGATGCTGGGAGATGCACAGGCTCTCGGAAGGTGGCTGGCGGAGATGGAAAAGGCGCTCAACTCCGATCGGCGCGACTCCAATCACTATCGACTGGAGTTGCAGGAAGAGGAAACGGGGCAGCCCCGCGCCATCGTCATCACCCAAGTGACCCACGGCATCGAAAATCGTAAAGAGCTGCCGCTGGAGTTCTTCCAGAGCAGCGACTACCAGAAACTCCGCTCCTTGGGAGAGAAACTGCAGGGACTCATCGAAGAGGGCGCCTATATTCGCCGTGGCGACAAAAGCCAGCCAATAGAAAGCTTCGGTGAAGCGCTGGAATGGCTCATGGCTGAAGGCAGGCGTGGCCAGCACATTCAGCGCTACAAGGGACTGGGTGAGATGAATCCCGAGCAGCTGTGGGAAACTACCATGAATCCGGACACTCGCCGGCTTCTGCAGGTGCGGATAGAAGATGCGGTGGGGGCAGACGAGGTTTTCACTACGTTGATGGGAGACGAAGTGGAGCCGAGGCGGGAGTTCATCGAGTCAAATGCACTCTCTGTGGAGAATCTCGATATTTAAGTAATAACTTGAATAATATCCTATCCTGTGGATAACTTGTGATTATTTTTCCCGTGTGAGGGGCAATTCCTCCATTTTCGACTCGATCCAGGCCTCCACCTCCCGGGTGATTTCGGAAGCCTTTTTTCCCTGAACGTCGATGGGTTCCCCAACCACCACTTCGATGGTGCCCGGGTATTTGAGAAAACTCCGCCTGGGCCAGTAGACCCCTGCGTTGTGTGCGATGGGAATCACCGGAAAGCCGGAATTCTCCGCCAGCAGGCCACCGCCCATGCCGTATCGGTGACGTTCCCCTGGCCTGGTTCGGGTTCCTTCCGGGAAGATGATGACCACCCGTCCCTGCTGCAGCAGCGCGGTACCCTTCTCGATGATGAGGCGGGCCGCCCTGCGTCCCGCCTTGCGGTTGATGGCAATGTTGGGCACCGCGGCCAGCGCCCAGCCGAAAACGGGGATCCACATCAGTTCCCTTTTCAGTACCCAGGATTGTTCCGGTTTCAGGATCCCCCGCAGGGCGATGGTCTCCCAGGCCGACTGGTGCTTGCTCATCACGATGGCTGCCGACCGGGGTAGGTTGTCTGCACCCCGAATGCGGTAATCCAATCCGATGATCCACTTCATCAGGTAGAGATTGGTTCGCCCCCAGGCGTTGCCCATCCGGTCCCGGACGGAGAGGGGAAGGAGCAGGCCGACGGTGGAGATGGCCAGCCCGAAGACCAGGATGGTGAGGGTGAGGGCAAGAAAATAGAGCGCGGAACGAAAAAGGATCATCTTTCCTTCGGTTCGGTGAGATATCGGGCCACTTCGAGCAGGTCGTCGAACACCGGGATGGGCGACAACTGGTCCAGCCCCTTTTCGGTTTCCCGGCCCTTCCCGGTGCGCACCAGGATGGGGCTGGCGCCCACGGCCAGGGCTGCCTGCAGGTCCCGGAGGCTGTCGCCCACGATGGGCACATCCTCCAGGGAAATACCCCAGCGCGCCGCGATCTGGCGATAGAGGCCAGGTTCCGGCTTGCGGCAGCCACAGCCGTCGTCGGGTCCGTGGGGACAGTAGGCGATGAGGTCCAGGTGGGCTCCAAAGCGGGACAGTTCGTGATGCAGCTTCTGGTGCATGGCGTTCAACGCCAGTTCGTCGAACAGTCCCCGCGCAATACCCGACTGGTTGGTGGCCACCGCCACCGAGAAGCCAGCCTGGTTGAGGCGGGCGATGGCCTCCAGGCTTCCGGGCAGGGGAATCCATTCCTCCGGGCTCTTGATGTACTGATCCGAGTCCTGGTTGATCACCCCGTCCCGGTCGAGGATTATGTACCGATGGCTCATTCCATGTCCCGGAACTCGGAGACCCGGATGCGGCCGTCGACCATGCGGGCGTCGCGCTGCATCAGTTTTTCCATCTTCTTCCAGAAGGCCGCGTTGAGATCGAAATCGGCGGCGATGCCGGTACCCATGAGCAGGATGAGCAGGTCGGCCACCTCTTCCGCAAGTGAGTCCTTACTTTTCCCCTTGGTCACGCAGGAAGAGATTTCCCCCAGCTCCTCGGCCATCAGGGCCACGCGGTAGGTGAGTTCTTCGCCGCCGGTGTTCTTGAAATCGTGCTTGTCGTGAAAGGCCTGCACCGCGGCCATCATCGCACGCCAGGAATCACGTCGAGAAGAATCGTATTGATCGGACATGAGTAAAAGTTGTCAGCGGTCAGTCATCAGTGGCCAGACAGGGTAGGTTGGGCAAAGGCGCGCAGCGCCGTGCCCAACGCTCCCTTTGCCGGTTTGTTGGGCACGCTTCGCCTTGCCCAACCTACGAGGGTTCAATCCAGCAAGCACAGCTTCTCTGTGTCCTCTGTGCCTCTGTGGTTATTTCCCTACTGCTGCAAACGCGAAATATCGGCCACCTGCCGGAACAGGGTGTAGAGCTGTTGGAGCAGCGCCAGCCGGTTGCGGCGCAGGGCGGGGTTCTCGTCCATCACCATCACCTCGTCGAAGAAGCGGTCCACCGTTTCACGCAGGCCGGCCAGTTCTTCCAGGGCGGTCACGTAGTCCCCCTTTTCCAGCAGCGGCTTCACCGCCTCGGCCTTGGTGGTGAGGGCCTGATGGAGGGCCTGTTCCGCCGGTTCCTGCAGCAGCGTTGCATCCACTTGCCCGGGGATCTCCTCTTCAGCCTTGCGCAGGATGTTGCGGATACGCTTGTTGGCGGCGGCCAGGGAGTCGGCTTCCGGCATCTCCAGGAAGCGCCCCACCGCCTCCACCCGGGCGAGGAAATCGGGCAGGGTGTGGGGCGCCACGGCGAGCACCGCTTCGAAGCGCTGCGGCTCCACCCCTTGCTCGGTGAGCATCCCCTTGAGCCGTTCCATGAGGAAGGCGTTCACCTCCGCGACCACCTCTGGTGCCGGCCGTTCCAGCCAGCCCTGGAGCTGGCTGGCGGCGTGTTCGAGCAGTTCCAGCAGGTCGATGGTAAGTGAGCGCTCACTCAGGATTCTGAGCAGGCCCAACCCGGCGCGCCGCAGGGCGAAGGGATCCTTGTCGCCGGTGGGCTTGAGGCCGATGCCGAAGATGCCCACCAGGGTGTCGGCCTTGTCCGCGAGGGAGACGGCGACGCCGGTGGCGGTGCGTGGCAGTCGGTCGCCGGAGAAACGTGGCAGGTAGAGCTCCTCCAGCGCCTCGGCCAGCTCCTCCGGCTCGCCGTCGCGCAGGGCCTGGTAGCGTCCCATGGTGCCCTGCATCTCCGGAAACTCGCCCACCATCTCGGTCATCAGGTCGCAACGACCGAGCAGCCCGGCGCGGCTGGCCAGTTCGGCGTCCGCCCCGGTTCGGTCGGCGATCCAGGCCGCCAGGCCCGCCACCCGCGCCGACTTGTCATAGAGGCTCCCGAGTTGTTGCTGGAAGACCACCGCCTTGAGGGACTCCAGGTGGTCCTCCAGCCGGCGCTTGCCATCCTGTTCCCAGAAGAACATGGCGTCGGCCAGACGTGGCCGGATCACCCGCTCGTTGCCCTCGGCAATCACTTCCGGCCGGGGGCTGTCGATATTGGCGATGGTGATGAAGTGGCTCATCAGCCGGCCATCGGCGTCCAGCAACGGGAAGTATTTCTGGTTCTTCTTCATGGTGAGGATGAGGGCCTCCTGGGGCACCGCCAGGAAACGCGCCTCGAAGCTGCCGGTGATGGCCACCGGCCACTCGTTGAGGGCGGTGACCTCCTCCAGCAGGGCCGGATCCAGGTCGGCGCGGCCGCCCAGGGCCTCGGCCGCCTTCTCCACCTGCTCGCGAATGCGCGCCAGGCGGGTATCGAAGTGAGCGATTACTTTCCCTTTTTCTTCGAGCAGGCGGACATAGTCGGCCGGCTCCTCCACCACGATGGGTTGCGGATGGTGGAAGCGGTGGCCGCGGGTGGTGTCGCCGGCGGCGGCGTCCAGCAGGGTGCAGGGCACCACCTGGTCGCCGTGGAGGAAGAGCAGCCAGTGGACCGGGCGCACGAACTGGGCCTCGGAGCTGCCCCAGCGCATCCGCTTGGGGATAGGCAGGCGGTCCAGGGCGTTTTGCGCGATGGCCGGCAGCAGCTCGGCGGCCGGCTTGCCCTGCTCCACCGTCTCGAACACCAGCCAGGCGCCCTTGTCGTTCTCCAGCCGGCCCAGGGACTCCACCGTGGTACCGCAGGAGCGGGCGAACCCTTCCGCCGCCTTGGTGGGGTTGCCGTCGGCGTCGAAGGCGGCCTGGAGTGCCGGCCCCCGTCGGGTGATCTTGCGGTCGGGCTGGGTGAGTGAGCACTCTCTTACCAGGAGAGCCAGGCGGCGCGGGCTGGCGTAGGGGGTGACCTCGCCGTGAGCCAGTCCGGCCTGTTCCAGCCCGGCAACGAATTCGTCACGCAGCGATTCGGAGAGGCGCTTCAGCGCGGTGGGGGGCAGCTCCTCGGTGCCCAGCTCGAAGATGAGATCGGCCGCCTGGTTCATGCCGCTGCCTCCTCTTTCCGCAGCATGGGAAAGCCGAGCCGTTCACGCGCCTCGTAGTAGGCCTGGGCCACCGCCCGCGCCAGGCTGCGCACCCGCAGGATGTAGCGCTGGCGCTCGGTGACCGAGATGGCGTGCCGGGCATCGAGCAGGTTGAAGGCGTGGGAGGCCTCCAGCACCCGTTCGTAGGCGGGCAGCGGCAGGCCGGCCTCGATGAGCCGGTTGCTGTCGGCCTCCGCCTGGTCGAAGAGGCGGAACAGGAAATCGACGTCGGCGTGCTCGAAGTTGTAGGCCGACTGCTCCACCTCGTTCTGGTGGAAGACGTCGCCGTAGGTGACGATCCCCTGGGGGCCGCGGGTCCAGACCAGGTCGAAGACGCTCTCCACCCCCTGCAGGTACATGGCGATGCGCTCCAGGCCGTAGGTGATCTCGCCGGTGACCGGGCGGCAGTCGAGGCCGCCCACCTGCTGGAAGTAGGTGAACTGGGTCACCTCCATGCCGTTCAGCCACACCTCCCAGCCCAGCCCCCAGGCGCCCAGGGTGGGGGACTCCCAGTTGTCCTCCACGAAGCGGACGTCGTGCACCTTGAGGTCGAGCCCCAGCATCTCCAGGGAGCCCAGATAGAGCTCCTGGATGTTCATGGGCGAGGGCTTGAGGACCACCTGGAACTGGTAGTAGTGCTGCAGCCGGTTGGGGTTCTCGCCGTAGCGGCCGTCGGTGGGGCGGCGCGATGGCTGCACGTAGGCGGCGTTCCACGGCTCGGGACCGATGGCGCGCAGGAAGGTGGCGGTGTGGAAGGTGCCGGCGCCCATCTCCATGTCGTAGGGTTGCAGTATCACGCAGCCCTGGTCGGCCCAGTACTGCTGCAGGGCCAGGATCAGCCCCTGGAAGGTGGAAAGGTCAGCCGATGTGCTCATCGCGGGATTACCGTGTATGCATTGATGAATGCGGAAAAGCTTTTCATTATATCCGATTCATGTGGCGGCTAATTCGAGGGCTGCGCCTTTCATGCTACCGGTCGGCCGTTTTTTCCAGATAAACCCGGGCTGGAACGATGGCGACATATTTCCCGCGGTAGGGTTGGATCACCAGGCTGTCTTTCTCGAACCGGATTTTGTCCTGAGGTGAGAGATAGAGAATGAGGTAGCCATCGGGATGACGTTTCGCCCAGGAGCGGAGCCTGGTATCCGGTGTCCACTGAAGTGGCCGTTTCAGCCTGCCAAGAAAGTGATATTGGCCAGCATACTTGCTTTCATGTGTGAGAGGCACTTCCAGTGTCTGAAGTTCTCCGATTTTTTTGGCTACCCTGGTCACATCGTAGGCTTGTCTCAACGGACCCGCGAAGTACAGATGACCGGAGATCACCAGCATCACGCTCGCAAGCGCGAGTATCCGCACCGCATCGAAGAGTCTGGGGACTCGCAACCATGCGAGCAGCAGGCCGGCCAGGAGCAACAGAGCCCCCCAATGAAGATCGATACTCTGTTTCCATTCTGGCAGTTTTGACCACCAGGGCAATGAAAGCAGAATCAAAGCGGTCAGTGCCAACAAGAGAGCGGGCAGTCGGAAAGAGAAACTGTTCAGGGAAAGTCCATCGAGGCCTTTTGCCGCCAGCAGTGCCACCGCGGGAAACAGAGGCAACAGATAGTGGGCCTGTTTGCCGCTGATGAGCGTGAGGAAAAGAAAACCGGGCAGCAGCCAGGCCAGACAGAAACGCTCCGAGGCCTGCCGTTTTTCCATCAGAAACCTGCGAAGCCCTTTCCATACCGGGGGCCACCAGAACCAGGGATAGAAAATGAGCGGCAGCAACGGCAGATACCACCAGAAAGCGCGCCTGTGGGCGAAGGACTTGACCATGCGGTTGGCAGTCTGACCCCAGAAAATGGCATCGGCATAATCCTTTCCGCCATGGAGTGCCGCGGGTATCGCCCAGGAAAGCGCAATCCCCACACCGAAGAGAAAGGCACCGAGCAGATGCAGGTACCAACTTTTTCCATGGTGACGGGCTTCGTCCGACCACCAAGGGCCCAATAGTGCCGCGGGCAAAGTGTGCAACAGAATCACCGGCCCCTTGGCCAATATTCCCAGGCCAATGGCGAGGCCGAACCAGAGCCACCCGCTGCGCTTCCCCTCTCCCGCCGACCAAAGGCCATACAGCCCGAGCAGAGCAAAAAAGGTGACCAGCATGTCGAACATGGCGGCGGTGGTGTAGGCGGTCCAGAGGACGCTGCCGAAAAGTAACCAGCTGGCAAGCTGTGGCACCTTGGAGTTTTCTGGCCAGAGCCGGCGAGCCAGCAGAAAGGTCAGGCCGACACTGCTCAGCCCGAACAGGGGTGCTACCAGACGAGGCCACCAGTCATTGACACCAAACAACCACCAGCCGAACTGATAGATCCAGAACAGCAGCGGTGGCTTGTGAGAGTAGGTGGCGCCGTTGAGATGAGGAACCAGGAAATCGCCTCTCAGCCACATCTCCCAGGCCACGGTGACATACCGGGTCTCGTCGATGGGCATATAGGAGCGAGTGGCCAGAGAGACCGCCATCAGCAGGGCCCACAACAGCGTAAGTTGCCAGGCTGTGTGTGCTCCGGTCGAGTTTCTCATAGTGTCGGGTCCCCGTTGGCGGTTCCGGTTCCCTGCTGCAGCACCTGGTCCAACTGCCGGCGCTGACGGAAGTTTCGGTAGAGGTAGACCCCCAGCAGCCCGGAGAGCAGGAACAGCACCACCGCCAGTGCCAGGTGCAGTCCGGCATCCAGGCTCACACCGCTGCCGGCCAGGGCGAACACCAAGGTCTGGGGAATGTAGCCCAGGCCCGATCCCAGCAGGAACCAGCCCAGGGGCGCTCGGGCCAGCCCTGCCAGCAGATTGGTGACCAGGTTGCTGCCGGCCGGCAGCAGGCGGATCAGCAGGGTGAGGGAAAAGGGATGTGCCAGCACCAGTTCATGAAAACGCCGCGCCCGTCCGCCCAGCCGGGGGGCCAGCAGTTCGTGGCCGAACCAGAAGGCATAGAGATAGGAGAGCAGACATCCCAGGAGAGTGGCGCCAAGGGCCAACAGGGTGCCCGGCAGCAGGCCAAAGGCGTAACCGCCGAGGAAGGAGACCAGCTGGCGCGGCAGGCCGATGGCGGTGAACAGCCCGCCCATGGAGAGGAACAGCAGCTCCCCGCGGAAGCCCCGCCCCATCACCTCCCGGTCGATCCAGGCCTGGTCCATGAGATGTTCTCCGCGAAGCCCTTGCAGCAGGTAGCCGATGCCCACCAGGGAGAGCAGAAAAAGAAGCCCCTTGATCAGCGCCCGGTGGCGGGCGGGAAGAAGCGGTCGTTTCACGGGTTCTGGTGGTTGGGCAAGGATTTCAGACGGGGCCGGGTGGTACGGCGCAACAGCCAGAGAACGCCGAACAGGTCCACGATACCCACCCAGAGGCGGTTGTGGATGCCGTACTTGGATTTTCCCCGGGTGCGGGGACGGTGATTCACCTTCACCGAGCGGACCTGGTGGCCATTGGCCAGGAACAGGGCGGGGGTGAAGCGGTGGATGTGATCGAAGAAGGGCAGGTCCAGCCAGGCCTCCCGGGAAAAGAGCTTGAGTCCGCAACCGCTGTCGGGGGTGTCGTCGTGGAGCAGCGAGCGGCGCACGAAGTTGGCCACTTTCGACGACATCCGTTTCACCCAGGTGTCACGGCGCCGGTGGCGGTGACCGTTGATCAGCTTCAGGCGGGGATCGCGGTGGGGATCCTCCACCAGCTCCAGCAACAGGGGAATGTCGGCGGGATCGTTCTGCCCGTCCCCGTCCAGGGTGGCGATCCACTCGGCACGCGCCGCCTTGACGCCGGTACGGATGGCGGTGCTCTGCCCGCAACTTTGTTCGTGGGCGAGCACTCTCAATTCCGGATAGCGCTCCGCCAGTTCCAGCAGCAGCTCCAGGGAACGGTCGGTGCTGCCGTCGTCCACATAGAGGATCTCGTAGGCGCGTCCGGCCAGGGCGGTCCGGATCTCCTCCACCAGCGGCACGATATTCTCCTCCTCGTTGTGCACCGGCACCACGACGGAGAGCTGCAGGGCGGTTGTGGCAGAGGTGTTCACTTCCGGCCGGGAGGCTCAGAGACCCAGCTTCTTCTCCAGGTAGTGGATGTTGGCGCCACCCGCCTCGAAGCCGGAGTCACGCATGATGTCGGCCTGCAAGGGAATGTTGGTCTGGATGCCCTCGATCACCATCTCCGACAGGGCGGTGCGCATGCGGGCGATGGCGGAGGTGCGGTTCTCGCCCCAGGCGATGAGCTTGCCGATCATGGAGTCGTAGTAGGGTGGCACCGTGTAGCCGTTGTAGATGTGACTGTCGAAGCGGATGCCGGGCCCGCCGGCCACGTGGAGCTGGGTGATGGTGCCGGGGCTGGGCATGAAGTTTTCCGGGTTCTCGGCGTTGATGCGGCACTCGATGGCATGCCCCCGCAGCTGGATCTCCTCCTGGGTGTAGGGGAGTCTCTCGCCGGCGGCGATGAGAATCTGCTGCTTGACGATGTCCACTCCGGTGACCATCTCGGTGACCGGATGCTCCACCTGCACCCGGGTGTTCATCTCGATGAAATAGAACTCGCCATCCTCGTAGAGGAACTCGAAGGTGCCGGCACCGCGGTAGCCGATCTTGCGGCAGGCCTCGGCGCAGGCGTTGCCGATCTCCTGGCGCAGTTCGTCCGAGATCCCGGGCGCCGGTGCCTCCTCCACCACCTTCTGGTGGCGCCGCTGCATGGAGCAGTCCCTTTCTCCAAGATGGATGGCGTTTCCATGTTCGTCCGCCAGCACCTGGAACTCCACGTGGCGCGGGTTGCCCAGGAACTTCTCCATGTAGAGGGTATCGTTGCCGAAGGCGGTGCGCGCCTCCTCCCGGGTGAGGGCCACGGCGCCCAGCAGCGCTGCTTCGGAGTGCACCACCCGCATGCCCCGGCCGCCACCGCCTCCGGCGGCCTTGATGATCACCGGGTAGCCGATCCTGCGGGCCAGCTTGATGGTGCGTTCGGGATCGTCGTCCAGCGGCCCGTCGGACCCCGGCACAGTGGGTACCCCCGCCTCCTTCATCGCCTCGATGGCGGAGATCTTGTCTCCCATCAGGCGGATGGTCTCGGGCCGCGGGCCGATGAAGATGAAGCCACTCTGCTCCACCCGTTCGGCGAAATCGGCGTTTTCCGACAGAAAGCCGTAGCCGGGGTGGATGGCCTGGGCGTCGGTGACCTCGGCGGCACTGATCAATGCCGGGACGTTGAGATAGCTGTCGGCCGAGGGTGCGGGGCCGATACAGACCGATTCGTCGGCCAGCCGCACGTGCTTGAGCGTCCGGTCCGCCTCCGAGTGGACGGCCACGGTGCGGATGCCCAGCTCGCGGCAGGCCCGCAGGATCCGCAGCGCAATCTCGCCCCGGTTGGCGATGACGATCTTCTCGATCATGGCTGCGGCCTCACTCGATGATGAACAGTGGCTGGTTGTACTCCACCGGCTGACCGTTCTCCACCAGGATCGCCTTCACCACGCCGGCGGTGTCCGATTCGATCTGATTGAGGATCTTCATCGCTTCGATGATGCAGAGGGTGTCGCCCGGCTTCACCGCCTGCCCTTCGGTTACGAAGGGCTTGGCTCCCGGCGAGGGGGCGCGGTAGAAGGTGCCCACCATGGGCGAACGGATGACGTGCCCCTCCAGCTCCGGCTCCTTCTCCTCTGCTGCCGGAGCAGCGGGCTCCGGTGCCGGTGCCGAGGCGGCGGGTGCCGGAAGCGGCGCGGCGACGGGTGGCGGTGCCGAACCGTAGCGGCTGATGCGCACCGACTCCTCGCCCTCGTGGATCTCGATCTCGGCGATGTCCGAGGACTCGAGCAGTTCGATCAGTTTCTTGACCTTGCGAATGTCCATTGTTTGAACAACCCCGGTTGTCAGTGGGTCGGTGCCTCCAGCTGTTCCAGCGCCGCCTGCAGGGCCAGTTCGTAGCCCAGCGGTCCAAGACCGCTGATCACCCCTCGCGCCACGTCGGAGAGATAGGAGTGGTGGCGAAAGGGCTCACGCGCATGGACGTTGGAAAGGTGCACCTCGATGAAGGGAATGGCCACTCCCAGCAGGGCGTCACGCAGCGCCACGCTGGTGTGGGTGAAGGCAGCCGGGTTGATGAGGATGAAATCCACATTGTCCCGGCCGGCCTGGTGGATGCGTTCCACGAGCTGGTGTTCCGCGTTGGACTGGAAGGACTCCAGCCGGTGTCCCGCTGTCTCGGCCAGCTCCACCAGCCGTTGGTCGATCTCGGCAAGGGTACGGCGTCCATAGTGATCCGGTTCCCGGGTACCGAGAAGGTTGAGATTCGGACCATTGAGAACCAATATTCGCGCCATGAAGAAATCGACCAGCGGGTTACCGGTTTGCTTCGTTTTCAACCATTTGAAGTGAAAGCAGCGGGACGTCATGCTCCCGCAAGGGCATCTCGAATTCCTTGAGGTGCCTTTAATTTGCAGCCAAATGCGGCAATTCGGCCATCAATTGGCGAAATTGTGCTGGAACCGGACAGGAATGTCCAGAGTCCGAAGCGGAAGCCGTCCGGTAAAAACCCCGAAAGGAAAATCGTTCAGGGGCTGTTGGTGAGTTTCTCGAGTAGCGGCCTCAGGGTTCGCTCGGTCATCTCGCCGGCGCGGCGCAGGATGATGCGGCCCTTGTGGTCGGTGACGACGGTGTAGGGGAGTGCCCCCAAGCGATCGCCCAGTTCCCTGGCCAGCTCCACCCCTTTCTCCTGCCCCAGCAGAATGGGAAACTCGATGCCATGGGTATCGACGAAGTCCCTCACCGACTGTGGGTCGTCGATGGCGATACCCACGAACAGCACTCCCTGGTTGCGAAACTCTTCGTCCAGGCGCACGAACAGCGGCATTTCCTTACGGCAGGGTGGACACCAGGTGGCCCAGAAATTGAGCACCATCACCCGACCTCGCCATTCCTCCATACGCCAGGGGCTGCCTTCCAGATCGTTGATAGTGAAGTCAGGCACCCGCTCCACGGGTCCCTCCACAGGGACCGGTAGCTGCTCCTCCTGCACCCAGCGATAGACCAAGGCGGCTCCGGCGCCCAGTAGGATGCCCATGAAGGCCAACAGCAGGAACTGGCGCAGGCTCATCAGCGCACCTTTGCCAGGTGACGAGCCAGCTCGGCGGCGTCCACGTCGCCCATGATGCGTAGAGCGCGCAGCTCTTCGCCCTGCCGGTTCCAAAAGATGAGCGCAGGCGGGGCGGGTACTTCGAACCGGCGTTGCAGTTCCAGATCCTGTTCGTCCTGATCGGTGACGTCCGCCTGTAGCAGTACGAACTGATCCAGGTAGGCGCGCACGCGGGGATCCGGAAAGACGTTCTTTTCCAACGTCTTGCAGTAGATACACCAGTCGGCGTAGAAATCCAGCATCACCGGTTTGCCCGCCGCCTGTGCCGCGGCCAGCTCCCGCTCCAGATCGTCGACGCTCTTGATCCGTTTGAAGGCGACGTGACTGCTCGCCTGGGTGTTCACCCCTCCGGCAGGCAGGATGCCACGCAAAGGCTGCAGGGTGTCTCGACCGTTTGCCGCCACCCCCACCAGGAAGAGAGTACCGTAGATGAGAAGCACCACGCCCAGCCCTTTCCACAATTTGCGCCACCCGGAAGCATCCGCCGGTAGTGGTTGCAGGGCTCCCATGTAGATGGAGGAGACCACCAGCAGGATGCCCCACAGCAACATGGGAATCAGGGGATCGAGAAAGCGTTCCAGCATGATGATGGCCAGCCCCAGCATGATGACGCCGAACACCGCCTTCACCGCGTCCATCCAGCTGCCGGCGCGTGGTAGCAGCTTGCCGGCGGAGGTGCCGACCACGATGAGCGGGGCGCCCATGCCCAGGCTCATGGCGAAGAGCGCCAGACCTCCGAGCTGCCAGTCGCCGGTCTGGCCGATGAAGATGAGCGCGCCGGCCAGGGGTGGCGCCACGCAGGGCCCCACGATGAGGGCAGAGAGCAGCCCCATCACCGCAACACCGGCAAACTGTCCCCCCTGCTGGCGGTTGCTGATCTCGCTCAGCCTGGTCTGCCAGCTGGCGGGTAGCTGCAGTTCATAGAAGCCGAACATGGAGAGGGCCAGCAGCACGAAGACCAGGGCGAAAAAGCTGAGGATCCAGGGATTCTGAAAGGCCGCCTGCAGGTTGGCGCCGAACAATCCGGCCAGCACGCCGGCGATGGTGTAGGTGACCGCCATGGCCAGCACGAACACCAGCGACAGCCAGAAAGCTCGACCGGTCGTCACCTGTCGGCCCTGTCCGGCGATGATACCGGAGAGGATGGGGATCATGGGGAAGACACAGGGGGTGAGGGAGAGTAGCAGCCCCAGGCCGAAGAAGCTGGCCACCACCAGCCAGGTGCTGCCAGAGCGCAGCATGCCGGCGATGCGGTCCTGTTCCGATTGTTCAGCCGGCACGGAACCGGCTGGTTCGCCGGAGGAAGGTGAAGCAGGGGTGGGCGTGGCAGAGGTGGTGGAGACCGCCGGCAGGGAGAGGTCGAACACCTTCTTCTGCGGCGGATAGCAGATTCCTGCTTCCGCGCAGCCCTGATATTTCACCACCAACTTCACGTCCAGGGGAGCGGTCTGCTCCCGTTGCAGGGGGATTCCCACCCGAAAGTCGTGCGCATAGACCGGCACGTCGCCGATGGTGCCGTCGGGCCTGATGGTGTTCTGCTTGATCTTGGGCTCGGGCAATTCCAGGGCACCCAGGGAAACCCCTTCCCCTTCGATGCTCACCTGGAGTTTGTCTTCGTAGAGGTAGGTTCCATCGGCCACCTTGAAGTCCAGTTGCAGCCGGTTGCCGTCCACCACCTGGGGTACCACCTGGTAGGCCTTGTCCGGTGGCAGGAAACCGTCGCTCTCCAATCCCAGGCTGTTCCCCAGTTGCGACAGGGCCTCGAGCGGGGGAGCGGATGATGCCCCGGTACTGGCAGGGCTCGGTTCCTCTTCCGGCGGGGTCTCCTCCGTGGACGGGGCCCGTTCCTGTTCGATCGGGCCGGGAACAGCCGGATCGTTCCCTGTGGGAGACCCCGAAATCTGCTCCAGGGACTGTTCCACGTCCGCCACCGCCGAGGCGGCCACCGGAGGCGGTTGGTCGGCCTGCTCGTCCAGGGCCACCAGCAATGTCTGTTCATGGGGCGGGAAGCAGATGCCCAGATCCGCGCAGCCCTGGGAGCGGACGTTTAGTTGGACCAGCCCGGGAGGCTCGCCGCCGTTGTAATGGATCGGCAGGGCCACATCCACCGACTTGCGGTAGATCTCCAGTCTGCCGAAGAAGGGATCCTCTATGATTTCCCCTTCCGGCAGATCGGGCTCCCCCAGGGTTACACGACTGTCAGGAGTGTGGAACCGGAACTTGCTGCGATAGAGGTAGTAACCATCGGCGATGTCCCAGTGGACGATCACCCGGTTTCCCTCCGTACGGCTGGAGATGGCGAAGGCCTGATCCGGCTTGAGAAGAGGTTCCTCCGCCCATGAAAATGAGACGATCAGGAGCAGGATGAGCAGGTGGATCAGTTTGTACATAGACTCTCCTCGACCCAGCGCAGGTAACTTTCGGCGCCTCGATGGACCGGCAGGGCGATGATCTCGGGTACCTCGTAGGGATGCACCTCGGCCAGCTTTTGTTCCAGGGCCTGCCACCGCGCCGGCGTGGTCTTGATCACCAGCAATCGTTCCTCCTCCTTTTGCACTTTCCCCTGCCAATGGTATACCGACCGTACCGTGCCGGTGATGTTGACGCAGGCGGCCAGCCGGTTCTCCACCAAGGTGGCGGCAAGGCGCTCGGCCGCCTCGGGCGGACAGGTGCAGAGCACCACAAGCAAGGAGGGAGCCTGGGAAATGGGCGTGTTCATTTCAGGAGCAAACAGGGAAAGCCTTGAATTAAACGGTTTTGACCCAAGGTGTGCAAGATGAATCCGATATTTATTTTTTTCCTCGTTCTGGTGGGCGCTCCCCTGGTGGAGCTCTACCTGCTCATCGAGGTGGGCAGCCGTATCGGTGCCCTGCCCACCATCCTGCTCAGCGTCTTCACCGCGCTGTTGGGTGCCTGGCTGGTGCGGCTGCAGGGAGTTTCAGTGCTGTTCCGGGTGCAGCAGGTGCTGGCCCGGGGGGAGGCGCCGGCCATCGAGATGCTCGAGGGTGCCCTGCTCATGCTGGCGGGTCTGATGCTGCTCTTCCCCGGTTTCCTCACCGATGCCATGGGTTTTCTGCTGCTGGTGACCCCCCTGTGCCGCTGGATGGCGGTGGCCTTCCTGCGCCATGCCGGGGTGATGCAGCCGCTGGACGGTGACTTCGGGGAAACGGCCAGCAATGGCCGAATCCGGGTCATTGAAGGCGAATACCGACGGGATGATTGACGCCCCTTGACTTTCAGGAAGCCGCCCCTATTATTAGCACTCACTTCGGGGGAGTGCTAACACCCCATTTTCGATCAACCCACTTCAGAAAAAGCAAATTCGAGGAGTCAGTCATATGAAGATCCGTCCCTTGCATGACCGCGTGGTCATTCGCCGCACGGAAGAGGAGACCACCACCCCCGGCGGCATCGTGCTTCCCGACACCGCCACCGAGAAGCCGATCCAGGGCGAGGTCATCGCCGTGGGCAACGGCAGGATCCTGGACAACGGCGAAGTGCGTCCACTGGATGTGAAGGTGGGTGACAAGGTGCTGTTCGGCAAGTATGCCGGCACCGAGGTGAAACTCGATGGGGAAGAGTTCCTGGTGATGCGGGAAGAAGACATCATGGGTGTCATCGAGGACTGAGCATCCCGGGAAAGACGAACAGCAGGTGCCGGCCTGCAAATTCCGGGCCGGCAACAGAGAGAACAGTTAACCGAACAACTTTTAGGGAACAGAAACCATGACTGCGAAAGAAGTACGATTCGGCGACGAGGCCCGTCAGCGCATGCTGAACGGGGTCAACATCCTGGCCAATGCCGTGAAGGTGACCCTCGGTCCCAAGGGCCGCAACGTGGTGCTGGAGAAGTCCTTCGGCGCGCCCACCATCACCAAGGACGGCGTCTCCGTGGCCAAGGAGATCGAGCTCACCGACAAGTTCGAGAACATGGGGGCCCAAATGGTGAAGGAGGTCTCCTCCCAGACCTCCGACGTGGCCGGCGACGGCACCACCACCGCCACGGTGCTGGCCCAGGCCATGGTGCGCGAAGGTCTGAAAGCAGTGGCCGCGGGCATGAACCCCATGGACCTCAAGCGGGGCATCGACAAGGCGGTGGAGGCCGCCGTGGAGCAGCTCAAGGAGATGTCCAAGCCCTGCGAGGACTCCAAGGCCATCGCCCAGGTGGGCGCCATCTCCGCCAACTCCGACACCGCCATCGGTGACATCATCGCCGAGGCCATGGAGAAGGTGGGCAAGGAGGGGGTCATCACCGTGGAGGAAGGCACCTCCCTGGCCAACGAGCTGGACGTGGTGGAGGGGATGCAGTTCGACCGCGGCTACCTCTCCCCCTATTTCATCAACAACCAGCAGAACATGACCGTGGAGCTGGAGGATCCCTTCATCCTGCTCCATGACAAGAAGATCTCCAACATCCGCGACCTGCTGCCGGTGCTCGAAGCCGTGGCCAAGGCGGGCCGTCCGCTTCTGATCGTGGCCGAGGACGTGGAGGGCGAGGCCCTGGCCACCCTGGTGGTGAACAACATGCGCGGCATCGTCAAGGTGGCCGCGGTGAAGGCGCCCGGCTTCGGTGACCGCCGCAAGGCCATGCTGCAGGACATCGCCATCCTCACCGGCGGCACCGTCATCTCCGAGGAGGTGGGCCTGAGCCTGGAGAAGGCCACCCTCAACGAGCTGGGGAACGCCAAGAAGGTGGTGGTGAGCAAGGAGGAGACCACCATCATCGATGGCGCCGGTGTGCCCGAGGACATCAAGGCCCGCTGCGAGCAGATCCGCGCCCAGATGGAGGAGACCACCTCCGACTATGATCGCGAGAAGCTGCAGGAGCGGCTGGCCAAGCTGGCCGGCGGCGTGGCCGTGATCAAGGTGGGTGCCGCCACCGAGGTGGAGATGAAGGAGAAGAAGGCTCGCGTGGAGGATGCTCTGCACGCCACCCGCGCCGCGGTGGAAGAGGGTATCGTTCCCGGCGGTGGCGTCGCTCTGGTGCGGGCCCAGAAAGCCATCTCCGACCTCAAGGGCGACAACGACGACCAGAACGTGGGCATCGACCTGGCCCGTCGCGCCATGGAGGAGCCGCTGCGCCAGATCGTGGCCAACGCTGGCGGCGAGCCTTCGGTGGTGCTCAACAACGTGGTGAGCAACGAGGGCAACTACGGCTACAACGCCGCCACCGGCGAGTATGGCGACATGGTGGAGATGGGCATCCTGGACCCCACCAAGGTGACCCGCTCCGCGCTGCAGAACGCCGCTTCCGTGGCCGGCCTCATGATCACCACCGAGTGCATGGTGGCGGAGGAGCCCAAGGAAGAGGCGGCACCCGCGGCCGGTGCCGGCATGGGCGGCATGGGCGACATGGGCATGATGTAAGCGCCCAAGCAGTCTCAACCGCACAGGACCCCGCCTTCGTGGCGGGGTTTTTCATGCCTATCCCCACTTGGAGGGCTGGAAGTCACAGCCTCATTGGGTCAGATAGTTCTCGATCTTCACCTCGTCGATCTGTTCCGGCTCGAGGTGGATTTCGGCGTATCTTCGGTAGATGCCGCTGCGCAGGAACAGATCGAACAGATCGGGGTCTATGTGGCCCTCCTCCATCATCGACCAGAGGATGTGCACCGCCTCGCTAAGCTTCTTTGCCGGCTTGTAGGGTCGGTCGGCCGCGGTGAGGGCCTCGAAGATGTCGGCGATGGCCATCATCCGCCCCGGCAGGGGGATCTGTTCCCGGCTCAGTCCAAGGGGATAACCGGAACCGTCCATCTTTTCATGATGGGCGCCGGCGATCTCCGGAACTTCCTTCAGGTAGCGCGGATAGGGTAACCGGCCCAACATGACCATGGTCTGAACGATGTGCTGGTTGATGAGAAAACGCTCCTCTTCGGTGAGGGTGCCCCGCGGAATGCTCAGATTGTGGATTTCGCCCAGGTGCAGCCGGTATTCCGGAGGGTTCATCTGGAAATGCCAGCGGCTGCTTTCCGGCAGCGGCTGCTGTCTATTCCAGGGGACCAGGTGTTCGGGTCGGTCGGCCAGCAGGGGCTCCTCCACCGGCAATGACGCTTTGGCGGTTGCCCTCTTTCGCTCCAGCTCCTCTTCCGACAACCCCAGGGTGTCATCCAGGGTGCGGGTCCAGGTGCGGTTGCCGATGCGCTTCAACCGTTCCACCTTTTCCGGCGTCATCGCCTCTTCTCCGGAGTTGCAGGCTGCGACGAAGGCGAACTCCTCGTCCAGGGTGGCCAGTGTCTGCTCCAGCTCCTGCTTCAGGTGGGCCTCGTCTTCACCTTCGGCCACCCCTTTCCAGTAGCGAATCCAGGCGTCCCGCTTGAGCACCTCGAAGCGGGTGCGGATCTCGTGGATACGGTTGTAGAGAGTCTCCAGGCGGGTGGCCTTGTCCACCACGAATTCGGGAGTGGTCACCTTGCCGCAGTCGTGCAGCCAGGCGGCGATCTGCAGGGCTTCGCGCTCCTCGTCCCCCGGGTTGAAATCGCGAAAGGCAGGAGCATCGCTCTCCGCCGCGGCCTGGTGCAACATGAGGGTCAGCTCCGGCACCCGTTGGCAGTGGCCGCCGGTGTAGGGCGACTTGGCGTCGATGGCGGCGGCGATCACCTGGATGAAGCTGTCGAGCAACGCCTTGCGCGAATCGAGCAGAGCGCGTGTCTCCAGGGTCACGGCAGCAAAGCCGCTCAAGGTGGCAACGAAATGCTGCCAGTTCGACAAGCCGTTCTGGCTCCCGGCCAGACGGTCGGTGGAGACGAGGAAGACCACGCCCAGGGGTCGGCTGCTGCGACTCAGCAGGGGCAGCAGATAGAGCTGCAATTCGGTCGGCTCCTTTGGCAAACGGCCAAACCAGCCATCCCGATCGGGCTGCAGCCGCAGTAGTCGTCCTTTCCGGCTCTCCAGCACCTCGCGCATGGGTCGGGCCTCGGGGCTCGACAGCTCCAGTCGCTCAGGCAAAGGATTCCAGTTTCCACCAGGGGTGGTCCAGCTCTTCGTCAGCAACAGGTCCCGATCTTGATCCAGCAGCATCACACCCACGGCATCGGCGTTGCTTGCTTCACGGGTCTCGTGGCAGAAAATGGATAGAATGCGATCGAAATCCTGCTCTTCCGCCAGCGTGGCGATGAGGTGCAGGAAGCGGGTGGTGGTCTGTTTGAGGGCCCGCAGCGCCTTTTCCAGTTGCCGCACTTCGGTGATTCGGGAAGGTGGCAACACCGAGTCACCGAACTCGAATCGCTGGATGCGTTCGGTCTCCGCCGCCAGCCGATGCAGGGGCAGGCTCACCCGCCGGGCGAAAATTATCAGCAGGGGGATCGAGAAGAGAGCAATCCCCACACCGATGGCGGCGCCCTGTTTCGAGATGCGGTGGGCATCGGACATCAGTTCGCGGTCGGGTATCACCACGGCCAGGTTGAGGGCGCGGCCACCGCCGGTTGAGATGCGTCGCAGCCGGACGCTCCAGGGCTCCTTTTGCACGAAAAAGTGATGTACGCCCTGCTCTTGGAATAGGGTGTGCTTGTGAGCCAGAGTCGACAGGGGGAGGCTCCCCAGTTCGTCCAGCCGAGCCACGCGGGCGTCGTCGCCTTCTATCCACACCAGGCGGCTTGCATCGTGATGAGCGTACACCCTGCCTCGGTCGTCATAGAGCACCACTTCCGATGAAGGGGTCACCACCTCCTTGGGCAGTGAGCGAGAAAGGGCGTCCAGAGTGAGGTCGGCCGCCACCACGGCACCCTTTCCGGGGATGCTGCGAGCCACGGTCACACCCACCTGATGCCGAAAGAAATAGGGATAGGGATCAGAGAGGATCGGCTCTGTTCGAGTGAGGGCTTCACGGTACCAAGGACGGGCCCGTGGATCATAAGTGGTGGGCTCACGGCGGGTGGCGCCCACGGGTTTCAGGTTTCTATCGTAAAAGCGCCGCTGGAGGAAACGCTTGTCTTTGCTGGTGAAGACCTGGTCTTCCAGGTAAGCAGCCTGGGCTGGGGCATGGAAGGCTTGGCGCGTTCGAGGGCCGTTCAGAGGCCGGAGAATGAAGTAGTCACCATTGGCGTAACCGATTTGAATGGCGGAGAGGTGGGGCAGCTCCACCAACACTTGGGCCATGAGGGGGAGAAATGCCGCACGTTGTTCGGGGGTGCGTGCCTTGGCGAGATTCGTTCGACCGAGCAGGGAGACAGCCATATAGGCCGGGCCGTGGGTTTCGCTGAGGCTGGCGCGTACCTGACTTGCGATGGTGTCCACCAGGGTATCCGTGGTGGAAAGGATGATCTGGCGAGTGCCGCGCTGGTTGTGCAGCACCAGCAGAATTGCAACGGCCGCCATCGACAACAGAAAGAGAAGAGTGATGTGGAACTGGAGTGAAAAGTGTTTTCTGCCCTTTTTCATTGGGTAGACCTCCTTGCCGCCCGGAACCTTATCACAGCACCCGGATCGCACCGGGAGTGGAAGCGTGTCGTTGCCGGGGGTAAGGCCAGGTTGTGCAGCGATCGACGAGGGTCCACCTGTGGTATGGTGTTTCCACCGCTGTTCCCCCATGGAGGATTCGAGGTGTATTTGCAAAGATGGCTTTGCCTGTGCCTGCTGGGCGTGGCGGTGCCGCTACAGGCTGGCGAGATGCCGAGGAAATATGTGGACGAGAAGGGCCATGTCACCTATTCCGACCAGCCGGTGCCGGGTGCGGTGAGAGAGGAGGTGGTGCCGGTGGACCCAGAGCCCTCGCCGGAAGCGGTGGAAGCGGCGAGGAAGCGTGCCCAGGAGACGGAAAAACTGGCCGAGGAGGCTCGCAAGGCCCGGGAAAAGCGGGAAAAGGAAAGAGAGGCGGCCCGCAAGGCCGAGGCCCGGAGCAAGCCCAACGTGGTGGTGATCCAAAAGGAGGAGAGCGGTGGCTACTATCCTGTCTATCGCAATCCTCCTTTGATCCGCCCGGAAAAGCCGGTACGGCCCGGCCAGCCGGATCACCCGGCCTACCGGCCGCCTGGTTCCCGTCCTCCAGCGAACCGTCCCCCGACGGCCCGGCCGCCGGTCTCCATCCAGCCGGTGCCAGCTCCTCAGCCACGTTGATCCATTACCAAGGATGGGGGGGTTTCACCGAACAAGGAAAGCGTGGCGAATCTGGCGAAGGTAGTGTGCGAGATGGGATGGGGACGGCATCGGTCGTGATTGACAGGACGTAACGAATGGAATAGATTTCCCCGTCTTTTTCGAGACGTTTCGGCTCCTTGCCGACCAGCGTCGAACCTGAACCAAGAATCACGACCGGGTGACATCATGAAACGCACATTCCAACCCAGCAACCTGAAGCGCGCCCGCACCCACGGCTTCCGCGCACGCATGGCCACCAAGAGCGGCCGCAAGGTGATCAATGCCCGCCGGGCCAAGGGACGCGCTCGCCTGGCGCCCTGAGGAAACGGCACCATCGGCTCGCAGCGCTTTCCTCGCAGTGCCCGCCTGCTGACGGGTGCCGATTACAGGAGGGTCTTCGAGCAGGCGGCACGCTCCAGTGACCGTTATTTCACCGTCCTCTACCGCCCCTCGGGGCAGCCCCGGGCCCGCCTGGGATTGGCCATTGCCAAGAAGCACCTGCGCAGGGCCACCAGCCGCAATCGCATCAAGCGCCTGATCCGGGAGAGCTTTCGCCAGCATCAATCCCTTCTGCAGGGGCTGGACCTGGTGGTGCTGGCCCGCCCGGGGCTCGACCAGGTGGACAACCGCACCCTGCTGCAATCGCTGGAGCGCCACTGGCAGCGCGCGGCACGGTCCACCGGGGATTGAATCCATCTCGTCACGACTTCAGGGAAATCATGGACAACATAAGACTCTTGCTCATCATGGCCCTGGCCTATACCGGGTTTCTTCTGTGGCAGGCCTGGCAGGAGGATTATGGAACCGTAGCCACCAGTCAGGCTCAGGTCGGCGCCGGCAACGGGCAAGGATCCGCAAAAGCGCCGGCCGACCAGTCGGTGCCCGAGGTGCCGGTGAATGCGGCCGTGGACCAGGCCGACTCCACTGGCAGCGGGAATGATGACGGCGGGCAGGCTGCTGCTGCGACCGGTCGCGCCTTGGTCGAGGTGATCACCGACACCCTGCACCTGATGCTGGATACCCGGGGAGGCACCATCACCGAGGCGTGGCTGCAGAAATATCCGGTATCGGTGGATCAACCAGAGGTGAAATATCACCTGTTGAGCGAGAACCCCGCCGACTTCTTCATCGTTCAGAGCGGCCTGCTCTCAGCGGATGCCGGGGAGGCTCCCACTCACGAGGCGCGTTTCCAGGCGGAGAAGAAGAGCTACCGCCTGCCCGAAGGGGCCGAGTCGTTGACGGTGGACCTGGTGTGGACCAGCCCTGGGGGGGTGAAGGTGACAAAGCGCTATACCTTCACCCGGGGCAGCCACCTGGTGAAACTGGAGCACATCGTCCAGAACGATTCGCAGGCTCCCTGGCAAGGGCGCGAGTACCACCAGTTGCAACGGGGCGAGCCGCGGGAGAAGGGGAACGCCTTCATGTACACCTATACCGGCGGCGTGGCCTGGGACCCCGAGGACAAGTACCAAAAGTACGATTTCGAGGATCTGGCGGCGGGCGAGCTGGACAAGGATGTGACTGGAGGCTGGATCGCCATGATCCAGCACTATTTCCTGGGTGCAGTGATCCCACCCAAGGAGCAACCGCGCCATTTCTACGGCAAGGGGCTGGCCAATGGTCGCTATGTGATCGGTGAATATTCCAGGGTGCAGAGGGTGGAGCCCGGCGAGAGCCATACCTTCGATGCCGGGATCTATCTCGGCCCCAAGGATCAAGAGACCCTGGCGAGCATCGCGGAAGGGTTGGATCTGGTGGTGGACTACGGCTGGCTCACCATCCTGGCCAAGCCTATCTACCACATCCTGGCCTGGATCCACAAATGGGTGGGCAACTGGGGTTGGACCATCATCATCTTCACCATCCTCATCAAGGCAGTCTTCTTCAAGCTCTCCGAGACCAGCTACCGCTCCATGGCCAAGATGCGCAACCTGACGCCGCGAATTCAGGCGCTCAAGGACCGTTACGGCGACGACAAGCAGCGTCTGCAGGCGGCCATGATGGAGATCTACAAGAAGGAGAAGATCAACCCCTTGGGGGGCTGCCTGCCCATGCTGATCCAGATGCCTTTCTTCATCGCCCTCTACTGGGTGCTGATGGAGTCGGTGGAGCTGCGCCAGGCGCCCTGGATCCTCTGGATCAAGGACCTGTCGGTGAAGGACCCCTATTATGTGCTGCCGGTGATCATGGGTATCACCATGTTCGTTCAGCAGAAGCTCAACCCGGCGCCGCCCGATCCCATGCAGGAAAAGTTGCTGATGGCGCTGCCCTTCGTCTTCACCGTCATGTTCGCCTTCTTCCCCTCGGGACTGGTGCTCTACTGGACGGTGAACAACATCCTCTCCATCGCCCAGCAGTGGGTGATCACACGGCGGATCGAGGCGGAAGCCAAGAAATTGTAACCCCCAATGAACGTGGGTCGGGCTTCAGCCCGACGAACCGTGGGATAGGGCCCAATAGCCGGTGGGGGAACCTTCCCGGTGGGGTTTCGGCAGTAGGGGTGAGCCAGACCGAAAATCCTGTGGATTTTCGCAGCCGGCGAACGCCTCGCCAGGGATGGCGAGGCTGGCCTTTGTGGCGAAGCAAGGATTGCGAAGCCACAAAGCTGCCGCAAAGCCTACAGGGAAGTATTCACGGCGTCCCCGCCGGGAAGGTTCCCCTGCCGGCTCCGCGAAAGTGTTTGCTCAACCATGCTGCCTGTCGGGCTGAAGCCCGACCCACTGTTTCGTTCTCCATGGTGAACTTCAAAGACACCATCGCCGCCATCGCCACCCCGCCCGGCCGCGGTGGGGTGGGCATCGTGCGCGTCTCCGGCCCCGGCGTGAAGGCCATCGCGGAGGGGGTGGCCGGAGGGCTGCCGCCGCCGCGCCACGCCAGCTTCCGCAACTTTCTCGACGTCGATGGCGGCGTCATCGACCAGGGGCTGGTGCTCTATTTCCAGGCGCCCCACTCCTTCACCGGCGAGGAGGTGCTGGAACTCCAGGGCCATGGCGGACCGGTGGTGATGGACCTGCTGCTGCGCCGCGTGTTGCAGCTGGGGGCGCGCCTGGCCCGGCCCGGCGAGTTCTCCGAGCGCGCCTTTCTCAACGACCGCCTCGACCTGGCCCAGGCCGAGGCGGTGGCCGATCTCATCGACGCCGAGACCGAGGCCGCCGCGCGCCTGGCCAGCCGCTCCCTCCAGGGGGCCTTCTCCCGCCGGATCCGGGAGTTGACGGAGCAGCTGGTGGAGCTGCGGGTCTTCGTGGAGGCGGCGCTCGACTTTCCCGAGGAGGAGATCGACTTCCTGGCCGACGGCCAGGTGCAGGCGCGCCTGGAAGCGGTGATCGGGGCGGTGGAGCGGGTGCGTGCCAGCGCCCGCACCGGGCGCCTGCTGAGAGACGGCATGAACCTGGTCATCGCGGGATTGCCCAACGCCGGCAAGTCGAGCCTGCTCAATGCCTTGGCCGGCAGCGAGAGCGCCATCGTCACCGAGGTTCCCGGCACCACCCGCGACCTGCTGCGCGAGCGCATCTCGCTCGAAGGGGTGCCGGTGCACCTGGTGGACACCGCCGGCCTGCGGGAGACCGCGGACCGGGTGGAACGGGAAGGGGTGCGCCGCGCCCGCGACGAGCTGCAGCGGGCCGACCGGGTGCTCTGGGTCTACGACGCCGCCACCGATCCGGAAAACCGCGGTCTGGCCGCCGCCCGACTGCCGCCGGGGGTGCCGGTGACCCTGGTGCGCAACAAGGTGGACCTGGTGGACGAGGAGCCCGGCCTGGACGAGCGCCAGGGGATGCCGGAGGTGCGCCTCTCCGCCCGCCACGGCCGGGGGCTCGAACTGTTGCGGCGCCACCTGCTCGACTGCATCGGCTACCAGGGGGCGGAGAACAGCGAGTTCCTCGCCCGGCGGCGCCACCTGGAGGCCATCGACCGCGCCCTGGAGGCGCTGGTGCGCGGGCGGCGGGTGCTGGAGGCGCACCATGCCGGTGAACTGCTGGCCGAAGAGCTGCGCCTGGCACAACTGGCGCTCTTCGAGATCACCGGCGAGTTCAGCGCCGATGATCTGCTGGGGGAGATCTTTTCCAGCTTTTGTATAGGAAAATAGAAGATCGTTAAGGATTCCAACGTAAAAGAGCCCCGAATTTTTCGGGGCTCTTTTCACATTGGCCTTGGAGGCGAGATCAGGACATTCTGCGCCGGACCAGGCCGAACATACCCATCGCCGTCCCGATCATTGCCAGCAGGCCGGGCTCAGGGACGGAAACGGGTTCGGTGGTGATCACCGACGCGAACTGGAAAGTCGTATCCTGTTCTTCCGGCGTTTCGAAGCCGAGGCAGGGATCCGTAGATCCGGTCGCAGCCTCGCAGGCGGCCGTGGGCAGCGGGTTCAGGCCGTTGGTCAACTCGAAGAAGCTGATGTAGTAGGGCCGGTTATTCATCTCCCCGTCGGGATCATCGTAGAAGAACTCAAAATTGAGCGCATTCTTGTCGATGACGAAAATGTCCGCACATCCATTGGCATTGACGCCGCTGCCGTTCGCCCCGCCGTCCGCGCAAGGGTTGGCAGTGTTGAGGGTTTCCTCGAAGTCTACTTTAAAAGTGATAGTGTAATCCGGCAGTGCAGTGCCCGAAGGCGCGAAGGGCTTCAAGGTCAGGGTGGAGAGAATATCCACGGAATCGAGGCTGGTGCCGGTAATGGGACGGTTCAGGTGGGTGACGGAAACATTGGCTACCGGCGCTCCATTGGTGTCCACGTAGGTAGTGGAGGGGGAGTCGGTGATATCCAGGCCGCTTTGCCCGTTGTTCCCCGCGGGGGTTCCCCAACGGAGGCTCTTGTCGCTGTTCACCGTGATACCGGTGGTGGGCAGAATCGATGTGGTGTCAAAACGTGTGTTTACGGTCACCTCCCAAGTGGTGACAGGCGCACTCCATGCCGTGCTGCTTGCCAAGGCCAGAATGAAACCTACCGAACTGCTCAACTTTTTCATGGCCGTACACCTCACGTTTTCACATTCTCATAAAACTCAACTAAGTATTCAGCAAATTACGTGCCATATGACGGATAAATTATAATAATACGGTATTTCAATGCTTTACATGTGATGTAAGCGCTACCCGGAAGAGTCCCACAGGTTTTGTCGAAAAAATTGTAAAAGATGGTGACGCCTCCTCATCCCACCTCGTTTTAAATACACAGGGTGTTCGTTAGCCAATCTATTCAAAAACAGTAGTTTATGTTTACAGAAAAGACGTTGGGGACGGATCGGGGAGCGGAAACTATCGTAAACAAAGTTGACACCCATGTCGTGCCACGGTTCTTCGGTCGACAGGCGGACGAAAAATCCGTTTTGCAACACAGGTATCACGGAATAGGGCGGGAGGTGAGCCGGAAGGCCGGTGGGAGATTCCGCCACCGGTAATGTGCTTCAGGTTTGCTTCGAGCGTTCCAAAGGGACCTGGATGCCAGCAATGACTTCCAGGAACCGCTGCCCGTAATGCGCCAGCTTGTGCTCCCCCACACCGGTGATGCTCCGCATCTCCTCGAGGGTGCGGGGCTGCACCACCACCATCTCCCGCAGGGTGGCGTCGCTGAAGATGATGTAGGGGGGCACGCCCTGGGCCCTGGCCAGTTCCATACGTAGGGCCCGCAGTGACTCGAACAGGGCGGCGTCGGCGGCGTCGAACTCCCCGATCTCCGGGCGGGGCGTGGCGCGCGCCCGCTTCACCGGCTGGGGGCGCTGCCGGCGGCGCAGCTCCAGCTTTTCCTCGCCCCACAGCAGGGGGCGGCTGCGCTCGGTGAGGCGCAGGCTGCCGTGGCCCTCGTGGTCCACCTCCAGGTAGCCCCGGGCGATGAGCTGGCGGAAGAGGGTGCGCCACTCTGCGGCCTGCAGCTCTTTGCCGATGCCGTGGACCGTCAGCCGGTGGTGGCCGAAGCGGCGGATGCGCTCGTCCTCCTTGCCCCGCAGCACCTCAATGAGATAGTTGACGCCGAACCGCTGCCCGGTGCGGTAGACGCAGGAGAGGGCCTTGCGCGCCGCCTCGGTGGCGTCCCAGGTGGCCGGCGGCGAGAGGCAGTTGTCGCAGTTGCCGCAGGGCGCTTCCATGGTCTCGCCGAAATAGGCGAGCAGCGCCTGGCGGCGGCAGCTGGTCAGTTCGCACAGCCCCAGCATCGCCTCCAGCTTGTGGCGGGTGACGCGCTTGTGCTGCTCGTCGGCGTCGCTCTCGTCGGCCATCTGCCGCAGCAGGATCACGTCCTGGAGCCCATAGGCCATCCAGGCGTCGGCGGGCAGGCCGTCGCGCCCGGCGCGGCCCGTCTCCTGGTAGTAGGCCTCGATGCTTTTGGGCAGGTTGAGATGGGCCACGAAGCGCACGTCGGGCTTGTCGATGCCCATGCCGAAGGCGATGGTGGCCACCACGATCACCCCCTCCTCGCGCAGGAAGCGCTGCTGGTTGGCCTCCCGCTCGGCGGCCGGCAGCCCGGCGTGGTAGGGCAGCGCCACCCGGCCCCGGGACTGGAGCCAGCGGGCGGTCTCTTCGACCTTTTTGCGCGACAGGCAGTAGACGATGCCGGCGTCGTTGGGGTGCTCCCGCTCCAGGAAGCGCCACAACCGCTCGCGGGCGTTGCCGCCGTCGGTGATGGTGTAGCGGATGTTGGGACGGTCGAAGCTGCTGACGAACTGGCGGGCGTGCTGCAGGCCGAGCTGCTCCACGATCTCCCGGCGGGTGCGGGCGTCGGCGGTGGCGGTGAGCGCGATACGCGGCACCCCGGGCCAGCGCCGGTGGAGCACCTCGAGCTGGCGGTACTCGGGGCGGAAGTCGTGGCCCCACTGGGAGACGCAGTGGGCCTCGTCGATGGCGAATAGCGCCAGGGGCGCCCGTTCCAGCAGGGCCAGGGTGCGCTCGGTGAGCAGCCGCTCGGGGGCGATGTAGAGCAGGTCCAGCCCGCCCGCCAGCAGTGCCTGCTCGGTCTCCCGCGCCTCGGCGGGTGCCAGGGTGGAATTGAGAAAGGCGGCGCGCACGCCGAGCTGGCGCAGGGCCGCCACCTGGTCCTGCATCAGGGCGATGAGCGGCGAGATCACCACCCCGCAACCGGGCCGCGCCAGGGCCGGGAGCTGGTAACAGAGCGACTTGCCGCCGCCGGTGGGCATCAGCACCAGGGCGTCGTCCCCTTCCAGCAGGGTGCGAACGATCTCCTCCTGGGGGTGGCGGAAACGCTCGTAACCGAAGGTGTCGCGAAGGATGCGCAGGGCCTTTTCCATGGCGTTCTACTCCTCTCGTTGCGGCCAGCGCCGGGCGCCGTGCAGCACCCGAAGGATGCGCACGCCGCCGTCCCGCTCCTGGTAAACCAGGATGAAAGGCGTGCCGGTCACCACGAACTCCCGCGTGCCGGCGGGGCGGCCGAGGCGGGGTTGGTCACTCAGAATCCCAGCGCGCGACCGGACTTCGTCGAAAACGCGGTAAGGAGTAACGGGGTCGTGTCGCGCCGCATAGTCCGTGACATGATCGACCAGCTCGCTTGTGGCGGTGGGGATCCATTCGACCCTCATTTCGGTCGCGGGCCGATGCGGCGCTCCAGTTCTTTCTCAACCCGGGCCATCCCCTCTTCGTGTGGTATGGCCGGCCGGGGATCCTCCAGCGCCTGCCGCACCTGCTCCCGGAACCAGCGGTCGTATTCGGCCGCCTCATGGGCACGCTTGAGGGCCTTGGCGCGGTTGGGCCGTGAGGATCCGCGTCTCTGGGGATCGAAGTTCCTCGCATCGGCGGTGAACTGGCGGATGCCGATACCCTGGAGGTATTTCGTCACGCTGTTCAGGCTGGACCAGGTCCGCACCCGGCGGGAGTTTCGCGCCGCCAGCACCCGCTCGCGGTTGCCGTAACGGACGACCACCAACCAGGCCGGGCCGTCGGCCACCACACGGGTTTCCCGGATGGCACCGGCCTCGGCCAGTTCTCGCAGGGTCTGGTGGGAAATGGTCTCTCGTGCGGGCATGTCGTGCACCAGTCAATACAAGGCGTGATCACTTCCAATAGCAAATGGTGCCATGGTTCCAGGCAATGGCGTATCCTGCGTTACTCCAGCCTGGTACTGGCAAAAGTCACGACCTCTCCCCGATTTGGGAAAGTGCATGATCCAAGGTGTGGATCAATTCCGGCAGGTCATCTTTGAGTACAGTGTAGAGGCGGTCGTAGTCGATGGCACCGTATTCGTGAGCAAGCACATTGCGAAAGCCGATGATGCCTTGCCAGGGAATGTCTGCAATTGTCGCCCGCGTCTCCGGGGATACCCGCCTGGCGGCTTCACCGATGATCTCGAGTGTCCTTTCGATGGCATATCGGGTGAGGGCATCGTTCAGCAACTGATCGAAAGTCAACTCATCCGAAAAGGCCATTGCCTGGCGGGCGGCATCGAGCATGTCCCACAAGTGGGCGGCATCCTGCTCAAGCGGCTTCATCGAACAGCACCTTGAGATCCTTTTCGATCGTTTTGCGACGGAAAGGGTTGCGCAGAATCGCCGGCGACGTCACGTCCACGGGGCGACCCTGGAACACGGCGGAAAAATCTTGTCGCAGCTCCTCTTCTTTCCACAATGAAGGCGCCTGGCCCGGCGCGAACTCCACGATCAGGTCGATATCACTGCCAGGCCCCAGCTCTCCCCGCGCCGCGGAGCCGAACAGGAAGAGGCGGCGGATATGGTATTTTTGCACCAACCGCTCAAGGCGCTCACGAGGCACCTTCATGGCGCCGCCGATCAGGATCATGTCGTCGGTTCGATTGGTCACTTTTCCCTCCGCAACAGGATTGTGGCGCCAATTTCGCCCTCCTGTCCATTCCCATAGCCCGATGATCAGAGCCTGAGCCGGGCCACGCGCCGGCGCAGCTCGCGCAGCTTTTCCGGCTGGCGCTGTTCGCCATAGCGCAGCGCCACGTAGAGATCGACGATGCGCTTGATCTCGCCGGCGCGGGCCGGGAAGCGTTGCATGGCGGCCCGGGCGGAATCGAGAGGACCGGTGGTGGTGGGCAGGGTCAGCCCTTGACGGGCCAGTTTGCGGCGGAAACGGCGCCAGGCGGCGGGCAGCGGGTCACGGCGCCGCCGGCCAAGTACCATGCCCAGGTAGAAGAAGAGCGTCCCCGCCGCCAGGGCGCCCAGCACCGCAACGATGGCGAGCCGGTAGCCTTGCAGCCGCGACAGGCCCATGCGGTCGAGCAGGCCGGCCTGCCGCTGGCGATCGTAGCCCACCACCCAGTAATGCCAGGCGAGCTGGAGGCTGTCATGGTACCAGCCGATGCGCCGCGCCACTCTTTGCAGCAACCCCACATCCACCTCCACGCGGAAACGGGCCGGCGCCCCCACTGGGGCCGGCTGGGGCTCGATGCCACGCTCGACGCGCTCCGGCGCCACCGCCGCGGTGGGATCCACCCGGGTCCAGCCGCGGCCGGCGAGCCACACCTCGGCCCAGGCGTGGGCGTCGGACTGGCGCACCACCAGATGACCGGCCACCGGGTTGATCTCGCCCCCCTGGTAGCCCACCACCACCCGGGCGGGAATGCCCGCCAGGCGCATCAGCAGCACGAAGCTGGTGGCGTAGTGCTCGCAGAATCCCTTGCGGGTCTCGAACAGGAAGCCGTCCACCGGATCGCCGCGCAGCAGGGGCGGCTGCAGGGTATAGACGAACGGCTGCTGGCGGAAATGGGCCAGTGCCAGTTGCACCACCTGGGCATCATCAGCGGCCTGGCGGCGCCACCGCTGCGCCAGCGCCCGCACCCGGGGCGACACCCGGGACGGCAGCTCCAGCCCCAGCCGTCGGGCGCGCTCGTCCAGGGCTTCATGCAGAGGCGGCGGCAGGCTGGTGGCGCGGAAGGTGAAGCGCTGCTCGATGGGCGCGGTGGCCTGAAGGGTGGCGTCGTCGTCCAGCCGCAGCGGGCGCTCTGCCGAGACCACGCGGTCCAGAGGGAAGAGCCAGGGCTGACCACTGGGCTCCATGGTCACCTCGTAGCCGAGGCCCTCCGGGTGGGGTGGTGGCGGCGACTGCATCGCGGGCGCCGGCTGCCGCCACCAGCGCCGGCCATCGGTGTGCCAGAGCACCATGCCTCGCCAGTAACGCTGGGACTCCGGCGGCGGTTCACCGTCGAACCGCACCCGGAAGGCCACCGCTTCCGACTGTCCCAGGCTGGCGATGGTCCCCATGGCGATCTGGTCGGAGACGCCGGTGATTGCGGTCGCCCCCTTGAGCTGAAGCGACCAGAGGGGGCCGTCGAGACGGGGAAAGAGGACGAACAGCAGCAGCATCACCGGCACGCCGCCCACCATCAATAGCGAGGCGGTGGCCACTGCAGAGGGTCGCTCGCCGGCGCCGGAAGGTGTATTGATCTCCACCAGGAAGGCGATCCAGCCGGTGGCCACCAACAGCACCCATAGGGTGAGAAGCAGGGCGTTGGAGAAGAGAAACTGGGTGGCGAGCAGAAAGAGACCGAGAAAAGCGAGCAGGTAGAGTTCCCTGCGGGACTTCATCTCCAGCAGCTTGAGTCCCGACATGGCCACCAGCAGGGCGACGCCGAAGAGACGGCTCTCGGTGAGCCCGGCCTGGTGGATCACCAGCGCCAGGGCCAGGAGCACCAGCAGCAGGCGCAGGATCCCGGGCGGCGCCTTAGCAGGGCGCGGCCAGAAGAGCAGTCTGGCGGTCAGCAGCACCAGAAAGGCCAGCATCACCGGCGGCCGCAGGTGCCACCAGTGGGGCAGCGCGGAAAGAAACAGCAGGCCGGCGGCCAGCAGCAGCTGGCGTCGGCGAATCGGCTGGCCGGCCAGCAGGTCGATCACGGCGCTTCCTCCTTGCCAAACAGCGCCAGGGCGTCCAGGCAGCGCCCCCGCTGGGCCGGCCCGGCGGCGGGAGGAATCTCCCGCTCCGGCAGCCGCAGGCCGAAGTGAACGCCGGTTGCCGATAGTTCCTCCACGGCGCCGGCCAGCGCCGACAGCCGGGCTTCGGTTTCGAGGGGCGCCAGTTCATCGAAATCGAGCCAGGTCTGCTCCATGCGGTCGCCGCCAAACTGTTTCACCAGCAGCCCCTTGTCCGCCGCCAGGGCCTTCCAGTGGATGTGGGAAGGGGCGTCGCCGGGATGGTAGCTGCGGTGTCCCTGGAAATCGTCGGCGCCCACGCCCCGGTCGCCCTCCAGGCTTCCTTCCCAGGAGGACGCGCCGGTGAGGAGCGGCGGCTCCGCCGGCTTCGGCCAGACGAGGATGCGGCCCGGCGGCTCCAGGTAGCTCCAGGCGCGCAGCAGCCCCAGCGGGTAGCGGCTCTCCACCACCAGCCGGCCCGGCCGGTGGAGGCCGCGGCGGCGGCTGCTCCAGGGCAACTCCACGGTCACCGCCCTGTCGGTGGGGAGATCGGCCAGCACCGGTGTCTCGCCGGTAAAGCCGAGCTGGATCGCCGGGCGCGGCCGGCCGGGCGCCAGCAGCCGGAGTCGCACCAGGCCGCGGTCACCGGCAAAGAGACGGTCGGCGCCCTGCCAGCGCACCTCGATGCCGCGCAGATTGCGCCAGGTCTGGAAGATGGCCTGGAAGAAGAGCCCGCCCAGCAGAAAGGTGAGCAGGAAGGCGGGATTGCTGGCGTAGTTGATGGAGGCCACCAGCATGGTGACCAGCAGCAGCCCGAAGAGCAGCCCGTGACGAGTGGGCAGGATGTAGATGGCACGGCCCCGGATGCGGATGCGACCGCCAGCGTCGGGGCGGGCCACGCGGATGAAGCGGTTCAGGGTGGAAATCACCACGGAGGCACAGAGATCATTGCGTATGCTGATGTGGGAACGGTTTCCTGTGTAGAGCACATAGCAAACTGATTTTATAGACTTTTTTGAAACGTCCAATCTGCTACAAACACCGGGACAGCGGCGCCCGGAAAGCGTCGGGGCGTTTGGAGCCGGATCTGTTTTCCATGATTTGGGGTGAATCCAGAATTCATGGATGTCACCCCGGCAGCCGCGCTCAAGGCACCGCCACCGACTGCAGCAACGCTCGGGCGCGGCTGTCCCCTTCCGGTCCCAGCCGGTGGCCGGCCACCGCCACCCAGACCGCTTGCACGTCCTCGGGAAACACCAGGTCGCGTCCCGCCAGCCAGGCCCAGGCGCGGGCGGCGGCGAGCAGCGCCAGGCCGGCGCGTGGCGACAGGCCCGGTTGCCCGGGCTGGGCGCGGCTTTCGGCCACCAGCGCCTGCACGTAGTCCAGCAGCGCCTCGGCCACCTTCACGCGGCCGGCCGCCGCCTGCCAGCCGGCGAGATCCGCCGGGGCGGCCACCGGCTCCAGGGCGGCCAGCCGGGTGCGCCCGCCGTCGCCGCGCAGCAGGCGCCTTTCCACCACGGGATCGGGGTAGCCCAGGTCGAGCCGCATCAGGAAACGGTCGAGCTGGGATTCGGGCAGCGGAAAGGTGCCCACCTGGTGGGCCGGGTTCTGGGTGGCGATGACGAAAAAGGGCTCCGGCAAGGGGCGGGTCTCTCCCTCCGCGGTCACCTGCAGCTCCTCCATCGCCTCCAGCAGGGCGCTCTGGGTCTTGGGGGTGGCGCGGTTGATCTCGTCGGCCAGGATGAGCTGGGCGAAGATGGGGCCAGGGTGGAAGTGGAAGCGCTCGTCGGCGCGATCGTAGACCGACACGCCGATGATGTCCGCCGGCAGCAGGTCGCTGGTGAACTGGATGCGGCGGTAGGCCAGGCCGAGGAGGCTGGCCAACAGGTGGGCCAGGGTGGTCTTGCCCATCCCCGGCAGATCCTCGATGAGCAGATGGCCCCGCGCCAGCAGGCAGGTCATGGCCAGGCGCAGCTGGCGCGGCTTGCCGAGGATCACCTCCTCCGCCTGGCGGAACAATGCTTCCAGGCGCGGCTCGGAGCGCAATGAAAGGGTGGCCTGCTGGAACACGTCGATTTGAACTCCCATGGACAATCACCGGTCGCCTCGAATGAAAGCAGAGGCAGGATGGGCAAAGGCCGTATGGCCGTGCCCATCAATCCGCGGCGGGCACGCTGCGCTTTGCCCACCCTACGGCGACACGGACGAAAGAACTTCCTGAAAAACCGACAGTCATCTTAACAACTGTAAAACGCTAGAATAGCGACATGTTTCACCCCATCCACTACCAGGTCATCGTGGTCGGCGGCGGCCATGCCGGCACCGAGGCGGCGCTGGCGGCGGCGCGCATGGGCGCGCGCACCCTGCTGCTCACCCACAACATCGACACCCTGGGCGCCATGAGCTGCAACCCCGCCATCGGCGGCATCGGCAAGGGTCACCTGGTGAAGGAGATCGACGCCTTGGGCGGCCTCATGGCCTGCGCCGCCGACCGCGCCGGCATCCAGTTCCGCATCCTCAACGCGCGCAAGGGGCCGGCGGTGCGAGCCACCCGCGCCCAGGCCGACCGCCAGCTCTACAAGGCGGCGGTGCGCCACGCCCTGGAGAACCAGCCCAACCTCGATCTCTTTCAGCAGGCGGTGGACGACCTGCTGGTGGAGGGCGACCGCGTGGTGGGGGTGATCACCGCCATGGGGCTGAGGTTCCGCGCCGAGGCGGTGGTGCTCACCGTGGGCACCTTCCTCGGCGGGCGCATCCACATCGGCCTGGAGAACTACGAGGGAGGGCGCGCCGGCGATCCGCCCGCCAACGCCCTGGCGCGGCGGCTGCGCGAGCTGCCCTTCCGCGTGGAGCGGCTCAAGACCGGCACCCCGCCCCGCATCGACAAGCGCAGCGTGGACTTCTCCCGACTGGAGGAGCAGCCGGGCGACCGGCCGACGCCGGTCTTCTCCTACCTGGGGCGGCCCGAGGAGCACCCCGATCAGGTGAGCTGCCACATCACCCGCACCACCGGACGCACCCACGAGATCATCCGTGCCGGACTGTCGCGTTCGCCCCTCTATACCGGCGTCATCGAGGGGGTGGGGCCGCGCTACTGCCCCTCCATCGAGGACAAGGTGGTGCGCTTCGCCGACCGCGATTCCCACCAGGTCTTCATCGAGCCGGAGGGGCTCACCAGCAACGAGCTCTACCCCAACGGCATCTCCACCTCCCTGCCCTTCGACGTGCAGTGGGAACTGGTGCGCTCCATGCCCGGCTTCGAGGAGGCCCGCATCACCCGTCCCGGCTACGCCATCGAGTACGACTTCTTCGATCCGCGCGACCTGCGCCCCTCGCTGGAGACTAGGCATCTCGAAAACCTCTTCTTCGCCGGCCAGATCAACGGCACCACCGGCTACGAGGAGGCCGCCGCCCAGGGGCTGCTGGCCGGCTGCAACGCGGCGCTCAAGGTGCGCGGCGAGGCTCCCTGGTGTCCGCGCCGCGACCAGGCCTACCTCGGCGTGCTGGTGGACGACCTGGTGACCCGCGGCACCTCCGAGCCCTACCGCATGTTCACCTCCCGCGCCGAGCACCGCCTGCTGCTGCGCGAGGACAACGCCGACCTGCGCCTCACCGAGAAGGGGCGCGAGCTGGGGCTGGTGGACGACATCCGCTGGCGCGCCTTCTGCGAGAAGCGCGAGGCCATCGAGCGCGAGCAGGCGCGGCTGCGGGCGCTGGTGATCCGTCCCGGCCAACTGCCGGAAGAAGAGGAGCAGCGGGCGCTGGGCGACCGCCTGCGGCGCGAGACCCGCGCCAGCGAACTGCTCACCCGGCCCCAGGTGAGCTATGCGGCGCTGGTCTCCCTGCCGGGAATCGGCCCCGGCGTGGCCGACCCCAAGGTGGCCGAGCAGGTGGAGATCCAGGCCAGGTACGCCGGCTACATCGAGCGCCAGCGCGACGAGGTGGAGAAGGCGCGCCAGGCCGAGGCGGTTGCCCTGCCCGAAGAGCTGGACTACGACCAGGTGAAAGGCCTGTCTGCCGAGGTGCGCGAGAAACTCGCCCGCGTCCGCCCCGCAACCCTGGGCCAGGCGGCGCGCATCCCCGGCGTCACCCCGGCGGCGGTGTCGCTGCTGCTGGTGCACCTGAAAAAGCGGGCCTGAAGCCCTATGATCGCGCCCTGTCCCGACGAAAAAGTGCGCGAAGGTATTTCTTCAGATAACTCCACTGGAGCAGCGCCGCGGGAGAATCCCGGACGATGTCGAGGTAGGCCTTGCGCGCGGCGGAATAGCAGCCGGCCCTGTAGAGCCGGCGAAAGCGCGACAGCCGACGGCTCGTAAGAAACCGGTGCCGCAAAGAAATCAGGCGGGGGGGGAGTTTGCCCGCATCGAAAAGGAGCGCGGTTACCCGCTCTGGCACCTCTTCCGGTTCCACCGCGTGACGCAGGCTGTCCGGCCGACGATGGATAGTGACCAGGGGAGGCTCCAGCGAGACGCAGTTGCAGTTGGCCAGCAGCTGGGCGTGGAACACAAGATCTTCATTGTTCCTTACCTGTTCCGGATATTCGAAGCGTCCGAAAAGGGCCCTTCTCACCAGAATGGCGCCATGGGGGATACTACCCATTCTACGACCGATGAAATCCCTGAAATTCCTTTCCCGATCCGAAGAGAAGGATGGTGGGTAACGGCGGGTTCTTCGGCGCAGGTCGCTCAAGTAATAACCGCCAACCAGAACTTCGGCATCAGGGTGCCCCAATATGCAACTTTCCACTTCTTTCGTCGCCCCTCGCAGCAACTCATCATCGCAATCGAGGAACCAGAGCCATTGCCCCCTGGCCATTCTGGCACCGGCATTGCGGGCCGCCCCCGGCCCACGGTTTTCCTGCTCCAGGAGCCGGACCCTGTTTGAATCACCAGCATGTCGTCTTGCAATGGCGGCAGACTCGTCACCGGAACCGTCATTCACAAGTATGAGTTCCCAGTCGTCCAATTCCTGTTCCAGTACCGATCGGATCGCCCTTTCCAGATACCGGGCACAGTCGTGAAACGGTATGATGAAGCTGAAGCGGACCGCCATCACCGCATCCCTGTCTCACCGCTGGCGCGGCAACGAAACCAGGTCCAGCAGCTCCTCCTCCAGCTGATCCATCCGTTCCGGGCTCAAAGAGGGACCTTTTCGGTGGCTCTTGGTGTTCACTCGCTTTCCCAGGAGACGCTTCAGCCTGATGCCGCCCATCAGTCCCAGGGCGGGCAGTTCCAGTGCTTGCTGAAGATAGGCCACGCCCTGGGCATCGGATAGGCTGGAGAGGGAAACATCGGCAACCCTGCCGCCCAGTGAACGGATCTTGTCGCCATATCGCTTTCTTCTCTGCTCCATCTCCAGGCAGTACCAGTAGCAGATCTGATAATCGTGCAGCCGCTGCCAGCCAGGCAAGGGCAGGAAGACCGGATCGTCTGGTGAGATATAGTATGATCTGCCGCTTTCCGTTCTTCCCGGTATGGTATGGAGTTGGTACAGGCTGGAAGCGACTTCCCGGTGATCTCTGTGCAGAAGCACGAGATCGGGGACGATGCCGAGTTCGATTAACGGCTCCAGAAAACCCTTTCCGAAAAGATGGCTGGTTTCGGCATAAACCGGTTTCGGGCATTGGCGGATTGCGGGCAGTTTGTGTCCGCTCCAGAACTCCCTTGCCGCTTCGGCATCGACGAGTGCCTGTCGCATCCATCGATGAAAGCGCGGCTCTGGTTCATGTTCTGCCTGGACACCGGGAAAACAGGAGAGAACGCGCGCGAGATAACCGGTACCGCTTCGGCCGGTGGTAACGGTGAATATGAGGCGAGGCAGGGTGTTCCGAGGCATGACGGGTGGGGAAGCGATCGAGACAGGCACCGATTCTACCGCACCGTTCGACCGGAGGCCGTTCCGGAATCGAGCCCCTGGCCGATACAAACGACATGACCACCCCAGATCAAGAGGCCAGATCGGACACCTGGCTGGAACAGACCCTGTCCAGCGGCTCTCTTCCACTGGCCAGTGGCAAGCGGCTTACCGACCTGCGGCCATTGCGAATCCTGCCCGGTCGCAGAGTGGTCTGCGCGGGCCGGCTCCAGGGAAGGCCTGTGCTGGCCAAAATCTTTCTGGGGGACAAGTCCGCCCGGGAAGCCGGGCGGGAGCGTAATGGAATCGAGGCGCTGCTGACTGCGGGGATCCCAACCCCCGATTTTCTGGGAACATTCGCACCCGCCAAAGGGGCCGGTCTGATCTTGCTGTTCGAATATCTGCCGGAAGCCAGAACCTTGCAGGCGGAGTGGTCAGCCCGGGATGAGAGTGATCGGAACCGACTTCTTGAGCGGTTGCTGGCGCTCCTGGGCCGGATGCATGAGGAAGGCTTCTACTCGAGGGATCCACATCTGGACAATTTTCTGATCACGGGCCAGGAGCGCCTGTGGGCCATCGACGGTGGGGGTTATCGACAACGCCGCGGCCCTCTTTCCAGACGGGAGTCGGTGAACAACCTGGGATTGCTGTTCTCGCAATTCCCGCCCCGTGTCTGGTGTGGGCGAGAGAGTGTGCTGGAGGCGTATTGTCGGGAAAGAAAAGGCTTGCGCCCTTCCTCGATCCGGAACCGGCTACATGCCAGGGAAAGGGCCTGGCGACACTGGCGGGCCATGAAGCTGGGGAAAAAGGTGTTCCGGAGTTGCAGCGAATTCCGCGCCATCCGCTATGGAGGACTGGAGATTCTCCATCGCCGGGACCTGCCCCCAGGAGAGCTGGAGCAGTGGCTGGCGAATGGGGGGCTGGAGCCGGGAGAGAAGGGACAGATGCTGAAGGCGGGAAACTCCCAGACCGTATGGGCCACCCGACTGGCCGAACGGTCCGTGGTGGTGAAGAGGTACAACGACAAGGGAATCTGGCAGAGGATACGCCACGCTCTCGGCGCCACACGGCCCCACCGGGCATGGCGCAATGCACACTGGCTGAGAGTGTACGGCATCCCCACCCCTCGACCCCTGGCCTGTCTGCGGGCGGTGGAAGGCCCGATGAGAGGATTGTCCTGGATCGTTACCGAACGGGCCACGGGCTTTCCCGCCCACCATCTGCCGGCGAGGCAAGCCACCCCGACGCGCATGGAGGCCTTGGCGGATGTGGTGCACGCTTTTGGCCGCAACGGCCTGGTTCACGGCGACATGAAGGCCTCCAACTTCATCATTGGCGACCAGGGCGTGCAGGTGATCGATCTGGACAGCCTCTCCCGCCCCCGGCTGCCCTGGCTGCGCCGGCGGGGAATCCGGGCGGACCGGGAGCGGTTTCTGCGCAACTGGCAGGACCCCGCCCTGCGCGCCAGGTTCGAGCAGCTGCTGGAGGAGGCCGAGTCGCGAGGGCGGATTTGCTAGAAACGCAAGTCGGTTTCAGCCCGATACCATAGCGGTGTTCTGTCGGACTGAAGTCCGACCTACGGCCGCCGCCACCTTCGCGGTGGAAAATCAGTCATCCGCGCTGGTCCGGAATGGTGCGATCCAGCGCCGTGGCAGTTAGAATGGCCCCATGTTGCCGATGGGGGCCTCCGGCCCGGAAGAGCCATGATCGTACTGGGAGTCGCCGGGGCGGTGAGCCACGATCCCTCCGCGGCGCTGTTCATCGACGGCGAGCTGGTGGCCGCCGCGGAGGAGGAGCGCTTCATCCGCGAAAAGCACGCCAAAGGGCGCTTTCCCTACGAGGCCACCCGGTTCTGCCTGGAGCAGGCCGGCATCGGGCCGGAGCAGGTGGAGGTGGTGGCCTTCCCCTACGCCAGGATCCCGCTTCTGGGCAGCATGGCCCGCTGGCACTACGCCTGGCGCCACTGGTACGCGCCGGACCGGGCGCTGGCCGCCATCTTCTACGGCAACCGCCGCTATCACCGCAACCTGTCGCGCCTGCGCAAGCTGGCGGCCGATCTGGGGCTGCGTAACGCCCGCCTGGAGATGGTGGAGCACCACCTGGCCCACGCCTCCAGCGCCTATCATCTGAGCGGATTCGAGGGAAAGACCGCCATTCTCGGCATCGATGGCAAGGGCGAATATGCCACCACCTTTTTCGGCTGGGGCGAAAACGGCCGCATCCACAAGATCAGGGAGTTCTACGATCCCGATTCCCTGGGCGGGCTGTACGGAGCCATCACCGAGTACCTCGGTTTCGAGATGCTGGACGGCGAGTTCAAGGTGATGGGAATGGCGCCCTATGGTGATCCCCGCCGTTTCGACCTGTCTCGTCTGATCGACTTCGACGGCCGCGACTTTCGCGTCAACACCAGGTATGTGAACGTGGTGGGCCTGCGGCGCTGGAAGGACAAATCGGGCAAGGGCTACTACTTCAGCCCCAGGCTGGTGGAATGGCTGGGCCCGCCACGCGAGGGGGACGAGATCGACGATCCCTACGTGGACTATGCTGCCGCGGTGCAGGCGCTGCTCGAGGAGGTGTCGCTGGGTCTCATCGACCACTACCTGGGGGAGATCCTGGCCGAGACCGGCCGGCTGGCCTTCGCCGGCGGGGTGGCGCTCAACGTCAAGCTCAACCAGCGTATCCTGGCCCGGGACGACGTGGAGCGGATCTTCATCCAGCCCGCCGCCTCCGATGCCGGCACCGCCATCGGTGCCGCCTCCTACGTGGCCAGCCTGGCAGGTGATCGCATCCAGCCCATGCGGCACGCCTATCTCGGGCCCGCCTACACCACGGAGCAGTGCATCGAAGCCTGCGAGGCGCACCCGGGAAAGCCGCGCTGGCAAAGGCTCGACGACGTCACCGGCGAGACCGCCCGCCTGCTGGCCGCCGGCAACCCGGTGGCCTGGTTCCAGGGGCGCATGGAGTTCGGCCCCCGGGCCCTGGGCAACCGTTCCATCCTGGGGGCGCCCAACGTGGCCGGCATTGCCGACCGCATCAACGAGCAGATCAAGTACCGCGAGCGCTGGCGGCCCTTCTGTCCTTCCATCCTGGACCGGGTGGCCCCGGAGATGTTGCAGAGCGACCACCCGGCCCCCTACATGACCATCACCTTCGACGTGGCCGAGGAGTGGAAGCACCGGGTGCCGGAGGTGGTGCACGAGGACGGCACCGCCCGGGCGCAGGTGGTCACCCGGGAGACCAATCCCCGTTACTACGAACTCATCGAGAAGCTGGAGGCGCTCACCGGTAACGGCGTGGTGCTCAACACCTCCCTCAACCGGCGCGGCGAGCCCATGGTCTGCTCGCCGGAGGATGCGCTGAACATGTTCTTCGGTTCCGACCTGGAGTACCTGGTGATGGAGGACATTCTGGTGACCAAGGAGGAGGGCCGGTGAGCCGGGAGGTGACCATCCTGATCCCGCACTACAAGACGCTGGCGCTCACCCGGCTGTGCCTGGCGCGGCTGAAGAAGCACACCGATCTGAGCCGGGCGCGGGTGGTGGTGATCGACAACGGCTCCAACGACGAGTCCACCGACTACCTGCGTTCGCTGGACTGGATCGATCTCATCGTGCGCGAGGACACCAGCCGGGAGGGGGGCGGGGAAGCCCACGCCAGGGCGCTGGATCTCGCCATGGAAAGGGTGGAGACCCCTTTCCTGCTGTCGATCCACACCGACACCTTTTTCCTCCGGGACGACTGGCTCGATTTCCTGCTCTCCCGGTTCGATTCCCCCAAGGTGGGGGGCGTGGGCTCCTGGAAGCTGGAGGACAAGCCCTGGCACCGGCGCCAGGCCAAGCGGCTGGAGCGCTGGTGGCAACTGAAGGTGTGGTATCCCCTGCTGGGGAAGGGGGAGGGTGCCATCGAGGGAGTGGGCAGGAACCACTATTATCTGCGCAGCCACTGCGCCATGTACCGCATGGAGGCGATCCGTGCGGTGCAGGGCCGTTTCTTCGCCGGTCAGCAGCCCGCGGGCAAGGTGCTGCACCGCAAGCTGGAGGAGGCGGGCTACCGCATGGTCTTCCTGCCCTCGGAGCAGCTTTCCCGCTACCTGGTGCACCTGAACCACGCCACCACCATCCTGCAGCCGCGCAAGGAGAGCCAGGTGGCGAAACATGCGCGGCAGCGAAAACGGATCCTGAAGATGCTGGAAGAAGAAGGGGGAGCCATCTCATGAAACTGCTGGTCACCGGCGGCGCCGGTTTCATCGGCTCGGCCCTGGTACGTCATCTCGTGAGTGAGAGCGACTGGACGGTGGTGAACCTGGACAAGCTCACCTACGCCGGCAATCTCGACTCCCTGCCAGGGTTACTGGACCATCCACGCCACCGGTTCGAACAGGTGGACATCTGCGACCGGCGGGAGGTGGAACGGGTGTTTCGGGAATACCGGCCCGACGCGGTGATGCACCTGGCCGCCGAGTCCCACGTGGACCGCTCCATCGACGGCCCGGCGGATTTCATCCAGACCAACGTGGTGGGCACTTCGGTGCTGCTGGAGGCGGCCCGGGGCTACTGGAACGAACTGGAAGGGGAGGCCAGGGCGCGTTTCCGCTTTCATCATGTATCCACCGACGAGGTCTATGGCGATCTGGGTCCGGAAGGGCTCTTCACCGAGGAGACGCCCTATCATCCCAACTCCCCCTATTCCGCCAGCAAGGCGTCGTCCGACCACCTGGTGCGGGCCTGGCACCGCACCTACGGCCTGCCGGTACTGGTCACCAACTGCTCCAACAACTACGGGCCCTACCAGTTCCCGGAAAAGCTGATCCCGCTGATGATCCTCAACGCCCTGGCCGGCAAGCCGCTGCCGGTCTATGGCCGCGGCGACCAGGTGCGGGACTGGCTCTACGTGGAGGATCATGTGCGCGCCCTGCTGCGGGTGCTGGAGGCCGGCCGGGTGGGAGAGACCTACAACATCGGCGGCCACAACGAGAAGACCAACCTGGAGGTGGTGCAGCACATCTGCGCCATCCTGGAGGAGAAGGCGCCGCGCCATCCCGAAGGAGTGAAGCGTTACGCCGATCTGGTCACCCATGTCACCGACCGCCCCGGCCACGACCTGAGGTACGCCATCGACGCCGGCAAGATCGGGCGCGAGCTGGGCTGGTGCCCCCAGGAGACCTTCGAGAGCGGCCTGGAGAAGACGGTGCAGTGGTACCTGGAGAACGACGCCTGGTGCCGGCGGGTGCTGGACGGCAGCTACCGGGGCGAGCGGCTGGGGGTGCTGGCATGAAGGGGATCATCCTCGCCGGCGGTTCCGGCACGCGCCTCTATCCCGCCACCCTGGGCATCTCCAAGCAGCTGCTGCCGGTGTACGACAAGCCGATGATCTACTACCCGCTGAGCGTGCTCATGCTGGCGGGCATCCGCGACATCCTGGTGATCTCCACGCCCCGGGACACGCCGCTGTTCGAACAGCTGCTGGGTGACGGCAGCCAGTGGGGCCTGCGGCTTCAGTATGCAGTGCAGCCCGAACCCCGGGGGCTGGCGGAGGCCTTTCTCATCGGCGAGGCGTTCATCGCCGGCGACCGCTGCGCCCTGGTGCTGGGAGACAACATCTTCTACGGCCACGACCTGGCGGCCTCGCTGCGGCAGGCGGTCCGGCGCGAGGAGGGGGCCACGGTGTTCGCCTACCCGGTGCAGGACCCGGAGCGGTACGGCGTGGTGGAGTTCGACGAGAACTTCAACGCGCTCAGCATCGAGGAGAAGCCCCGCCAGCCGCGTTCGCGCTATGCGGTCACCGGCCTCTACTTCTACGACGGGCAGGTGGTGGAGCTGGCCCGGCGGATCCGTCCTTCCGCCCGCGGCGAACTGGAGATCACCGATCTCAACCGGGCCTATCTGGAACAGGGAAAGCTCACGGTGGAGGTGATGGGCCGGGGCATGGCCTGGCTCGACACCGGCACCCACGACTCCCTGCTGGACGCCGCCCACTTCATCCAGACCCTGGAGACCCGCCAGGGGCTCAAGGTGTGCTGTCCCGAGGAGATCGCCTGGCGCCAGGGATGGATCGACGACGAGGCACTGCGCCGCCTGGCCGAGCGGCTCAACAAGAACGACTACGGCTGTTATCTTCTGGACATTCTCAAGGAAAGGATCCGTTTCCAATGAAGATCGAGACCACCGAGATTCCCGGCGTGCTCATCGTCGAGCCGCGCGTCTTCGGCGACCAGCGGGGCTGGTTCGCGGAGTCCTGGCAGGCCCGGCGCTACGCCGAGGCGGGGATCCCCGGTCCCTTCGTGCAGGACAACCTCTCCTTTTCCAGCCACGGCATCCTGCGCGGACTCCACCTGCAGCATCCCCACGCCCAGGGCAAGCTGGTGCAGGTGCTCGCCGGGGAGGTGTTCGACGTGGCGGTGGACGTGCGCCGGGGCTCGCCCACCTACGGCCGCTGGGTGGGGGTGCTGCTCTCCGGGGAGAACCATCGCCAGCTCTGGGTGCCGCCGGGCCTGGCCCACGGCTATCTGGTCACCGGCGACCAGGCGCTGTTCTCCTACAAGTGCACCGACTTCTACCACCCGGAGACGGAGTTCTCCATCCGCTGGGACGATCCCGATCTGGCCATCGACTGGCCGGTGGTGGGGCCGCCGCGCCTGTCGGAGAAGGATGCCGAGGCGCCCCTGCTGCGGGAGATCGACCCCGAAAGGCTGCCGGAGTACCGGGATTGAGCGGCCAGCCTCCGCGCATCCTGCTGTTCGGCCCCCGGGGCCAATTGGGATGGGAGCTGCGGCGCACCCTCTCCACCCTGGGGGAGGTGGTGAGCGCCGGGCGCGGGGGTGCCGACCACCTGCTGGACATCACCGATCTCCCGGCGCTGGAGACGCTGGTGAAAAGGGTGGAGCCGCAACTGCTGGTGAACGCCACCGCCTACACCGCCGTGGACCGCGCCGAGTCGGAGCCGGAGTTGGCCCGCAGGGTGAACGCCGACGCGGTGGCCTGGCTGGGAGAGCTGGGGCGTGCCCTCGACTGCCCGGTGATCCACTACTCCACCGACTATGTCTTCTCCGGCAAGGGCCGGCGGCCCTGGCGGGAGGAGGACGAGCCCGCTCCCCTGTCGGTGTACGGTCATACCAAGCTGGAGGGGGAGCAGCGGCTGGCGGCCAGCGGCGCCCGCTATCTGGTGCTGCGGCTGGCCTGGGTCTACGGGGCGCGGGGGAGCAATTTTCTGCTCACCATGCGCCGGCTGATGAAGGAGCGGGCGCGGATCGGCGTGGTGGCGGACCAGTTCGGCGCCCCCACCTGGGCCCGTCAGATCGCCGAGGCCAGCGCCCAGATTCTGGCCCGGTGCCGGGAGGGTGAAGGCTTCTCCCTGCAGGGGCGGGAGGGGATCTACCATCTCGCCGCGGCGGGAAAGGCGAGCTGGCACCAGTTCGCGGAGGCCATTCGCGAAGGACTGGCCCTTCCCTGCGAAGTGCAGGCCATCGGCACCCGGGACTATCCCACGCCGGCACGACGGCCGGCCTGGTCGGTGCTGGACTGCGACAAGGCCTGGCGCACCTTCGGGGTGCGCATTCCGCACTGGCGCCAGGGGCTGGCGCTCTGCCTGGAAGAGCTGGCCTGCCGGCAGTGAAACGGCCTCCCGCTCCCCTGTGGCATCCCCGTTACTGGCCCACCTGGCTGGGAGCGGGATTTATGCGGCTGTGCGGCTGGCTGCCCTACTCCTGGGTGTTGCGTCTGGGACCGCCACTGGGGCGGCTGTACGCCTTGCTGGTGCCGCGGCGCCGGGAGATCGCCCGCATCAACATCGATCTCTGCTTCCCAGAGAAAGAGGCGGCCTGGCGCAAGGAGCTGTTGCGCCGCCAGTTCGACAACCTGGGCATCGCCTTCCTGGAAGTGCCCTTCGCCTGGTGGGCGCCGCGCAGCCGTTGCGAGGACCGCCCCGGGGGCTTCGGCCGCATTCATGGCCTGGAACACTTGGAGGCGGCCATAGCCCGGGGACGGGGGGTGCTGCTGCTTTCGGCCCATTTCAACAGCCCGGAGCTGAGCGGCCGCCTGCTGGGCCGGCAGGTGCCCTTCGTGGCGCTCTACCGGAAAAGCAACAACCCGGTGATGGAGCGGGTGGTGTACCAGGCGCGCGGCCAGCTGCTGGAGCAGGTGGAGCGGCGGGACGTGCGCGGGTTGTTGCGTGCCCTGAAGGCGGGAAAGGTGGTGTGGTATGCTGTAGACCAGAACAGCTCCCGCCGTGAAGCCGTCTTCGTGGACTTCTTTGGAACTCCCGCCTCCACCAATGCCGCAACCGCCAAGCTGGCCCGCATGACCGGGGCCGCCGTGGTGCCATTTCACGCCGTCCGTCGCGCCGACGGCAGCGGCTACGATCTCCATCTGGAGCCGGCGTGGGAGGATTTTCCCAGCGGTGACCTGGAGGCGGACACCCTGCGGGTGAACCGGCTGGTGGAAAAGTGGGTGCGTCAGACGCCGGAGCAGTATCTCTGGATCCATCGCCGCTTCCGCACCCGCCCCAACCGCTCCGACCCCAAGATCTACCCGGTGAAGTAGATGAAACCGGCCTCCACCAGGGTCAGCGCGGGCCTCTACATGCGCCTGCTCCGCTATGTGAAGCCCTACTGGGAGGCGTTCGTCGCCGGCATCTTCTTCGTGGTGGTGCTGGCGCTCACCGAGCCGGCCATTCCCTCCCTGCTCAAGCCGCTGCTGGACGGCACCTTCGTGGAGCGGGATCCCGACTACCTCTTCTGGTCCCCCATCCTGCTGCTGCTGCTCTTTCTGGTGCGGGGCGCCTCCAATTTCCTCAGCCGGGTGGCCTTCAACTGGGTGGGGGGCAAGGTGGTGCTGGATCTGCGGCGGCAGATGTTCGAGCGGCTGCTGAACCTGCCCGCCGCCTATTTCGACGCCCACGCCACCGGCAACGTGATCAATCGGGTCACCTACGACGTCACCCAGGTGACCACCGCCGCCACCAAGGTGCTCACGGTGCTGGTACGGGATTCCATCGCCGTGGTCGGCCTGTTGGGTTACATGCTCTGGCTCAACTGGGAGTTCACCCTCATCGTCTCACTGCTGCTGCCGGTGATGCTGGGGTTCGTGCGCTTCATCTCCCACCGCATGCGCACCACCAGCCGCAACCTCCAGAGAACCATGGGGGAGATGACCCACGCCCTGGAAGAGGCGGTGCGCGGCCACCGCATCGTTAAGGTCTATGGCGGCCAGGAGTACGAGCGGCGCCGCTTCGGCAAACTGGCCAACTGGGTGCGGCGCTATAACTTCAAGAACCGGGTGGCGGACGCCACCGGGGTACCGGTGGTGGAGTTCATCGGTGCGGTGATGATCTCCGTGCTCATCTATGCGGGCACTGGACAGGCGGGCGTGGAGCCGATGACGGTGGGGGAGTTCGTCTCCTTCTTTGCCGCCATGGGGCTGCTGTTCGCCCCCATCAAGCGGCTCACCGCCATCAACCAGCCGCTGCAGAGCGGCCTGGCCGGGGCCGAGAGCGTCTTCGGGCTCATCGATGAACCGCCGGAACGGGACACCGGCCAGCGCCGGCTGGAGCAGGTGCGGGGCGAGATCCGCTTCGAAGCGGTGCGTTACCGCTATGCTCAGGGGGAGCAGGAGGCGCTGCGCGGGATCAGCTTCACCGTGCCACCGGGCCGGACGGTGGCCCTGGTGGGGCCCTCCGGCAGCGGCAAGACCACCATCGCCACGCTGTTGCCCCGCTTCTACGAGCCCACCAGCGGCCGGGTGCTGCTGGACGGGGTGGACCTGCGGGAATACACCCTGGAGAGCCTGCGCAGCCGGATCGCCTACGTGGGCCAGGAATCGGTGCTGTTCAACGACACCGTGGCGGCCAACATCGCCTATGGCACCCTGGGAGAACCGGACCGGGAGCGGCTGCGGAGGGCAGCCGAGGCGGCCCATGCCCTGGAGTTCATCCGGGAGCTGCCGGAGGGATTCGATACCGTCGTGGGGGAAGACGGGGTGCGTCTCTCCGGCGGGCAGCGGCAGCGCATCGCCATCGCCCGGGCGCTCTACAAGGACGCCCCTCTGCTGCTGCTGGACGAAGCCACCTCGGCGTTGGACACCGCTTCCGAACGGCTGGTGCAGGAGGCGTTGCAAAACCTCACGCAGAACCGCACCACGCTGGTCATCGCCCACCGCCTCTCTACCATCGAGCATGCCGACCTCATCTTGGTGATCCGGGAGGGCCGGGTGGTGGAGTCGGGAACCCATGCGCAGCTCATGGAGACCAATAGGGAATATGCGCGGCTCTATCGACGACAGGTCGGGTGACCGGAAACCGGGTAGAGTTCACATCGTTTTTCTGCTGACCTGCCCAATTTTCCGGCGCAGAAACAACCCATGACAGAAAAGGAAAACCAGACCGAAAAGAAAACCGGCGGGCACGAGTTGCACTTTTCCTCCCTCTACACGCCGGAGCAGGCGCGCCGCTATTTCCACAAACACCAGGAGTCGCTGGGCCGACGCCTCTCCGACTGGCAGGAGAAGCGCATGGCGCGCAAGGCCCTGGAGCTGGCGGGTTCGCCGCGCTCCATTCTTGACCTGCCGTGTGGAGCCGGCCGCTTCTGGCCTCTGTTGGCTGAGCAGGAGGGGCGGTGGCTTTTGGCAGCCGACTACAGCGCGGGCATGCTGGAGGTGGCGCGGCAGTTCCAGCCGGCGGAGCTGTTGTCGCGGTTCGGCCTGTTGCAGAACTCCGCCTTTCGCATCGCCCTGGCGGACGAATCCGTGGACAACGTCTTCTGCATGCGGCTCTTCCATCACATCGGCAACAGAGAGGACCGCCTGCGCATATTGCGGGAGTTTCACCGCGTCACCCGGCAGAGCGTCTGCCTTTCGTTGTGGATCGACTCCTATTGGCAGGGGTGGCGCCGGCGCCGCCTGGAGCGTCAGCGGGCGCTTGGCAAAAAGCCGTACCAGCGGGGCTATCAGGACCGTTTCGTTCTCTCCTCCGAAACGGTGGAGGCGGAGTTCCAGATGGCGGGGTTCACCGTGGCCGGCAAGGTGGACATGTTGCCGGGCTGGTCCATCTGGCGTACCTACGTGTTGCGAAAAGAGGAATGAGAGCGCTTTCTGGCAGATTGCCGGGCGGGTATCATGGCCGGCACCAGCCAGCCGACAGGGAGAACCTGGACCAATGAAGAAATGTATACCCACGATACTGCTCGCCGGCCTCGTGACCGCAGGAGCGGCCACCGCCGGCGGGGGCCCTGAACCCATGCGCACCAGTTACGCCGCAGTGGGCTCGGAGATCGAGGCGCGCCTGTGGTACGAGGCCTTCAATGACGTGGAACTGGAGGAGGCCGATCAGTTCAACGGCTGGACCACCACGGCGGAGCTGTCAGTGCCTTTCTGGGATCGTTTTAAGCTGCGCCTCACCTACCCCTTCCGCACGGAAGGCGATGCGGTGATCAAGGATGATCAGGGATTTCCCCCCGATACCAGTATCGATATCAAAGGCAACGGAGGAGTGTATGATTTCGCCACTTTGATCTTCGAGCACCAATTGTCGTTTGCCGCAGACAAGGGTTACAACTTTTCCTATTTCCTGGGGGGTGGAACCAAGGCAGGACGCTTGAACACCACCAAACCGGAACCGGGCAACAGCTATGACCCGTTCAATCACACGGGTCACGTGTTTCACGGGGGCATCAAGTACGATCGCAAGCAGAGTTTCGGCCATCTGCTGGCCAACCTGGGGGTGCGTTACTACTGGGATTCCGACGACATCTATCCCGGTGGCAACAAGGACTCTTTTCTGGTAGCTGACCTGCGGGGCGCGGTGATCTTCTCTCCCTGGGGACCGGTGCACCCAGTGGTGGAGCTCACTTATCTGGGAGATCTCAGTGATTTCAACCAGTTCACCCTGCTGCCGGAACTGCTCTGGCCGGTGGGCGATCAGGTGGACCTGAAGGGCGGCGTAACCCTTGGATTGGGCAGTACCGGCAGTGAGTATGGAGGTCAGGCCGAGATCGCCGTTCATTTCTGATCCGTGAGAGCCCTGCCCGACTTCTCCCTCGCCAGGGTCCTGGTGGCCGGCGACCTGATGCTGGACCGCTACTGGCACGGCGCCACCGAGCGGATCTCCCCCGAGGCGCCGGTGCCGGTGGTGCACGTGCGCAACGAGGAGGGGCGCCCCGGCGGCGCCGGCAACGTGGCCCACAACATCGCCCGCCTGGGCGGCGGCGTGACCCTGCTGGGCCTGGTGGGGGAGGACGAGGCGGCCGACAACCTGGAAAAGCAGCTGACTGATACTGGGGTGAGCTGTCGCCTGCTGCGCGACGACCGCTTTCCCACCATCACCAAGCTGCGTATCATCAGCCGCCAGCAGCAGCTCATCCGCCTCGACTTCGAGGACGGCTTTCCCGGCCACGACCCCGCCGACCTGCTGGCGCGCTTCGAGGCAGTGCTTCCCGACCACGCCGTGGTGGTGCTCTCCGACTACGGCAAGGGCACCCTGGGCGCCCCTGGCGAATGGATCCGGCGCGCCCGCCGGGCCGGCGTGCCGGTACTGGTGGACCCCAAGGGGCGGGATTTCAGCCGTTACGCCGGCGCCACCCTGCTCACCCCCAACCTGTACGAGTTCGAGGCGGTGGCCGGCCCCTGCGCCGACGAGACCGAGCTGGAGGCGCGGGCGCTGGAACTCTGCCGCCTGCTGGAGCTGGAATACCTGCTGGTGACCCGTGGCGAGCAGGGCATGACCCTGGTGAGCCGGGATGGCGAGGTGCACCACCTGCCCACCCGGGCGCGCGAGGTGTTCGATGTCACCGGCGCCGGCGACACAGTCATCGCCACCCTGGCGACCGCCCTGGCGGCGGGCGAGCGGGTGGAGGCGGCCACCGCCCTGGCCAACCTGGCGGCCGGCATCGTGGTGGGCAAGCTGGGCACCGCCGGGGTGACCCGCGAGGAGATCGAGCAGCGCCTGGCGGAGCAGCGCATGGCCAAGCACGGCGTGGTGGACGAAGAGACGCTGGTGGGGCTGGTGGCCGCCGCGCGCAACCGGGGCGAGCGGGTGGTCTTCACCAACGGCTGTTTCGATCTGCTCCATGCCGGCCATGTCACCTACCTGGAGGAAGCGAGCCGGCTGGGCGACCGTCTCATCGTCGCCGTCAACGCCGACGCCACGGTGCGCCGGCTCAAGGGCGAGGGGCGGCCGGTGAACCCGCTGGAGAACCGCATGCGGGTGCTGGCGGCGCTGGGCTTCGTGGACTGGGTGGTGCCCTTCGAGGAGGAGACCCCCGAACGGCTCATCTGCCGCCTCAAGCCCGACCTGCTGGTGAAGGGGGGTGACAACGACCCGGACAAGATCCCCGGCGCCCGCTGCGTGCGCGAGGCCGGCGGCGAGGTGCAGGTGCTCAGCTATCTCGACGGCATCTCCACCACTGCCATCGTGGATCGGATCAAGCGTTGAATCCCAAGGGCGTGGGGGCCCCGCTGACACAGGCCACCTTGAATTTTTTTACCACAGGGGACACAGAGGGCACGGCGTCAGATGAAGGGCGGATTTTCGGTGAAGAACTCATCGTGTTGCTGGATGCCCCATCCTGCCAACTTTCGTGAACCTTGGGCTTGCCGCAAACATGGAAAACCTTGCCCGTAGATCGGGCTTCAGCCCGACAACAGGCGTGGTATGTGTCGGGCTGAAGCCCGACCTACGGTCCTGGCCTTTGGCACATCTCCAGACGGAACGAAATTGACTTCGCTCTTGCAACCCGACCTGCTCATCTTCGGCGGCGGCATCGCCGGCCTCTGGAGCCTGCTGCGCGCCCGCGCGGCCGGCTACTCGGCGCTGCTGCTGGAGTCGCGCGCCCTGGGCGGGGTGCAGTCCATCGCCTGCCAGGGGATCATCCACGGCGGCACCAAGTACGCCCTCGGTGGACGCCTTTCGGCGGCGGCGCGCGCCATCGGCGAGATGCCGGGGCGCTGGCGCGCCTGCCTGGAGGGCGGGGGCGAGCTGGATCTCTCTGGGGTGCGCGTGCTCTCGCCCCACCAGTACCTATGGAGCAGCGGCAATCTGGCCTCCAGCCTCGCCGGCTTCTTCGGCAGTCGCGCCATGCGCAGCCGGGTCACGCCTCTGGCGCGGGAGGCCTTCCCGCCCCCTTTCGACCAGCCCGCCTTCCGCGGCGCCCTCTACCGGCTGGAGGAGCCGGTGCTGGATACCGCCTCCCTCATGGGGGAGCTGGCGCGGCAGGCGGCGCCCTGGTGCGGCCACTACGATCCGGCGGCGCTCGACTTCGAAGCGGAGCTGGTCAAGGTGGGCGGGCTGACACTTCGGCCCAGGCGGCTGCTTTTCGCCGCCGGCGCCGGCAACGCCGCCCTGCTGGAAGCACGGGGACTGTCGCAGCCGGCCATGCAGCGCAGGCCCCTGCAGATGGTGATGGTGCGCGGCTCCCTGCCCCCGGTCTACGCCCACGCCCTGGGCGCCAGCGCCAACCCGAGGCTGACCATCACCAGCTATCCCTGCTCGCAGCGATCAGGAGCGGTGGCGGGAGGGGTCTCGGGAAACGTCTGGTACCTGGGCGGCGAGCTGTCAGAGAAGGGCGTGGGGCGCAGCCGCGAGGCGCAGATCGAGGCGGCGCGCAGAGAGCTGGCATCGCTGCTGCCCTGGCTCGATCTCGATGGGCTGCGCTTCTCCACCCTGCGGATCGATCGCGCCGAGGTGGTCACGCCGGGCGGGAAACGGCCAGACGACATCTTTCTTGGCCGGCAGGGCGACCTGCTGGTGGCCTGGCCCACCAAGCTCGCCTTCGTCCCGCGGCTGGCCGACGCGGTGCTCGAGGCGCTGCGCGATCTCGCCCCCTCGGGCGGCGGCGAAACCCTGCCCCTGCCAACGCCGCCCCTGGCGCAACTACCCTGGGAGGAGACCACATGGAGCTGAGACCCCTTGGCGACACCGGCATCGAGGTGAGCCCGCTGGGCCTGGGCACGGTGAAGATCGGCCGCAACCAGCAGGTCAAATATCCCGCCGGCTTCGAGATTCCCGACGACCAGGCGGTGGAGCGCCTGCTGTGGCTGGCGCGGGAGCTGGGCATCAACCTCATCGACACCGCCCCCGCCTACGGCACCAGCCAGGAGCGGCTGGGAAAGCTGCTGCCAGGCCCACGCGACCAGTGGGTGATCGTCTCCAAAGTGGGGGAGATCTTCGAAAACGGCCGCTCGCGCTTCGATTTCGGCCACGCCCACACCCTCGCCTCGGTGGAGCAGAGCCTGAAGCAGCTGCGCACCGACTACCTCGACTGCGTGCTCATCCACTCCAACGGTGACGACCTGCGCATCCTGCGTGAGGAGGGGGTGGTGGACGCCCTGGAGCTGCTCAAGGAGAAGGGGCTGATCCGCAGCCACGGCATCTCATCCAAGACGGTGGAAGGGGGACTGGAGGCGCTGCGCCGGCTGGACGTGGTGATGGCCACCGCCAACCTGGAGTACGACGAGGAGCGGCCGGTGTTCGAGGCGGCGGCCCGCGCCGACAAGGGGGTGCTGGTGAAGAAGGGGCTGCAGAGCGGTCATGTGCCCGGAGCCGAGGGGGTGCGCGCCGCCATGCGTCATGTTTTCTCGCTGCCGGGGGTCTCCAGCATGATCGTCGGCACCATCAACCCCGACCACCTGCGCCAGAACGTGGAGATCGTGGAAAGCGTGCTGTGAGACTCTACTCGCTCCTGCTTCACCTGCTCCTGCCCCTGGTGGTGGCGCGCCTGCTGTGGCGCAGTCTCAGGGCGCCGGCCTACCGCCAGCGGCTGAGCGAGCGTTTCGGCCGTTTCCAGGGCGGACCGGCGCCGGGCGGGGTCTGGATCCACGCCGTCTCCGTGGGCGAGGTGCAGGCCATCGAGCCCCTGGTGCGCCACCTGCGGGAAACCCATCCCGAGCTGGCCATCACCCTCACCACCACCACTCCCACCGGCTCGGAGCGGGTGGGCACCCTGTTCGGTGAGCAGGTGTTCCATGTCTATTTTCCCTACGACCTACGCTGGTGCCTGTGCCCTTTCCTCCAACGGGTCCGGCCCCGGCTGCTGGTGATGGTGGAGACCGAGATCTGGCCCAACCTGCTGAAACTCTGCGCCGAGGAGGGGGTCACCACCCTGCTGGCCAACGGCCGGCTTTCGGCCCGCTCGGCCAGGGGTTACGCCCGCCTGGGGCGCTTCACCCGCCGCACCTTCCGCCGCATCGGCCGGGTGGCGGCGCAGTCTCAGGCGGATGCCGATCGGTTCATCGCTTTGGGTGTTCGCGCCTCGCGGGTGGCGGTGACCGGCAGCATCAAGTTCGACCAGCGGCTGCCGGCCAGCGTGCAGGAACGCAGCCAGGTGATGAAGCGGTTTTTCGGTGAAGACCGCCCGGTGTGGGTGGCGGCCAGCACCCACGAGGGAGAGGAGGAGCAGCTCCTGGCCGCCCACCGGCGGGTGCTGGAGAAGGTTCCCAATGCGCTGCTGGTGCTGGTGCCACGCCACCCCGAGCGGTTCGACCGGGTGGCGGCCCTGGTGCGGCGCGAGGGGCTGTCGCTGGTGCGGCGCTCCGAGGAGCGCACCTGCGATGCAGAAACCCGGGTCTTCCTGGGGGACACCATGGGCGAACTGCCGCTCTTCATCGGCGCGGCCGAGGTGGCCTTCATCGGCGGCAGCCTGGTGGAGCGGGGCGGCCACAACATGCTGGAGGCCTCGGCCCAGGGCGTGCCCGTGGTCTTCGGTCCCCATGTCTTCAACTTTCCCGCCATCTCCGCCCTGCTGCTGGAGCGGGAGGCGGCGGTGCAGGTGCGCGATGCCGAGGCGCTTTCGGAGGTGGTCTCGCGGTGGCTGGGGGATGCCAGCGAGCGTTCCCGTATCGGCGAGAACGGGCGCCGTGCCGTGGAGGAGAACCGGGGGGCCATCGACCGGCTGGTGGAGATGGTGGAGAAGGAACTCCCTGCCGACCGGCAGGTTGGGTAGATCGGGCTTCAGCCCGACGATGGGTCAGCCATTTTCCTGTTTGCTGCTGATCAGCGGTGGCCTTTTGTCCACCGGCAATTCGCCTGCTCCAGGTCCCACCCGGCCCCGCGCCAGGTAGCCCGCCACGGCGCCGCCTGCGCCGCTGACCAGCAGCAGCCCCAGGGTCATGAACTGGGTGAGCATGAGGAAGCCCCCCGTGGCCACCAGGCCGCCGAAGAGCAGGACGGCCCTGGAGTTGGAGCGCCAGCGTACCCGGCGGTGCTCCCGCGCCAGCTCCTTGCGCTGCTCCTTCTCCGTTTTCAGCTTCTGCCGCTCCCGGGAGAGCCGTGCCTCCATCTTCGACTTCACCTGCTGGCGGTAGCGGCCGGCAAGGCCGGAAAACCAGAAGGCGGAGAGCACGGCGGTGAGCAGCGCCAGGGCGGCCACTGCCAGCTGCAGGTCGAGGGTGTCGTGGCGAAAGGCCACCAGGGTGAGCGCCGCGGTGGCCGCCTGCACCACCAGGATGGCGACGAGGAAGCGGAAAAAGAGCGGAACGCCGAGCATGGCGCCATCTTCTCAAAAGGCCCCGCTTTTGTCAGGATGCCTGGCGGGAAGAACGGGAAGAGGAGGAGAAGATGACCGCAGAAGAGCTCGATTCGGTGAGGCGCCGCTGGGGGCTCGACGCCGCCCAGCTGGCCAAGGTGCTCTGTCTGCACAGCACCAAGGTGAGCGAGTACCTGGGCGAGGTGGCGCGCATCCCCTGTGCCGTGGCCTACAGCATCGAGGCGCTGGAGCTGCTGCCGGAGGCGCAGCGGCAGGCGCTGCTCGAAAAGCGGCTGGCGCGGCCAACCCACGGAGGGAGCAGGTCGTAGGTCGGGCTGAAGCCCGACAGAATAACCAACACCGAACGCCCCGCCATGGATGGCGGGGCTGGGCTTTTGCGCAGAGCAGGAAGCGTAGCGCAAAAGTATTCACGGCGTTCCCGCTACGAGGGTCACCCCATCGGCCCCTCCGAAAGCCTCTGGTTGTCGGACTGAAGTCCGGCCTACAGGGGGTTGCAGTGGCTGCGGTTGAAGGAGCGCGTCTCAGAAACGGAACTGGCGCGGCTCGGGAATATGCCGCAGGGGCGGCAGGTCGGTTTCGAAGAGGTACTCCTGGATGAACTCGTCACCGCGCCGGGTGATGCGCATGGCGTGCATCACCGGTGACTGGCCCACCACCTGGAACAGCCTCCCGCCGTCGGCCAGCACCGCTTCCAGTGCCGGGTCGTAAAGGGGCATGGAGCCGGTGACCGCCACCACGTCGAAGCCTTCCCGGGGGAGCTCCTCCAGGGTGAGGGGGTTGCCGAGGTGGAGATGGACGTTGTTGATCCCCTGCCGTGTCAGCTTGTCGCCGGCGCTCTCGATGAACTCCTCGTGGATGTCGTAGCTCACTACCGAGTTGCCCAGTGTGGCCAGGCAGGCGGTGACGAAACCGCTGCCGGTGCCCACCTCCAGGATGTGGTCGTTGGGCTTGAGCTCCAGCGCCTGCAGCATGCGTGCCTCCACCTTGGGCTCCATCATCACCTCGCCGTGGCCCAGGGGTATGCGCAGGTCGGCAAAGGCCAGCTCCCGGTACTCGTGGGGCACGAAGCGCTCCCGCGGCACCTGCTGCATCACCTCCAGCACGCGCTCGTCGAACACCTCCCACGGCCGGATCTGCTGTTCGGCCATGTTGTAGCGGGCTTTTTCCACGTCGATCACGGTCATGGTTCATTCTCCGGCAGGGCAGGCCGCCAAAGATTAAGGCCAAAACCCGCGGCAGACAAGCGGAAAAGGTTTACCAGGGAGCCTCTAACATTCACACCCCGGATCATGGAAAACATCGGGTAGGAGTGGCGTTCCCGCCGCGAACCATCAGGAAGGAGGTGAGACACCCAGGCCGTTCGGCGCGGGGACGCGCCTCCTACATCGAATTCTCCATGTCTCCGTGGTCATTTCCCATAAGACTGTTTCGGCACGAGGCAAAATGTATTCCTCGGGTTCGGCTACAAGGCGAAGTTCGTCCCTTGCATTGGGGCGGGCCATTGGCTAACGTGGCCGGATATCCTTGTTGCTCCACTCCCGGAGAGCGAACACCATGAGCGCCATTCCCGAAGAGTTCGTCCGCCAGGCCGCCCGCCTGTCGGAGGAGGTCACCCGCCCCTTTCCCGGCTCGCGCAAGATCTACGTGGAGGGGCGGACGCCCGGCGTGCGCGTGCCCATGCGCAGGATCGAGCAGTCGCCCACCCACGGCCTCCAGGGCGACGAGGAGAACCCTCCCATCTATGTCTACGACACCTCCGGACCCTACACCGACCCGCGGGTGGAGATCGACCTGCTCAAGGGGCTGCCGCCCCTGCGCGAGCCCTGGATCGAGGCGCGCGGCGACACCGAGCGGCTGAGCGGTCCCAGTTCCGACTACGGCCGGGCGCGTCAGCAGGATCCGGCTCTGGCCCACCTGCGGTTCGAGCACCTGCGCACCCCGCGTCGCGCCAAGGCGGGCGCCAACGTCACCCAGATGCACTACGCCCGGAAAGGGATCATCACCCCGGAGATGGAGTTCGTGGCCATCCGCGAGAACATGAAGCTGGACGAGCTGCGCCGCGACCCCCGCTACCAGAAGCTGCTCAGGCAGCACCCCGGCCAAGCCTTCGGCGCCAACCTGCCCGACGAGATCACCCCCGAGCTCGTGCGTCAGGAAGTGGCCGCCGGCCGCGCCATCATCCCGGCCAACATCAACCACCCAGAATCCGAGCCGATGATCATCGGCCGCAACTTCCGGGTGAAGATCAACACCAACATCGGCAACTCGGCGGTCACCTCTTCCATCGCCGAGGAGGTGGAGAAGATGGTCTGGTCCTGCCGCTGGGGCGGCGACACCCTCATGGACCTCTCCACCGGCAGGAACATCCACGAGACCCGCGAGTGGATCCTGCGCAACTCGCCGGTGCCCATCGGCACCGTGCCCATCTACCAGGCGTTGGAGAAGGTGGACGGCAAGGCCGAGGAGCTCACCTGGGCGCTGTTCCGCGACACCCTCATCGAGCAGGCCGAGCAGGGGGTGGACTACTTCACCATCCACGCCGGGGTGCGGCTTGCCTATGTGCCGCTCACTGCCGAGCGGGTCACCGGCATCGTCTCCCGCGGCGGCTCCATCATGGCCAAGTGGTGCCTGGCCCACCACCAGGAGAACTTCCTCTACACCCACTTCGAGGAGATCTGCGAGATCATGAAGGCCTACGACGTGGCCTTCTCCCTGGGCGACGGCCTGCGTCCCGGCTCCATCGCCGACGCCAACGACCGCGCCCAGTTTGCCGAGCTGGAGACCCTGGGCGAGCTGACCAAGGTCGCCTGGAAGCACGACGTCCAGGTGATGATCGAGGGCCCGGGCCACATCCCCATGCAGATGATCAAGGAGAACGTGGACAAGGAGCTGCGCGACTGCTTCGAGGCGCCCTTCTATACCCTGGGGCCCCTGGTCACCGACATCGCGCCGGCCTACGACCACATCACCTCCGGCATCGGCGCCGCCCAGATCGGCTGGTACGGCACCGCCATGCTCTGCTACGTCACCCCCAAAGAGCACCTGGGGCTGCCCGACCGCGAGGACGTGCGCGAGGGGATCATCACCTACAAGCTGGCGGCCCACGCCGCCGACCTGGCCAAGGGGCTGCCGGGGGCGCAACTGCGCGACAACGCCCTCTCCAAGGCGCGCTTCGAGTTCCGCTGGGAGGACCAGTTCAACCTCTCCCTCGACCCGGAGAAGGCGCGCGAGTACCACGACCAGACCCTCCCCAAGGAGGCCCACAAGGTGGCCCACTTCTGCTCCATGTGCGGGCCCCACTTCTGCTCCATGAAGATCACCCAGGAGGTGCGGGATTACGCCGAGGTGCAGGCAGGGATGGAAGAGAAGGCGCGCGAGTTCCGCGAGCAGGGGGCCGAGATCTACAAGGAAGTGTAGGAGCGGCGTCCTCGCCGCGAACCCGGTATGGCGTGAGCGCTTTCGTTGTTCGGTGCGGGGGGCGCGCCTCCTACAGGGTGCGGTCTTCTTCCCGTCCCAGCAGAATCCCCAGGCTCAGCCCCAGCAGCACCAGGAACAGTAGCAGCGTCCAGCCCGGTATGCTGATGCCGAACAGGGTCCAGAGAATCTCGCCGCAATCGCCGGTCCCCTTGAGCACGTCCGCGATCACTTTGGACAGCGGGTCGTTCTCCAGCATGAATTCCAGCCCCGGGCCGCAGCCCAGGCTGTCGGGGTCGGCGAAGTACTGCAGCCAAATGTGGCGCCCCGATATGCCGATGCCCACCAGACTGGTGGCGGTGAGCAGGGCGCCATAGGTGCGGCGCATCATGCCATGGGGGTTGTGCAGCAGACCGGCGAAGAAGAGCAGGCCCGCAGCCATCACCGTGATGCGCTGGAATATGCACAGTGGACAGGGCTCCAGCTCCAGGTGGCGCTGGAAATAGAAGAGCGCCACGGCCATGGCCATGGCGCAGATCAGAAAGCCGATGCCAAAGGGCGTGCGCCCCTGCAGCATCAGCGCTGGCCCCGCTGGCGGCGCATCTGCTCCATGCGCGCTTTTACCTGCTTCTCCAGCTCCTCGATCTCGGCACGGTCGATGGCGCCGTCGTGGTTGGCATCCATGGACTCGAACTGCTTTTCATAGGGCTTCAGGAACTCGGCCTTGTCCACCTTGCCGTCGTGGTTGGTGTCCAGGCTGTTCATGAAGGAGTCCGACAGAGAAGGGGGTGGGCCGCCTGCAGGGGGTTGGGCAGATGCGGCGAAGGGAAGCAGGAGGGCAACAAAACCCAGGGGAATGACTTTGTTCATTTCAGGCGGATTCCTTGGTTTGTGGTGTGTGCATGACGGCCAGGAAATGCTCCCGCACCTCGGCCACGAAGACTTCCCGCTCCGGATCCCGGAGCGGCAGCTTTTCGGCGAGCAGGGCAATCTCGCGAAACAGGTGCCCAAGTTCTTCCGGAGAGACCATCCTGGGCTCCAGGCCCGGTATGCGCATCTGACTCTCCCTCACCTCCACCAGGGTGGAGCGGCGCAGCATCACGGTGTCGCCCCGGCCCTTGCGTTGCGCCAGCAGGGGGCCGATCTTGGTCCATTCCCGGTTGCGCCAGACGAAGTGCTGGCCATGGGCCAGTTTTCCGAATCGGACCTCAGGCATGGCTGGCAAGTTCCGCGATGTTGCCCGCCATGTGGGAGCTCTGGATCTCCCGGCCCAGCTGCTTGCCGATCTGGGTGGCGGAAATGACTCCACGAATGATCTGCTTGCCGGCGTCCGGCAAGTTCTCCACCACCAACGCGTGTTGGCGTCCCATGCGTTTCAAGCTCTCCACCAGGTCGCCCACGCGGGCATGACGGATCTCTTCCAGGTCGATGGCTTCCAGCTTGAATCGCGGTGTCATGATCTCCCGCACCATCACCTCTTCCATCCGGCCACCGTTCTCGGCCACTACCTGCATCGGCTTTGGTCCACGCAGATCGTTGGAGGTGAGCAGCCCCATCACCTCGTGGTACTGGTTGGTGACGAACAGCATGTGCACGCCACTGGAGACCATGCGTTCACGCGCCTGTTCCAGGGTGGCGCAGGGGTTGATGCTGATGGCCGTCACCTGGGTGAAATCGGTCATCACCTCCAAGGCCGGGTCGTCGAGGGTCACCCGCTCGCGAAACTTCTGGCGCGGCTTTTGATAGGTGACATCGGTCTCGATCAATGTCACCGGCAGGGCCCGGTAAGAAGCCATGGTGTTCCTCCCTTTGCGAGGCTGGCGATTGCTCCAGCCGCCGATACCAGGAACTTTAACATTCCCAGAGTGATGATCAACCGCCCGACACATGAGTCTTATCTTCAGCCGCATTAAGGAAGGTCTGAAAAATTCAGACCTTCCGCCGGTACAGGGAAGTGCCGGCAAAATCGATCGCTGTAAGCGATTGATTTTGGAGCAAGCCGCAAACCGCGTTTGCGGCGCGGCGTGCTCTGATAAAGCCAGGGATGGCTTTTATCAGAGCTTCCTTAAAGAACCTCTGACTTAATCCATGAACTCGCATCTTGTCCTCCTCCGGCCGGATTACTGCGTTGAAGTTCTTGCCAATAGCTTGCTATTGCCTGCGAACTTCGCCTTGTACTCGAACCTGTGGAGAACAACCAGCTTCGTCCAGGATTAAATCAGAGCTCCTTAACGTGCATTATTGGGGAAGTTCCCGATATACTTGCAGACGAATCAACGGATCCATCGCGCAGTTACGCCCGACCGTGCTCGACGTGCCCTATCCATGATCGCCACCGACAGGGACAACCCGGCCCCCGTGGAGCCTGCCCAGGACGCTTCCACGCGCAAGCGGATGCTGGGATGGGCCCTGCCGCTGGTTCTGGTCTCCTATGCCCTTTTCACCCTGATGCTGGTCTCCCACGCCTGGCACGCCTACCGAGAGGACCCTGCCGCTCTCTGGCCCCTGCTGTTGTGGCATGGAACCTTGATGCTGCTGGCGCTCATCGGCCCCGGTATCCTGCTTTATCTGGCTCACCGCCAGGAGTGGGAGTTGGCTGCTGTTCGTGAGGAACGGGACCTGCTCTTGAGCCAGCTTCAGTACCAGAGCTTTCACGACGCACTCACCGAACTGCCCAACCGCATGTTGCTGGAGGAGCGGTTGCAGCAGAAGATCGTGGACGCCAGGCGCAGTGGCAGCCGCTTCATGTTCATGCTGGTGAGCCTCAACGATTTCAAGCGCATCAACAAGAACCTTGGCTATGAGGTTGGGGATCAGGTGCTGCGCGAGGTGGCGCGGCACATGGTGGAGGCATTGCGGGAAACCGATACCGTGGCTCGTTTCGATGGCGACGTCTTTGCCGTGGTGGCGGACATCAATGAACGCAGCCAGGCAGAGATCATCGCGCGCAAGGTGCAGGATGCGGTGGGCCGTCCCATCGACGTGGCCGAGTCGCCGGTCACCGTGAGTGCCGCCATTGGTGCCGCCATCTTCCCGGAACAGGGCAACGAACTGACGGTGCTCATCGAACATGCCGATCATGCCGTGTCCAAGGCGCGCCAGGCTGGCGGCCACACCATCATATTCTCGGAGGAGGGTGCCACCATCGGTGTGGACCGGCTGGCCCTGGTCACCGGCATCAAGGATGCCATGATCGAGGGCCACTTGAGCATGGTCTACCAGCCCAAGCTGTCGCTCATCGCGCCCGATTCCCACGCTTTCGAGGCGTTGCTGCGCTGGCATCATCCGGAGTACGGGCTGCTGCCGGCGGACATGTACATTCCCCTGGTGGAGCAGACCCGCCACATCATGGACCTCACCCACTGGATCATCGAGGCCTGTTTCTCCACCCAACGCGAGCTCATGGAGATGGGGGTGGACGCGGTGATCGCCATCAATCTTTCCGCCCGGGTGCTGGGCGAAAGCGGATTCCCTCTCTGGGTGGAGCGAATGGTGGCCCAGTATGGCCTGAAGCCGGAGCGGGTGCGTTTCGAGCTCACCGAAAGCGCCATCATGCAGGACTCGGAGCGGGCGCTGCAGGTGCTGCTGCAGCTGGCCGCCATCGGCGTGGGGCTGAGCGTGGACGACTTCGGCGTGGGCCACTCTTCGCTGGCGTACCTGTCACGCCTGCCGGTGGACGAGCTCAAGGTGGACAAGAGCTTCGTCATCAACATGATCAAGTGGGAGAGTGACCGCGCCATCGTGCGGGCCACCATCAACCTGGCTCATGACCTCGGCCTGAACGTGGTGGCAGAGGGTGTGGAGAGCGTCGAGCAGGCCACCATGTTGCGGGAGATGGAGTGCGATATGCTTCAGGGGTATTACATCAGCCGCCCCCTCACCAAAGGACAGCTGCTCAAATGGGTGGCTTCCCGAGCGGCCTGAGGACGGTCCGGAGATTTGACCTGTATTAGAATTTTCTGTTATATATGCAACTTCCGCTTGCCGCTCTTCCTGCGGCTTCCACGGCAACAGACAATGGAGTTAAGGAACAATGAAGAAGCTGATATTGGGTGTGGCACTCGTTGCCGGCACTTTTTCTTTCGGCTCCGCCCTGGCGGCGGGTGATATCGCCGCGGGTAAGGCGAAAGCTGCTGTATGCGCTGCGTGCCACGGTGCCAATGGCATCAGCCCCCAGCCCCAGTGGCCCAACCTTCGTGGCCAGAAAGCACAGTACATCATCAAGCAGCTCAAGGCTTTCAAGGCCGGTACCCGTAAGGACCCCCTGATGAGTCCGCAGGCTGCCCAGCTTTCCGATCAAGACATCGAAAACCTGGCGGCCTATTTCTCCAGCCTCAAGTGAAGCCGTGCCGGGGGTGCTTTCAGGCACCCCCGGCTTTTGTCTGACAAATTCAGTATTTGATAATGTACTTGGAGTATGCGATGAAAAAGGCGTTATGGATTGCTTCGTTCCTGGCGTTGGCGGCTACCGGTGGGGTGGCGCAGGCTGGGGGTGACGTGGAGGCCGGCAAGGCCAAGTCGGCAGTTTGCGCTGCCTGTCATGGTGCCGACGGAAACGGTAGCGCCAATGCCTTGTTCCCCAAGCTGGCGGGGCAGCACCCCAAGTACATCGTCAAGCAGCTGCAAGACTTCAAGGCGGGCGCCCGTAAGGACGATACCATGGCGCCCATGGCGGCGCCTCTGAATGATCAGGACATGGAAAATCTGGCAGCCTATTTCTCATCCCAGAAGCCCAAGATCGGGGAGGCGGCTGCCGACAAGGTGGAGCTGGGAGAGCAGATCTACCGGGCCGGCCTGGCCAAGGGCGTGCCCGCTTGTATCGGCTGTCATGGCCCCACCGGGAGTGGCAATTCCGCCGCAGGTTTCCCCAGCGTTTCCGGCCAGAACGCGGCTTACGTGGCCAAGCAGCTGAAGGATTTCCGGGAAGGTGTGCGCAGCAACGATCCCAACAGCATGATGCGGGGCGTCACCGCGCTCATGAACGACCACGACATCGAGGCGGTTGCGCAGTACGTGCAAGGCCTGCACTGACCGCTCTTCCCGGTCGACCGCTCTCGGAAAGCCCCGCATCCGCGGGGCTTTCTTCTTTCGGGAAACCAACTTGCCATGCATGGATATGGAGCCCGGCAGGCTGATATATTGTCGTTTCCACTGCCAACCCGAGATTGCATCGAATTCCATGTCCATCGACGCCAAGCCTTTTCTGCCCCCGGTCCGCACCCTCATGGGACCGGGCCCTTCGGATGTCCCGCCCCGGGTGTTGGAGGCGCTCTCACGTCCCACCATCGGCCATCTGGACCCCCGCTTCGTGGAGATGATGGACCAGGTGAAGGCGCTGCTGCAGTACGCCTTCATGACGGGGAACGCCCTCACCATGCCGGTTTCGGCCCCGGGTTCCGCCGGCATGGAGACCTGTTTCGCCAACCTGGTGGAGCCCGGGGACAAGGTGATCGTCTGTATTAACGGCGTCTTCGGCGGCCGCATGAAGGAGAACGTGGTCCGTTGCGGCGGTGAAGCCGTGGTGGTGGAGGACGAATGGGGCAGCGTGGTGGATCCGGAGAAGGTGGAGGCCGCGCTGGAGGCCCACCCCGATGCCAAGATCCTGGCGTTCGTCCATGCGGAGACTTCTACTGGCGCCCAGTCCGACGCAGCCACCCTCTGCCGACTGGCGCGGGAACACGACTGTCTCACCATCGTGGATACCGTCACCTCCCTGGGGGGGACGCCGGTGAAGGTGGATGAATGGGGCGCGGATGCGGTCTACTCCGGTACCCAGAAATGTCTCTCCTGCGTGCCCGGCCTGTCGCCCATCACCTTCAGTGATCGGGCCCTGGAAGTGGTGAAGGGGCGCCGCCACCCGGTGCAGAGCTGGTTCCTGGATCTCAACCTGGTGCTGGGCTACTGGGGCTCCGGCGCCCAGCGCACCTACCACCACACGGCCCCGGTGAACTCCCTCTATGCCCTGCACGAAGCCCTGCTCATCCTGCACGAGGAGGGGCTGGAGCAGGCCTGGGCGCGCCATGAACGCAACCACCAGGCCCTGAAAGCGGGGCTGGAGGCCATGGGTATTGGTTTCGTGGTGAAGGAGGGCGACCGCTTGCCCCAGCTCAACGCCGTCACCGTACCGGAAGGGGTGGACGAGGCGGCGGTGCGCAAGGCCCTGCTGGAGGAGTTCAGCCTGGAGATCGGCGCCGGGCTGGGTGCCTTGGCGGGCAAGGTGTGGCGCATCGGCCTCATGGGCCATGCCAGCAACCGCAGGAACGTGCTGTTCTGTCTGGCGGCGCTGGAATCGGTGCTGGGCCGCATGGGTGGGCCCATCGAGAAAGGGGTGGCGCTGGACGCTGCCATGGCCGTCTACGGTTGAGGCCCTTCCCTCGAAGAAATCCCGTTGCTGCTAGCGCTCAGCGGGAGAAGAGCAGCGGTGCCACTTCCCCGTAGCTGGCGGCGAAGTGGGCCCGAATCCCTTTGCGTACGTGTTCCGGGATCTCCTCCCAGTCGCCCTGGTTGTCGGCGGGCAGGATCAGCTCGCGAATGCCGGCGCGGCGCGCGGCGATCACCTTCTCGCGGATGCCGCCCACCGGGAAGACCTGGCCGGTGAGAGTGAGCTCGCCGGTCATGGCAATGCGGCGCACCGCCTTGTCGAGGGCCAGTGAGACCAGCGCCGAGGCCATGGTGATGCCCGCCGAGGGGCCGTCCTTGGGGGTGGCCCCCGCCGGCACGTGGAGGTGGATGAAGGCCTTTTCGAAGAAGGCCGGATCGATGCCGAAATCGGCGGCGTGGCTCACCACGTAGCCGTAGGCGATCTCGGCCGACTCCTTCATCACGTCGCCGAGCTGGCCGGTGAGCTTGAAGCCGCGGTTGAAGCTGTGGGTGTGCACCGCCTCGATGCTCAGGGTCGCGCCCCCCATGGCGGTCCAGGCCAGGCCGGTGACCACGCCGGGGCCGGTGATGCGCCGCTCGTCCCGGAACAGGGGCGGCCCCAGATAGGTTTTGAGGTCGTCGGCGGTGATCTCCAGTGGCGGCCTGGTCCCCTCCTGGAACTTTACCACCGCCTTGCGCACGATGCGCGCCAGCTGCTTGTCCAGCCGCCGCACCCCGGCGTCGCGGGCGTACCCCTCGACGATGCGGCGCAGCACCGGCACGCGGATCTTCAGGTCGCGCCGCTTCAGTCCGGCCCGCTCGATCTGGCGCGGCAGCAGGTAGCGGCGGCCGATCTGCACCTTCTCCTCGGGGATATAGCCGGGAAGCTGGATCACCTCCATGCGGTCGAGCAGGGGCGCGGGAATGGTGTCCAGCTGGTTGGCGGTGCAGATGAAGAGGGTCTCCGAGAGGTCGAAGCGCAGGTCCAGGTAGTGGTCGAGGAAGTCGCTGTTCTGCTCGGGGTCGAGCACCTCCAGCAGGGCCGAGGCGGGGTCGCCGTGGTAGCTGGCGCCGATCTTGTCGATCTCGTCCAGCATGATCACCGGGTTCTGGGTGCCGGCCTGTTTCATCGCCTGGATGAACTTGCCTGGCAGGGCGCCGATGTAGGTGCGCCTGTGGCCCTTGATCTCCGCCTCGTCGCGGATGCCGCCTACCGAGAAGCGGTAGAAGCGGCGTCCCACGGCGTCGGCGATGGAGCGGCCGATGGAGGTCTTGCCCACCCCCGGCGGCCCCACCAGCAGGATGATGGAGCCCTTGATCTCGCCGCGCTGGATGCCCAGGGCGAGGAATTCCAGGATGCGTTCCTTCACGTCCTCCAGGCCGTAGTGGTCACGATCCAGCACCTTGCGGGCGTGGGCGAGATCCAGGTTGTCCTGGGAGCGGATGCCCCAGGGCAGCAGGGTGATCCAGTCGAGATAATTGCGGGTGACGTTGTACTCCGAGGAGCCGGCCTCCAGCATGGAGAGCTTCTCCAGCTCCTCCTCCAGCCGCTGGCGCGCCTCCTCGCTCAGCTCCAGTTTCTCCGCCCGCTCGCGGAAGCGCTCGATGTCGGCGGTGCGGTCGTCCTTGGCGATGCCCAGCTCCTGCTGGATCGCCTTGAGCTGCTCGCGCAGGAAGAACTCGCGCTGCTGCTTCTCCATGCGCTCCTCCACCGTCTGGCGGATCTTCTGCTGGGCACGGGCCAGCTCCAGCTCCTTGCTCAGCAGCGCCAGCACCTTCTCCATGCGCGGCAGCAGCTCTACCGTCTCCAGGATCTCCTGCTGCTCCTCCTTGGAGGCGGAGGTGAGGCCGGTGGCGAAGTCGGCCAGCAGGGAAGGGTTCTCAGGCCCGAAGCGGTCGAGAAAGAAACGCAGCTCCTCCTGCAGCAGAGGGTTGAGGGGCAAGAGCTCCCGGATGGTGTTGATGATGGCCAGGGCGTAGGCCTTGATCTCCTCGGTGATCTCCCCACGGTACTCGCGCAGGTACTCCACCCGCGCCAGGTAGGGCGGCTCCTCCTGCAGGAACCGCTCCACGCGGAAGCGCTGCAGGCACTCCACCAGCACCTGCAGCTTGCCGTCCGCCTCGTGGGCCTTGTGGATGCGCCCCACGGTGCCGATGCGGTACATGGCCTCGGGGGAGGTCTCCTCCGCCTTGTCGTCGCGGGTGAGGAGCAGGCCGATGAGGTGGTGCTCGGTCTCGCTCACCGCCTGGATGGTGGCGGACCAGGCCTCGGCGTCCATCACCAGCGGCACCCCCTGGCCGGGAAAGAAGGGCCGCGCGGCGATGGGCAGGACGTGGATGACGGCGGGCAGCACCTCGTCTGCCCGGGCAGGTACCTGGGGCTGGTTTTCCTCGGAACTCATATGGCGGTTGTTCTTCGTTCAGTGTGGAAATTCGCTTGCATCACATGGCCTTTCTGTAGGAGGCGCGTCCCCGCGCCGAACAAAGAGCCACATCCTCTGTTCCAGGTTCGCGGCGAGGACGCCGCTCCTACCTGTGTGGATTTCGGCGTTCAAGAGGGTCAGGACAGCGTTACATAAAGGTGCTGCGAGGATAACTCAATTGGCGGCCTTGTTGGCCAGCGCGACGAACTGCGCCGGCGAGAGCTGCTCCGCCCGCCCACCGGGATCGATGCCGCAGGATTCCAGGGTGCCGGGCGGCAGCAGGCCCTTGAGGGTGTTTCTCAGGGTCTTGCGCCGCTGGGAGAAGGCCTGGCTCACCAGCCGCGAGAAAAGTTCGAAATCGGCCACCGGCCAGGGCGGCTCGCGGTAGGGCACCAGGCGCACGAAGGCCGACTCCACCTTCGGCGGCGGACGGAAGGCGCCCGGGCCGATGGCAAAGAGCCGCTCCACCTTGCAGCGCACCTGGAGCATCACGCTCAGCCGCCCGTAGCTCTTGCTGCCGGGGGTCGCCGCCATGCGGTCCACCACCTCGCGCTGCAGCATGAAGTGCATGTCGCGGATGCAGTGGGACTCCTCCAGCAGGTGGAACAGCAGCGGCGTGGAGATGTTGTAGGGGAGGTTGCCCACGATGCGCAGCGGCTCCTCCCCCTCCTGCAGGGTGCAGAAGGAGAAGCGCAGGGCGTCGGCGCTGTGCAGGCGGAAGTTGGGCAGCGCGCCGAACCCTTCCTGCAGCCGCCGTACCAGGTCGCGGTCCAGCTCCACCGCGTCGAGCCGGCAGCCGGAGGCGAGCAGGCTGGCGGTGATGGCCCCCTGGCCCGGCCCGATCTCCACCAGGTGTTCCCCCGGCCGCGGCGCCACCGCCGCCAGGATGCGGTCGATGGTGCCCGGGTCGTGGAGGAAGTTCTGGCCGAAGCGTTTGCGAGGACGATGAGACATGCAAAAGTGCTTTCATAGGGCGGGCAAAGCGCAGCATGCCCGCCGCCGGTTGATGGGCACGGCCTTGTGGCTTTTGCCAATCCTACGCCCCTTGCTCCCGATCACCAATCCCTCCTTGCTTTCTACTCGCACCAGTCATCCTAGGGTGGGCAAAGCGCAGCGTGCCCGCCGCTGGTTGATGGGCATGGCCTTGTGGCCTTTGCCCATCCTGTGTCTCCCCGGTCAGCCCTCTTGCTTTCTCCTCACCATGGTCTATTACTGTTACTGAGTGAACGACAACCAGAAGCAGGAGGATGCGATGGGCAGCTATTGCGGGGACGTCTTGATTCATATCGACGAGAATCTTGACGACCAGGATATCCACGACATCGAGTATGATCTCAGCCAGATCGACGGCGTTTACTGCGCCTGCGTGCCGGAGCGGGCGCGTCACCTGATGCTGGTGGACTACGATCCCAGTGACGTGGAGGCGTCCGAGCTGTTGCGACAGGTTCGTCGACATGGCGTGCATGCGGAACTGATCGGGTTGTAGCAGGCACCCGCCTCCGGGCCGAGCCGGGGAAAACGGAGGGCATGGCGCAAAACGGCTGAAAGTTTTACAATTTCAGGCCGTTTCCCGTGATCGTGCGCGAATGCCCGGAAAGCTCTACATCCACACCTTCGGTTGCCAGATGAACGAGTACGACTCCGCCAAGATGGCGGACGTGCTCGCCCACTCCCACGGGCTGAAACCCACCGACGACCCCGAGGCGGCCGACGTGCTGCTGCTCAACACCTGCTCCATCCGCGAGAAGGCCCAGGAGAAGGTCTTCTCCCTGCTTGGCCGCTGGAAGGGGTGGAAGGCCGAACGCCCGGAACTGGTCATCGGCGTGGGCGGCTGCGTGGCCAGCCAGGAGGGGGAGGCGATCCGCCGCCGCGCCCCCTGGGTGGACCTGGTCTTCGGCCCGCAGACCCTCCACCGGCTGCCGGAGATGGTGGAGCGGGTGCGCGCCACCGGCGAGCCGGTGGTGGACGTGAGCTTTCCCGAGATCGAGAAGTTCGACCGCCTTCCCGAACCCCGCGCCGAGGGCCCCACCGCCTATGTCTCCATCATGGAGGGGTGCTCCAAGTACTGCACCTACTGCGTGGTGCCCTACACCCGCGGCACCGAGATCAGCCGCCCCTTCGACGACGTCGTCGCCGAGATCGTGGCGCTGGCGGATCAGGGGGTGCGCGAGGTGAACCTGCTGGGGCAGAACGTCAACGCCTATCGCGGCGCCATGCACGACGGCACCACCGCCGACCTGGCGCTGCTCATCCGTTACGTGGCGGCCATCGACGGCATCGACCGCATCCGCTTCACCACCTCCCACCCGGTGGAGTTCTCCGACAGCCTCATCGAGGTCTACGGCGAGGTGCCGGAGCTGGTGAGCTTCCTCCACCTGCCGGTGCAGTCGGGCTCCGACCGCATCCTCATGGCCATGAAGCGGGGCCACAGCGTCTTCGAGTACAAGCAGAAGATCCGCCGCCTGCGCCAGGTGCGGCCCGACATCTCCATCTCCTCCGATTTCATCGTCGGCTTTCCCGGCGAGACCGAGGCCGACCACCGCCTCACCATGAAGCTCATCGAGGAGATCGGTTTCGACCACTCCTTCAGCTTCATCTACAGCCGGCGCCCCGGCACCCCGGCTGCCGACTATCCCGACGACGTGCCCCTGGAGGTGAAGAAGGCGCGCCTGGCCGAGCTGCAGCGGGCCATCGATACCAACGCCCAGCGCATCAGCCGGCGGATGGTGGGCACCATCCAGCGCATCCTGGTGGAGCGGCCCTCGCGCAAGGATCCGGCCATGCTAGCCGGCCGCACCGAGAACAACCGGGTGGTGAACTTCGCCGGCCCGGCGCGGCTCATCGGCCGCTTCGTCGACGTGCGCATCACCGAGGCGCTGCCCAACTCCCTGCGCGGGGAGCTGGCCGAGCCGCTTCCCTCCGTGGTCAATTCCTGAAGGTCATATGAGCGCAACTTCCCTGGCGGACCACCCCCACTCCCTCGATCTCGTTCTCGAGCCGGAAAACAACGAGCGGCTGCGCAACGTCTGCGGCCAGATGGACGAGCACCTGCGCCAGCTCGAGCGGCGCTTGGGGATCGAGATCAACAACCGCGGCAGCGCCTTCCACCTGCTGGGCAGCCGCGAGGCCATCGACGCCGGCGCCCGGGTGCTGGAGATGATGTACGAGGCCACCGCCGAGGAGGTGCTCACCCCTGCCGACGTCAACCTCTTCCTGCAGGAGTCGGGGGTGGAGGCGCTGCTGGTGCCGGTGGAAGCCGAGACCCCCGAGGTGGTGATCAAGACCAGGCGCGGCCTGGTGCGCCCCCGCGGCCCCCACCAGCGCGAGTATCTCCACCGGGTGATGACCCACGACATCAACTTCGGCGTCGGCCCCGCCGGCACCGGCAAGACCTACCTGGCGGTGGCCAGCGCGGTGGAAGCGCTGGAGCGCGACCGGGTGCGGCGCCTGATCCTGGTGCGGCCGGCGGTGGAGGCGGGCGAGCGCCTCGGCTTCCTCCCCGGCGACCTGGCGCAGAAGATCGACCCCTACCTGCGGCCCCTCTACGACGCCCTCTACGAGATGCTCGGCTTCGAGAAGGTGCACAAGCTGGTGGAACGCAACGTCATCGAGGTGGCGCCGCTGGCCTACATGCGCGGCCGCACCCTCAACGACGCCTTCATCATCCTCGACGAGGCGCAGAACACCACCCCCGAGCAGATGAAGATGTTCCTCACCCGCATCGGTTTCGGCTCCACCGCGGTCATCACCGGTGACGTGACCCAGGTGGATCTGCCGCCCAACCAGCAGTCGGGCCTGCGCCAGGCCATCGAGGTGCTGGCCGAGGTGGAGGGGATCAGCTTCACCTTCTTCAACGCCCGCGACGTGGTGCGCCATCCGCTGGTGCAGCGGGTGGTGGAGGCCTACGACCGCCGCTCATGAAGCTCGATCTGCAACTGGCCACCGAGGCCGGCGCCCTGCCCGCCAGGGCCGACTTCGAAACCTGGGCCGAGACCGCGCTGGAGGATGAGCCGCGCCGCGGGCTGGTGATCCGGGTGGTGGACGAGGCCGAGAGCCGGACGCTGAACCGCGACTACCGGGGCAGGGACAAGCCCACCAACGTGCTCTCCTTTCCCTTCGAGCCGCCGCCCGGCGTGCCCAGCGACCACCTTGGGGACCTGGTGATCTGCGCTCCCGTGGTGGTGCGCGAGGCGGCCGGGCAGGGCAAGCCGCCTGCGCACCACTGGGCCCACATGGTGGTGCACGGCGTGCTCCACCTGCGTGGTTTCGACCATCTCCAGCCGGAGGAGGCGGAAGAGATGGAGGCGAAGGAGCGGGTGCTGCTGGCCCGCCTCGGCATTCCTGATCCTTACAGAGAGACAGTATGACCAACGACGACACCCCTGGCGACGAACCTCCCTTGCGCAAGCGGCTGCTGCGGCTGCTTGCGCGCCTTGCTCCCCCGGAGCCGGAAAACCGCGAAGAGCTGGTGCAGGTGCTCAAGGAGGCCCGGCGACGCCACCTGATGGACGGCGAGGCCCTCTCCATGATGGAGGGGGTGCTGCAGGTCTCCGAGCTGCGGGTGCGCGACATCATGATCCCCCGCGCCCGCATGGTGGTGGTGGAGCGCGACAAGCCCCTGGACGACATCCTGCCGGTGATCATCGAGTCGGCCCACTCCCGCTTTCCCGTCATCGGAGACGATCGTTCCGAGGTGGTGGGCATCCTGCTGGCCAAGGACCTGCTCCAGTTCTGCGGCACCGATGCCCGGCGCTTCAACATGCGTGACATTCTCCGTTCCGCCGTCTTCGTGCCCGAGAGCAAGCGCCTCAACGTGCTGCTCAAGGAGTTCCGCCGCAGCCGCAACCACATGGCCATCGTGGTGGACGAGTATGGCGCCGCCGCCGGCCTCATCACCATCGAGGACGTACTGGAGCAGATCGTGGGCGAGATCGAGGACGAGTACGATTTCGACGAGGGGGCCTACATCCTCAAGCGCGGCGAGGGGCGCTACACCGCCAAGGCCCATACCACCATCGAGGAGTTCAACGAATTCTTCGACACCGAGCTGCCTGGTGGCGACTACGACACCATCGGCGGTCTGGTGATCAACAAGCTGGGCCACCTGCCCAAGCGGGGCGAATCGGTGGAGGTGGACGGCTTCCGCTTCACCGTGGTGCGCGCCGACAGCCGCAAGATCCGCCTGCTCAACATCGAGCGGCTGGCGCCGCAGGAAGGTGAGGGTGACTGAAGCGGATGGTGGTCTGTTTTGACCCCCTCAGCCGGAGCGGGGAGAGGGAGAGGATTTTTATTGATCCCCTCACCCCGGCCCTCTCCCTGAGGGAGAGAGAGCTTCCCCTCCCTCTGGGAGGCAACCTCCCTTATCTCCCCTCCCTCCGGGAGGGGGTCGGGGGGAGGGGATCTGAATGACCTTCCTCCACTTCCCCCTCGCCTTCCTCGCCGGCGCCGCCGAGGTGCTCGCCTTCGCCCCCTTCGGCCTGGGTTGGCTGGCGCCTCTGCCGGTGGCGCTGCTATTCGCCCTTTGGCGGCAGAGCCCGCCCCGCCGGGCCTTCCTTCTCGGCTGGGCCTTCGGCGCTGGCCTCATGGGGTTCGGCATCTTCTGGGTCCACCACAGCATCGCCACCTTCGGCGGCATGAACCCGCCCCTGGCGGTGACCATCACCCTGCTGTTCGCCCTTTCGCTGGCGCTCTTCTATGGGTTGGCCGGCTGGCTGGCCAACCGCTTCTTTCCTCCGGGCGGCGCGCGCCTGCTGCTGGCCTACCCGGCCCTCTGGGTTCTGCTGGAGTGGGTGCGGAGCTGGCTCTTCACCGGCTTCACCTGGCTCAGTCTGGGTTATTCGCAGCCCGATACGCTCCTGGCCGGCTATGCCCCCTTGGTGGGTGTCTACGGGCTGAGCCTGCTGGTGGCCCTCACCGCCTCGCTGCTGTTGTACTGGCGCTCACCCTGGCTGCTGCTGGTGCCGGTGATCTGGGGGGGTGGCTGGTTGCTGCAACAACACTCATGGAGCCGGCCCGAGGGAGAGCCGTTGGAGGTGGCCCTGGTGCAACCCAACGTGGCCCAGGCATTGAAATGGCGTCCCGAACAGTTCGAACCCATTCTCAGGAAGCTGGCCGACCTCACCGCCCAGGCATCCGGTGCCAAGCTGGTGATCTGGCCGGAGACCGCGGTGCCGGCCTTCTCCAGCCAGGTGGAGCATTCGGTGCTGGCGCCGCTGCAGCGTAAGTTCTCGCGCGAAAAACGGACCCTGCTGCTGGGCATCCCGGTGGATGCCGACGGGGGTTACTACAACGCCATGGTCAGCCTCGGCGCCTGGGGACGGGGCGAGTACCGAAAGCGGCACCTGGTGCCCTTCGGCGAGTACATGCCCCTGCGTCCCTTGCTGGAGCCCCTGGCGCGGCTGCTGGCCATTCCCATGTCGGATTTCGCCGCGGGCGATGGCGGCAAGCCATTGCTCACCCTGGCCGGCCTGCCGGCGGGCCTCTCCATCTGCTACGAGGACACCTTCGGGCGCGAGGCGGCCGAGGCGCTGCCGGAGGCCGCCTTCCTGGTCAATGCAAGCAACGACGCCTGGTTCGGCGACTCCCTGGCGCCCCATCAGCACCTGGAGATGGCGCGCATGCGGGCGCTGGAGACCGGCCGCTGGATGCTGCGCGCCACCAACACCGGCATCTCGGCCCTCATCGACGACAAGGGCAGGGTGAGAGAATCTCTGGCGCAGTTCCGGCAGGGGGTGGTAATGGGCCGCGTGCAGCCCCTGGCGGGGGCCACCCCCTACTCCCGCTGGACCGACTGGCCGGTGGTGCTGCTGTCGCTGGCCATGTTGGCGGCGGCGCTTTCCCGGCGTGGCATGGGCGGCGCGCCGACGAGGCCCTGAGCCTGAAGGCGCTCCGATTCCAGCTTCCGTTGCTCGAGTTCGTACCGCAACACCTCGGCCTGCTGGAACAGCACCTCCGCCTCGTTGGGCCAGGGCTCCTGCGCGACCTTTGCCGGCGGCGGCTGCTGGTCGCAGGCGGTCAGCAGCAGCGCGATCTGTGGGAGAATCACCCTTTTCATCGTATTCGATTATAGGAAACCATAGGAAACAGCATGAGCAGAGAGATCATCCGTACCGACAAGGCACCCCAGGCCATCGGCACCTACTCGCAGGCGGTGAAGGTGGGCAACACGGTCTGGCTCTCGGGCCAGATTCCGCTGGTGCCCGAGACCATGGAACTGGTGGAAGAGAACATGGAGGCACAGGTGCGCCGCGTCTTCGACAACCTTCAGGCAGTGGCCGAGGCGGCCGGCGGCTCGCTGGCCGATGTGGTGAAGCTCAATGTCTACCTCACCGACCTGGCCCACTTTCCCCTGGTGAACCAGGTGATGGCCGACTACTTCGACGAGCCCTACCCAGCGCGCGCCGCCATCGGCGTGGCGGCCCTGCCCAAGGATGCGGCGGTGGAGATGGATGCGGTGATGGAGCTGGCCAGCCGCTGAGTTTCCACCACGATGCGCTTGGCATGTAGGTCGGGCTTCAGCCCGACCTACGGGAAACCGCCCGGACCGGAAAATCGGGTTTTTTCCGGAGCGGCTACTCCCCCTGCACCGTCACCACCACCCGCCGGTGGTGGGGGTGGCTCCGGTGTTCGTACAGATAGATGCCCTGCCAGGTACCCACCGCCAGGCGGCCGCCGCTCACCGGCAGGGTGAGATCCATGTTGGTGAGGATGGAACGCACGTGGGCCGGCATATCGTCCGGTCCTTCGGCCACGTGGTGGAACAGGGGCCCGCCGTCGGGCACCAGCTCCGCCAGGAAGCGCTCCAGATCGTGGCGCACCTGGGGATCGGCGTTCTCGCACAGGATCAGCGAGGCGCTGGTGTGCTGGACGAAGACGTGGCAGAGGCCGGTGGTGACGCCGGACTCCGTCACCACCGCCGCCACCTCGCGGGTGATCTCGTAGGTGCCGCGTCCGCGGGTGTTGAATGTCAGGGTCTGCTGGTGAATCATGGCGCTATCGAGTTGTGGGGCGTGTCGCGCTTATTTAAGGAACCTCTGATTTAATCCATGAACTCGCATCTTGTCCTCCTCCGGCCCGATTACTGCGTTGAAGTTCTTGCCAATAGCTTGCTATTGCCTGCGAACTTCGCCTTGTACTCGAACCTGTGGAGAACAACCTGCTTCGTCCAGGATTAAATCAGAGGTTCCTTGACGAACCGGTCCATTGAACCAGATTTCCCCCCTCGCCGAAACGCCCGTCACCCGCCTCAAGGGGGTGGGCCCCAAGCGCGCCGAGCGGCTGGCGCGGCTGGGGATCGAGACCGTGCAGGACCTGCTCTTCCACCTCCCCTTCCGCTACCAGGACCGCACCCGGGTGGTACCCATCGGCGCGCTGCGCCCGGGTGACGAAGCGGTGTGCGAGGGGCAGGTGGATCATGTCGAGATCCGCTTCGGCCGCCGCCGCTCGCTGTTGGTGCACCTCTCCGACGGGACCGGCAGCATCATTCTCCGTTTCTTCCACTTCACCGCCGCGCAGAAGAACGCGCTGCGGCGGGGCCTGCGGCTGCGCTGTTTCGGCGAGGTGCGTAACGGCCCGGCCAGCTACGAGCTGGTCCACCCGGAATACCGGCCGGTGGATGGCGCCGCTCCCGGGCCCGAGGAGACCCTCACCCCCATCTACCCCACCACCGAGGGGATGCACCAGCTGAGCTGGCGCGAGCTGACGGAGCAGGCGCTGGCGCTGCTGGAACAGGGCGGACGGCTGGAGGCGCTGCTGCCGCCGGAATACCTGCCACCGGGGCTGCCGGGCGATCTGGCCGAAGCGCTGCGCTACCTCCACCGCCCGCCGGTGGGCGCCTCCCTGGAGCAGATGCAAGCGGGGCGCCATCCCGCCCAGCGGCGGCTGGTGTTCGAGGAGCTGGTGGCCCACCAGCTCAGCCTGCGCGAGGCGCGCCGCACGCTGCGCCGCCTGCAGGCGCCGGCGCTCGCCGGAGACGGCGGCCTGCGGCAGAAGCTGCTGGCGCGGCTTCCCTTTCGTCTCACCGGGGCGCAGCAGCGGGTGCTGGAAGAGATCTCCGCCGACATGGCCTCGCCGCGCCCCATGCTGCGGCTGGTGCAGGGCGACGTGGGCTCGGGCAAGACGGTGGTGGCGGCGCTGGCGGCGCTGCAGGCGGTGGAGGCCGGCTTCCAGGTGGCCCTGATGGCCCCCACCGAGCTGCTGGCCGAGCAGCACCTGCGCAACCTGCGGGAGTGGTTCGACCCCCTGGAGATTCCGGTGGGCTGGCTCAGCGGCCAGGTGAAAGGGAAAGAGCGCCGGCGGGCGCTCGAAGCGCTGGCCGGCGGTGATCTGCCGCTGGTGGTGGGCACCCAGGCGCTGTTCCAGCAGGAGGTGGCCTTTGCCCGCTTGGGGCTGGTGATCGTGGACGAGCAGCACCGTTTCGGTGTCCACCAGCGGCTGGCGCTGCGCGACAAGGGGGCCGGTGGCGGCCTGGTGCCCCACCAGCTCATCATGACCGCCACCCCCATCCCCCGCAGCCTGGCCATGACCGCCTATGCCGATCTCGACCTCTCGGTGATCGACGAGCTGCCCCCGGGGCGCACCCCGGTGAAGACGGTGCTGGTCTCCGACCAGCGGCGTGACGAGGTGATCCAGCGGGTGCGGGCCGCCTGCGCCGCCGGCCGCCAGGCCTACTGGGTCTGCACCCTCATCGAGGAGTCGGAAAGCCTCCAATGCCAGGCGGCGGAGGAGACCGCGCGCCAGCTTGCCGAGGCGCTGGCCGGGTTGCGGGTGGGGCTGGTCCACGGTCGCATGAAGGCGCAGGAGAAGGAGGCGGTGATGGCGCGCTTCAAGGCCGGCGAACTGGACCTGTTGGTGGCCACCACCGTCATCGAGGTGGGGGTGGACGTGCCCAACGCCAGCCTCATGATCATCGAGAACCCCGAGCGGCTGGGGCTGGCCCAGCTTCACCAGCTGCGCGGCCGGGTGGGGCGCGGCAGCGTGGAGAGCCACTGCGTGCTCATGTACCACCCGCCCCTGGGGCAGCAGGCGCGCGAGCGGCTGGCGGTGATGCGCGACACCGCCGACGGCTTCCGCATCGCCCAGAAGGACCTGGAGCTGCGCGGTCCCGGCGAGATCCTCGGCGTGCGCCAGGCCGGCGAGATGCAGTTCCGTGTGGCCGACCTGCTGCGCGACCAGGACCTGCTCGATGCCGCCCGTGACGCGGCTGACCGCCTGTTGCGTGATGCGCCAGAGAAGGTCCAGCCGCTAATCCGGCGCTGGCTGGGGGGCAGCACCCGGTATGTCCAAGCCTAGGGGAAGCTGGAGCCACCGAGGAGAATCGAACTCCTGACCTACGCATTACGAGTGCGTTGCTCTACCGGCTGAGCTACGGTGGCGGGAGGGCGATTATAGAAAAAGCCACTGGGCGAGTACAGCAAACCGCGAAACCTTGCTCCGGCAGGGGTAGATATATTCCCTGGGTCCCGTATAGTGCTCAAATCCTGAGCAAATTACTCGGGAATTGATCGAGAACACCCAAGAGGAAGTGAGAAAGATGACTGTAGAAATACCCGAACGCGACGGCGATGGCTATCTGGTGGACATGAACCAGTGGACCGAGGAGATCGGCAGGGCGATGGCGGAAGCGGACGGTTTCGAAATGACCGACGAACGCTGGGAACAGGTGCTCAAGGCGCGGGAATATTACGAGTCTTACGGCTCGGTGCCGCCCATCCGCAAGTTCGCCAAGTACATCGACCAGGACAAGAAGGTCCTGTTCAAGGAATGGATGACCGGCCCCATGAAGCCCATCACCAAGTACGGTGGCTTGCCCAAACCCACCGGCTGTGTCTGACGATATCAGGCTGATCCTGTAAAGGCGCCTTCGGGCGCCTTTTTTGCGTCCAGATGTCGCCGCTTCGCTTCAATCAGCGGTCTGTGGGAAGGAGGGTTCTCCGTTCACCAGGTGGATCTCATGGTGGCCCTGCAACAGCTGCATCAGCGGCTCGCCGGCCACTTTCCTGCGCCACCCCTGCAGCAGCCTGGCGTCGGGTGCGCCCTGCAGCAGGGCGGCCAGATCCTTGCGGCTGGCGATGAGCTGGGGGGAGAGGCCGGCCCGGTCGGCAATGAGGCGCAGGGCGGCGGTGAGGATGTCGAGGGTGGCCTCCTCGGCGGGGGAGAGTTTCGGCGGCCTCGCCCTTTCCCGTGGCCAGGCCTCCTTCGGCGTCTCCAGTCCCTGGCGGATGCGCGTCAGCAGGGCTTCGCCTTCGCGCTTCACCAGTGCCTCGTCCACTCCCCGCACCCGCGCCAGCGCCCTGGCGCTGGTGGGGCTGCGGCGGGCCAGCTCCAGCAGGGTATCGTCCTTGAGCACCCAGCGGCGCGGCAGGTCGCGCGCCAGCGCCTGCTCCTCGCGCCAGGCGGCGAGCTGCTGCAGCACCGCCAGGCGCGCGCCCTTGAGGTGCTGGCGCCCCTTGACCCTTTTCCACATGGCCATGGGTTCCAGTGCGTAGGTGGCGGGATCGGTGAGCTGATCGAACTCGGGCTCCAGCCAGTCGAGTCGGCCAAGGGGCTCCAACCGCTGCCGGATCTCCTGGTAGGCGCGCCCCAGGTAGATCACGTCGTCCAGGGCGTAGCGCAGCTGCACCTTCTCCAGGGGGCGGCGCGACCAGTCGGTGCGCGAGTGGTCCTTGGCCAGGTTCACCCCCAGCAGCGACTGCACCAGGCTGCCGTAGCCCACCTGGTCGCCGATGCCCAGCAGCGCTGCCGCCGGCTGGGTGTCGAAGACCGGCGCGGGCAGCTCGCCCCAGAGGTGGAGAAAGATCTCCAGATCCTGGCGCGCGGCGTGGAACACCTTGGTGACGGCCGGGTCGAGCAGCAGCTGGCGCAGGGGGGAGAGGTCCCCGATGGCCAGCGGATCGATACAGGCGGCCTCGGTGTCGCTGGCCACCTGCACCAGGCAGAGCCTTGGAAAGTAGGTGCGCTCGCGCAGGAACTCGGTGTCCACCGCCAGCCAGGGGCAGGTACGCAGCCGCCGGGTGAGTGCCTCCAGCTCGTCGTGCGTGTCGATGAAGTGTTCTTGCATGGGCAGTGTGGAGCCGGGGTGATGGGAAATCCTGTCGAAGCGGTGAGGGTCAGGGGTCCGGAAAACGTCTGAGGCAGGATGCCGAAGCGGAGCCTACAGGGAGGTATTCACAGCGGTTTTCCGGATCCCTGACCCTCACCGCCCCGCGAAAGAGTCAGCAGTCCTTTGGGGTATCATACCCGCCATGCACATTCACATCCTTGGAATCTGCGGCACCTTCATGGGGGGTGTCGCCCGCATCGCCCAGGCCCTGGGCCACAAGGTGACCGGCGCCGACGCCAACGTCTATCCCCCCATGAGCACCCAGCTCGAGGAGGCGGGCATCGCTCTCACCGAGGGATGGGACCCGGACCAGCTCGATCCCGCCCCCGACATGGTGGTGATCGGCAACGCCCTCTCGCGCGGCAACCCCCTGGTGGAGGCGGTACTGGCGCGGGGGCTGCCCTACACCTCCGGCCCCCAGTGGCTGGCCGACAACGTACTGCGCGATCGCTGGGTGCTGGCGGTGGCGGGCACCCACGGCAAGACCACCACCGCCAGCATGCTGGCCTGGATCCTGGAGCAGGCCGGCCTCGCCCCCGGCTTTCTCATCGGCGGGGTGCCGCGCAACTTCGACCGCTCTGCCCGCGCCGGCGACCTGCCATTCTTCGTGGTGGAGGCCGACGAGTACGACACCGCCTTCTTCGACAAGCGCTCCAAGTTCGTCCACTACCGGCCGCGCACCTGCGTGCTGGGCAACCTGGAGTTCGACCACGCCGACATCTTCGACGACCTGGCCCAGATCCAGCGCCAGTTCCACCACCTGGTGCGCACCGTGCCGGGCAACGGCCGGCTGGTGGTGCCCGAAGGGGACGACAACCTGGGGCAGGTGCTGCGGATGGGGTGCTGGACGCCGGTGGAGCGCTTTTCGGTGGAGAAAGAGTCCGCTTGGCACATCGGCGCGGCCTCCGCCGACGGCAGCCGTTTCCAGGTGGTGTGCGAGGGCGAGGTGGTGGGCGAGGTCCGCTGGGAGCTCACCGGCCGCCACAACATGGCCAACGCCCTGGCCGCCCTGGCGGCGGCGCGCCACGCGGGGGTGCCGTCGGCAGTGGGGGTGGAGGCGCTCTGCCGCTTCCAGGGGGTGAAGCGGCGCATGGAGCTGCGCGGCGAGGTGGCCGGCGTGCGCCTCTACGACGATTTCGCCCACCACCCCACCGCCATAGCCACCACCCTCTCGGGGGTGCGCGCGCGGGTGGGCGACGGGCGCATCATCGCCGTGCTGGAGCCGCGCTCCAACACCATGCGCGCCGGGGTCCACGCCGACGCCCTGCCCCGGGCCCTGGCAGCCGCCGACGAGGTGCTGCTCTACGCCCCTCCTGAACTGCGCTGGGATGCCCATCGCGCCCTGGCGCCCCTGGGGGGACGCTGCAAGTTCTTCCGGGAGACCGGCGCCCTGGTGGAGGCGGTGGCGCAAGAGGCGGCAGAAGGCGACACCGTAGTGGTGATGAGCAACGGCGGCTTCGAAAACGTCCACGCACGCATCCTCGAGGCGCTGGAGGCGCGGACGTGAGCCGGAGGCCCATTGCCGTGGCCCTCACCGGCGCCTCGGGCATCCAGTACGGCTTGCGGCTGGTGGAGTGCCTGCTGCAGGCGGGCAGGGAGGTGCAGCTCCTCTACTCCCAGGCGGCCCAGGTGGTGGCGGCCATGGAGGCGGACCTGGAGCTGCCGTCACGGCCGGAGGAGGCGCAGCGGCTGCTGTGCGAGCGGCTGGGGGCGGGCAGTGATCAGCTCGAGGTGTTCGGCCGCCAGCAGTGGACCGCGCCGGTGGCCAGCGGCTCCAATCCGCCCCAGGCGCTGGTGATCTGTCCCTGCACCACCGGCACCCTGGCCTCGGTGGCCAACGGCATCTGCGAGGATCTCATCGACCGCGCCGCCGACGTGGTGCTCAAAGAGGGGCGCAAGCTGATCCTGGTGGTGCGTGAGAGCCCCTTCTCGGCCATCCACCTGGAGAACATGCTCAAACTGAGCCGGGCCGGGGCAGTGATCCTGCCGGCCAACCCCGGCTTCTATCACCGGCCAGCGTCAGTGGAGGCGCTGGTGGATTTCGTGGTGGCGCGGATCCTGGACCAGCTGGGGGTGGCCCAGGATCTGCTGCCGCGGTGGGGGGAGACCTGAATCAGCCGAGCAGGAAGAAAGCGGCCGCAAAGGCGGCGCCGGCGGCCACCAGGGAGATAAGGGCAGACTTGACCAGTATTCCTTGGGTCATGCCGTCGATCTTCGCCTCCAGGGCGGCGATGCGGGTAGCGGCATCTTCGCGGGATTCGGCCAGGTTTTCCTTGAGCAATGCGATCTTGCGATCCACCAGCTTGAGGATCTGCTCCTGGGCCTCGCGCAGAATGACGCTGCGCAGCCGCTCTTCCCGCTCTTCCAGCTCGTCCAGACCGGCGTTGACCTGTTGACGTAGCGCCTCCAGCTGGATGCGCTGGTTGCTGGAGTCCACCGTCATCTGCTCTTTCACCTTGGCGGCGATGTGGCCATCCAGCTTCTCCAGCGCCGCCTGGATCGGCTTCAGGCGCCGTTCGGCGGTTCCCGCCACCTCTTCTATGCGATTCTGGAGGGTGCGGTTCAGCTCGTCCAGCTGTCGGCGCAAGCCGCCCAGCAGCTTGTCCACCTCCGCCAGCACGGCATCCATGTCCACCGCCGGAGCGGCCGGTTCGGATTCCGGCTCTGCCACCTCTTCCACCGGGGGAACTACGTGTTCCACGTCGATGGTGGAGAGCATCTGCTTGAGCTGTTCTTCCCGGGGAGGCTTGGTGAGCACGCCGATGGCGCCGGCTTCGGCGGCCATCTGCTCCAGTTTTTCACCTTCGTTGCCGGTGCAGAGCACTACCGGAATGTGAGCGGTCTTCTCGTTGCTGGTGATGGCCCGGGTGGCGGCGATCCCCCCCATGCCCGGCATGGATTGGTCCATGAAGACGATGTTGATGGGTTCCGTGGCGATCTTGTCCAGGGCCTCTTCTCCCGATGCGGCCATTTCCACCTCGAGCCCCTGATCCTTGAGCAGCTTGCCCATGGCGAATCGGGCTGCCTTGGAGTCGTCAACCAGTAGCGCTTTCATCGTTGCCTCCTCGTGATGCTCGATCCCTATTTAAATGCAGGCCCACCTCCCTGGCCAGTCACGGTGGCCGAAAATGTGATCCTTGCTCCAGTTTGCACCCGCCCTGCTACCCGGATCCGGGTGCGGCGATCTGCAGCAGAGCGCCCTGACGGGCGTGGTGGAGCTCCAGGCCGCTGTCGACGAGGTCCTGTTCCAACCGTTTCAGCACTTCCCTGCCGGTGCTCCGGCTCACGGGATAGGTGAACAGGGAGAGCCATTGCCTGCGCTCCTGGAGCACCGCCTCGCCGAGCCACAGCGGGCGTCCATCTTCCAGAAAGAAGCCGCTGGGCCAGAAATAGAGCGCCAGCCGCTGCTGGGGATCCAGCACCTTGACGAAGATGACGCGGGCGCTTCTGCCCTCGTGGCTGTGGGGCAGCACCGGCAGCCCGGACAACGGCGTGGAGGGCGCCAACAGCCGCAGCCATTCCAGCCCTCCGGAAGAAGAGGCCCGCTGCCAGCCTTTGACGATCAACGCCTTTTCCAGGAGGGAGAGGTCTCCAGCATATTGAACATTGAATCCGAACCGCTGGCTGTCGAAGACATCGCTGCGCTGTGCCGGCAGGCGGGCAGCGGCTTCCTGTTGCCAGTTTCCGGTGGGCAGGGTACCGCGAAAGGGGATTTCCTGCCCCTGATGAGGAGGTGCCGGCGTGCTGAAAGCGGTGGCCAGGGCCAGCACCAGCGTGACTCCAGCGAGGGACAGGGCATGCCGTCCTCGCAGCGCCTCTTCCTGACCGTGGGTGCGGTAGGCCATTCCCAGTCCCGTCACCCAGGCCAGGCCGCCGGCCAGAGCGGAGAGGGTGGCCAGCAGGGTGGAGCCGAAGTAGAGCTGAGCCAGCAGTACTGCCATCACCAGGATGGTGGCGGTGGAATAGATCAGCCAGCGACGGGGGTGGGGCACCGGTGTGGCCACCAGCACGGCAGCCAGTCCGTAGAAAACAGTGGCGCGAAGCACGAAAAGATCGGGCAGCACCGGCAGCAGGGCCGGGTGTCGGCGCAGGAAATATTCCAGGACGGCAGCGATCAGCCAGGCGAACAGGGTGCCGGCCAGCCAATGGCGGGCAGCCTGTCGCAGGCCGAAGCCGGTGAGCAGGAGCCACAGGGCGAAGAGCATGGCCAGGCCCGTGCCCTGGCCGGCGATGGCGGAGATGGCCAGCATGATGTGATTGCCGGCATCGTTGCGTAGCTGGTCCAGTCCCAGGCGCAGGGCGCCGCCCGCCAGCAGCAAAGGGTGCTCGGGAATCAACGCCAACAGTGCCAACAGGGTGCCGGAAAGTAGCAGCAAGCCGGCGAACATGGCCAGCCCCCGGGCTTCCGGATGATCGGGATCACCCAGCGCCCCGGCCAGCTGGCGCAGCCGGGGGTGGCGTTCCCCCATCAACAGCACCTGCCGCACCAATTCCCGGCCCCTGGGCTGCAGCCACAGGAACAGCCGGTGGGAGAGCCAGCCCAGGAACCAGAGGCTGGCCAACAGCACCACCAGCAGCAGCACCAGCCGCAAGGCCACCTCCGAGGCCAGCTCCAGGGAGGCGCCGAAGGCCATGCCCGGCAGCAGGTAGGCTGGTGCCCAGCCCAGGGCGGAGAGCACGTTGGTGAACAGAAAACGACCGGGCGGCATCTCCATCATGCCGGCCACCAGCGGAATCACCGCCCGTACCGGGCCGAAGAAACGTCCGAGGGCCACGCTCTTTCCCCCGTACTTCTGGAAGAAGGCGATGCCCCGCTGCAGCATTTCGGGATGGCGGTTGAAGGGCCACAGCCGGGTGAGTTGCTGCCGGTAATGGCGGCCGAGCCAGAAGCTCAGGCCGTCGCCGAGGATGGCCCCTGCCACCGCCCAGGCCACCATCTGCCAGAAATCCAGCGCCCCGGCGCCGATGAGGGCCCCCACGGCAAAGAGGATGGCTACCCCAGGGACCACCATTCCGACGATGGCCATGGACTCGGCGAAGGCCATGAGAAAGACCACCGCCCCGGCCCAGCCGGGGTTGGCCTGGACCCAGTGGAGAAGCTGCTGGAAGCTTTCGGCCATCCCCTTCCGGCCGTCACGCAGAAGTGGTGTGGAAACTCACCACAGAGATCACGGGTAGGTCGGGCTTCAGCCCGACACCGGCCCGACGTGTTGTCGGACTGAAGTCCGACCTACAGGCATGGTCCCACCATAGCCTCGCGGGAATCCACGAACCCATTGAAGCTAATCCGCGAGACTGCCGAAAGCCTGACGGGCCGCCGAGAGCGTGGCTTCCAGGTCCTCCTCACTGTGCGCCGCCGAGACGAAGCCTGCCTCGAAGGCGGAGGGGGCCAGATAGACGCCCGCCTCCAGCATGGCGTGGAAGAAGCGCTTGAACTGCTCCTGGTCGCAGGCGGTGGCGCCGGCGAAGTCGGTGACCTTCTCCGCTTCGGTGAAGAAGAGGCCGAACATGCCGCCCACATGGTTCTCGGTGACCGCCACACCCGCCTCGCGTCCCGCTTCCACCAGGCCGGTGATGAGGCGTTCGGTTTTGGCGCCCAGCTCGTCGAAGAAACAGGGTGCCGAGATCAGCTCCAGGGTCTCCAGGCCGGCAGTCATCGCCACCGGGTTGCCCGAAAGTGTGCCCGCCTGGTAAACCGGCCCCAGGGGCGCGATCTTCTCCATGATCCCGGCCTTGCCGCCGAAGGCGCCCACCGGCATGCCGCCGCCGATCACCTTGCCCAGGGTGGTGAGGTCGGGGGTGACGCCGTAGAGCCCCTGGGCGCCGCCCAGGGCGACGCGGAAGCCGGTCATCACCTCGTCGAAGATGAGCACCGCACCGTACTCATCGCAAAGCGCCCGCAGCCCCTCCAGGAAGCCGGGAACCGGCGGAATGCAGTTCATGTTGCCCGCCACCGGCTCGACGATGACGCAGGCGATCTCCTCGCCCACCTCGGAGAAGGCCTGGCGCACCTGCTCGATGTCGTTGTAGCGCAGGGTGAGGGTGAGCTCCGCCAGGGCCGCCGGCACGCCGGGGGAGGAGGGCTCGCCCAGGGTGAGCGCCCCCGAGCCGGCCTTCACCAGCAGGGAGTCGGAGTGGCCGTGGTAGCAGCCCTCGAACTTGACGATGCGCTCCCGGCCCGTATAGCCGCGCGCCAGGCGGATGGCCGACATGGTGGCCTCGGTGCCGGAGGAGACCATGCGCACCAGCTCCATGGAGGGCACCAGCTCGCACACCTTGTCGGCGATGCGCACCTCCAGCTCGGTGGGGGCGCCGAAGGAGAGCCCTTTGCGCGCCGCGGCGATCACCGCCTCGATCACCTGGGGATGGGCGTGGCCGAGGATCATGGGCCCCCAGGAGCCGACGTAGTCGATGTAGCGCTTCCCTTCCACGTCGTAGACGTAGGCGCCCTCGGCGCGATCGATGAAGACGGGATCGCCGCCGACCCCTTTGAAGGCGCGTACCGGCGAGTTGACGCCGCCGGGAATGTGTTTCTGGGCGAGTTGGAACAGGTCGTGGGATGTGCTCATGGTGCTCCTCGGACGGTATCGAAAAGGTCGGCGAAGCGCCGCGCCGCGGCGCGGATGTCGGGGCGACCGAAGAGGCCCTGGATCACCGCCACCATATGGGCGCCGGCCTCGATCAATGGCAGGGCATTTTCGGCGGTAATGCCGCCGATGGCAACCACGGGCAGGGCCAGCTCCTTCCGCGCCCGCCGAAGCAGTGCCGGGTCGGCGCGCACCGCGCCGGGCTTGGTGGGCGAAGGGAAGAAGGCACCGAAGGCGACATAGTCGGCGCCGCGGGCCGCGGCTTCCCGGGCGCGCCCGAAATCGTCGTAGCAGGAAACGCCGATGAGGGCTGCGTCACCGACCCTGCGCCGGGCTTCTTCCAGGGCGGCGTCCTCCCGGCCGAGATGGACGCCGTGGGCGCCGCAGGCCAGGGCCAGTTCGACGTCGTCGTTGACGATGAAGGTGGCGTCGCGCCGCCGGCAGAGGGCGTTGAGGGCGCGGGCCTCCTCCAGACGGCGTTGGCGGTCCCGGCTCTTGTCGCGGTACTGGAGAATGCGCGCCCCACCTTCCAGCGCCTGGCGGGCCATCTCTAGGAGTCGTGGCCCCGTGGTGCCGTGGGGAGTGATGGCGTAGAGGCCGTGGAGTTGTTGGTGGGTCATCGCCACGGAATGTGCTGTCCCTTGCCCGGCCCGATGGCGGCCTCCAGCGCCGCCTGGGTGAAGGCCTGGCCCCTGGCCACCGCCTCCTCCAGCGGCTCGCCCAGGGCCAGTCGCGCGGCGATGGCCGAGGCCAGGGTGCAACCCGAGCCGTGGTAGCTGCCGGGCAGCCTGGGCCAGCGCCACTGGATCATCTCATGATCCCTTTCGAGCATCCGCCCTCCCCCGCAAGCGGGGGAGGGCGGGGACTGGGGTTCCAGTCGCCCGAACAACGAATTCACCACCTCCGCCCCCTCCGCCTCGTCGGCTCCGGTTACCAGCACGCCGCCGGCGCCCGCCGCCAGCAGCGCCCTGGCTGCCTCTGACATCTCCTCCTCGCCGGCCAGCAGCCGCGCCTCCCGGCGATTGGGAGTGACCAGGGTGGCGCGCGCCAGCAAGGGATGCAGCCAGGCCACGGCGGAGAGTGGCCGGCCACCGCCGGCGTGGAGCACCGGGTCGAGCACCACGGGAACCCCGGGGAGCGCTTCCAGCAGCTCGTCGATGGCCGCCGCGACGGCCTCGTCGGGCACCAGGCCGATCTTGATCGACGCTGGAGGCAGGTCCCGGGTCACACAGCGTGCCTGCTCGAGAAAGAATCCAGCTTCCACCGGTTGCACCCGCCATACCTCACTGCTGTCCTGCACCGTGAGGCAGGTGATGGCGGTGGTGGCGTGGCACCCCTGAGCGTGGATCGTCTCGATGTCGGCCTGGATGCCGGCGCCGCCGGAGGGGTCATGGCCGGCCAGCGCCAGCACAACGGGAGGAGCGCTCTTCATGCAGGCAGTATACCGCCGCTCGGCTCTTTCCAAACCGGTTGCGGGGCTTCGTCCTGGAAAAGGCGGGAATATGAACTAAAATATCATTCGACCGAACGAATTCCCCGCTTTGTTCTCGAAAAACCATGCCGTCTGGTTTGCGGCAAAGGGTGCCTGCGAGCCCGGAGAAACGCCATGAATGACGCATTCGACAATCTTCGCAAGCTGGCGGAAGAATATTGCCGGATCATCGAGAACGTGGAGGAGTCCGACACCGGCTGGTTACGCCAGGTCTTTCGCCTGTTGCCCCAGCTGCATGCCGCCATCGCCCAGTTCCTGGAAGAGGATGGTCGCGAGGGAGGCCACACCGAGGCCAACCTGGAGGTGCGCTTCGCCCTCTTCAGCAAACTTCACAAGTTGCTGGGAGAGAGGGACGCCTACTGGATGGAGTACGACCTGGGTCACGAGGAGTGCCGCAGCGGCAGCTTGGCGGACGATCTCACCGACATCTATTGCGAACTCAAGCAGGGACTGAAGTTGCTCGATGAGCAGCAGGCCGATCCCGGGAACATCCTGCAGCGCTGGCGCCGGGGATTCCGCCTCCATTGGGGGCAGCATCTGGTGGATGCCGAGCGCCATCTCTATGAACTCTCCACCCGGGGGGCGTTGTGAAACATTCGTGGCGTTGGCTTCTGTCATTCCTGTTCCTTGCGCCGGCCTGGCTGTCGGCCGGGGAGGAGCGGACCTTCACACTGGATCTGCCGCCCGCCTCTCTGGGTCAATGGTACCGGCCCGCCAACAAGCACGATGTCTGGCTGCATCTCATGTTCTCCCTGCGCCGCGACATGCAGGCGGTGAGCGAGTATTCCGCCCTGGAGAAGCCCGAGCTGCTGCGACAATGGCTGGACCGGCTGGAAAAGGATTACCGCCGCATCGGCGAGCTGGTGCCCGAATGGCAGGACGAGCTGGAGCTGGAGCTCTTCCCGAAGATGCGCAAGGCGGGCTCGCCGGAAGAGCTGGGACGGCTGCAACGCAAGCTGGCCCGCAGCTGCGAGGGTTGTCACCGCGAGTATCGCCTTGGGGCGGTTCTGCGCTACCGTACTCCGGACTTCAGTGTGGTGAAGGTGGAGAGCTCGGAGTCGCTGGAGGAAGAGAAGTATGACCGCGTGATGCAGCGGCTGGTGACGCTGGTGAACCGGGTCAAGATCGCCTCCGCCGACGGGCGCTGGCCGGCTGCCGGCGAGGCGCTGGAGCAGCTGCAGGTGCGGATGGAGGACCTGGGGGAGAGCTGTGCTGCTTGCCACAAGGATGAAGCACCGCGGGAGCGGATCCTGGGTGAGGCCGCGCAAGCAGCGTTACGGAAGCTGGCGGATGGTCTCGAACAGAAGGACTCCGGTACTGTGGGTCGTTATCTCGGCGAGTTTGCCGTTACCTCCTGTGCTCGCTGCCACGCGATCCACCGGCCGCTGGCGCAACTGCGCCAGTTGCTGGAGAAGACGGAAGAGGCCGGGGACCCGAAGTAGGTCGGGCGTCAGCCCGACCTGGCGATCCTGTTCCTGCTTCACCGCGCAGGCCCGCTCTCCCACCAGGCGTGTGCCGCTTCAGGGTCCGAACCCCACAGCCCCCGTTTCTCCTTCACGGCCTGCTCCTGCAACGGTTGATAGGCGGGTTGGCCCGACGCCCGGGCAAAGCCGTCCGCCACCATCCGTTCGTTGAGGGCGCGCCCGTCGGTGGTGCGCACCGTCGCGGCGATGCGGCCATATTTGTCCTTCTCGTGGAGATCTCCTTCCAGGATGAGGGTGCTCCCCGGTGGTGCCAGCTCGCGCAGGTGTAGGGTGGCCTTGCGGCCCAACTCCAGCAGAGTCTCCGCCGGCAGCCTAGTGCGCTTGCGGTCGAGGTTGAACTTGGGGTTGGGGCGGTCCTCAGGAGCGTCGATGCCGGCGAGCTGGATGCGGGTGGGGGCGCCATTCAACATCACCAGCAGAGTGTCGCCGTCTTCCACCTCGATGAGCGGCGCCTGCACGCCGCCGGCCCGGGCCAGGGGCATGGCGAGCAGGCCGAGCAGCAGGATCGCAGTCTTCAATGGCTGGTCCCCTCCGAGCGGGTGAGCTTGTTGTGGACATTGTACTTGCCCGAGGGCTTCTTCATGGGGATGCGTTTCACCTCTTTCAGGGTTTTGGCGTCATAGACCACGATGGCGCCCTCCATGTCCCAGATGCTCACCAGGGCGTAGCGGCCGTCCTTGGTAAACTCCACATGGGCCGAGGTCTTGTCCGGCGCGGGCCGCAGGGTCTTGACGATCTCCAACGTCTGTTTGTCGATCACCAGCATCAGGTCGCGGTGGGGGCCGAAAAAGACGTCGGTCCAGGCGTAGGGACTCTTTTCGTGGCTGCGCATGAAGAAGCCGGGGCCGGGGGTGGGGATGCGCTTGATCACCTTCCAGGTGGTGGTGTCGATGATGGCCACTTCCGGCTTGCGGATGTTGGGGGTGGCCAGCACCCGGGTGTCGCCCCGCTGCCAGGTGATGGCGGAACTGAGGTGGGGCAGGCCCGGCAGGTCGATCTCGGCCACCTTGCGCCCCAGGTCGAGGTCGTACACCGAGGTGCCTCCTTCGCGGGAGCTGCCCACCACCTTTTCGTAATCCTGGGTGAGAAAGAAATCGTCCAGGATCCGGTCGAGGCGGATGCGCCGCACCGGGAAGCGCCCGCCTTTCTCCAGCTCCCCGGAATCGGGGCGGTAGTCGTGAACCCACTGGCCGAAGCCGGGGGGCGGATCTTCTTCGTAGTTGATCTCCCACAGCTCCGGCACATCCTTGAGGGCGGCGATGAAGCTGTGGCGGGGATCGGCGGTATAGACGGCGCTCACCCGCGAGCTGGCGCCGTTCTCGCCCCGTGCCTCGATGATCTTCACCGGGTCGAGATTGCGGGCGTCCAGCACCACCAGATTGTGCGGGAGATAGTTGGCCACGATCACGTGCCGCCCGTCGTCGGAGACCGCCAGATTGCGGGCGTTGATGCCGGCGCGGATCTCGGCCACCCAGGTGAGGTTGTAGACATCGAACTTGCTCACCCAGCCGTCGCGCGAGAGGAAATAGACGTAGCGCCCTCCCTCGGCCCACTTGGGCCCGCCGTGGACGGCGAAGCGGGTGGGAAAGCGGCCGACGGGCTCGAAGGTGTCGCCGTCGAGGAGGGTGAAGTGGTGATCGCCCAGCTCCACCACCACGAAGAGGTTGTCCAGGTCGGCCTGGAATTTGGGTTTGTCGGGCAGGGTGCCGTGGGGGTGGGGCACCGGATGGTTGGCGCGCATCTCCTTCATGCCCCAGGTGGGCATCTCTTCGAGCGGCGTGTAGATGTAGTCCACCAGGCCGGCGATCTGTCCCGGCGTGAGCTTGTCGCCGAAGGGGGGCATCTGGGTGGCCGGGCGGCCGTGGGTGATCACTTCGATGGCCTTCTTCTTTCGCAGCCGGTGGAGGTTCTGCGGGATCAGCGCCGGCCCGATGGCCCCCAGCCGGTCGGGGTGGTGGCACTGGGCGCAGTGCTGGTGGTAGAGGGTGGCGGGGTCGGCGAGGGTTGTTGCGCTCCACAGCAGGGCGAGCGGAACGAACAGATTGCGAAGGGGGTGTCGGGCTGAAGCCCGACCTACATGGGGTGTCGAACCCGCGCGTAGGTCGGGCTTCAGCCCGACACCGAACCGCCGGCTTATTTTCCTAACCAAATACTGTCCCAATGCGGATATTCTCCCACAGATCTCACCAATCCGGCACGCAAGGGGTTGGCCACGATGTATCTTGCAATCTGGAGCCGGTCTTCTTTCTTGCGCAAAGCGTAGTCGTAGAAGCCTGGTTGCCAAAGCTTTCCCTGCCTTCCCAGTAGCCGGTTGATGTTCCTTGCGCTGCGTCCCTTGATCGATTGCACCACCTCGGAAAGGGGTTTGTTCTGCAACTGAATCAGCGCATGAAAATGATCCGGCATCACCACCCAGGTGAGCCAGAGGGCGGCCTGTTCTTCTTCCAATATCCGAAACACGTTGATGAGACAACGGGCCAGGGAAAATCGAGTAAACCACGGTATCCGCCGGTGGGTGGCACAGGTGATCAGATATTCTCTCCCGGCTTGTGAAAAGCGTCCTTTGCGGAGGTTGTTGTAGGACATCCTGTCCTCCTTTTGCTGATCCCAGGGGGTTTGTCGGGCTGAAGCCCGACCTACGGGTGGTGGCGTGCGGGTGTGTAGGTCGGACTTCAGTCCGACACCCCTTGTGTTTCGGTTTCATGGCTGATGGCGAAAACGGCAATAGACGAAGGATTGTACCTTGCCGGCGGGCGTGCGGTGCTGTTCGCTCAGGGTCTGCTGGAGCTGGAATTCCGGCCCCAGGGTTTCGGCCAGGGATTCGGGACTGTAGCGCCGCACGACCAGGCCGCTGCACATCTCGGGGCCGTCGAGGGCGAAGGTGGCGATGATGCAGTGGCCGCCGGGTTCCAGGTTGGCTCGAAGCTGTTCGAGATAACGCTGCCGGTCGGCCTGCTCCACCAGGAAGTGGAACACCGCCCGGTCGTGCCAGATGCGCCAGGGGCCGGGCAGTTGAGCCTCCAGCAGGTCGGCTTCGAGCCACTGCACCGCTTTCGCCCTTTGGCCCAGCCGCCGGCGGGCGGTCTCCAGGGCGGCGCCGGAGATGTCCAGCACGGTGAGGTCCTGCCAGCCTGCTTCCAGCAGATGGTCCACCAGCCGGGAGGCGCCGCCGCCCACGTCGATGAGGGGCGCCTGTGGCCTCTCCCCGGTGGCCTCGACGAGCGCCAGGGAGCTTTCCGGTCGCGGCTGGAACCAGCTCGTCTCGTCTTCGCTCTTTTCCCTGTAGATCCTCTCCCAGTGCGCCTTGCGGTCGAAGCTCATTGGGAGATTTCTTCGTCGGTGAGGTAACAGCCGGGATCCTCCGTCCAGGGGTCGCCGGTGAGCTGCATGGCGCGCACGCGGGTGTTGCCGTTGCAGATGGCCAGGTGCCTGCAGCTGGCGCAGCGCCCCTTCACCGGTCGGGGCGACTGCTTGAGCCCGGCCATGAGGGGGTCGGAGGTGTCCTGCCAGATCTCGGAGAAGGGGCGCTCCTTGACATTGCCCAGATCGTAGTGCCACCACATGGTGTCGGGGTGGACCTTCCCCTGGTTGTCGATGTTGGCGATGTTGACCCCGGAGCTGTTGCCGCCCCACTGGCGCAGTTTCGCCTCGATGTGTTCGGCCCGGTCGGGGTGGTGCTTGCGGGTCCAGTGGAGCAGGAAGACGCCGTCGGCGTCGTTGTTGCCGGTGACGAACTCGGTGTGGCGGTCGGCCCGCAGGTCGGCCATGGCGCGCTCGAAGAGCAGTTCCATGGCCCAGCGGGTGGTCTGGAAGTGAGTGTCGTCCTTGCGGTTCTTGTTGCCACGGCCGGCGTAGTTGAGGTGGGAGAAGTAGAACTTGTCGATGCCTTCGTCGTCCATGAGCTGCAGCAGTTGGGGCAGCTCGGCGGCGTTGTCCTGGGTCATGGTGAAGCGCAGCCCCACCTTGATGCCCAGCTCCCGGCAGCGGCGCAGGGCGGCCAGGGAGGCGTCGAAAGCGCCCTCCTTGCGGCGGAACTTGTCGTGGGTCTCCCGGATGCCGTCGATGGAGATGCCGAGATAGTCGAAGCCCACTTCGGCGATGCGCTCGATGTTGCTGTCGTCGATGAGGGTGCCATTGGTGGAGAGGGCGGTATAGAAGCCCATGGCCTTGGCGCGGTGGGCGATCTGGAAGATGTCGGGCCGCAGCAGAGGCTCGCCGCCGGAGAGGATAAGCACCGGCACGCCAAACCGCTTCAGGTCGTCCATCACCTCGAACACCTGGTCGGTGGTGAGTTCGTTGGGAAAGTCGGTGTCGGCGGAGATGGAGTAGCAGTGCTTGCAGGTGAGGTTGCAGCGGCGGATGAGATTCCAGATCACCACCGGGCCGGGCGGGTTGCGTTTCGGGCCGAGGGGAGCCGGCTCGAGGATCTCGCGCATGTATTGGGTGATGCGGAACATGGGGTAATCAACGCTTGTAGGTGCGCAATTGCAGGTCAGAACAAGGCGTGGCCCGTAGGTCGGGCTTCAGCCCGACAACTGTGATGCCTTGGGGGCGCCGCCGTCCCGGTGTTCGTAGCGGGAACGCCGTGAATACATCCCTGTAGGCTCTACGGCAGCATCCCTGCTGCCGAAGCCCCGCCACGAACACCGGGACGTCGGCTTTCAAGCGAATTGGGAGTTGTCGGGCTGAAGCCCGACCTGCTTGTCGACCGGAAAATAGGTTCACTGTCCCCCTCCCAGCCGAAAGCCGCTCTTCTTCAGAATCCGGGTGCTGAAGAGCACTTCGTGACCCCGGTCGTCGTCGCCGAGCAGTTCGGCGATCCTTTCCACCTTCTCCATCACCTCGTCGCGGTCGCGGCCGTGGACCATGGCGAAGAGGTTGTAGGGCCAGTGGGGGAGGTGGCGGGGGCGGTGATAGGCGTGGCTGACGAAGTCGAGGGCGCCGATGA
>JALXAM010000027.1 GCA_026992075.1 Sedimenticola sp. | reverse complement strand
TATCACGATCCGTGGTGGCCTTATTATCCGGGATACCCGTGGCGGTACCCGTATTGGTGGTGAAAGCGGAGGAAAGCCATGCCCCTGTTTCGAACACTCTCCCTGCTGACCGCGATGCTCCTGCTGGCCGGCTGCCAGAGCAGCGGCGGAACCCTGCCCCCGGGCCCGGTGCCGGCCCAGCTCTCGGCCACCGCCGACCCTTCGGTGAAGGGGCAGCGTCTCACTTGGGGCGGCAGCGTGATCCGCGTGAAGAACCTCCGGGACCGTACCCTGGTGGAGATCATGGCCTATCCGCTGGACAGCGAGGGTAGGCCGCGCACCGGCCAGCCGTCACAGGGGCGTTTCATCGCCGACTACCAGGGGTTCCTGGAGCCTGCCGAGTACCCCGTGGGTCGGTTGGTCACCGTCACCGGCCCCATGCTCGGCTACCTGGACGGCAAGGTGGGTGAGGCCGACTACCGCTATCCCGCCCTGCAGGCCGACGAGATCCGCGTGTGGGAAAACCGGCGCTCCGGCTCCGGGGTGCGCCCCGCGGTGAGCGTGGGGGTGGGCGTCGGTGGTGGCAGCAGCAGTGGCTGGAGCAACATCGGCATCGGTATCGGGTTCTGAAATGAGGCTGACCGGGCTCTACCGCTATCCAGTGAAGTCGTTGCGCGGCGAATCCCTGCTGCGCATGCAGGTGGGTCCGCGCGGGCCGGAGCTGGACCGCCATTGGATGGTGGTGAACGAGAAGGGACGCTTTCTCACCCAGCGTGAGCTGCCGCGCATGGTGCTGATCCGGCCCCATCTGCTCGATGGCGGCCTGCGGCTTTCCGCGCCCGGCATGCCGGACCTCGAAGCGGCGCCAGGAGGGGATGCCGAGCCTCTGGAGGTCCAGGTCTGGAACGATCGCTGCCGGGCCCGGCCCGTAAGCGCCGAGGCCGACCGCTGGCTGAGCGACTTCCTGGGCATTCCCTGCCGCCTGGTGGAGTTTGCCAGGGAAGAGCACCGGAAGGTGGATCCCGACTACGCCGAACCGGGGGATGAGACCGCCTTTTCCGATGGTTTCCCCTTTCTGCTGATTTCCCAGGCTTCCCTCGACGACCTCAATCGCCGCATGGGCCGCGCCCTGCCCATGGAGCGTTTCCGCCCCAACCTGGTGGTGGAGGGATGCGAGCCCTATGCCGAGGACACCTGGAAGCGCATCCGCATCGGCGACCTCACCTTCCGCGTGGTCAAGCCCTGCTCCCGTTGCGTCATTCCCACCGTCAACCCCGAGACCGGCGAGCGCGAGGGCAACGAACCCCTCAAGACCCTGATGACCTACCGCAAGGAGGGCAACAAGGTCTTCTTCGGGCAGAACCTCATCCACGACGGCACCGGCGTGCTGGAGGTGGGGATGCCGGTGGAGGTGCTGGAAGAGAGGTGACAGGCTTTGTGAATTGATGGGCACGCTGCGCTTTGCCCATCCTACGGGCTGGTCGGTGGTTGGGGTGATGGGCACGCTTCGCTTTGCCCATCCTACTGTGCTAGCTTGTAGGATGGGCAAAGGCTATAAGGCCGTGCCCATCAACCCCCGCCACCCAACCGATCAAGGAGGATCGAATGGAATTCAGAAGAGCCAGGATTCCCGGTGGAACCTATTTCTTCACCGTCGTCGCCGCCGAAAGGCGGCCCTTGCTGATCGATAACGTCTCCCGCCTGAGGGAGGCATTTCGGTCGGTAAAGCACCGATACCCTTTTCATATCGAAGCCATCGTCGTGTTGTCCGACCATCTGCATGCCATCTGGCGCCTGCCGGATGGTGATGCCGACTACCCCTTGCGCTGGTCGCTCATCAAGCGCCACTTCTCGATCGGCC
>JALXAM010000026.1 GCA_026992075.1 Sedimenticola sp. | reverse complement strand
GCCCGAGGACCAGGTGCCCGCCTTCATCGACGCCGACGCGCCCGGCATCACCCGCCGCCCCCCCTGGCACTTCGACGCCGACACCGCCTTCGAGCTGCTCACCCGCCAGTTCGGCACCCGCGACCTGGCCGGCTTCGGCTGCGAGGGGATGACCCTGGCCGTGCGCGCCGCCGGCGCCCTGCTCCAGTATGTCCAGGAGACCCAGCGCAGCGCCCTGCCCCATCTCACCGGCCTGGGGGTGGAGCGCCATGACGAGGCGCTGGTGATCGACGCCGCCACCCGCCGCAACCTGGAGCTGGACCGCGCCCACTCGGGCGAGCGGCGCCACTCCCTGGTGGGGCTGCTGGACGCCACCGCCACCGCCATGGGCGGCCGCCTGCTGGCGCGCTGGATCAACCGCCCCCTGCGCGACCGCGCCGCCATCGCAGCCCGCCACGACGCCATCGAAACCCTCCTCGAACGGCCCGAGCTGGAGGAGCTGCGCCGCCTGCTGGCCGGGATCGGCGACATCGAGCGCATCCTCTCCCGCGTCGCCCTCAAGAGCGCCCGCCCCCGCGACCTGGCCACCCTGCGCGACTCTCTGGCCCTGCTGCCCGAGATCCGCGGGCAGCTCGCGCCCCTGGAAGCGCCCTTGCTGAAAGAATTGAGCGACCGCATGGGCGACCATGGCGAGCTGGTGGAGCAGCTGCACCGCGCCATCCGCGAGAACCCGCCCATGCTGATCCGCGACGGCGGGGTGCTGGCCGAGGGGTGGGACGCCGAGCTGGACGAGCTGCGCGCCCTCTCCCGGAACGCCGACCGGTTCCTCCTCGACCTGGAGCAGCGCGAGCGGGAACGCACCGGCATCGCCAGCCTCAAGGTGGCCTACAACCGGGTCCACGGCTACTACATCGAGGTGGGCCGCAGCCACGCCGACTCGGTCCCCGCCGACTATGTGCGGCGCCAGACCCTCAAGGCGACGGAGCGCTACATCACCCCCGAGCTGAAGAAGTTCGAGGACCGGGTGCTCTCCGCCCGCGAGCGCGCCCTGGCGTTGGAGAAGCGGCTCTACGACGAACTGCTGGAGCGCCTGCAGCCGGCCATTCCCGCCCTGCAAGCCTGCGCCTCGGCCCTGGCCACCCTGGACGTGCTCACCAATCTGGCCGACCGCGCCCTGGCCTTCGACTACCGCCGCCCCGAGCTGAGCGACGCCCCCGGCATCGAGATCACCGCCGGCCGCCACCCGGTGGTGGAGCGCAGCCTGGACGATCCCTTCGTGGCCAACGACCTGCGCTTCGACGAGCAGCGCCGCATGCTGGTGGTCACCGGCCCCAACATGGGCGGCAAGTCCACCTACATGCGCCAGTGCGCCCTCATCGTCATCCTCGCCTGCGCCGGCAGCTTCGTCCCCGCCGAGCGCGCCGTCATCGGCCCGGTGGACCGCATCTTCTCGCGCATCGGCGCCTCCGACGACCTGGCCGGCGGCCGCTCCACCTTCATGGTGGAGATGGAGGAGACCGCCAACATCCTGCACAACGCCAGCGACCGCTCGCTGGTGCTGATGGACGAGATCGGCCGCGGCACCAGCACCTTCGACGGCCTCTCCCTGGCCTGGGCCTGCGCCGTGGAGCTGGCCCATCGCATCCGCGCCTACACCCTCTTCGCCACCCACTATTTCGAGCTCACCACCCTGCCGGAGGAGTATCCCGGCGTGGCCAACGTCCACCTGGAGGCGGTGGAACACGGCGACGGCATCGTCTTTCTCCACCGGGTGAAGGAGGGGCCGGCCAACCAGAGCTACGGCCTGCAGGTGGCGGCCCTGGCGGGGGTGCCCAAGCGGGTGATCGAGCTGGCCCGCAAGCGGCTGGAGGAGCTGGAGGCCGGCGCTCAGCAGCATCTGGCGCGCAGCACGCCGCAGATGACGCTGCCGCTGGCCGCCGAAGCGGCGCCCCCCAACCCCGTGCTGGAGGCGTTGCGTGAGATCGACCCCGACGGGCTCACTCCGCGCCAGGCGCTGGAGCTCCTCTACCGGCTGCGGGAGCTGGCCGGCTGACTCCCTCTTACCCAACGGGTTTCTTAAGAAACCCGCCCACCGGCCGACGATAACGGGGAAGTCATTCCAACCGGAGGTCGATCGTGCCACAGGAAAGCGCTGCCAGAAACGATGTACGCCTGGACTTTCTCAAGGATCTCGCCGTCCAGCTGAGCTCGAGGGACATCGATCTGCCCCCCTTCCCCGACGCCTATGCACGCATTCTCACCGCGCTGGACGATCCGGAGATCTCGCTTCCCCAGGTGGCCAAGGTGGTGGCCGGCGCGCCGGAACTGTGCGTTCGCATCCTGCTGATGGCCAACTCGGCGCTGATGAACCGCTCCGGCGTGGAGGTCACCGACCTCGGGGTGGCGGTCTCCCGACTGGGGGCGGCGGCGGTGCGCAACGCAGCGGTCTCCCTGGCCACCCGGGAGCTGTTCGACACCGCCGAGGATTCGCCCTGGTACCGTCAGCTGCGCGATCTGCACAACAGCGCCGTGACCACGGCGGCGGTGGCCTATGCCCTGGCGCCAAGTGCCGGCCTTGCCCGCCTGCGTGACAACGCTATGCTGACCGGCCTGCTGCACAACACGGGAAGCCTCTACATCCTGTCCCGCGCGGAGGAGTTTCCGGAGCTGGCCAACCAGGAGGCGATGGAGCATTGGGGCCCCGGCGTGGGCCGGGCCATCATCGAGAACTGGGGTTTCCCGGAGGAGATCGCCGTGGCCGTGGAGCATCAGAATCTGAAAGAGGCCTGCCATCCGGGGCCGGCGGATCTGCGTGACCTGCTCATCGTCAGCAAACAGCTGGCCAGGTTACGGCTGGAGAAGGAGCCGGATCTGGAGGCGCTGGCCCAGTGGGATCAGACGCCACCCTTTCAGAAGCTGGAGATCTCCCACCTCAACGCTCCGGCGGTGCTGGAGGAGTTGTCGGAAGAGCTGGAATCTTTCCTGGGCGCCTTCCGCTGAGCCCTGCACCGGGAGAGACGACGCCCGGTTTCAGCGCGGGCGGGCCAGGATCACCGAGATGTTGTCGGTGCTGCCGGCATCCTTGGCGCTGCGCACCAGGGCCTTGGCCCGGGATTCCATGGAGAGCTGCTCCGCGCCCAGGAGATTACCGATCTGATGGTCGGCCAGGAAGGCGCAGAGACCGTCGCTGCAGAGCAGGAAGAGATCGCCCGGACGCACCGGGATCTCGCTCACGTCCACCTCCAGCTTGAGATCGAACCCCAGGCTGCGGGTGAGCACGTTCTCGCCGACACCCGCCTCCCGCGCCTTTCCGCGATTGGGATAGATGCCGTGGTCCACCACCGCCTGGATCAGTGAGTGGTCCCGGGTGAGCTGCATCAACCGGCCGTTGCGAAACAGGTAGAGCCGGGAGTCGCCCACATGGGCATAGAAGAGCCGACCACCTTGGAACAGCGCCAGCACCAGGGTGGTGCCCATGCCCCGGAGCTCCGGGTTGCGCTCCGCCAGCATGTAGACCGAGGCGTTGGCCCGCTCCACCGACTGACCCACCGCCATCAGCGCCTGTACTGCATCCATCTCCCGGAAGCGCTGGGCGTGGTGGAGCTCCTCCACCGCCACCTCCACCGCCACTTCGGCCGCCACCTCACCGGCCAGATGGCCACCCATGCCGTCGGCCAGGGCGAGAATACCCTGCTCGGGTTGCACCCGCAGGTAATCCTCGTTGGTCTTGCGCACCAAGCCAACGTCGCTGACGCAGGCCACCTCCAGTGGCATCGCCGACATGTCGCTTCTATGAATCCGGTTTTGCAGGGAACTTTTCATCCAAGATCTTCTTCAGCCTGGCCGGAGGCAGATATCCCGGCAACAGCTCGCCATTTTCCAGCACCAGCGCCGGCGTGCCGGTGACTCCCACCAGGTTGCCCAGCAGATATTCTCTGGCAACCGGGTTTTCGCACTTGCGGTACGGGATGGGCTTGCCCTGTTTGGCCAGAGTCATGGCCTTTTTCCGGTCGTCGGCGCACCATATCGCTTCCGCCTTGCGGGCCGAATCGCTGTCCAGGCCGGCCCGTGGATAGAAGAGGTAGCGGATCCGGATGCCCAGCCGGTTGTAGCCCTCCATCTGCGAGTGCAGTTTTCGACAGTAGCCGCAGTCCACGTCGGTGAACACCGTCACCGTGTGCCTGGCATTCTCGGGCCCGAAGACGATCATGTTCTCCTCGCCCAGCTCCTCCACCATCTTCCTGCGAGCCTGGGCCACTTTTGCCTCTGTGAGGTCGTGGCCGTTCTCCAGGTCGATCATGCGGCCGCTGAGCAGGTAGCGGCCGTCGGCGGAGACGTAATAGAGCCGTGCGCCAACCAGCACCTCGTAGAGACCGGGCACCGGCGAGGGGCGGATGTCCTCCTTCTCGAGGCTTCGCAGCAGGCCCCGAAGAGAATCGTGAATGCGTTCCACGGCAGGATCCGCCGCGGGAACAGCAAACGGCAGTGATGACAAAAGCAGCACCAGCAGAGGCGCGCGCAAGTAAGAAATCATGAATCTTCGGAACCTGGATGAATTGAGAACAATTGTACCCGCCGACCCGGTAATTTTCCTGCACCGGTACACATCCTGGCGTCATCCCCGTGGATGGTGCCGGGCATGCAGGGACTTGAGCCGCTCCCGGGCCACATGGGTGTAGATCTGGGTGGTGGAGAGATCACTGTGTCCCAGCAGCAGCTGCACCACCCGCAGATCGGCCCCATGGTTCACCAGGTGGGTGGCGAAGGCGTGGCGCAGGGTGTGGGGGGACAGATGCCCCTGAATGCCGGCCGCCACCGCATGCTTGCGAATCCGGTACCAGAAGGCCTGGCGCGTCATGGCGTTCCCCCGCCGGGTGGGAAACAGGGCGTCGCACCGCCGCTGACCGAGCAGCTCCTGCCGGGGACCTGCCAGAAAACGCACCAGCCAGTCCTGGGCCTCGTCTCCCAGGGGCACCAGCCGCTCCTTGCCCCCCTTGCCGGTGACCCGCACCACCCCCTGTGCCAGGCTCACCTGGTCCACCGTCAGGTTCACCAGCTCGGAGACCCGCAGGCCGGTGGCGTAGAGCAACTCCAGCATGGCGCGATCCCGGTACCCTTCGGCGGTCTCCAGGTCCGGGGCCTCCAGCAACGCCTCCACCTCCCGCTCGGAGAGGCTCTTGGGCAAGGGCCTGCCCAGCCGGGGAGAGGGCACCTCCAGGGTGGGGTCCCGCCTTATCCAGCCCTCCCGCAGGGCGTGCCCGTAGAACTGTCGCAATGCGGAGAGCCGCCGGGCGCTGGTGCGCACGCTGGCACCCCGTTCCACCAGAGCCGCCAGGTAGCGCTGCAGATGCCAGCGCTCCACCTGACGCAGGCTCACGCCGGCATGGTCATGAAACCAGCCGGAGGCATCCTTCAGATCGGCACGATAGGCGGCCAGGGAATTGTCCGAGAGTCCCCGCTCCAGCCAGAGGGCATCGAGAAAGGCCTGGATGTCCTCGGTGTCACTCATGTTCCAGCAACCAGCGTTTGACCTCCAGCCGGGCTCCCTCCCGGTCCCCGGCGAATCCGCCCAGACCATGCGCCGCCACCACCCGGTGACAGGGCACCAGCAACGGCAGAGGGTTGGCCCGGCAGGCGCCCCCCACGGCCCGGGCGCTGGTGCCCAGCCGGGCAGCCAGCTCGCCATAGGTGAGGCGCTGCCCCGGCACGATCTCCTGCAGGGCCCGCCAGACCCGACGCTGGAAAGGGGTGCCGGCGGGCACCAGGGGCCACCCGCGTGGCCAGGGCCCTTCCCCCCACAGCCAGCGCTCCAAAGCATGGGCGGCCCGGTCAGCCAGCGGGTGGCCGGGTTCCTCCCGGAATGCCTCGTCCGGCCACAACTCCACCCGGCGGATCCCTTTCCCATCGGCCAGGACCCGCACCGGACCGAAGGGAGCCTGCAGCCAGGCTGCTCCCCTTGCTGTCATAATGTCCGGATCGGCCATGATTGTCTGGGACTCTGCCATGAAAAGTGGTGGTGAAGAGCTGCTGGATACCTTACACCAACTGGAGCAGACACTGCGTGAGCTGGAATGGTGGGACGCCGTTCCGCCGCCGCAGGAGGCCCTGAACAGCCGCGCCCCCTTTTGTGCCGACCGAATGGAATTCCGGCAGTGGCTGCAGTGGCTGTTCCTTCCCCGCCTCCGGGAGCTGGTGAGCCGGGGTGGCCGACTGCCGCAGGAATGCCGCATCGCCCCTGCGGGGGAGATGGCCTGGCGCGAAGAACCCCTGGCCTGCCGGCGGCTGCTGCCCCTGCTCAGGCGCATCGACCAGCTGGCCAATGCACACTGTCGATGAGTTCACTTTTTTCCACACTTCCTGTGGAAAACTTTGTGGGTAAGATGCGCAAACGCGGACAAAATGCCGTTCTGTCGGCATTTCACTCAAATTGACCAAATTTTGGTCAACCACAAAGTTTTCACACAATAACAATATGTTATGCTCATTTCTTCAGATCAGACCTTCAGGGATTCAGCTAACCCCAGTCAATTTTCGACCTGCCAGGACCGTTGTGCATAACCTTCCGTCCCCAGGAGCGGATAGAATGGCCCCATGAGCATCGAGGACCCGGGATTCTGGCGCCACAAGTCCCTCGCGGAGATGAGTGAGGAGGAGTGGGAAGCCCTTTGCGATGGCTGCGCCAAATGCTGTCTGCATCGCCTGGAGGACGAAGAGACGCGGGAAATCTATTTCACCAATGTCCACTGCCGCTTGCTGGACACCCGCACCTGCCGCTGCAGCGACTACCCCAACCGCTCCCGGCGGGTGAGCGACTGTGTCACCATCACGCTGGACGAGCTGAAAGACCCCTACTGGCTGCCGGCCACCTGCGCCTACCGCCTGCTGGCGGAGAAGAAACCGCTGCCGGACTGGCACCCGCTGGTGAGCGGGGATCCCGACACCGTCTTCACTTCCGGCAACAGCATTGGTGGCCGCACCATCTGCGAGGACGAGGCCGACGACCTCAGTCACCATCTCATCGACTGGTTGCGCTGAATCGGAATGAGGTCAAAAAACACCCCGGCGGAGACCGGGGTTCAGCGGCAGCTGGTGGCAATCACCCGTGTTGCTTGGACAGCAGGCATTTACCAGCTCTCTGCCTCGAGGGAGAACACCAAGGCGCCCGAATCGGGGCGTGAACACGACACTGGCAAGTCCCGTCGGTTATAAATCTAGCCCCCGCTCTCCTCTTCTGCCGTGCCGTGCGGCAAGACATGACCCGCGTCACGTTCCGCCTTCCCGGGTGAGAACGAAATACCCTCACCATAAATAAGAATATTAGCGAGAACTTATCTGCTTGGGCCGGGTCTCATGGTTAGAACAAGTAATTTCTATGTACGGATAAACAAGAGGAGAGAGAACATGTCTGCATTGATCGAAAACTTCCCCCCGAATGGGGTGGTGACCGTGAACCGGGTCATTCTGAAACCCGAATATACCGTGGAGGATCTCCAGGAGCGAGTCGCCTACCTGTGTGAGAACGTGAAGACCTACCATTCCGACACCGGTTTCGTGGGCGGCTTCGTGGCGCTGAACAGCGGCAATATCTCCAACGAGGGCAGCACCATCGGCCAAGCGGTGGAGAGCCCGTTGAAGGGACGTGAAGCACTCATCGTCACCTTCTGGAATTCGTTCGAGGACCACGAGCGCTCGCACCGCAGCGAAACCTTCCAGCCCCTGTTCAAAAAGGTGCTGGAGCTGTGCGAAAACGGTAACGAGGAGATCGCCTACGAGATGCTCTGGTCGGGCCGCGCCTACACCCCGGAAGAGGCGCGCAAGGCACGCGAAGCCAAGGAGGCCTACGGCAAGGCCGCCTGATTGGGTTGTCGGAGGTGAAACGGGAGGCCTGAAAAATTTGAACCTTCCTCCGGCATAGAGGTGTGCCGGCAAAACCGAGGGAGCCACGCTGGGTGGCTCCCTTTTTCGTCACTGGTGATGATTGCGGTAGGGATTGCTGCCGTCGGGCTGCTTTTCGAAGCGGCGGTAGGTCCACTGGTACTGCTCGGGAAACTGCCGGACCAGCGCCTCCACCCCAGCGTTGAGCGCAGCTGCAGAAGCTTCCAGGTCATCGCTGCCGATAACCGGACTCCCTTTCATTCCCACCACTCGATAGCGCCCGTTACCACCCTGGCGCAGGAAAGCCAGGAAATAGACCGGCGCGCCGCTCTTGCGGGCAAGGCGCCCCAACAGGGTCATGGTCAACGCAGGCCTGCCGAAAAAGGGGGCGAACACCCCTGTGCCTCCCCTCGCCTCCTTGGGCAGCTGGTCGGGCAGAATGCCAATGAACTCCTTGCGCTTCAGCGCCTCGTTGAGCGCATGGATTCCCCTGCGTGTGGTGGGTACCATGTGGATGTCGCCATGGCGACAACGCCCTTCCAGCATGACAGCCTCGAGACCCGCCTTGCGCGGCGGCCGGTAGAGGGCGGTGGCGGGCAGGCCCAGATGGCCGAAGAAGGGTGCGCTCAATTCGAAGTTGCCGATGTGGGGCATGGCGACGATGACCCCTTTTTCTTTCGCCAGCAAAGACTTCAGCTCTTCCGGAGCGGAACCCAGCTCCATGCGGCCCACCCAATATCGCCTGTCACGATGCCAGACCGCCGGCATCTCCAACAGCGTGGTGGCGGTCTCCCGCAGGGAGCGGCGCAATAGCGCCTCCCGCTCTCCATCGCTCAACTCGGGAAAGCAGAGAGCCAGATTGACCCGCGCCGTTTCCCGTTCCCGGTTGGGTAGCCGGTAGAGCAGCCAGCCCACCACGCCTCCCAAGGCGCGCAACAGCGGCAATGGCACCAGGGCGAGCATGCGAACCAGAAGGCGCAGGGCAGCGGTTTTCATGGAGAGTGCTATCATCCTGGAACAATCTGCGGATACTACCGGAAACCGACCCCCATGGACGCTCCCCGCCCCCATGACCTCACCCCCAGGGAAGCCTATCAGATGCTGGAAGAGGACCCGCGCGCCGTGCTGGTGGACATTCGCTCCAGCATGGAGTTTCTCTTCGTCGGCCACCCGGTGGGCGCGGTGCACATCCCCTGGATCGACGAGCCCGACTGGGACGTGAACCCCAATTTCGTCACCGACATCCGCAAGCTGCTGTTGGGTGGCGTGGTCTGCGACGAGGAGGAAGAGGTGAGTTGCGCCCCCGTGATCCTCATCTGCCGCAGCGGCAAGCGCTCACTGAAAGCGGGCCAGGCGCTGCTGGAAGCGGGCCTGCGGGATGTCTACCACGTGGATTCGGGCTTCGAAGGGGACCTCAACGAACACCACCAGCGCAGCACCATCAACGGCTGGCGCTTCGAGGGGCTGCCCTGGGAACAGTGCTGATCCGCGCAAGGATCTCCACGCAGGCCCGCTCCACCGCTGCCGCCACCGCCGGGCTCAGCCCGTTGCCCGCCTGAAAGCTCTCCCCCTCGATGCCGAGCAGCGCCCAACTCCCGGGCAGCTCCCCCAGCACCGCCGCCATGCGCAGCGCCTCGGCCACCCCGAAGCGGTGGGTGGAATAGGGAAAGAGGCCCGGCGGCGGCAGCGCCTCCCCTTCGAACCAGCGCAGGCTGCCGGGCGTGCCGGAAGAGACCATGGCATCCACCAGGATCACCCGCTCCCACCCCTTCCAGGCCGCCATCAACGCCGTGCCCTCCCCCCAGTGCCTCTGAAGCTCAACCCCTTTCGGGCTCTGCGTTTCCAGCCGCCGGATCACCGCATGACCCACGCCATCGTCGCCCCGCTGGGGGTCGCCGATACCGAGGATCAGGGTTTGCGGACAGTTTTCTTCAATTCCAAGACACCCTTGCATCATTTGCACTTTTTGTAGGAGGCGCGTTCCCGCGCCGAACAACGGAATCGGCCTTCGTTATCGACAGGTTCGCGGCGGGGACGCCGCTCCTACTGCCCTCACCCCAAGGAGCACCGACTCGTAGGTCGGGCTTCAGCCCGACATCCGAGGGGCGCGTTGTCGGACTGAAGTCCGACCTACAAAGATCGGCCAGCCTTGATTCACGAAAGTCAGCCACGCTCCACCATGAGCTTCAGGAAATGGGTGGCGCAGGAGATGCAGGGGTCGAAGTTGCGGATCGCCTGCTCGCAGCGCCACTGGAGCGCCTCGTCGCTCAACGAGAGGTTGCTCTCCACCACCCGCTTCAGGTCGGCCTCCATCTGCCGCTGGTTCTGGCTGGTGGGCGGCATGATGCGGGCCTCGCGGATGAGCCCCTCCCGGTCCACGTCGTAGCGGTGGTAGCAGATGCCACGCGGCGCCTCGGTGCAGCCACAGCCGCGCCCCGCCACCGGCGCGCCCTCCACCGCCGCCGGCGCCGGCGGCCGGTAGGCCTCCACCAGCCGCAGCGCCTCCTCGAAGGCGTAGAACACCTCCACCATGCGCACCTGGATGGAGCGGAAGGGGTTGTCCACCCGCTCGCCCAGGCCGCACTCGCGCGCCAGCCGCCTCGCCTCTTCGGAGAGCTGGGCGAAGTTGTTGTTGTAGCGCGCCACCGGCCCCACCAGGTAGGGACGATCGCTGCCCACCAGGCGGGCGTGCAGGGCATTGGAGCGCGCCACCTGGTACTCCTCGAAGTGATCCTCGAACGCCGCCACCTCGATCTCCAGCCCCTCGCTGGAGACGATCCTGCCCTCGGTGATGGCGTACTCCTCCGGGTGGTGCAGGGAGACGCAGAGGTACGCCTGGGTCACCTCGGGAAACTCGAACCCGGCCACCGCCAGGGCCAGCTCCCGCGCCTTTTCCACCCCCCGCTCCAGCTCCGGCCGCAGCGCCGCCAGGGCCTCGGCGTCGGGCGCCCGGTGGAAGCCCCCCACCCGCAGGTTCACCGGGTGCACCGCGCGCCCGCCGACCGCCTCCAGCAGCCGGTTGCCGGTGGCCTTGAGCGCCATGGCGTCGCGCACCAGTTGCGGGTGGTCGGCGGCCATGGCGATGGCGTCGTCGTAGCCCAGGAAGTCGGGCGCGTGGAGAAAGAAGACGTGGAGCAGGTGGCTCTGGATCCACTCGCCGCAGTAGATGAGCCGCCGCAGAGCGCGGATCTCCGGCGTGATCTCCAGCCCCAGCAGCGCCTCCATGGCTTGGCCGGCGCCGAGCAGATAGGCCACCGGGCAGATGCCGCAGATGCGCGCGGTGATGTCCGGCGCCTCGCGGTAGTCGCGCCCCCGCAGCAGCGCCTCGAAGAAGCGCGGCGCCTCGTAGATGCGAAACGCCAGCTCCGCCACGCGGTCGCCCTCCAGCCGCACGTGGAGCGCGCCCTCGCCCTCCACGCGGGCCAGCTGTCCCACCTCGATGATGCGGGTGTCACTCATGGCTTTTCGAAGCGGTTTGTTGTCGGGCTGAAGCCCGACCTACAGGATCGCGCGGTAGGTCGGGCTTAAGCCCGACACCTCCCTGCTTGCGGAAGGGCTCCACCCAGGCGTTGTAGAGCCGGTACCAGCGGCCGATCTCCGCCTCGCTCATTCCCAGGGCCGAGAGCTGTTGGTTCAGCGCCGCCGGGTTGGCCTCCTCCGCCGGGCCGAAGCAGCCGTAGCAGCCCCGCCCCACCGAGGGGCAGCGGTTGCCGCAGCCGGCGCGGGTCACCGGCCCCAGGCAGGGCTCGCTCCGGCTCACCATGACGCAGGGGGTGCCGGCCGCCTTGCACTCCTGGCACTGGGCGTAGGCGGGAAGATCGGGGCGGCGCCCGGCCAGCAGCGCCGAGACCAGCTCCATGAGCTGGCCCTTCTCGATGGGACAGCCGTGGAGCTCGTAGTCCACCTCCACGTGTTCGCTCACCGGCGTGGCCCGGGCCAGGGAATCGATGACCTCCGGCTGCGGGTAGACGTAACCGGCCACCTGGTCGAAGTCGAGAAAATTGCGCACCCCCTGGATGCCGCCGGCGGTGGCGCAGGCGCCGATGGCCACCAGCACCTTCGACTCCGCCCGGATCCGCTCCACCTGCGCCGCCTGCTCCGGCGTGGAAACCGCCCCCTCCACCAGCGAGATGTCGTAGGGCCCCGGCGCCACCCGCCGGCTCGCCTCCAGGAAACGGGCGATCCCCACCCGCTCGGCCAGCGCCAGCAGCTCCTCCTCCAGGTCCAGCAGCATGAGCTGGCAGCCGTCGCAGGAGGAGAACTTCCAGATGGCCAACCGGGGTCTGTTCATCGAAGCCCCCTGACCTCCACCAGCCACTCCGGCAACCGTAGGTTGGGCAAAGCGAAGCGTGCCCAACGAAACGGCCGAGGGATGTCGGGAACGGCGCTGCGCGCCTTTGCCCAACCTACCATCTGCTTTACACCAGGCTTTGCGGCCATTACAGCCCCCTCACCTGCATCAGCGACTCCACTTCCGGCAGGGGAAAGACCGGCCCGTCCCGGCACACCAGCCGGGGGCCGAACTGGCAGTGGCCGCACAGCCCCACGCCGCAGTTCATGTTGCGCTCCATGGAGAGATGGATGCGCTCGGCCGGGATGCCCAAGCCGTGGAGGGTCTGGGCGCTGAAGCGCATCATCACCTCGGGGCCGCAGAGCAGCGCGGTGGCGACCGCCGGCTCGAAATGGCCTGGCTGCATCAGCCGGGTCACCACCCCCACCTCCCCCTGCCAGCCGGGCGTGGCGCTGTCCACGGTGACATGCACCCGGATGCCGGCCCGGCGCCAGCGCTCCATCTCCTGCCGCCAGAGCACCGTGGCCGGATTGCGTGTGCCATAGTAGAGCACCACCCGCCGGAAACGGCGCGGATCGGCCACGGCCAGCTCCGCCACCGGACGCAGCGGCGCCAGGCCCAGCCCGCCGGCGGCCAGCACCAGGTCGCCCCCCGCCACCTCCTCCAGCGGCCAGCCGCGACCGAGGGGGCCGCGCACCCCCAGCTCCATGCCGGGCCGGAGGCGGGTGAGGGCGTGGCTCACCTGGCCCACGGCGCGCACCGTGTGGCGCAGCCGGTCCGTGCGCGCCGGATCCCCGCTGATGCTGATGGGCACCTCCCCCACGCCGAAGGCGTAGAGCATGTTGAACTGCCCCGGCTGGAAGGAGAAGCCGCCGGGCGCCTCCAGCTCCAGGCTCACCACCCCCTCCATCTCCTCGATGCGCCGGGCGATCCGCAGCACGCTCGGAACCATGGGGTCGGGCCGGCCGGTCACTGGCAGCACACCTCGTCGAGAGTGGCGGGATGGCCATAGAGATCCATCAGTTGTAGCCGCGCCGCCTGCAGCCGCTCCACCACCACCGCCATGAAGCGGCGGCAGAAGGCGTAGCCCAGCGCGGGATCGGCCTCGAACCGCTGCAGCAGGCAGGCGGTGTCGAAGCGGATGGTTTCGAGGTCGGTGCGGGCGCGCACGTCGAACTGCACCCGGTCCGACAGCAGCCAGGAGGCGCCCACCAGTTCGCCCGGTCCCAGGGTCTGCAACACCAGCGGCTCACGCCCCGGAACCTCCAGCTCCAGGGAGGCGCTGCCCGAGCAGAGCAGGTGGAGCGCGTCCGCCGGCGCGCCCTGGTGAAGCAGCAGCCGCCCTTTGGCCTGCCTCTCGTAACGGGCGCACTGCGCCACCACCTCGAGCTGCGCCGCCTCCAGCTCCTCCAGGAGTGGCCAGCGGGCCAGTGCCTGGGGAGTGACCGCCGTCATGCCGCTACCTCCAGCGCCGCTACCTCCTCAGTGAGATCGATACCCACCGGGCACCAGGTGATGCAGCGGCCGCAGCCGGTGCAGCCGGTGGTACCGAACTGGGCCTGCCAGTGGTGCAGCTTGTGGGTGAGCCACTGGCGGTAGCGCGCCGCCCGGTCGCGGCGCACGGGCCCGCCGTGGAGATAGCTGTGCTCGCTGTCGAAGCAGGAGTCGCGCAGCCGCCAGTGGGTGGCCTGTTGGCCGTCCAAGCCGGTGCGCTCCACCATGCGGCTGCAGAAACAGGTGGGACAGACCGAGGTGCAGTTGCCGCAGGCCAGGCAGCGTTCCCCCACCTTCTCCCAGTGGGGATGGTCCAGGCTGGAGGCGAGGAGATCCCCCGTATCCTCCGGCAGCCTGCGGCGCTGCCGCGAGGCGGCTTCGATCCGTGCCCGTTTCTCCTCCCAGTCGTCGGCCTCCGGCTCGCGGCCGGGCAGCGCCTGCAGCATCCCGGCGCCCGCCTCGCTGCCCGCCTCCACCAGGAAGCGGTGCGCACCACCCCCCACCAGCTCGGTGAGCACCAGGTCGTGCCCCTGTTTCACTTCGGGACCGGTGCCCATGGCGTGGCAGAAACAGGTGGCGGCCGCCCGGCCGCAGTTCACCGCCACCAGGAAGAGGTTTTCCCTGCGCCGGGCGTAGCGCGGGTCGTTCTGCGCCAGCACCCGGTCCTGGATGGAGATGGCCGCCAGATCGCAGGCGCGCAGGCCGACCAGGGCGCGCCTGGGCGCCTCGGCAGGCAGGGGCTGGATCTCCAGCGCGCCACCCCGCAGCTCGGCGCGCCACAAGGGCTCCGAAGAGGGATGGAGAAAACGCTGCCACCCCATGGCCGTCAATGCATGGGAAAAGAGGAGATCCGTCCCTTCTTTCCCGTCGAAGCGCAACCGGTACCTTCCGGCTTCCGTCTCCTCCTCCACGCCCGCCGGGAGTTCCTCCAGGGAGGTCACGGGACCCGCCTCGACGACCCCGTTTTCCAGACAGGGCGCCAGCACCTCGTAGCCCTGGGAACCGAGCCGGTCCAGCAACCATTGCAGGCCGGACTTGTCGATGAGACGCGCTTTCATTCCCTACCTTCCAGGTTCGGTGGCACCGGATCCCAAACAGGGTTCGAAACCCGGATCCTGCAATGCACTATAGCGCAACCGTACAATAGAGACATGGAAATGACCCTCTGCACTCCACGATGGATCGGGCGGCTCGGCAGCCTGCTGGAAAGATATGGCCTGGAGGTGGTCCCGGTTCCCAACGGCCAGCCCATTCCCGGCTCCTGGTTCGGCGACCCCGAGGCGGGACTCATCGGCAACCGGCTCATGGTTCGTGGTGATACGCCCCTCCATTCGGCCCTGCACGAAAGCTGTCACTACATCTGCATGGATGCCGCCCGGCGCGCCCGGCTCCACACCGATGCCGGTGGTGACTACGAAGAGGAGAACGGTGTCTGTTACCTGCAGGTGCTGTTGGCCGACCGGCTGCCGGGATACGGGCGGGAACGGCTCTTCGCCGAGATGGACGCCTGGGGCTACAGCTTTCGTCTCGGCTCGGCCAGGGCCTGGTTCCTGGAGGATGCCGAGGACGCCCGAAAGTGGCTGATGGATCACGCTCTCGTCGATGCGGAAGGCAACCCCACCTGGAATCTGCGACAATAGCCACCCCGCTGAAAAGCAAGGAAACCCAGGTAGAACAGGGAGATGACCCGAGCCATCCGCAAGTGCCTCTTCCCCGCCGCCGGCTACGGCACCCGTTTCCTGCCGGCCACCAAGTCCATTCCCAAGGAGATGCTGCCCATCGTCAACAAGCCCCTCATCCAATATGGAGTGGAGGAGGCGCTGCAGGCCGGCATGCACGACATCGCCATCGTCACCGGCAAGGGCAAGCATGCCATCGAGGATCTGTTCGACCGCAACCCGGTGCTGGAACGGGCGGTGGCCGGCAGCGACAAGGAGACCCTGCTGGCCGACACCAACCGCCTGATCGAGGCCTGCACCTTCTCCTACACCCGCCAGAAGGCGATGCGTGGCCTGGGCGACGCCATCCTCACCGGAGAACCGCTGGTGGGCGACCAGCCGTTCGGCGTGGTGCTGGCGGATGACCTCTGCATCGGCAACGACGATGGAGACGGGGTGCTGAGGCAGATGGCCGCGCTCTACGAGGAACACCGTTGCAGCATCGTGGCGGTGGAGGAGGTGGCGCCGGAAGAGACCCACAAGTACGGCGTCATCGCCGGCGTCGAGGTACAGCCCGGCCTCTATGAGGTCCGGGAAATGGTGGAGAAGCCGGCGCCGGAAGAGGCGCCGAGCAATCTGGCCATCATCGGCCGGTACATCCTCACCCCCGACATCTTCGACCTGTTGCGTCGCACCCCGCCGGGCAAGGGAGGGGAGGTGCAGATCACCGACGCCCTGCGCGAGCAGGCCCGCTCGGGACGGGTGCTGGCCTGGCGCTTCCAGGGGCGCCGCTTCGACTGCGGCAGCGTGCACGGGTTCGTGGAGGCCACCAACCATTTCTACCGGCTGCATTTCGGGGGCGATTGACCCCCTCCCCAGCCCTCCCCCGCAAGCGGGGGAGGGAGACATCCATTGAGTTTCGACAAGGCGCGGTCGGCCTCAATCCCCTATCATGCGCGGGTTGCCGCTGCTGTCTCCAGTGGCTTATTCTTGGTCGATTGATCCCGCATCTCCCGCAGAAATGACGGAATTCGCCCTCATCCTGGTCAGCACCGTCCTGGTGAACAACTTCGTGCTGGTGAAGTTCCTGGGCCTGTGCCCCTTCATGGGCGTGTCACGCAAGCTGGAGACCGCCATGGGCATGGGGCTGGCCACCACCTTCGTGCTCACCCTTTCGTCGGTGACCAGCTATCTGGTGGACACCTACCTGCTGCAACCCCTGGGGCTGGGCTACCTGCGTACCATCGCCTTCATCCTGGTGATCGCGGTGGTGGTGCAGTTCACCGAGATGGTGATGCACAAGACCAGCCCGCTGCTCTACCAGGTGCTTGGCATCTTCCTGCCATTGATCACCACCAACTGCGCGGTGCTTGGCGTGGCCCTGCTCAACAACCAGGAGCACCACGATTTCGTGCAGTCGGCCCTCTACGGCTTCGGCGCCGCCGTCGGTTTCTCCCTGGTGCTGGTGCTGTTCGCCGCCATCCGTGAACGGGTCAACGTGGCCGACGTGCCGGAGCCGTTCAAGGGCAACGCCATCGCCCTCATCACCGCGGGGCTGATGTCCATGGCCTTCATGGGCTTCTCCGGGCTGGTCTCCCACTGATGATCGTCGCCGTCCTCACCCTGGCCACCCTCTCCGCCCTGTTCGGGGTGTTGCTGGGCTACGCCTCCATCCGTTTCAAGGTGGAGGGCGACCCCATCGCCGACCAGGTGGACGCCCTGCTGCCCCAGACCCAGTGCGGCCAGTGCGGCTACGCCGGCTGCCGCCCCTACGCCGAAGCGGTGGCCGCCGGCGAAGCGGAGATCAACCTCTGTGTTCCCGGCGGCGAGCCCACCATGCTGGCCATCGCCGACCTCCTGGGCAAGGAGCCCAAGCCGGTGGAGGTGGACGAGGGCGAGCACGGCATCAAGAAGGTGGCCTTCATCCATGAGGAGGAGTGCATCGGCTGCACCCTCTGCCTCCAGGCCTGCCCGGTGGACGCCATCGTGGGTGCGGCCAAGCAGATGCACACCGTCATCGCCGACCAGTGCACCGGCTGCGAGCTGTGCGTGCCCCCCTGCCCGGTGGAGTGCATCGAGATGGTGCCGGTGAAACCCACTCTGGGCAGCTGGAAGTGGCCCTATCCCGACGAGAACCTGCTGCAGAAACCGGAGGCCCACGCCTCATGATCACCAGGAATCCGGGAAGCTGGGACTTTCACGGCGGCATCCACCGGCCCGACATGAAAGCCATGTCGGCGGGCAAATATCTTGGAAAGGTACCCCTGCCGAAGCGGCTGGTGATCCCCCTGCAGCAGCACATCGGCACCATCGCCGAGCCGCTGGTGGAGCCGGGCGAGCGGGTCTTCAAGGGGCAGACCATCGCCCGGGTCACCGAGTACATCGGCGCCCCCATCCACGCCCCCACCTCGGGCACCATCATCGAGATTTCCGAGCAACCGGTGGCCCACCCCTCCGGCCTCTCCGCCCCCTGCATCATGATGGAGGCGGACGGCGAGGACCGCTGGTGGGACCAGCTCCCCGAGCCCCTGCCCTGGTTCGAGGAGCTGGACGCCGCCACCCTGCGCGAGCGCATCCGTTGGGCCGGCATCGTGGGGCTCGGCGGCGCCGCCTTCCCCACCAGCGTCAAGGTCAACCCCGGCCCGGATAGAAAAATCGACACCCTGGTGATCAACGGCGCCGAGTGCGAGCCCTACATCACCTGCGACGACTACCTGATGCGCACCCAGGCGGACCGCATCGTGGAGGGCATCCGGGTGCTGATGCACGTGGTGAACGCCGGCGAGTGCCTCATCGGCATCGAGGACAACAAGCCGGAGGCCATCGCCGCCATGGAGAAGGCGGTGGCCGATTCGGACCTGCAGACCACCCGCGTCATCACCGTCCCCACCCGCTACCCCATGGGGGGCGAGAAGCAGCTCATCAAAGTGCTCACCGGCAAGGAGGTGCCCTCCAACGGCATCCCGGCGGAGATCGGTGTCATCTGCCTCAACGTGGCCACCACCGCGGCGGTGACCGACGCGGTGATGGCCGGCCGGCCGCTGCTCTCGCGCCTGGTCACGGTCACCGGCGAGGGGGTGAACAATCCCGGCAACGTGGAGGTGCCCTACGGGGTGCCCATGTCGCAGGTGATCGAGTTCACCGGCGGTTACAGCGACAAGGCCTACAAGCTGATCCTGGGCGGCCCCATGATGGGCTTCACCCTGGGTGACGACGAGGTGCCGGTGACCAAGGCCACCAACTGCCTGCTGGTGGCCAGCCGCGAGGAGGCGCCCGACCCGGTGCACGCCCAACCCTGCATCCGCTGCGGCAAGTGCGCCGCCGCCTGCCCCGCCCAGCTCCTGCCCCAGCAGCTCTACTGGTATGCCCGCTCGAAGGACCTGGAGAAGTGCCAGGAGTACAACCTGTTCGACTGCATCGAGTGCGGCTGCTGCGCCTGGGTCTGTCCCTCCCACATCCCCCTGGTGCAGTACTACCGCTTCGCCAAGACCGAGACCTGGGCCCAGGAGAAGGAGAAGCAGGCAGCCGAAGAGGCGCGCCGCCGCCACGAGGCGCGGGTGGAACGGCTCGAGCGGCTGGAGCGCGAACGCAAGGCGCGGCTGCGCAAGAAGAAGGAGGCGCTGGAGAAGAAGAGCAGCGGCACCGACCCGAAGAAAGCGGCCATCGAGGCGGCGGTACAGCGTGCCGCGCAGAAGAAGAAAGCGCAGCAACAGACCGAGGAGCCCTCATGAAGTTTCCCGTGCACACCTCGCCCTACGGCCATCTGCCCAACAGCGTCAGCCGCGAGATGGGGCTGGTGCTGGCGGCCCTGGTACCGGGCGTGGTGGCCATGGTCTGGTACTTCGGCTGGGGAGTGGTGATCAACATCGCCATCGCCTCGGTCACCGCCGTGGTCGCGGAGGCGGCGGTGCTGAAGCTGCGAGGCCGACCGGTGGCGCGCACCCTAGCCGACCTCAGCGCCCTGGTCACCGCCACCCTGCTGGCCATCGCCCTGCCGCCCCTGCTGCCCTGGTGGCTCACGGTGCTGGGCACCCTCTTCGCCATCCTCTTCGTCAAGCATCTCTACGGCGGGCTGGGCTACAACCCCTTCAACCCGGCCATGGCCGCCTACGTGCTGCTGCTGATCTCCTTCCCCGTGCCCATGACCCGCTGGCTGCCGCCGGAGATGCTCACCGACGTGCATCTTTCCTTTCTGCAAACCCTGCAGGCCATTCTCACCGGCCATCTGCCCGACGCCCTCACCTGGGACGCGATCACCTCGGCCACGCCCCTGGACGAGATGCGCACCCAGCTCGAGTTCAACAAGACCATAAGCGAGATCCGCCAGAGCCCGCTATGGGGCGATTTCGGCGCCCGCGGCTGGGAATGGGTGGGCAACTGGTTCGCCATCGGGGGGCTCTTTCTGCTGTGGCGCAAGGTGATCGGCTGGCAGATCCCGGCGGGAGTGCTGGCAGGGTTGCTGCTCACCGCCGGCCTGTTCTGGATGTTCGACCCGGAAACCATCCCCTTTCCCGGTTTCCATCTCTTCAGCGGCGGCACCATCCTCGGCGCCTTCTTCATCGCCACCGACCCGGTGACCGCCAGCACCACGCCCAGGGGAAGGCTGATCTACGGCTTCCTCATCGGCATGACGGTCTTCATCATCCGCACCTGGGGCGGCTACCCCGACGCCGTGGCCTTTGCCGTGCTGCTGATGAACATGGCGGCGCCCACCATCGACTACTACACCAGGCCCCGCGTCTTCGGCCAGCGGGAGAACGGCGATGGGTGAGCGGCGGCAGATGGCGCGCGAGATCCTCCTCAGCGCCACGGTGCTGGGCGTCTTCGGCGTGCTCGGTGCGCTGCTGGTGGCTTTCACCTGGTCGGCCACCGCCGAGCGCATCGCCTGGAACGAGCGCCAGATGTTCCTGCGCAACGTCTACAAGCTGGTGCCCAGGGAACAGATCACCAACGAGCTGCTCAAGGACGTGATCACGGTGCGGGATCCCACCCTGTCCGATGGCCCGGTGAAGGTGTACCGGGCCCGCCATGAGGGCAAGCCGCTGGCGCTCATCTTCAGCCCGGTGCAACGTCCCGGTTACGCCGGCCCCATCCGGCTCATGGTGGCAGTGCGTGCCGACGGCGTGCTCGGCGGCGTGCGCGTGCTCTCGCACAGCGAGACGCCGGGATTGGGAGACGGCATCGACGAGGAGAAATCGGACTGGATCCTCTCCTTCAGCGGCAAATCCCTGGGCAATCCACCGCTGGAGAAATGGAAGGTGAGGAAGGATGGCGGCGTCTTCGACCAGTTCACCGGCGCAACCATCACCCCGAGAAAAGTAGTGGCCGCGGTGAAGGCCACCCTGGTCTATTTTCAGAAGGAGAAGAAGCGGCTGTTCGCACTGCCGGCGGAAAAGCACCCGCCCAATGCGCCGGAGCATTAGCCCCCCTCTCCCCCAGGGAGAGGGGTCGGGGGTGAGGGGATCAACACCCGGCAGCACGCCTGCTTGCCCTCACCCCAGCCCTCTCCCGCAAGCGGGAGAGGGGGACAGAGAGGTCGGGCTTCAGCCCGACACCGGACTGGCGCGATGTCGGACTGAAGTCCGACCTACATCTTCGTGCGGTAGACATCCCTGACGGGGAACGAACGATGACCGACTACAAGAAAATCATCACCGAAGGACTCTGGACCAACAACCAGGCGCTGGTGGCGCTGCTGGGGCTCTGCCCGCTGCTGGCGGTCTCCAGCACCCTGGTCAACGGCCTGGGGCTGGGGCTGGCCACCACCGCGGTGCTGGTGGCCTCCAACGTCACCGTCTCCGTCATCCGCAACTGGGTACGCCAGGAGGTGCGGCTGCCGGTCTTCGTGCTGGTGATCGCCTCCTTCGTCACCGCCGTGGAGCTGGCGATGAACGCCTGGTTCCACGACCTCTACAAGATCCTCGGCATCTTCATCCCCCTCATCGTCACCAACTGCACCATCGTCGGCCGCGCCGAGGCCTTCGCCTCGCGCAACCCGGTGCCGGCGGCGGCCCTCGACGGCCTGGCCATGGGGCTGGGCTCCACGGCGGTGCTGGTGGTGCTGGGTGGCATGCGCGAGCTGGTGGGCCAGGGCACCCTCTTCTCCGGCATGCACCTGATGTTCGGCGAGCGCTTCCGCGACTTCGGCTTCTCCCTGGGACAGGACTACAACGGCCTGATTCTCGCCATCCTGCCGCCCGGCGCCTTCTTCGGCCTGGGGCTGCTCATCGCGTTGAAATACCTCATCGACAAGCAGCTGGAGAAGCGGGCCGAAGCCCACGCCACTAAAGCAGCCGAAGGCGGCCCGCAACCGGCGCCGGCTGAAGGTTGAACTGTCGGGCTGAAGCCCACCTACGGAAAATCCCTGCCTGTAGGTCGGGCTTCAGCCCGACAAACCCTACAAAACGACCATCACGACGGCCCATGAATCCCCAAAAACGGCGCCAGATCTTCGAACGGCTGCAAAAACAGAACCCCCACCCCACCACCGAGCTGAAATACCGCACCCCATTCGAGCTGCTCATCGCCGTCATCCTCTCCGCCCAGGCCACCGACGTGAGCGTGAACAAGGCCACCGAGCGGCTCTTCGCCGTGGCCAACACCCCCGAGGCCATCCTGGAGCTGGGCGAAGAGGGACTGAAGAAGTACATCAAGACCATCGGCCTCTACAACAACAAGGCAAAGAACATCATAGAAACCTGCCGCATTCTCATCGAGAAGTTCGACGGCCAGGTGCCCGACAACCGCAAGGATCTGGAATCCCTGCCCGGGGTGGGCCGCAAGACCGCCAACGTGGTGCTCAACACCGCCTTCGGCCAGCCCACCATGGCGGTGGACACCCACATCTTCCGCGTCGCCAACCGCACCGGCCTGGCGCCGGGCAAGACCCCCCTGGCGGTGGAAAAGAAGCTGCTCCAGGTGATCCCCAAGGAGTTTCTCAAGGACGCCCACCACTGGCTCATCCTCCACGGCCGCTACGTCTGCACTGCGCGCAAGCCCAAGTGCGACCGCTGCATCATCTCGGATCTGTGCGAGTATCCGGACAAGAACCTCCAGGAAGGCTCGGGCAACCCAGGACACGACGGATGACCTTACCGCATTCAGGCAGTCAAGCCGTGACCTTCCCGGGTCCCTTTGTTCATCCTGCCGCCGCCAGGAAGAGATGAGTCGTGAGAATCCTTTCCCGATTGCCCCACCTGATTCGCAAACTGGCCATCGCAGCCTCCTACAGCACCCTGGGCGCCATTGCGGTGGGGCTGGCGCTCTTCATCCTCTATCTCGATGGGCGCCCCACGCTCTCGGTTTGGCACAAGGCCGATCTCGACCAGGAGTTCACCATCCACTCCCCGGTGAAGAACCTGAAACAGTATCTGGCACTGGAAGAGCGGCTGTTCCAGCAGCTACAGCGCCAGATCTATGACCAGGTCCCCCAGGAGGAACGCCGGGAGATCAACCGCTTCACCCGCGGCAGCCTCTCCGATCCCACCAGTTGGCAGCCCAACTGGAACCGCACCTTCATCCTCGAACCCCCGGGAGAATCCAGGGTCGGCGTGCTGCTGCTCCACGGCATGTCCGACTCCCCCTACAGCCTGCGCAGCCTCGGACTTCGCCTGCGGCAAAAAGGAGCGCTGGTAGTGGGCCTGCGGCTGCCGGGTCATGGAACCGCGCCCTCCGGTCTGGTCCGGACCACCTGGCAGGACATGGATGCCGTTGTGCGCCTGGCCATGAACCATCTGGCCGAAAAAGTACCTGGGAAGCCGCTCTACATCATAGGTTATTCCAACGGCGCCGCGTTGGCGGTGAACTATGCCCTGGACGTTCTGGACCAACCGGAGGTACCCCAACCCGCCGCCCTGGTGCTGCTGTCCCCTGCCATCGGGGTGACCCCCGTGGCCGCGCTGGCGGTCTGGCAGGCGCGGCTGGGTCACCTGCTGGGGTTGGAAAAACTGGAATGGAACAGCATCCTGCCGGAATATGACCCCTACAAGTACAACTCCTTCGCGGTGAATGCGGGCGACCAGGTCTACCGCCTCACCCGACACATCCGAAACGAGCTGAACGAGGCCGCCCGAACCGGCAGGCTGCAGAAGCTGCCTCCGATCCTCGCTTTCTCCTCCGTGGTGGACGCCACGGTGGAGGCGCCCGCGCTGGTGCATACGCTGTTCGAAAAGCTGCCAGCGGGCCGGCATGAACTGGTGCTGTTCGACATCGACCGCCTGCGCTGGATGCAGCCCATCCTGGGAAAGGACCCCGGCGACGCCGTGCAGGCCATGCTGGCCGACGAAAACCTGCCTTTCACCCTGACCCTGGTGACCAACGCAAGCGACTCCAGCAAGGAGGTGGTGGCCCGCACCCGCCGTCCCGGAAACGGGGAGTTGGAGACCAGCCCCCTGGGCCTGGCCTGGCCGGACGATGTCTACTCACTCTCCCATGTGGCCCTGCCCTTTCCACCGGATGATCCCGTGTACGGCCAGCACCCCGACGGGAAAGGGGATCACGTGGAACTGGGCAACCTGGCCTTGCGGGGCGAACGCGGCGTGCTGCAGATTTCCCCTTCCGACATGCTGCGGCTGCGCTGGAACCCCTTCTACAGCTATCTCGAAAGCGGGGTGCTTTCCTTTCTCGACATGATGGAACCATGCTCGAGCTGTTCGCCACCCTGACATCCATCGCCCTGGTGGACAGCCTGTCGGTGATCCCGGTGGCGATGGTTCCCCTGGCGCTGCTGCTCGGCGGCAGGCGACCTCTGGCCGGTTCCCTGGCCTTCATCGGCGGCATTCTGGCCACCTACCTGCTGTTCGGCACACGGTCGGAACGCTGGTTCGGCGCCATCGAAGGGTTCATCCGCCATTGGGGGCCCCGGGTGCTGGCCAATCTGCTCATCGCCCTGGGTGCCCTGCTCATCGTGGATGGCATCGGCTGGCTCTACGGCTGGCCGCTGCTGGTGCCCTCGGCCAGGGGCTGACCCTCCAGCGCCAGCAACCCGGAACGGCCAGGCAGCTCACCCATGACGATGGACTTGCGGGGCAGCTTCTCCCTCTCCAGGGAGTGATACAAAGCATCGAGCGCGATCACCTGCTCCCCCGCCTCCTGCCAGGCCGCCAGCAGGCGCTCCATCACCGGCAACAGCTTCTGTCCCTCCAGCTCGGCGTGAAGGGTGTAGATGTGGCCGTGAGGCAACGGCTCGCGGCTCGCTTCCAGCACCGCCTGGTGGACGGTGTCGGGGGTGTTGCCGTCGCGGCCGAGCAGCTCGTCGAGGGTGGGCAGGGTGGTGGGAAGCTGGATGCAGCCCTCGCCCTCTTCGGTCACCGGTACGAACGGCTCGCGGCCGCGCACGTCGCTGGCATAGGCGAAGCCCAGTTCCGACTCCAGCACGGGCACGAAGGGGTTGAGCTGCCAGCCGGCGGCGCCGTGCACCCGGGGCGGCTCGCTGAACACCTCCCGGAAGGCATCGATGGCCTGCACCAGCTCGCGCCTGGCCCAGTGGCGGTCGCGGCGCGCCACGTAGTCCTGCCAGCGGACATGGTCGTAGCAATGGACGCCCACCTCGTGGCCGAGCTCGCGCACCTCGCGGAGGATGCGGCCGGCGCGGCGGCCGATGTAGGGGCCGGGAAGGAGCACGCCGTACATCAGGGTGCGGTAGCCGTAGTGCTCGGTGACCGAGGTGCGCTGCACTTTGGAGAGAAAGCCGGGGCGGAAGATGCGGCGGATGGCGCGGCCGGTGTGGTCGGGGCCGAGGCTGAAGAGAAAGGTGGCGCGCACGCCGAAGCGATCGAAAAGATCGAGCAGCCGCGGCACCCCTTCCAGGGTGCCACGGTAGGTGTCCACATCGACCTTGAGGGCAATGGTCATGGATGATCCCTTGAATGGATATGTCTCTCTGGGGATCAGGCTCCGGCCCGACAACCCTGAGAATAGTTCTGTCGCTTTCCCAATGCCGGTGGGGGAAGGAAGCCCGCCGAACGCCCCGCCATGGATGGCGGGGCTGGGCTTTTGCGCATAGCAGGAAGCGTAGCGCAAAAGTATTCACGGCGTTCCCGCCACGAGAGCCGGGGCGGCGGCGCCCCGAAAACGCTGGGGTCAGTCCAGCAGCGCCCCGGCGCTGGCGATCTCCTTGCGGTAGGCATCGAAGATCTTGCGCAGGATCTCTTTCATCTCAACCTGGGGCTCCCAGCCCAGCTCCTCGCGGGTGTTGCCGATCCAGGGCACGCGGTTCGGCACGTCCTGGTAGCCCTTGCCGTAGTACTCCTCCGCGCTCACCTCCACCAGCTTCACCTTCTTCAGCCCGGGATGGTATTCGGGGAACTCCTCGGCGATCTCAAGCATCATCTCGGCCAGCTCGCGGATGGAGAAGTCGTTGCCGGGATTGCCGATATTGTAGATCTTGCCGCTGGCCACCCCGTCGGGGTTCTCGATGAGCTTCATCAGCGCGGCGATGCCGTCGCTCACGTCGGTGAAACTGCGCCGCTGGCGGCCGCCGTCCACCAGTTTGATCTCTTCGCCGCGGGCGATGTGGCCGAGGAACTGGGTCACAACCCGCGAGCTGCCCTCCTTGGGAGTGTGGATGCTGTCGAGGCCCGAACCGATCCAGTTGAAAGGGCGGAACAGGGTGTAGTCCAGCCCCTGCTGCTGACCGTAGGCTGCGATCACCCGGTCCATGAGCTGCTTGGCGCAGGAGTAGATCCAGCGCGGCTTGGTGATGGGCCCCAGCACCAGGTTGGTCTCGTAGGGGTGGAACTCGGGGTCGGTGGACATGCCGTAGACCTCCGAGGTGGAGGGGAAGAGCACCCTTTTTCCGTACTTCACGCAGGCGCGGACGATGGGCAGGTTGGCCTCGAAATCGAGTTCGAACACCCCCAGGGGGTTGGTGACGTAGGTGGCGGGAGTGGCGATGGCCACCAGCGGCAGCACCACGTCGCATTTCTTGATGTGGTACTCGATCCACTCGCGGTTGATGGTGATGTCGCCCTCGAAGAAGTGGAAGCGGTCGTGGTCGATGATCCCCTCCAGGCGGTTGAATTGCATGTCCATGCCGTAGATGTTCCATCCCGTGGTATCGAGGATGCGGCGCGAAAGATGGTGGCCGATGAAGCCGTTTACACCCAATATCAGTACGTTCATGTCGAAAGTTTTCCTGTCGTTGCCATCAAAACGGATCGGGGGAGCGTGCCTCCAGCCGCCAGGCCGACATCGTAACCGCCGGTAGGTTGGGCAAAGGCGCGTAGCGCCGTGCCCAACATGATTCCGCCGTTCGTTGGGCACGCTTCGCTTTGCCCAACCTACGAATCTGCAGCCCGTTCGGCGCGGGGACGCGCCTCCTACGGCCCGATGAACAACTCGTTCCCGAAAACCTCTTCAAACCCCGCCTCGTCCAGCGGCCGGCCATCGAGATCCATGGCAGTGATCTCAAACCGTTTGCCGTCCACGCAATCGGCATAGAGCCTGCCCTCTTCCCGGTAAAGGCGCGGTCCCCTGCCTGCCGCCGGCTCGTCCCGCCAGTAGCTTCCCAGCAGGTGGATGCGGTGACCCTCATGGTCGAAGAAAGCCGGCGGATAGGGCGGCGCCACGGCGCGTACCAGGTTGTGGACCTGCCAGGCCCCTTGGGACCAGTCGATGCGGCCATCCTCCGGCCGCCGGCCCCGGAAATAGCTGCCGGCGGAGAGGTCCTGCGGCGTCTCGCGCCAGCTGCCGTCCAGCAGCTTGGGGAGGGTGCGCACCAGCACCATCTCGGCGGCGCAGACCACCTTGCGGAACACCTGGGCCGCAGTGTCGTTGGGCAGGATGGGCACCGCCTGCTGGTCGAGAATGGCGCCGGCGTCGGGCTTCTCCACCATGCGGTGGAGAGTGGCGCCGGTCTCCTGCTCGCCGTTTAGCACCGCCCAGTTCACCGGCACCCGTCCCCGGTATTTCGGCAGCAGCGATCCGTGCAGGTTGAGCGCCCCCTGCCGCGGCAGCGACAGCAGTTTACTTCCCAGCATGCGCCGGTAGTAGAAGGAAAAGAGCCAGTCGGGCTGCGCCTGGCGCACCTGTCCGATCACCTCCGGCGTGTTGGGATCGTCAGGCGTGATCACCGGAATGCCGTTGCGCCGCGCCAGCTCCGCCACACTGGAGAACCAGATCTCCTCCCCGGGATCGTCCTCGTGGGTCACCACCAGGCGCACTTCCATCCCCTGGGCGAGCAGCGCTTCCAGCCCCCGGGCGCCCACCTCGTGGTAGCCGAAGAGCACCGCCGCGCGGTTCACGCCTCTTTTTCTCCTTCATCACGCTGCTCCAGCACCACCGCCACCAGGTAGCGCGGCCGGTTTCGTACCTGCACGTAGATGCGCCCCACGTACTCGCCCAGGATGCCCACGGCAAACAGCAAAATGCCCATTACGAAGAAGCTGATGGCAAACAGGGTGAAGACCCCTTCCGCCTCAGGCCCCACGATCAGCCGCCGGATGAAGAGGAAGATCACGAAGGCCATGGAGGCGAGAGAGACCAGGATGCCCGCCACCGAGAAGAGCTGCAGGGGCACGATGGAGAAGGCGGTCATCAGGTCGAAGTTGAGGTGGATCAGTTTGAACAGCGAGTACTTGGACTCGCCGGCGGCGCGCGCCTCGTGATCCACCACGATCTCCACCGGGTTGCGCGCGTAGAGATAACCCAGGGCCGGAATGAAGGTGTTGTTCTCGTGCGAATCGAGAATGGCGCGGATGATGTCATGGTGGTAGCCGCGCAGCATGCAGCCCTGGTCGGTCATGACGATGTTGGTGATGCGGCGGCGCAGGGCGTTCATGGCCCGCGAGGCGTAGTGGCGCCACTTGCTGTCGTGACGGTGGCGGCGGATGGTGCCCACGTAGTCATGGCCCTGGTCCATCTTCTCCACCAGCCGGGGGATCTCCTCCGGCGGGTTCTGCAGGTCGGCGTCCAGGGTGATGACATAGCGGCCGCGCGCCTGCTCGAAGCCCGCCAGCAGGGCGGCGTGCTGGCCGGCATTGGCCCGCAGCAGCACCACCCGGGTGACGTCGGGACGGCGCTGGAACTGCTCGCGCAGCAGGGCGGGGGAGCGGTCCTTGCTGCCATCGTCCACGAAGATGATTTCATAGGCGCGGCCCAGCCCGTCCATCACCGGGTAGAGGCGTTGGAACAGCTTCTCCAGCACCGCCTCCTCGTTGTAGACGGGAATGACGATGGAGATCTCCACCTCCTTCTCAGCCACGGCCGCTTTCCTCCAGCATCTGGTGGAAGAGATCGCACACCTGCTGCTGCTCCTCGTCGGTGAGCGTGGGAAAGAGCGGCAGGGTGAGCGTCTGGGCACCGATGCGCTCGGCGGTGGGGAAATCTTCCTCGCCGTAACCGTAACGACGGTAGAGCGGGAAGAGATGCATGGCGGGATAGTGGATGCCCAGCCCCACGCCGCGCTCCTGGAACCAGTCGATCACCTGGCGCCGGCTCCTACCGATCCGTTCGCCATCCAGGCAGACACAGAACATGTGCCAGCTGTGACCCGGCGTATCCTCGGGAAGCACCAGCGCGGGATGACGAGGCAGCGCTTCCAGGTAGCGCAGCGCCAGTTGCCTCCGTCGCTCGTTGAAACCCTCCAGACGTCCCAGCTGCACCAACCCCAGGGCGGCGCCCACGTCGGGCAGGTTCATTTTTCCGCCCCACTCGGAGACCGAGATCAGTCCTTCGTCATCGCGCTCGATGCCGTGGAAGCGGATGCGCTCCACCCGCTTGAGCACCGCCGGATCACTGCAGGCCAGCGCCCCACCCTCGATGGTGGTGATGTTCTTGTTGGGATGAAAGCTGAAACAGACCGGGTTGCCGCTGCTGCCGATGCGCCTACCCTGGTATTCGGTGCCGATGGCCTGGGCGGCATCCTCCAGCACCAGCAGCCCGTGGCGTTCCGCCAGCTCGTACAGGGGCGCCATCTCCACCGCACGGCCGGCGAAATGCACCGGGATCACCGCCCTGGTGCGCGGCGTGATGGCGGCGGCCACCGCCTCGGCATTCAGGTTGCGGCTCACCAGCTCAACGTCCACGAACACCGGGCGCGCCCCCACCCGCACCACCACGTTGGCGGTGGCGACGAAGCTCATGGCCGGCACGATCACCTCGTCGCCGGGACCGACGTCGTGGGCCAGCAGGGCCGCCTCCAGAGCGCTGGTGCCGGAGTTGAACAGGCGCACGCCGACGCCGCCGCCGAGATAACCGGCCAGGGCTTCCTCCAGCTCGGCCACCTTCGGGCCCGTGGTGATCCAGCCGGAACGCAGCACCTGTGCCACGGCAGCCACCTCCTCGTCGCTAATGGTGGGTCGGGTGAAAGGGATCATGAACGGGCCAGGATGAAGACGCCGAGAATGATGATGCCGATGCCGGCGATGCGCCCCAAAGTGAGCGCCTCCCCCAGCAGGACGGCGGCCGCCAGGGCGTTGACTACGTAGCCGATGGAGAGCATGGGATAGGCGATGGTGACATCCACCCGGGAGAGAGCCAGGATCCAGACCACCACGCTGATGCCGTAACAGAAGAGACCCACCCAGAGCCAGGGCTCGGCGGCCAGGCGGGTGAAGAGCGGCCAGGCGGTCTGCAGGTTCAGGCTCAGTTCTCCCATGCCGGCCACGCTGGCCTTGAGGGCGAGCTGGGCCACGGCGTTGAGCAACACGCCGGTGAGAATGAGCAGGAATGCGGGCAGTGTCATCATCGCTACAATCCGGTACAGATAGAATGGCAACGGCCGAGGGCGGTCCCTCCAAAAATGGAATCAACCCTACGGCCGGCACCCTCGATGATGCCGTCCATTCCACAGTTGGGGCCGTCCGCTACGGACCGACCTCCACCAATGGGTTGCTGGAAAACTCCCAGTGGTAGAGGGCACTTAAAATTGAAAAATTGTATCACCCTCAGCATTGGTTCAGTAGTGACCGCATGCCCATCGCCAAGCAGGGAAAGCCGGAACCACCTCATGAAATGAAAACTGATGTCGAATCAGGGGCTCTCCGGTTGCTCCAGGAACCAGGCACGCAGCTTGCTTCGGGTATCCTTTTCCCAGGGATAGGTGATCTCGATGAGGTCGGGTTTCCGCTTGGCCAGTGTCGATGGCAGGGGCAAGTAATGCCCTTCCACGAGCAACACCTTGGGATAATCGGGTTCGGCCAGGAATGCCGCCAGCTCCTTTTCGTCGTGCAGCCGCCGCACCGGGAAGGGCATGCGGGCGTAGAACATCACCTCCAGCGGCGGCTTGCCCCGGGCCGCCAGGCCGATCTGCCGGGGAGGAAGGGCCTGCACCTTTTCCTGCAGCGCAAGCCCGAAAGGTCGGGCGCTGCGGAAACGGTCCAGCTGCGGCTGCTGCCACCAGAGGTAGCCACCCAACAACACCACCGTGGGAGGCAACAGCACCGCCAGCCTCGCCGGCAGTTGCAACCACTCGGCCAACCGCCCTCTCCATCGCCAGGCGAGTAGCCAGGCCAGTGCCGTCAATACTCCAGGAAGGAGCCCCAGGGTGCGTAGCTGGTCAGGCAGATCCACTCCGCGACTGGCCTCCAGCCAGGGCCAGGCGAGCCAACTTGCGATCTCCAGCGCCACCAGTAGCACCAATAATCCCGCTTGGAGCCAAATCCCCCAAAAGGCCGCTCTATCCAAGCGGGACAGGCAATAACCCAGCGCCAGCGCGGTGAAGGGCAGAATGGGCAGGATGTAATAGATGCGCCGCGAGCCGGATGCGGTGAAGAAGCCAAAGATGAGCAGCAGTGCCAGCAGCAGCCATCGTTCCGGCCATGCCAGCCTCTTCCAGCTTCTGGCCATCTGGAACAAGCCCACCACCATCAGCGGCGCCCAGGGCAGCATCAGCGTGGGCCAGTGGATCAGGTAGGCGTAGACCGGTTCCACGTGATCGAAAGGTTGGAAGAAGCGCTGCACGTTCTCCCGCAGCACCAACCTGATGGCGTCTGCCAACAGTTCGTCCGAGGCGGCGGCGATGATTAGGAAGGGCAGCAGATAAGCTCCGATACCCACCACCAACGCGGCCAGATGTCGAAAATTGAGATGGCGCCGCCAGCGCCCTTCCACCAGCAGGTCTGGCAGCACCACCAGCAGGGGCACGGCGATGGCCACCAGTCCCTTGAAATGGGCCCCGGCGAAGATCAGTACGTAGAAAGGCAGATAATCGAGGAAGCGGGTGGAATCCCGGTGTTTCCAGTACCAATGGACCGCCAGGAGGATGACGGCCAGGTTCTCCATGTCCGCCTCGCCCAGGCGGGCCCAGCCGAGGAACCCGTAGCTCAGCAGCAGCAGCCACCCCGCCGCCAGCGCCACTTCTCGCCCCCAGAGCAGCCGCCCCAGCGACCAGGTGGACCAGAGCACCAGCAGGCCGGCGATGGCACTGGGCAGCCGCAGGGTCCATTCGTTCAGTTTCCCGACAAGAGCATGCGCCGCCACCACCAGCCAGTAGCTGAACAACGGCTTGTCGAAATAGGTCTCGCCATTGAGCGTGGGGTCGAAATAGCGGCCGCTCTGGATCATCTCCCGGACGATCTCCGCCCAACGCGACTCCGAACGCATCAGGCCCACCTCGCCCAGCCCCCCGAAGAGGAGCAGGAAGGCACAACTCCAGAACAGCAGCTCCGGCAGCCCCATCGCCACCGCCTGTTGTCGCGACCTGATGTTCACCGTCTCACCACTGCTCATCGAACGACTGTCATCCTCTCCACTTTCCGGCTACACTGCCCCGGTTCGCCTCTTCTATATGCTGGACACGTGACCGCCCGCACCGCCCGTCACCACGATCTGTTGCTGTTCCTGGCGGCAACCGCACTCTTCACCCTGGCGCTTCCGGCCAGGGAGTTCATCGGCTTCGAGACCCGCTTCGCCCTCTTCGTGCAGGAGATGCTGCGCACCGGCTGGACTCTGTTTCCCCATACCCACATGGGACCCTACCCCGACTACCCGGGGACCAGCACCTGGATCCTCTACTACCTCTCCCGGCTGCTGGGCGGACTGAGCCTGCCGGTGGCCGTGATCCCCAGTGCCCTGCTCTCCGCCTGGACGGTGGTGATGACCTGGCGCATCGGCGCGCTGGAAGACCAGCGCTGGGCCTGGGCCGGGGTGCTGGCGCTCATCGGCACCGAGGCATTCTTCCAGCAAGCCCGCACCTTGTCCATAGACCCCTATGTCATGGCGCTGCTGGCCACCAGCATGTGGATCTTGTTGCGCGTCGATCACGAGAACCGACCCTTGCCCGTCCTTGGGTTGTTGCTTCTGCAGCTGGCGGCACTGGCGGTACGGGGGCCCATCGGCCTGGTAGTGGTCACTGGCGTGAATACCCTCTATCTCTTTGCCACCGGTCGCTGGCGGCAGGGATTCTTCGTTGGGCTGCGCGCCCTGGGAGCGCTGCTGGTGGGCACCGGCCTGCTGTTGCTGGCCGCCTGGATCGAAGGTGGCGAACCTTTCGTGCGCGAAGTGCTGCGCATGGAGGTGGTGGGAAGGTTCGAGGAGAGCCGGGATCCCCTCGGCACCTACTGGATCGACAGCTTCGGCAACTACTTCTATGGCTACCTGCTGGCGGTTCCGGTGGTGCTACTGGCCATTTTCAGGCGTCCCGGCCTCACTCCACAGGGAAGGCGCCTGCTGCTGGCCCTGGTGATCTGGCTGCTGGTGATCCTGGTGGGAATGAGCGTTCCAGCCACCAAGAAGGCGCGCTACATCCTGCCCATGGCTCCGGCGGTGGCCCTGCTGGCGGCCTTCCCGGTTCTTGCCCTGCAAGAAGGCCGCGCCTGGTCCCTGTTGTGGCGGGCAACCAGTTTTCTGCTGCGCACACTGCCCCTGTTGTTCCTGGCCATCCTGCCCTTCCTGCCGCCCCTGCTGGCCAGGCGCGGCATCGATCTCACCCTCAACCTGTGGAGCCTGGCCGGGGTGCTGCTCCTTCTGACCTGGCTGGCCTGGTCCAAAAAGATGGAACGGGTGGAACCTATCCACCACTTTCTCATCGCCACCGCCGTAGTGGTGGCCATTCATGTTCTGCTGCTGGAGCCTTTCAACTGGAAGAAGCAGACCTCCGCCCACTTCGTACACCAGGTGGAGACTCTGCGGACCAGGGAGCAGGCCGAGCTGGGCTTCTTTCGCATCGGCGCGGACGGCGCGGCAGTGGTCTACCTGGTGAATGCCGACACCGGCGACCGGCCCCGTTTCTTCACTTCCCGGCCGGACCCCCAGCAGCTCTCCAGGCCCCTGCTGCTGGTGATGAAATCCAGAGAGGCAAGGCGCCATTTCAGCGATCAGGTCCCGGTGGTGGAGGGCGTCATGGACGGGGTGGAAATGAGCGTGATCCGTCTTTCACCAACGAGCGGAGCAACTTCCTCGCAGAGGAACCAGTGATCGTCACCTATGTCGAACGCTGTCCTTCCATCTTGGCTTGCTGGTTAGCCAGCCTGACTCTCTTGTTGAGCACGACTCCCATCATTTCGGTAGCAGCTACGGAATCAGATGCCAACAGGGGAGAGTGCGTGGTGTTGCTGCACGGCCTGGCGCGTACCGCCCGTTCCATGCAGCCGCTGGTAAAGGCACTGGAGAAGGCCGGCTACACCACGGTCAATATCGACTACGCCTCCCGCGCGGCGCCCATCGAGAAGCTCTCCCGCGAGGCGGTACCCAAGGGCGTTTCCGCCTGCCGCCGGTTGGGCGCTCGGCGCATCCATTTCGTGACCCATTCCATGGGCGGCATTCTGTTGCGCCACTATCTGGCCAATCATCGTTTGGCGGAACTGGGGCGGGTGGTGATGCTGAGCCCGCCCAACCACGGCAGCGAAATCGCCGATCAATTGAAGGAGAACAGGCTCTATCGCTGGTTCAATGGGCCGGCGGGCCAGGAGCTGGGAACCAAGGGCCTGCCGGAACGGCTGGGGCCGGTGGACTACCCGGTGGGGGTCATCACCGGCAGCAAGTCTGCTCTCTGGGATCGCTGGTTCTCCTCGAAACTCATTCCGGGCCCCGATGACGGCAAGGTGTCCGTGGAGAGCGCCCGCCTGGAAGGGATGACCGACTTTCTGGTGGTGCCCTACAGCCACGGTTTCATCATGCGCCCCGCCCCGGTGATCCGGCAGGTGCTCCATTTCCTGCGCCACGGCCGTTTCGATCATCGACAGTAGCCGTTTCGTCGGGCGCGCTTTGGCTCGTCCGGCCGGGAAATTTTTCGAGCCGAAGCCTGACCTACCGTTGATCGCAATCGTAGTGGCCTATCTGCTCCAGATGTTCCACCGCCGCCACGGCCCGTGCGGGATAATCCGAAGGGAAGTGCCACACCTGTCCACCTCCTTCCAGCGGCTGCTCCTCCAGCCCCCGGAGGGCGGGACGGGCGTGGTAGAGAAGCTGGATCAGCACATCGGTGCTCACCCAGGGATTGTGGTACCAGAAGTCGTGGGCGCTGCCCAGCCCGGGGATGGGTGAATCGCCCACGTCGAGAATATCGAAGCTGGTGCGGCTCGACGCGTCCAGCAGCCAGCGCGTCTCCTCTTCGTTCAACTCCTCCACGTCGGGTGCACCGGCGCGGGAACTGCCGTGAAACCCCCGGGCCATGCCCAGCACATAGTCGTTGAGGTTGACCGTGAGAGTGACGTTACAACCAATCTCCTGATACCTGGCCAGGTCGTGGAGAAAGCCGCGGAAATCGACATCCGGAGCCGCATAGTAGATCTCCCCCAGCCGCAGCTTGCGATAGAGGGCCTTGTCGGACAGCCCACTCTCGGCCTCCCGCAGCATCCGGAGCGCCGGACTCGACACCATGGCGCCTGCACTGTAAGCGATGATACTGATGTGCCGTGCTCTGGTGTGGCGGGCGAGCAGGCGAAGCAGCCGGCTCAATACCGGCGCTGAAACCGCAGCCTGTTCCACGTCGGTGCCGTAACGCAACAAGCTGGCTGCCGATGGCCAGGCGAACAGCATCAGCACGGCATTGTGCCCGGTGAAATGCTGAAACTGGGCCGCTTGGGCAGCACCCCGGTAGAAGTTGTTGTTGGCGCCATGGATATAGATGGTCAGTTCACGATGCTGGCTGGCCTCGATGGCCGCATTGAGTTGCCGGAAAAAGCGCCGTAACGCCGGCGAAAGGGTTTCCGGCGGAAGATCCGCCGGATAGGCCGCCGATTCCCGGACGTCGACCAGTCGCAAGGGCCAGCGCCTGTCCCGCTTCTTGCGGGTGGAAGTGGCATAGAGCTGTTCCCACAGGGTCTGCCGGTCGCCGATCTTCAACTCCGCCTCGCCCAGATGGAGCCGTTCGTCCGGCACATTGCCGTAGCCCGCCTCCCCCTCGGCCGGTTGCCGGTTGGTGGCATAGAAGATGCGGATACGGTTGCTGCGCTCCAGGTTGGGATTGTGCACGAAGGGATCGATGCGCCCGCCCTGGATCGCCACCGGCGTGGGCATGAGATAGACAGTTGGCTGGCAGCCAGCCAGCAACAGGAGCGCCAGCATCAGCCATGGGCTGATCCGCAGGTTTCTACGGAAAGTCTGAAAAGCCATGAACGATCCCCTTTTTGCAGGCGAATATCATGGATCGGCCGTGGATGATGGCGCCAGGGCCTCCGCCACCAGCTCGATCCAGTGTTTCACCGGCACCTCCGCGCCGGACCGGAGATGCAGCTGACAACCCACGTTGGCGGTGGCGATGATAGCCGGCCGAGGGGCCTGGAGGGCGCTCAACCGCTCCTGCAGCAAGCGGCGGGAGAGCTCCGGCTGGAGAATGGAATAGGTCCCGGCGGAGCCGCAGCAGAGATGGGAATCGGCCACGGGAACCAGCCGGAAACCCAGTCGCTCCAGGACCCCCTCCACCACGCCGGCCAACTTCTGCCCGTGCTGCAGGGTGCAGGGCGGGTGGAAGGCCAGCGGCTCCCGGGGTGGCCGGACCTCCAGGGACTCCAGCGGCTCCGGCGCCAACACCTCGGCCAGGTCCTTCGCCAGCCCGGAGACCCGCGCCGCCTTCTCTGCATATTCCGGGTCGCCGGCGAGCCGTTCACCATATTCCTTCACCATCACCCCACAGCCGCTGGCGGAGATCAGGATGGCCTCGGCACCCGCCTCCACCGCCGGCCACCAGGCGTCGATGTTGCGGCGCATGAAGGCCAGCGCCTCCTCTTCGGCACCCAGATGATGACTCACAGCGCCACAGCAGCCCTGCCCGGGGGGACTCACCAGGCTGATGCCCAGCCGATCCAGCACCTTTGCCGCGGCGGCGTTGGTGGCCGGTGTGGCCACCGACTGGACGCAGCCCTCCAGCGCCAGCACCCTGCGGGGATGACGCGGCTCCGGGCGGGGCCCGGTCGGCTGCGGCGGGGGCAGTTTTTCCCTCGCCCGCCGGGGCAGGAGGGGCGCCGCCACGCCCGCTGCTTCCAGCAGCAGCCCCATGCGACGGGAATGGGGCAGCACCCGGCGCAACAGCCAGCGCTGCACCCTCTCCCGGAAGGGCCGGCGCACCCGCTCCTCCGCCAACAGCCGCCCGATCTCCGCCAGGCGACCATAGCGCACGTCCGAAGGGCAGGTGGTCTCGCAGGAGCGGCAGGTGAGGCAACGGTCGAGATGGCGCTGGGTCACGCGGCTCACCGGCCCGCCCTCCAGCAGCTGCTTCACCAGGTAGATGCGCCCCCGGGGACCATCCCGTTCGTCCCCCAGGAGCTGGTAGGTGGGACAGGTGGCGGTGCAGAAGCCGCAGTGGACGCAGGCGCGCAGGATGGCCTCCGCCTCCCGGCCCAGGTCGCTCTCCCGGTACTGGGGAAGGAGACGCGTCTGCATCAGGACTCCGGATAGAGTCGGCCGGGATTGAAGATGCCCCGGGGATCGAAGGCCCGCTTGATCCTGCGCTGCAGCCGTTTCAAGGGCGCTGGCAATGGGTGGAAGGCGTGCCCGCGATCACCGCCGCGAAAGCTGGTGGCGCTGCCACCCACGGCGGCCGCCTGGTGCCGGATCTCCTCCACGGGCACATCGGAGACCAGCCAGCGCTGGGCGCCGCCCCAGTCCACCAGCTGCCGCCCGGGCAGCGCCAGGGGCGGCGTGGCGGCCGGCACGGAAAGCCGCCACAGCGGCTTGTTCCCCTGGAAGAAGGGGTGCCGCTGTTCGCGCAGGCTCTCCCAGAAACGCTCGCCATCCTCCATGGGATCCCCACCCAGCCGTCGGCGGGCCGCCGCCACGGCAGTGGGGGAGCCCGACAGCCGCACATGGAGGTGCAGGCCATCGTGGCAGGCAGCCGACAGCGGCAACGGCTCTCCGCTCCAGCGGTTCATCAGCTCGATGGCCTCCTCCTCGCCTCGCTCCTGCACCAGGGTGACCTCCGCCTCCGGCCGTGGCAACACCTTCAGGCTCACCTCCAGCAGCAGGCCGAGGGTACCCAGGGCACCGCACATGAGACGGGAGACATCGTAACCCGCCACGTTCTTCATCACCTCGCCGCCAAAACGAAGCCGTTCACCGCGACCGTTGATCATGCGCACACCGAGCACGAAGTCGCGCACCGCACCGCTCCAGGGGCGCCGCGGCCCGGAGAGCCCGCAGGCGACGGTGCCGCCGAGGGTGGCGCCGGCGCCGAAACGGGGCGGTTCGAAGGCGAGCATCTGCCCCTCCCCGGCCAGCAGCGATTCGATCTCCTCCAGTGGCGTTCCCGCCCGGGCGGTGAGCACCAGTTCGCGCGGTTCGTAGTTCACCACCCCGGTGTGGCCGGAAACGGAGAGGGGCTCCCCCACCGGCTCGCCGCCGTAGAACCCCTTGCTGCCGCCGCCGGTCAACGCCAGCGGCCGCCCCTGCGCCAGGGCGCGCCTCACCGCCTGCTGGAGCTCGTCGGCGCGGTCAGCCATTGCCGGCCCTCTCCCCGGGCGGCGTGCGGGTGTCGCCCAGGGTCCGGTATTCGGCGCAGTGCCTGGGTTGGGGGATCGCCTTGCCGGGATTGAGCAGTCCCTCCGGGTCGAAGGCGGCTTTCAGTGCGTGGAACTGCTCCAGCTCCGCCGGGCCGAACTGGACGCACATCTGGTGAATCTTCTCCCGGCCCACGCCGTGCTCGCCGGTGATGGTGCCGCCCACCTTCACCGACAACTCCAGGATCTCGGCGCCGAAGGCTTCCGCGCGCGCCAGCTCGCCGGGCTTGTTGGCGTCATAGAGAATCAGCGGGTGGAGGTTGCCGTCACCGGCATGGAAGACGTTGGCCACCGGCAACTCATAGAAGCGCGAGCGCTCCGCGATGCCCCGCAGCACTTCGCCCAGCGCCCGGCGGGGGACGGTCCCGTCCATGCAGTAGTAGTCCGGCGCCAGCCGTCCCACAGCGGGGAAGGCGGCCTTGCGTCCCTGCCAGAAGCGTAGCCGCTCGGCCTCGTCCCGGGCGGTACGCACCTCGGTGGCGCCCGCCCCGCGCAGCAGGTCGTTGATCCGCCGGACCTGCTCGGAGACCTCCTCGTTGGTGCCGTCCAGCTCGCACAGCAGGATGGCGGCAGCCTCCACGGGATAGCCGGCGCGGACGAAATCCTCGGCGGCGCGGATGGCCAGGTTGTCCATCATCTCCAGCCCCGCGGGGACGATGCCGGCGGCGATGATGGCACCCACCGCGTCGGCCGCCTTCTCCACCTCGTCGAAGGCGGCCAGCACCACCTGCTGCCGTTCCGGGCGCGGCAGCAGCCGCACCAGCGCCTCCACCACGATGCCCAGCATCCCCTCGGAACCGTTCATCAGCGCCAGCAGGTCGTAGCCGGGGCTGTCCAGGGCGGCGGAACCGAGGGTGAGCAGCTCCCCCTCGGCGGTGACCACCTTCAGTTCCAGCACGTTGTTCACCGTGAGCCCGTATTTCAGGCAGTGGACCCCGCCGGAGTTCTCGGCCACGTTGCCGCCGATGGTGCAGGCGATCTGCGAGGAGGGGTCCGGCGCGTAGTAGAGGCCGTGGGGCGCCGCCGCCTCGGAGACGGCCAGGTTGCGCACGCCGGGCTGGACCCGGGCGGTGCGGGCCAGGGGATCGATCTCCAGGATGCGGTCGAGGCGGCTCAACCCCAGCAGCACGCCATCCGCCAGCGGCAGGGCGCCGCCCGACAGACCGGTGGCCGCTCCCCGCGCCACCACCGGGATGCCGTGCTCGTGGCAGAAGCGGACCACCTGCTGCACCTGCCCGGCATCCTCCGGCAGCACCGCCACCAGCGGCAGCTCCCGGTAGGCGGGCAGGCCGTCGCACTCGAAGGGGCGCAGCGCCTCCTCCCCGGCGATCACCGCCTCTTCCGGCAGGAAGGCTCGCAGCGCCTGGATCAGCTTGCGACGCGCCCTCTCCTTCACCCGCCCTGCTCCGGCAGCAAGGGTTTCTCCTCCTCCGGCTGCAGCTCCACCTCCTTGATCTCCTGGAAACGCTTGCTGATCTTGGTGGCGGAGATGTGCACCTCCTGGACGTCGCGGTGGGCCTGGTCGATGTGGCGGGCCAGGTTGTCCATGCGCTTCTGGAAGCGCTCGAAGTTTTCGGCCAGGTAACCCAGGTGCTCCTGAATGATGTGCACCTGCTCGCGCGTGGCCACATCCTTCATCACCGCGCGGGCGGTGGTGAGCACCGCCATCAGGGTGGTGGGCGAGACCAGCCAGACACGGGCGCGGCGCGCCTCCTCCACCAGCTCGGGAAAGTGGGCGTGGATCTCGGCGAAGATGGACTCGGAGGGTAGGAACATCACCGCCCCCTCGGCGGTCTCGCCGGGCACGATGTATTTCTCGGAGATGTCCTTGATGTGCTTGCGGATGTCCAGGCGAAACTGGCGCCGCGCCTGCTCGCGCTCGCTGTCGGAGGCGTCGATGTCGGTCATGCGCTGGTAGCTCTCCAGCGGGAACTTGGCGTCGATGGGCACCTGGCCGGTGGGCTCGGGCAGAAACAGCATGCAATCCACCCGGGTGCCGTTGCTCAGGCTGTGCTGGAAATCGAAGCTGCCCTCGGGCATCAGGTCGCGCACCAGGGCCGAGAGCTGCACCTCGCCGAAGGCGCCGCGCGAGCGCTTGTCGGCCAGCACCTCCTGCAGGCTCACCACGCTGCCGGAGAGCTCGGTGATCTTCTTCTGCGCCTCGTCGATGCGCGACAGGTGCTCCAGCACCCGGGTGAAGGTCTCGGTGGTCTTCTCGAACCCCTCGGCGAGCCGCTTCTCCACCTGGCCGCTGATCTCCCTGAGGCGGCTGTCGGTGGCCTGGGTGAGCTTCTCCACCCGCTTGTCGAGCACCTCGCGCGACTCGGCCAGGGATTCGCGGAGCTGGCGCGAAAGCCGCTCCAGCGCCTCGCCCAGCGCCTGCTGCTGGCGTTCCACCGCCTCGGCCTGGCGCTGTTCCAGGGCACTGCGCTGTTTCTCCTGCGCCACCCGCCCCTGGGCCAGCTCCTCGCTGATCGCTTTCTGCAATCCGCCAAAGCGTTCCAGCAGCCCCTCGCGCAGGCTGCCCGAATCGCGCAGCAGCTGCTGCTGCATCTCGCCCATCCGCAGCAGGAGCTGCTCGCGGGTCTCCGACTGCCCCTTGGCGGTGCTCTCCAGGATCTCGCGCCGGCTGCGCTCCAGCCCCTCACCAAGACCACCCAACCGGGCCTCCAGCCGCGCCAGCCCTTCCTCGTCGCCGCGCCCCGCGCGACGCAGCAACAGCAGCTGCAGGATCACCACGGCGCCGAGGGCGGCCAGCACCAGCAGGAACCAGAAAACCTGGGGAGTCTCCATGTATTTGTATCGGGTCGAGAGGTAGAATTCTGGACGTTTTCGGGGCAGAAGGTAACACTATTCTTCTTGGGCTTCAGCCCGACGGAATTACCATTTCCGCCTGGAGGCCGGTGTAGGATTCCTTGTAGCGGGACTTCGGCAGCAGGGATGCTGCCGCAGAGCCTACAGGGACGTATTCACGGCGTTCCCGCTACAAGGAATCCTACACCGGCCATGCGACAAGCTTGAAACCACCATACCACTGTCGGGCTGAAGCCCGACCGACGAGTTCTTCACCTCCATGCGTGTTCATCTCAAAACCCTGGGCTGCCGGCTCAACGAGGCGGAGCTGGAAAGCTGGGCCCGGGCTTTCCAGGCACGGGGCTTCCGGCTCAGCGGAAGCGAGCGGGAGGCCGATCTGCTGGTGGTGAACACCTGCGCGGTGACCGAAGAGGCGGTGCGCAAGTCGCGCAAGCTGCTGCGGCGCGCCCAGCGCGAGAATCCCGCCGCCCGGCTGGTGGTGAGCGGCTGTTACGCCTCGCTGGAGCCGGAGGCGGCCGCGGCCCTGGGGGTGGACCTGGTGGTGCCCAACACCGACAAGGGGCAACTGGTGGAGATCGCGGCGCGCGAGCTGTCACTGCCGCTGATGCCCGCCAGGGCCACCGAGCCGGGCGAGTACGGCCTGCTGGCGCGCAACCGTCAGCGCGCCTTCGTCAAGGTGCAGGACGGCTGCCGCTACCGCTGCAGCTACTGCATCGTCACCCTGGCGCGGGGCGAGGAGCGCAGCCGCCCCATCGAAGCGGTGGTGGAGGAGGTACGCCGCATCCATCAGGAAGGGATCCAGGAGGTGGTGCTGGCCGGCGTCCACCTGGGCGGTTACGGCAGCGACCTGGGCAGCAGCCTGGCGGAGCTGGTGGAGTCGGTGCTGGAGCAGACCGACATCCCCCGCCTGCGGCTGGGCTCACTGGAGCCCTGGGAACTCTCGGACCGCTTCTGGCGCCTGTTCGAAAACCCCCGCCTCATGCCCCACCTTCACCTTCCTATGCAAAGCGGCGCCGACTCGGTGCTGCGGCGCATGTCGCGCCGCTGCCGCACGAGCGAGTTCCTGGCCCTGACGGAGAGGGCGCGGGCCCGGGTTCCCTCTCTCAACATCACCACCGACATCATCGTCGGCTTTCCCGGCGAGAGCGAGGCCGAGTGGCGCCAGACCCTGGCCTTCGTGGAGGAGGCCAGATTCGGCGACATCCACATCTTCGCTTTCTCGCCCCGTGCCGGCACCAAGGCCGCCACCCTCCCCGACCCGGTAGCACGGGATGTGCAGCGTCGCCGGAGCGAAGCGCTGCACAGGGTGGCCGAAAAGTTACGCCACCAGGCGCAGCAGCGCTGGCTGGGCCGGCAGGCGGAGGTGCTGGTGGAGGGAAACCCCGAACGGGCAGGCGGAGAATGGCGCTGGTCCGGCTACACCCCCGACTATCAGCGGGTGCGCTTCACCGGGCCGGAGGGGCTGGAGAACCGGATCGTCATGGTGGAGATCGGAGGAATCGAGGAAGGGACCCTTGCCGGCCGCACGTCCGGTTGAGAAAAGCACGATCCACCACCATACTTGAATCAGGAACGACAACCCGAAGCGAGGTGGACCATGTTTCTCAAGGACAAAAAGAGCGGCGATCTGGTGGAGGTCCTGAGCGTCGCCGATCTCATCGACCCCTGCAAGGAGACCATTCCCGGCCGTTTCCACGCCGGTGAGGAGATGGGCGAGCCCCAGACCTTCCGCAAGGAAGAGCTCCTCTTTCCCTCCGGGGAGGCGCTGCCACGCTGCTGGGTGGATCCGGATTACAAGCGGTGATGTGGGTTCGCGGCCGGTAGGCCGCTCCTACTGTAGGAGGCGCGTCCCCGCGCCGAACCTGCCGAATCAAACGTCGATCTCCGTCCACACCGGGCAGGCTGTAGGTTGGGCAAAGGCGCGCAGCGCCGTGCCCGACGTTCTTTCCGTTTCGTTGGGCACGCTTCGCTTTGCCCAACCTACCGTATCTTCATGCAAACCGCATAGGGTCAAACTCCGATCTCCGTCCACACCGGGCAGTGATCCGAGGGTTTTTCCATCGCCCGGATGTCATAGGCGATGCCGGCGTCGGTCACCTTCTGCGCCAGTGAATCGCTCACCAGGATGAGGTCGATGCGAAGCCCCCGCTTGGGGTCCCTTTCGAAGCCGCGCGAGCGGTAGTCGAACCAGGAGAAGCGGTCGTCCACCTGCGGGTACTTCTCCCGGAAGCTGTCGTGCAGCCCCCAGCTCATGAGCCTCTCCAGCCACTCCCGCTCTTCCGGCAGGAAGCTGCATTTGCCGGTACGCAGCCAGCGTTTCTTGTTCTCCTCGCCGATGCCGATGTCGAGATCGGTGGGGGCGATGTTCATGTCGCCCATCACCACCAGATGCTGTTCCGGGGTAAAGTCCCGCGCCAGCCACTCGGTGAGCTCGGCGTAGAACCTGCGCTTGGCGGGAAACTTCACCGGGTGATCGCGCTTCTCCCCCTGGGGAAAATAGCCGTTCATCACCACCAGCTCCTTTCCGCCGCGGGTGCGGAAGCGGCCGGTGATGAGCCGCTTCTGGCTGTCGTCGTCATCATCGGGCAGGCCGCAGATCACCTCCAGCGGAGCCTCTTTCGACATCAGCGCCACGCCGTAGTGACCCTTCTGACCGTGGTAGTGGACCCGGTAGCCGAGCGCCTCGATCATCTCCACCGGAAACTCGCTGTCCTGCACCTTGGTCTCCTGCAGGCCGATGATATCGGGGTCGTACCGCTCCACCAGCGCCTGCAACTGGTGGGGACGGGCGCGTACGCCGTTGACGTTGAAGGAGACGAGTTTCATTTTGTGCTCAACGGATTGATGAAAGGGCAAAAGTGTAGCAGAGGAGGTTGTTTCTTATTTGATCCCCTCACCCCGACCCTCTCCCGGAGGGAGAGGGAGAGTGAGGCTCCGGAATAGTCACCCCTTTCCCCCGGGAGAGGGGCTGCCAGGCGGGCGGCGGCCGAGTGGTGGTTGTCACCCCTCTCCCCCCGGGAGAGGGGCCGGGGGTGAGGGGGTCATAAAGGGGTCAAAAACCTCTCCACCGCCTCGATGAAGGCATCCGGCTGCTCCGCATAGACCCAGTGACCCGCCTCCAGAGCCACCAGCGTCAAGTTGGGAAAAAGTTGTTCCATTCTTGGCAGGTATTCCGGCTTCACGTAGTCGGAGCGGGTGCCGTGGATAAAAAGTGTGGGCCCTTCATAGCGGGCGCCGGCGGGCGGATCGGGAAAGTCGCTGATCCGCTCCAGCCCCTCCCGCAGGGCGCGAAGGTTGGTTCGCCACTGCCAGCCGGCGTCGGTGCGCACCAGATTCTGCAGCAGGTAGGCGCGAATGGCCGGGTGGGTAACGCGCTCCGCCAGCAGGGTGTCGGCCTCGGCACGGCGCTCGATCCGTTCCAGCGGCAGGGCCAGCATGGCGTCCATCAGCTCACCCAGGCTGCCCTCGTAGCGCACCGGCGCGATGTCCACCACCACCAGCCGCGCCACCCTTTCGGGACGGGTGAGGGCCAGCCACATGGCCACCTTGCCGCCCATGCTGTGGCCCACGGGAACCGCCTCGGGAATCTCCAGCTCATCCAGCAGCGCCACCACGTCTCCGGCCATCGCCGGATAGGAGACATCGGGATGGTGGGGCGAGCGGCCGTGATTGCGCAGGTCGGGCACCACCACCCGGTGGCGTTGGGCCAGGCGGCGGGCGATGGTCTGCCAGTTCACCAGGGAACCGAGCAGGCCGTGGAGCAGCAGCAGGGGAGTGCCGCCGTTTTCGGTGCCGAATTCGCGGTAGTGAAGCTTGATGCTGGAATTCACCATGGACGTCCCCGAATGGTAGGTCGGTCTTCAGGCCGACTGAATAACCAACAGCGCTTGTAGGCCTGCTGGCTCCGCGAAAGCGTAGCTGCCGTAGGTTGGGCAAAGCGAAGCGTGCCCAACGAAACAGCTGGCAAATGTTGGGCACGGCGCTACGCGCCTTTGCCCAACCTACGAATTGATCGGCCGTTCGCGGCCAGGAGGCCGCTCCTGCGAAATGAATCGTTGAGCCTTATTTCCTGCGCTGCGGCGGCAGGTCGGTACAGCTTCCCTCTGCCACCTCGGCAGCCATGCCGATGCTTTCGCTCAGGGTGGGATGGGGATGGATGGTGAGGCCGATGTCCTCCATGTCGGCGCCCATCTCCAGCGCCAGCACCGTCTCGGCGATGAGCTCGCCGGCATTCACGCCCACGATGCCGGCACCCAGGATGCGCCTGGTGTCGGGATCGTACAGCAGTTTGGTCATACCCTCTTCCCGGCCGATGCCCAGCGCCCGGCCGGAGGCGGCCCAGGGGAAGACCGCCTTTTCGTAGGCGGTGCCCTTCTCTTTCGCCTCGGTCTCGGTGAGCCCCATCCAGGCAATCTCGGGATCGGTGTAGGCCACCGAGGGGATGGTGAGAGGATCGAACAGCGCCGGCAGGCCGGCGATCACCTCGGCGGCCACCTTGGCCTCGTGGGTGGCCTTGTGCGCCAGCATGGGGTTGCCCACCACGTCGCCGATGGCGAAGATGTGGGGCACATTGGTGCGCATGTGCTGGTCCACCGGGATGAAGCCGCGCTCGTCCACCTCCACGCCGGCGTTTTCCGCGCCGATGCGCTTGCCGTTGGGTGTCCGGCCCACCGCCACCAGCACCTTGTCGTAGGTCTCCGGCCCGGGCGCGTCGTCGCCGCCGAAGGTGACCTTGAGTCCACTCTTGAGGGGCTTGATCTCCTCCACCTTCGTCTTCAGCAGGATGCGCTCCACCTTCTTTTCCAGCCGCTTCTGCAGCGGCTTCACCAGGTCGCGGTCGCAGCCGGGAATGAGCCCGTCCTGTAGCTCCACGATGTCGATGCGGCTGCCCAGGGTGGCATAGACGGTGGCCATCTCCAGGCCGATGATGCCGCCGCCGATGATGAGCATCCTCTTCGGCACCTCCTCCAGCGCCAGGGCGCCGGTGGAGTCGATGAGACGGGGGTCGTCGTTGGGAAAAGCGGGAATCTTCACCGCCGAGGAGCCGCAGGCGATGATGCAGTGGTCGAACTCCACCGTCACCGAGCCGCCATCGGCCTTCTCCACCGCCAGCGTCCTGGGACTGGCGAAGCGCCCGGTGCCCTGCACCACCTGCACCTTGCGCATCTTCGCCATCTGCTCCAGCCCGCCGGTGAGGCGCTTCACCACCTTCTCCTTGTAGGCGCGCAGGGCCTCCAGGTCGATCTTCGGTTTGCCGAAGGTGACCCCGGCGGCCTTCAGCTCGGCAGCCTCCTCGATCACCTCGGCGGTGTGCAGCAGCGCCTTGGAAGGAATGCAGCCCACATTGAGACAGACCCCCCCAAGGTCGGGATAGCGCTCCACCAGCACCACCTCGAAACCCAGGTCGGCGGCGCGGAAGGCGGCGGTGTAGCCGCCGGGACCGGCACCCAGCACCAGCACCTGGCAGCGGATGTCGGCCACCCCTTCCGCCGGTGCCTGGGGTGCACTGCCCGCATGTTTCACAGGCGGCGCCTTCTCCTCCATGGCCGGTTCAGGCGCAGCGGCTTCCGGTTCCGCCGGCGCGGCGGTTTCCGCCACGTCGCGCTCGATCACAAGGATGGGATCCCCCTTGTTGACCCGGTCGCCCACCTGTACCTTCAGCTCGCGCACGGTGCCGCTCTCCGGGCTGGGAATCTCCATGGAGGCCTTGTCGCTCTCCAGGGTGATGAGGGAGTCCTCCTTCTCCACGTGATCCCCGGGGGAGACCAGTACCTCGATCACCTCCACGTCCTTGAAGTCGCCGATGTCGGGGAGGGTGATTTCGATGGTTTCGCTCATTGTCTTTCGACCCGGTTTCAATGCCCAAAAATCGGGCTTTCAATTAAAGTAGGGTGGGCCAAGGCCGCCAGGCCGTGCCCATCGATTTGGTGGGCACGCTGCGCTTTGCCCACCCTACGGACTACAGCAGCAGCTTCCGGATGTCGCCCAATAATCCGCCCAGGTAGCTGGTGAATCTTACCCCCTCGGCGCCGTCGATGACACGATGGTCGTAGGAGAGGCTGAAGGGCATCACCAGCCGCGGCTCGAACTCGCTGTCGTTCCACACCGGCTGCATCCTCGCCCGGGAGACCCCCAGGATGGCCACCTCGGGCGCGTTGATGATGGGCGTGAACTGGGTGCCGCCGATGCCACCGAGACTGGAGATGGTGAAGCAACCACCCTGCATGTCGTTGGGAGAGAGTTTGCCCTCGCGGGCACGGCTGCTCACCTCCATCAGCTCGCGGGCCAGGTCGTAGACTCCTTTCTGGTCCACGTCGCGGATCACCGGCACCACCAGGCCATTGGGCGTGTCCACCGCCACCCCGATGTGATAGTACTTCTTCAGGATCAGCTTCTGTCCGTCGGGCGAGAGCGAGGCGTTGAACTGGGGGAACTGCTGCAGGGCCGCCACGCAGGCCTTCATCAGGAAGGGCAGGAAGGTCAGCCTCACCTCCCGCTTCTCGGCCTCGGCCTTCATCGACTTGCGGAAGGCCTCCAGCTCGGTGATGTCGGCCTCGTCGAACTGGGTGACATGGGGGAGATTCACCCAGCTGGCATGGAGCCGGCTGCCGCTGATCTTCTTGATGCGGCTCAACTCCTGCTCCTCGACCTCGCCGAACTGACCAAAGTCCACGCTGGGGACCGGCGGCAGGGCAGCCCCGCCGGAGGGGGCCGCGGCCACACCCGCACCGGCACCACCGGCCAGCGCCCCCTTGACGAAGGCCTGCACGTCTTCCTTCAGGATGCGCCCCTTGGGCCCGGAGCCCTTCACCAGCGCCAGGTCCACCCCCAGCTCGCGGGCGAAACGGCGCACCGCCGGGCTGGCGTGGGCCTTGCGGCTGGGAAGATCCTCGTAGGTGGGCGCCACCGGCAGCGGCTTGGCCTTCTTCTCCCCCGGCGCCGGTGGCGGCGGGCTCGGCGGCGGCGGTTCCACCGGGGGCGGCGCCACCGGCTCGGTCTCCGCCGGGCGGCTCTCTTCCGCTTCGATGAGGGCGATGGGATCCCCCTCGTTGATGCGGTCGCCCACCTTCACCTTCATCTCTTTCACCGTGCCGGCCAGGGGTGAGGGGATCTCCATGGAGGCCTTGTCGCTCTCCAGGGTGATGAGGGAGTCCTCCTTCTCCACGTGGTCTCCCGGGGAGACCAGCACCTCGATCACCTCCACGTCCTTGAAATCGCCGATGTCCGGCAGCGTCACTTCGGTCACCTGGGCCATGACTGCGCTCCTCACACCTTCACAGGGTTGGGTTTCTCGGGGTCGATGCCGTAGGCCTGGATCGCCTGGGCCACCAGGTCGGCATCCACCGTGCCCTCCTCGGCCAGCGACTTGAGCGCGGCCACCACCACGTGGTAGCGGTTCACCTCGAAGAAGCGGCGCAGCTGCTCACGGGTGTCGGAACGGCCGTAGCCGTCGGTGCCCAGCACCCGGTAATTGCGCCCCGCCAGCGCCGGGCGCAGCTGCTCGGCATAGAGGCGCATGTAGTCGGTGGCGGCGACGATGGGACCGCTGGTGCCCGCCAGCTGGTCGGTGACATAGGTGCTGCGGGGCTTCTCCATGGGATGCAGCCGGTTCCAGCGCTCCACCTCCTGGGCGTCCCGCGCCAGCTCGGTGAAGCTGGTGACGCTCCATACGTCGGCGGCGATGCGCCAGTCCTTCTCCAGCAGCTCGGCGGCGGCGATCACCTCGCGCAGGATGGCACCGGAACCCAGCAGCTGGACCCGCTTCTTCTTGCGGGGAGAGCCCTTGGCGAAGGGATAGATGCCGCGCACGATCCCCTCTTCCGCCCCTTCCGGCATGGGGGGATGAGCATAGTTCTCGTTCATCACGGTGACGTAGTAGAAGACGTTCTCGCCCTGGGCGAACATCCGCTCCAGGCCGCTCTGCAGGATCACCGCCAGCTCGTAGGCGAAGGTGGGGTCGTAGCTGCGGCAGTTGGGGATGGTGGCCGCCGCCAGGTGGCTGTGGCCGTCCTGGTGCTGCAACCCCTCTCCCGCCAGGGTGGTGCGCCCGGCGGTACCGCCGATGAGGAAACCCCGCGCCTGCATGTCGCCCGCGGCCCAGGCCAGATCTCCCACCCGCTGGAAGCCGAACATGGAGTAGTAGATGTAGAAGGGGATCATGGTGACACCGTGGTTGGAATAGGCGGTGGCCGCAGCGATCCAGGAGGACATGGCCCCCGCCTCGTTGATCCCCTCCTGCAGGATCTGGCCCTGCTTGTCCTCCCGGTAGTACATCACCTGGTCGGCGTCCATGGGGGTGTAGAGCTGTCCCACATGGGAATAGATGCCGAGCTGCCGGAACATCCCCTCCATGCCGAAAGTGCGCGCCTCGTCGGGGACGATGGGCACCACGTACTTGCCCACCTTCTTGTCCCGTACCAGGGTGGAGAGGAAACGGACATAGGCCATGGTGGTAGACATCTGCCGCTCGCCCGAGCCCTCCAGCAGCGCCTTGAAGGTCTCCAGGGAAGGCACCTCCAGACGCTTCACCTCGCTGCGGCGGCTGGGCAGGAACCCCCCCAGGGCTTCGCGCCGCTCGCGCATGTACTTCATCTCCTCGCTGTCGGGAGAGGGCTTGTAGTAAGGCACCGAGGCGAGCTGCTCGTCGGTGATGGGGATGTTGAAGCGGTCGCGGAACTGGCGCAGCGCGTTCTCCCCCATCTTCTTCTGGGAGTGGGTGATGTTGGCCCCCTCCCCGGCCTCTCCCATGCCGTAGCCCTTCACCGTCTTGGCCAGGATCACGGTGGGCTGGCCGCGGTGTTCCATGGCCGCCTTGTAGGCGGCATAGACCTTGATGGGATCGTGGCCGCCGCGGTTGAGGCGCCAGATGTCCTCGTCGCTCATGTTGGCCACCATCTCCAGCAGCTCGGGATACTTGCCGAAGAAGTGCTCGCGGGTGTAGGCGCCGCCCTTGGCCTTGTAGGCCTGGTAGTCGCCGTCCAGCGCCTCCTCCATGCGGCGGCGCAGCAGCCCCTTCTTGTCGCGGGCCAGCAGCGGATCCCAATAGCCACCCCAGATCACCTTGATCACGTTCCAGCCGGCGCCGCGGAAGACCGCCTCCAGCTCCTGGATGATCTTGCCGTTGCCGCGGACCGGCCCGTCCAGGCGCTGCAGGTTGCAGTTGATGACGAAGATGAGGTTGTCCAGCCGCTCCCGTGCCGCCAGTGAGATGGCGCCCAGGGACTCGGGCTCATCCATCTCGCCGTCCCCCATGAAGGCCCACACCTTGCGGCCGCTGGTGTCGGCGATGCCGCGGTCCTGGAGGTAGCGCATGAAACGTGCCTGGTAGATGGCCATCAGCGGTCCCAGTCCCATGGAGACGGTGGGGAACTGCCAGAAATTGGGCATCAGCCAGGGGTGGGGGTAGGAGGAGAGCCCCTTGCCCTCCACCTCCTGGCGGAAGTTGTTCAGGTCCTCCTCGGTGAGCCGTCCCTCCAGGAAGGCGCGGGCGTAGATGCCGGGTGCCGAGTGTCCCTGAAAGAAGACGAGATCTCCCTCCTGCTCCTCGTTGGTGGCGCGGAAGAAATGGTTGAAGCCCACGTCGAACAGGGTGGCCGCGGAAGCGAAGCTGGCGATGTGCCCCCCCAGCTCGGAGGACTTGCGGTTGGCCTGTACCACCATGGCCATGGCGTTCCAGCGAATGAAGGAACGGATGCGCCGTTCCATGGCCCGGTTGCCCGGGAAGGGGGGCTGCTGGCTGGCGGGAATGGTGTTCAGATAGGCAGTGGTGGCCTTGAAGGGAAGGGAGACACCGGTGCGGCGCGCCTTGTCGATGAGCTGCTCGAGCAGGAAATGGGCCCGCTCGGTGCCTTCGTTCTCGATGAGCGCCTCCAGCGCATCGAGCCACTCCTGGGTCTCCTGGGGATCGATGTCGGGTCGTTCGGCCATGGTGTTCACGGTTCGCTCGCAGGTTGCGGATGGTGACAATGGCGCCATGCTAACAGAAAAAAACCCAGAAATCCTGTTTTCTTTTCTATCAATGACTTATTGATGATCATTTATATGACGGTTGTCCTATTTTTGGAGCAATCCCCCTTGTCTGACAGGCTTCTTCACCCCAACCCACTTTCCTCCGGTAACATGAACGAGAAGCGGCGAACCCGAAAAAACCGCTCCGCAGATCGGGCAAACGGCGCCGGGCGCCGTACCCGACGTTCTTCCCGTTTCGTTGGGCACGCTTCGCTTTGCCCAAACTACGCGAACCGGAACCATGGCGTAGGAGCGGCGTCCCCGCCGCGAACGCCGGATGACCTGGAACGTCTCTGATCGTTCGGAGCGTGGATGCGCCTCCTGCGGCGGCTTTACACATCGAGAAACCCTGGAAAGCGAACATGGAACAGGATCTGCTCCACGTCATCTTCATCCTGCTGGCACTGGGCAGCGCCCTGGTGGCGATCTGCCTGCGGCTGGGGCTGCCACCGGTGATCGGTTACCTGGCCACCGGCCTGCTGGGGGGCCCCCACCTGCTCAACTGGCTGCCCGATTCCGAGGCCACCCGGTTCATGGCCGAGACCGGCGTGGTGATGCTGATGTTCACCATCGGACTGGAGTTCTCCCTGCCCAAGATGCTCGCCGCCAAACGGCTGGTGCTGGGTCTCGGAGGGATGCAGATTCTACTCACCACTTTGGCGTTCGGCCTCCTGGCCTGGTGGCTGGGGCTGTCGCCGGGCGCTGCCTTCCTGGCCGGAGCCGCACTGGCCATGTCCTCCACCGCCATCGCTCTGAAGCAGCTGGGGGAGCAGATGGAGCTGGGCGCGCCCCACGGCCAGGCGGCGGTGGGGATCCTGCTGGCGCAGGATCTGGCGGCGGTGCCCCTGCTGGCGCTGGTGCCGGCCCTGAGCGGGGAGAGCGGAAATCTTCTGCTCAGCCTGGGCGAGCCCCTGGCCAAGGCGCTGCTGCTGTTCCTGGTGATGCTCACCCTGGGTGAGCGGCTGCTGCATCCTCTGCTGCGCTGGGTGGCTTCGACCCGCTCGCTCGAAATGTTCATGCTGGCGGCCCTGCTGGTGGTGATCAGCATGGCCGCCATCTCACACCAGCTGGGGCTCTCCCCTGCCATGGGCGCTTTCCTGGCCGGCATGGTGCTGGGGGAGTCCGAGTTCCGTCACCAGGTGGAGGCGGACATCCGCCCCTTCCGCGACCTGATGCTGGGGCTCTTTTTCGCCACCATCGGCATGCAGCTCGACCCCAACGTGCTCTGGCAGTCGCCCCACTGGATCCTGGCGCTGGTGGCGGTGATGCTGCCGGTCAAGGCCCTGTTGGTGTTTCTGCCGGCCCGGAGCTTCGGTCTGGCCGCCAACGCCGCCTGGCGCGCCGGTATCAGCCTGGCCGGGGCCGGGGAGTTCGGCCTGTTGCTGCTTGCGCTGGGTATGGGGATGGCGTTGTTCGAGCAGAACACCGCCCAGATCCTGCTCACGGCCATGGTGCTCTCCATGCTGCTGGCTCCCCTGCTGGTGCGCTGGAACGGCCGCCTGGCCGCGCTGCTGGCGCGGCAGGAAAAACCGCTGCCGGGCTCCAGCGAAGCGGTCTCGGCGGTTGGAGACGAGTTCGAGAACCACGTCCTGATCGGCGGCTACGGCCGGCTGGGACAGAACCTGGCCATCCTGCTGCGTGATTTCGACATCGACAGCCTGGCCCTGGACCTGGACATCCAGCGGGTTCGCCAGGCTGCCGCAGCCGGCGAACCGGTGGCCTTCGGTAACGCCACCGACAGCGGTGTCCTGCTGGCCGCCGGACTGCGACGGGCCAAAGCGCTGGCCATCACCTTCGACGATGCCGAGCAGGCGCTGCGGGTGGTGCACCAGGCCCGCGCACTCCACCCCGAGCTGCCGATCCTGGCGCGCTGCCGTGACGCCACCTACGAGGAGCGGCTGCGCCAGGCCGGCGCCGAGATCTTCCCGGAAGGGCTGGAGACCAGCCTCACCTACACCGCCCAGCTGCTCGTCCTGCTGGGAACCCCTCCGGAAGTCGTGGAACGGATGATGAACGAGATCCGCGCCGAGGACTATGCGCAGCTGCGGCTCTTCTTCCATGCCACCGATGACAGCGAGTCCCACAGCAGCGACTACCACGAGCAGCGGCGCAGCCTGGTCATCATGGACGAGGATACGGCCGTGGGCCGTACCCCCAGGGAGCTGGGCCTGGACCGACCGCCGCCCCATCTGGAATACATCATGCGCGGCGGCATCCGCATGCCGGGAGACCTGCTGGATACGCCCCTGCGAGCGGGAGACATTCTGGTGCTCCATGGCCGGCCGGAAGAGCTGGACCGGTTGGAAGAGCGCCTGCACAAGGGCGGCACCGGCCAGACCTGAGATCCCCCCGTACCGATTTCCACCGGATTTCTGGCGTTTTGGCCATTTCCGGTTGCCATCGGCCGGCGCCAGGGAGTAGGGTTTGACTCATCCGGTCACAAGGCCCAACCGCCGAACACAACGACAACAGGACCGGAAAGGCCGGCACCATCCGCCGCCGGCAAGGACAGCCACCGCTCATAGGGGGAGAACCGCATGCTCGATCCACAAATGATCGAACTGTCGCGCTGGCAGTTCGCCATCACCGTGCTCTATCACTTCATCTTCGTGCCCCTCACCCTGGGGCTCACCTGGATCCTGGTGATCATGGAGTCGGTCTACGTGATGACCGGACGCCAGATCTACAAGGACATGGTGCGTTTCTGGGGCAAGCTGTTCGGCATCAACTTCGCCCTGGGGGTCACCACCGGGCTCACCATGGAGTTCCAGTTCGGCACCAACTGGGCCTACTATTCCCACTACGTGGGCGACGTCTTCGGCGCACCCCTGGCCATCGAAGGTCTGATGGCCTTTTTCCTTGAGTCCACCTTCGTGGGCATGTTCTTCCTCGGCTGGGAACGGCTGAGCAAGCGCCAGCACCTGCTGGTGACCTTCCTCATGGCCCTGGGCACCAACCTTTCGGCGTTGTGGATCCTCATCGCCAACGGCTGGATGCAGAATCCGGTGGGGGCCGAGTTCAACCCGGACACCATGCGCATGGAGCTGACGAGCTTCGCCGACCTCATCTTCAACCCGGTGGCGCAGGTGAAATTCATCCACACCGTGGCCGCAGGCTACGTGGCCGCCTCCATGTTCGTGATGGGAATCAGCGCCTGGTATCTGCTCAAGGGACGGGACCTGGCCTTTGGCAAACGATCCTTCTCGGTGGCGGCAGGCTTCGGCCTGGCCTCCATCCTGTCGGTCATCGTGCTGGGGGACGAGAGCGGCTACGCCGTGGGCGAGGTGCAGCGGGTGAAACTGGCCGCCATCGAGGCGGAATGGGAGACCGAGGAGCCACCGGCCGCTTTCACCCTGGTCGGTTTTCCCGACAACGAGACCCAGGAGACCCACAACGCCATCAAGATCCCCTACCTGATGGGCATCATCGCCACCCGCTCCCTGGACGAGCCGGTGATCGGCCTGAAGGACCTGATCGAGGAACACGAGGGACGTATCCGTAACGGCATGAAGGCCTATGCGCTGCTGCAGAAGATCCGTGGCGGCGACAAATCCGAGGCCACCCTGGCCGCCTTCGACCAGGTGAAGGACGATCTGGGCTACGGCCTGCTGCTGAAGAAATACACCCCCGAAGTGGTGGACGCCACCGAAGAGCAGATCAAGCTGGCCGCCCGGGACAGTATTCCCCACGTGGCCCCGGTGTTCTGGGCCTTCCGCGTCATGGTCGCCTCCGGCTTCGCCATGCTGGCCATCTTCCTGCTCGCCTTCTATTACAACGCCCGCCGCCAGATCCAGCAGAAACGCTGGCTGTTGTGGATCATCGTGCTGGCCATTCCATTGCCCTGGGTGGCCATCGAGACCGGCTGGTTCGTGGCCGAATACGGGCGCCAGCCCTGGGCCATCGGCGAGGTCCTGCCCACCTTCCTCGGCACCTCCAGCCTCACCGTCCACGACCTGGTGGTGAGCCTGAGCGCCTTCATCGTCGTCTACACCCTGCTGCTCGTCGTGGAGCTGTGGCTCATGTTTTATTTCGCCCGCAAGGGGCCCAGCAGCCTGCATACCGGGCGCTATCACTTCGAGAAGCAGTCGGGCGGGGGCGGCGTGCTGGCCGACCAGCCCCAGCAACGGGCGCAATGAGGAGGAGAGACACATGATCCTGGACTACGAAACCCTGAAACTGGTGTGGTGGCTCTTCATCGGCGTGCTCTTCGTGGGCTTCGCCATCACCGACGGCATGGACATGGGGGTGGGCAACCTGCTGCCGGTGATAGGCCGCAACGACATGCAACGGCGCATCATGATCAACACCGTGGGCCCCCACTGGGACGGCAACCAGGTCTGGTTCATCACCGCGGGGGGCGCCATCTTCGCCGCCTGGCCCATGGTCTACGCCACCGCCTTCTCCGGCTTCTACTTCGCCATGCTGCTGGTGCTCTTCGCCCTCTTCTTCCGCCCCCTGGCCTTCGACTATCGGGGCAAACTCGCCAGCCCGGCCTGGCGCAAGGGCTGGGACTGGGGGTTGTTCATCGGCAGCTTCGTGCCGCCCCTGGTGTTCGGCATCGCCTTCGGCAACCTGCTGCTGGGCGTGCCCTTTCACCTGGACGATACCCTGCGTTCCTTCTACACCGGCCGCTTCTGGGAGCTGTTCCATCCCTTCGCCCTGCTCTGCGGGCTGGTGGGCGTCGCCATGATCACCATGCACGGGGCCACCTGGCTGCAGCTGCGCACCACCGGCGAGCTGGCGGCCAACGCCGCCCGCTGGGCCGGCTACAGCGCCCTGGCCACCCTGGTGCTCTTCGCCCTGGCCGGCATCTGGCTGGCATTCGGCGTGGAGGGCTACCGCATCACCAGCATGCCCGACCCCAACCAGATGCTCACACCACTGATGAAGAAGGTCGAGCTGGCCTCCGGGGCCTGGCTGGACAACTACCGCCAGATGCCTGCCACCCTGCTGTTTCCCCTCGCCGGGCTGGGCGGCGCGGCCCTCACCTACTGGCTGTCGCGGCGGAACCATCCGGCACTGGCCTTCTTCACCAGCTCGCTGACCATGGCGGGCATCATCTTCACCGCGGGCGCCTCCCTCTTCCCCTTCATCCTACCCTCGGCCACCCGGCCCGACGTGAGTCTCACCATCTGGGACGCCACCTCCAGCCCGGGCACGCTCAACGTGATGTTCTGGGCGGTGGTGATCTTTCTTCCCATCATCATCGGTTACACCACCTGGAACTATTACAAGATGTGGGGCAAGGTGACGGAAGAAGAGCTGGAAGGGCGGTTTTCGGCTTATTGATCGGGAGAATCACAGATGTGGTATTTCAGCTGGATCCTGGGCGTACTGCTGGCGCTGGCCTTCGGCATCATCAACGTGCTCTGGTATGAGGCCGAGCAGCATCTGGACAGCGTGGCCAGCGACGAAGAGTAGAGCCGGCCGTTCCACCGAAAAAGCAGGCGCTTCACGACAACCGCCGCCAGGATGAAAGCCGAGGAACGCTGGCTGCGCGATCAGCGGCGCCATGCCCGTCCCTGGCTCGCACTTTCCGCGCTGGCCGCCTGGAGCAGCGTGCTGCTGCTGGGAATCCAGGCCTGGCTGTTGGCCGATACGGTGGATGCGGTGGTCTTCCAGGGCGCCAGCGCCGAATCCCAGTGGCCACTGCTGGCCTGGCTCCTGGCCCTGATTCCTCTGCGGGCGGCGCTGAACTGGGGGGCCGGCCAGGCCGCCAGCCGGGCCGCGGTGGAGGTCAAGCAACGGCTGCGCAGCGAGTTCCTCCAACGGGTGCGACAGCTGGGACCTGCCTGGCTCGCCGGACGCAACCAGGGCGCGCTGGTCACCACCCTGGCCGACGGCATCGAGGCCCTGGACGGCTATTACAGCCGCTACCTGCCCGCCAGTTTCCAGGTGGCCGCCGCGCCCCTCACCCTGCTGCTGTTCATCGCGCCCCGGGACTGGCTGTCGGGCCTCATCCTGCTGCTCACCGCGCCCCTGGTGCCCTTCTTCATGATCCTCATCGGCAAGGGCGCCGAGCGGCGCAACCAGCGCCAGTGGCGGCAACTGACGCGGATGGGCGCCCGCTTTCTCGATCTGGTGCGGGGTCTGGCCACCCTCAAGCTGCTGGGAGCCTCCCAGGACGAGGCAAAGACCGTGGCCGCTTCCGCGGAGGCCTACCGCCGCCACACCCTCTCGGTGCTGCGCGTCGCCTTTCTCTCCTCCTTCACCCTGGAGTTCTTCGCCACCGTGAGCATCGCCGTGGTGGCGGTGATCATCGGCTTTCGCCTCTACTGGGGGGAGATGGCCTTTCTGGACGGTTTCTTCGTGCTGCTGCTGGCCCCCGAGTTCTTCGCCCCGCTGCGCAACCTGGGCAGCGCCTACCATGATCGCATGGAGGCGCTGGGCGCCGGAGAGCAGCTGCTGGAGGTGTTCCAGGCCGAAGCGCCGCACGCCAGCGGTGAAGGTGCCTTCCAGCCCGGGAAGGGCCCGGGCATCGGGGTGCGGCTGCAGCAGGTGAGCTTCCATTGGCCCGACGGCACCCCGGCGCTGCGGGAGGTCTCCCTGGAGATCGAACCCGGCGAGCGGGCCGCCGTCGTGGGGCCCAGCGGCGCCGGCAAGTCCACCCTGTTCAACCTGCTGCTGGGATTCCTGCAGCCCACCAGCGGCCGGGTGTTGGTGGAGGGGCAGCCGCTCTCCGAACTGGACCCCGCCAGCTGGCACAAGCACCTCGCCTGGGTGCCCCAGTCCCCCCACCTGTTCCACGCCAGCGTGCTGGACAACATCCGGCTGGGCGATCCCGACGCCTCCCGGGAGGCGGTGATGGAAGCGGCCAGGCGGGCCCGGTGCCTCGATTTCATCCGGGCACTGCCCCGGGGACTCGATACGCTGGTGGGCGAAGGAGGACGCGGGCTGTCGGGAGGCCAGCGTCAGCGCATCGCCCTGGCGCGCGCCTTTCTGCGCGACGCGCCCCTGGTGCTGCTGGACGAACCCACCGCCCATCTCGACCTGGAGAGCGAGGCGCTGATCCAGCAGGCGGTGGACGAGCTGGCCCAAGGCCGCACCCTGATCACCATCGCCCACCGGTTGCAGACGGTCCGCAGTGCCGGGCGCATCCTGGTGCTGGAACAGGGACGCCTGGTGGAACAGGGAAATCACGAAACCCTGCAAAGGGCCGGCGGTCTCTACGCCCGGTTGCTGGAGGGCGTGGCCTGATGGGAGGGAAGTCCGGCCTGAAGACCCTCTGCCGGCTGCTGGCGCTCTACCGGCCCAGCCTCGGCTGGCAGGCCCTCGGTCTGGTGCTGGCACTGATCACCCTGCTGGCCAACACCGTGCTCATGGCCACCTCCGGCTGGTTCATCGCCGCCATGGGGCTGGCCGGAGCGGCCGGGGTCACGCTCAACTATTTCACCCCGGCAGCCATCATCCGCGCCTGCGCCATCCTGCGCACCGGCGGCCGTTACGGCGAACGGCTGGTGACCCACGACGCCACCCTGCGGGTGCTCTCCCACCTGCGGGTCTGGTGCTACCGCCGGCTGGAGCCACTGGCACCCGCCGGCCTGGAGGGGCAGCGCAGCGGCGCCCTGCTCGGCCAACTGGGGCGGGACATCGACACGCTGGACAATCTCTATCTGCGTATCCTGCTGCCGTTGGCGGTGGCGGTGCTGGCCAGTCTCCTGTTTCTGGCCTGGCTGGCCTGGCAGTCCCCGCTGCTGGCATTGGTACAGGGATTCCTGCTGCTGCTCGGCGGCTTTCTTCTGCCGGCCCTGCTGGCAAGCCGCAGCCACCATGCCGGACGGTCGGAAATCCAGCTGCTTTCGGCGCTGCGCAGCGATGCAGCGGACGGCCTGCAGGGATTGGGCGAACTGCTGCTCCATGGCGCAACACAGCAGCTGCACCAGCGCCTGGAGCGGCACGGCAGGGAACTGGGCCGGGCGCAGCTGGCCACCAGCCGCTGGCGCAATGCCGGGCAGGCGGTGGTGGGGCTGAGCGCCTGGCTCACGCTCTGGCTGTTCATGGTGCTGGTCCTGCCCGAGGTGGCTCAAGGAGTTCGGCCGCCGGCGGAACTCTCTCTGTTGGCGCTGTTCGCCCTGGCCAGCTTCGAGGCGGTCACCCCTCTGCCCCTGGCCTTTCACGCCCTGGCCCCCACCCTGGAGGCAGGAGAGCGGTTGTTCGCACTGGTGGACCAGCCGCTGCCGGTGCCCGAACCGGAGGGGCCGGCGCCCCGGCCCAGCAACCACGGGTACCGCTTCGAGCGGGTCTGGCTCCACCACCCCGGGAGCGCTGCCCCCACGCTGCGGGAACTCGACCTGGAGATCCCCCCGGGCAGCCATACCGCCATCATCGGCCCCAGCGGAGCCGGCAAGAGCACTTTGTTGCAGCTGCTGGTGCGCTTCCGCCTGCCCGATTCCGGCCGCCTGCTGTTTGGAGGCTCCGACATCCGGGAGTGGCCGGGCGCGGCGCTGCGACAACGGCTGGCGGTGGTGGAGCAGGACGATCACCTCTTCATCGGCACGGTTCGCCAGAATCTGCTGCTGGCCCGCCCCGACGCCAGCGAGGCGCAACTTCGGGCCGCCCTGGAGCGGGCCCGCCTCGGCACCTGGCTGGAGCAGCTGCCCCGTGGACTGGACACCGAGATCGGCGAGGCGGCAGTGCGCCTTTCCGGCGGCGAGGCGAAGCGGCTCGCCATCGCCCGCGCTCTGCTGCGCGACGCGCCGGTGCTGATTCTGGATGAACCCACCGAGGGGCTGGATCGCCCCACCGCCCGCCGGCTCATGGAGGAGCTGCTGGAATGTTGCCGGAACCGCACCCTGGTACTGGTGACCCACCAGCTGGAGCTGCTCCCCCGCATGGACCAGGTGGTACTGTTGGACCAGGGCCAGATCCTGGTCCGGGGGCCCCATGGGGAGCTGAGCCAGCAATCCGAGGCCTACCGCCGGCTGCTGGCCCTGTCTCCCCTCATCGGCAAATGAAGAAAAGCCGGCCGGGCCTCATGACCGTGCCAAGGCTTACAATGGTTCCATGTCCCGCCGCAAGCCCGACACTTCGGAGGCCATGCGCCGCCTCATCGACGAGATCCGCGCCGCCATCCCCTTTGGGTTGTCGGAGACGGAGCTGTGCCGAGACGGCTGCAACGCCTGCTCTCTCAAGCTGCTGGAGTTTTTCTCCTCCGAACTGGAGGGATGGTAGGCAAGACTGGCGGCAGGAGAAAAACCGGGACTGGCGGAGCTGAGCCGGCTGGCGCGCAGCGCGCGGAAGATTCATGCGGTGCTGGTGAAGAACGGGGTGATCGATGGTTCCTTGCCTGAAGGCCACTCTCCCAGCCGCGACGGAAGAGGATGATGGGCAGGGCCTGGAGGCCTTTGCCCATCCTGCTTCCCGAGAAAACCGCAACCAGCAGGCCGTGCAAAGCGCAGCGTGCCCGACAGAAGCGATGGCCGCCATCTCGGGACTTCGTCCCTTACCCCACTCCCCCGCAACCGGGAGAAAAGAAGGTGCGCGGATTCTTTTAGAAGGGCGCCCCGAGGAAGATGAAGGCGGTCTGGCGGTTCTGCTCTGCGACACCCATACCGAGGTACAGCGGCCCCAAGGGAGTGTCCAGTCCCAGGAAAAGGCTGCCGGAATGGATCCAGTCCGTGCCGAAGTCGCCGGGCTCTTCCCAGGTGTTGCCCATCTCCAGGGTGGCGCCCAGATAGGTGGGTACCAGGGCGAAATCCTCGTTCATCCGATGCAGGAGGCCTACATAACCGAAAGCCATGTAGGGACCGGAAAGCTCGAAGCGCTGTAACCCGGTGAGATTCAGAAATCCCCCCAGGTCTTTGCGTGCATAGACCGTCTGCCCCGCCTCCTCGATGGAATAGGTGTAGGCAGCCTTGCCGTGTAACAGCAACACGTTGTTCCCCAATGAGCGGGCCAGGGTGAAGCGCGCCTCGAGCTGCTCGAAATCGTGATCCCCGCCCAGGGCGTTGCGATAGAGGTGGACACCGATCTCGCTCAAGTGTCCCTTGGTGGGGAAATAGAGATTGTCGAAGGTGTCGGTGGCCAACTTCAGATAGACCTGCCCCTCATGCTCCCCCCCATCGGGGAACAGATCGGGAACACCGATATCCAGGCTGAAACGATCGTAGGCGAAACGATATCCCAGCCGCACTTCCCCCCAGTCGCCCAGTTCCCGTCCGATATCCAGCGAGATGCGTGCCTGGCGGAAGTCGTACTCGGCCAGCTCGTCTCCGTCGTAATAGAACCCCACCGTCTTGCGTAGCAGCTCCACCTGCGGATTGAGGAAGAAGGCCTGTCGATATCCCAGGGGCTGGTAGAACTCGACAAAGGCGCTGGGGCTCTCGCCGACCCGCAGGATCATGCGAAATTCTCCGCCCATGGGGTTCATCGCCGTGCGCGTATATCCCAACCCCACATTCAGTCCGCTGCCGCTCTGCCAATCCCCAAACATGCGCAGGCTGAGATTGAGATAGTTCGGCCCCCAGTCCTTTGCATTCGCCTCCACCACCAGGCCGGTTCGCCCTTTCTCCTCCACCAGCCGGTAGCTCACCTGTTCGAACAACTCGGTTCCATAGATACGGGCGATACCCTGGCGCAATTTTTCCTGATCCAGCATCTCCCCCGGCCGAATGCCCAAGCGATCCAGCAACACCTCGTCCGATAGGCCGGAATCATTTTCGATACGAACGAAAGCAAGACGTGGTGGCTGGTAGTCCAGTACCCCGGCCCGCCGCCTGCGATTCCATTCCAGCCATCTTTCACGGCCGATGGAAAGCCCGACCAGCTTCGACTGAAGCTTGCGGGCAGCCTGCTCTCCCACCGGAATGGCCTCCACCGACTTGTGGAAGTCGGAGGTGGCCACCCCCTTCAGGTCGGGCACCAGCAGCAGATCCCGAGGTTGCAACAATGCCAGGCTGCGCTCTGTATTGCTACGGGTCATGATGGTGGTGAGCTGATCGGCCACTGCGATGGCGTCCCGGATCTCTTCCTGTTTCATCAGGGGGGTACTGATGTCCACCACGATGAGCACATCGGCACCCATCCGGCGCACCTCTTCCACCGGCAGGTTTTCACTCACTCCACCGTCCACCAACAGTTTTCCGTTCAGCCTCACTGGTGCGAAGATGCTGGGGATGGCAGCGCTGGCCCGCATGGCGATGGCCAGGTCTCCGCGATCCAGCACCTCCTTGCGACCAGTGGCAAGATCGGTGGCCACGGCACGGAAAGGTATACCTAGCCGGTCGAAATCTCGGACCTCGGCCACGTTTCGGGTCAGGCGCTTGAGCAACAACAACAGCTTCTGCCCCTGCAGCAGCCCCATGGGGAGCTGGACCTCGCCGTGGTTGTAGCCCACGTCCGACTTGCTCACGAACTGGTCGTCATCCCGCTTGCGGCGGAAGCTGAGCTGTTCCCGCTGGGTGTCGTCTTTGAGCACCTCCTTCCAATCGATCCTGGAGATCTCCGACTCGATCTCTTTTGCCGACATGCCGGAGGCATAGAGGCCACCGATGATGGCGCCCATGCTGGTCCCGGCGATATAGTCCACCGGTATCCGCAGCTCCTCCAGTACCTTGAGCACGCCGATGTGAGCCGCGCCACGGGCGCCGCCGCCACTGAGTACCAGCCCGATACGCGGCCGCTCCTGCGCCTGGGCAAACACCGACAGCAGCAGGCCGAAAACCAGGAACCAGCTCCTTCGCCCGGCAATCATGGATCTGCCCCCTCATGATGAATGGGCGCCTCCTCCCTCGAGGCCCCATGATGGAAAAGGTTCAATTCTAGCCTGATCCATCATCCCGTTCGTCCCCCTTTCCCCGCGGCTTGTCTACATACCCAGAAACAGATATGGTTTGAGCCATGATTCAGCCGGAACAGCTCATGCGTGCCCTGGCGGATGGAACCCGCCTGCGCATCGTCAACCTTCTTCTCTCCCAGGGAGAGTTGTGCGTGTGCGAACTCACCGGAGCGTTGCAGATGGCCCAGCCCAAGGTCTCGCGCCACCTGGCCATCCTGCGCGAGGCCGGCGTGGTGCAGGATCGCCGTGAGGGGCTCTGGATCCACTATCGCATCCACCCGGAGCTGCCCCTGTGGGCCGGACGGCTGCTGGAGGCGCTGCACGACGGCTGCCGCGAACGCGATCCCTATCGCCCGGACCTGCAACGGCTGCCATCGGTGACGTTGGAGAACCGCAAGTCCTGCAGCAGCTGAGCCGTCATGAAACGGTAACCTCTCTCCGTCATCCTCTCCCGTGGCAGGCTTTCCAACAAAGGAGAAACCAAGATGACCATCCGCATCGCCATCAACGGCTTCGGTCGCATGGGCAAGCTGGGGTTCCGAGCCGGTTGGAACCGGTCGGAATATGAAATCGTGCACGTCAACGAGATCCGGGGCGACGCCCGCTGCCATGCCCACCTGCTGGAGTTCGATTCGGTGCACGGCCGCTGGCAACACGACATCGGCTGGCGGGACGACGCCCTGCTGGTCGATGGTCGCGAAGTGGGTTTCAGCAGCATCGAGGACCCCGCCGCCATCGACTGGGGCACCCTGGGAGTTGACCTGGTGGTGGAGTGCAGCGGTAAGTTCAAGACACCGGAAGAGCTCCAGCCCTATTTCGACCGTGGCGTGAAGAAGGTGCTGGTGTCGGCACCGGTGCCCGAGCCGGCGCTGAATGTCGTCTACGGGGTGAACGACCACCTCTACGATCCTGCGAAACATGACATCGTCACCGCCGCCTCCTGCACCACCAACTGCCTGGCCCCGGTGGTGAAGGTGATGCACGAGAAGATCGGCATCGTCCACGGCAGCATGACCACCATCCACGACATCACCAACACCCAGACCATCGTCGACAAGGGGCACAAGGACCTGCGCCGCGCCCGCGCCTGCGGCCAGTCGCTGATCCCCACCACCACCGGCTCGGCAAAGGCGATCACCAGGATCTTTCCCGAGCTGGAGGGCAAGCTCAACGGCCACGCCATCCGGGTGCCGCTGCTCAACGCCTCCCTCACCGATTTCGTCTTCGAGGCCGCCCGGCCGGTGACCGTGGAGGAGGTCAACGGCCATCTGAAGGAGGCCGCCGGCGGCGATCTCAAGGGCATCCTGGGCTACGAGGAACGCCCCCTGGTCTCCATCGACTATGTCAACGACCCCCGCTCCTCCATCGTCGACGGCCCCTCCACCCTGGTGGTCGACGGCACCCAGGTGAAGATCTACGCCTGGTACGACAACGAGTGGGGTTACGTGAACCGCATGATGGAGCTGGCGGCGAAAATGGCCCACATGATGTGATCCGCCGGCCCATGGACCAGGCTACCCGCAACTATCTCACCGTCACAGGCGGCTACTGGGCCTTCACCATCACCGACGGCGCCATCCGCATGCTGGTGGTGCTCTATTTCCACCTGCTGGGCTACTCGCCCTTCGAGGTGGCCATGCTGTTCCTCTTCTACGAGTTCTTCGGCGTGGTGACCAACCTGGTGGGCGGCTGGCTGGGGGCGCGCATCGGTCTCAATCTCACCATGCACATCGGCATGGGAATGCAGGTGGTGGCGCTGGCCATGCTGGCGGTGCCCGACGCCTGGCTCTCGGTGCCCTACGTGATGTTCGCCCAAGCACTTTCTGGCATCGCCAAGGATCTCAACAAGATGTCGGCCAAGGCCTCGGTGAAGACCCTGGTCAAGGGCGGTGCCGAAAGCAGGCTGTTCAAATGGGTGGCCATCCTCACCGGCTCCAAGAATGCACTCAAGGGAGCCGGCTTCTTCGTCGGCGCGGCCCTTTTGCAACTCATCGGTTTCCGCGGCGCCCTGCTCACCCTGTCCGGTATGCTTCTACTGGTTCTGCTGGTCACCGCCTGGCTGCTGCCCACCGGCGTGGGCCGCATGAAGTCCAAGCCCAAGTTCACCCAGGTCTTCTCCAGGGTGGCGGCCATCAACTGGCTCTCCGCGGCACGCTTTTTCCTCTTCGGCTCGCGCGACGTCTGGTTCGTGGTGGGCCTACCGGTCTTTCTCTACGACGTGCTGGGGTGGGATTTCATGCGGGTGGGGGGCTTCCTCGCCCTGTGGGTGATCGGCTACGGCTTCGTCCAGGCCGCCGCCCCCGGACTGCTGCGCCGCAGCCACCACGGCGGTGGCCCCGGCGGCGACACCGCCCGTCTGTGGGCCTTCATCCTGCTCGCCTTTCCCGCCGGCATGGCGCTGGGGCTGCACCTGGGATGGCCGGCGCAGTGGGTGGTGGTCATCGGCCTGGTGCTCTTCGGCGTGGTCTTCGCCATCAACTCGGCGGTCCACTCCTATTTGATCCTGGCCTACTCCTCCCACGACAAGGTGGCCATGAACGTGGGCTTCTACTACATGGCCAACGCCGGCGGCCGGCTCACCGGCACCGTGCTCTCGGGCTGGGCCTACCAGGTGTGGGGGCTGGAGGGGTGTCTCTGGTTCTCGGCCGCCTTCGTGCTGGCAGCGGCGCTGCTGTCCCTGGCGTTGCCGCCGGTGGCAAGGGCGGAAAGCTGAACCCCCTTTCACGCCTCCTCATCCATGTGATCGATTATGGGACAGCCCTCCTCCGAGCCACGGCAAAGGTTGACCAGCAGGGTGAGCTCCCGGCGCAGGGTCTCCAGCTGTTCCAGTTGGGTCTCGACCGAGCGCAGCTTCTGCAGGGTAAGTTCCCGCACCTGCTCGCGAGCGTGCTGCGGATCGTCCCGCATCTCCAGCAGCTGGGCGATCTCCTCCAGGCTGAAGTTCATCGCCTTGGCGCGCTGAATGAAGCCGATGCGGGAGAGGTCCCGCTCGCTGTAAAGGCGGACGCCACCGGCAGTTCGTTCCACCCGCAGCAGGCCCAGTTTCTCGTAGTAGCGCAGGGTATCCACGCTCAGGCCGGTACTTCGGGCCACTTCACCGATGCGATAGAAGCTCATGGCTGGCGACTCCTTTCCCGCAGCGCCACGGCCCGGTCGAACTCCCGGATCGCGCCCACCTCGCGCCAGGAAAGTTCCTCTGATTCCATCCCTTTCAGCACCGCCCTCAAACGCCCGGTAGCGCGACGGCAGCGGTTGCAGCCTGGGGCGGTGAACAGCTCAACGAAAGCCATGGGCATGATGCTAACGCCTGGAGCGGGCTCCAGGTCAAGCAGGCAGGAGGCGCATCCTCGCGCCGAACGGCGACAGTGATGGTTCGCGGCGGGGACACCGCTCCTACGCGCGACGGGGTTCCGGGGCCGTTTCTTGACTCCGTAGCCAGGTACAGCTGCTAACCTTGGTCATACCTCTCCCAAGGAGCCTTGCCATGACCCGTTTCGCCCTCCGCATCACCGGCATGACCTGCGACCACTGCGCCCGCTCCGCCGAGAAGGCGCTCAATGCTCTTCCCGGCGTGCGGGCGAGCGTCTCTTACGAGGAGGGGCTGGCCCGGGTCGAGACGGTGGAGCCACTCGACCCGGAGCAGCTGGTGCAGGCGGTGGCGTCGGCCGGTTACGGTGCCGAGGTGCTGGAAGAGGCCCAGGAGAGGAGGGCAACAACCGGGAACAAGCTGCACATCGCCGTCATCGGCAGCGGCTCGGCCGCTTTTGCCGCGGCGCTCGAGGCGGTGGAGCGGGGGGCGCGGGTCACCCTGGTGGAAGGGGGCGAGGTGATCGGCGGCACCTGTGTCAACATCGGCTGCGTTCCTTCCAAGATCCTCATCCGCGGCGCCCAGCTAGCCCACCTCCAGGCGCACCACCCCTTCGACGGCCTTTCCCGGCAGAGACCGGTGATCGACCGTTCCGCCATGGTCCAGCAGCAGCAGGCGCGGGTGGCCGAACTGCGCCAGGCCAAGTACGAGCGCCTGCTGGAGAGCAATCCGGCCATCACCCTGGTGCGCGGCTGGGCGCGCTTCAACGATCCGCATACGCTGGAGGTGGAGGGCAAGGCGGGGGAAAAACAGCGCATCCGTGCCGACCGCATCCTCA
>JALXAM010000025.1 GCA_026992075.1 Sedimenticola sp. | reverse complement strand
CACCATCCCCCACCGCCGCCACCACCTCCAGCCCACGCCGCTCCAGCAGCTCCTGCAGGCCGATACGGAACAGGGCGTGATCGTCGATGAGGAGGATGCGCATGAGAAACCCCTGATCTAGTCCCGGACGAACCAGATTGTACCCCTCTGGCTCGAACGCAAGACGACGCCGGCAGCCGCCAACCGACCATCGGCGCGAGCTTCAGCCCAGCAGCCGGGCCGGCTGGACGCGAAATGCAAGCGCACGGACCGGAGCCTCCTCATCTCCACTCCTGGCGGGCATCCCGACCCGGTCGGCTCGGCTGATAGATCAGCTCCACCCGCGTGCCCTCCCCGGGCTCGCTCTCGATCCTCAGCTCGCCTCCCAGCCGCCGTGCCCGCTCCTCCATGATGGAGAGACCGATGTGTTCACCAGGGCTGCCCTGACGCACCTCGCCCACGAAGCCCACGCCGTCATCCTCCACCAGCAGGGTGTAGGTACCCCCCCGGCAGCTCAGCAGGACCCGCACATTGTGGGCCCGGGCGTGCTTGCGGATGTTGGCCAGAGCCTCCTGCACGATACGCAACATCTGCATCTCCTCCGATGAGGAAAGCTTCACCTGGCTGCACTCCTGCTGGAAATAGGTGGCGATGCCGGTTTCGGCGGAGAAGCGTTCCACCAGCTTTTCCAGCGCCACCGCCAGGCCGCGGCCATCCACCGGCGTGCGGAAGCTGGTGAGCAGATCGCGTAGTTCGGTGTGGGCTTCGTCCATGCCGTTGCGAATCCGCTGAAGGTCGCGCAGCGCCATCTCGCAGGCACCGTTCTCGTCCAGGGCATCCTCCAGCATCCGTACCTGGAAACGGAGGCTGGCCAGGGTCTGCGCCAGGGAATCGTGCAGCTCGTGGGCCAGGGCACTGCGCTCTTCCAGGATAGAAAGGCGGCGCGCCTCCTCGTCCGAGCGCTGCTTGGCGATGGCCATCCCCAGGTGGCTGCCGATGGTCTGCAACAGCTCCAGAATATCTTCCCGACCGGAGACCCCTGGCCGCTTCACGTATATGCGGTAGTTGCCCAACACGTCACCATGATGTTCCAGGGGAACCTCCACCAGCTCCACCTCGTCCGGGCCGAACATCTGTTGCCCCATCTCCCGCACGCAGAACCGGGCCTCGTGGTCGCACAACACGTCTCCGGGGGAGAGAGGCACGCCACAGGGACAGATCTCCAATGGCAACAGCTCCCGCTCGGTGCGCACCTGATCATCCAGGCCAATGGTGCCCACCAGCCGCGTGCGGCCATCCTCCTGCACCACACGCGCGCTGATCGCCACGCCGTTGACCATCTCCTTGAGCACCCGCAGGAAACGCAGCAACAAGGCGTCGAGGTTCTCCTCGCGATTGATGGCGGCGGCCACGTCATAGAGGATCTTGAGCGAGGCGGTCTTCTGCGCCAAGCGGGTGGTATGGCGGGCGATGCGGCTGTCCATGTCCTCGTAGAGCTCCATCAGCTCCTCTGAGATGGAGTCGATGTCGCGCACCATGCCGCTGAGCACGCCGGTGTCGGTATCCGGCAGGCTGGCGCCAGGTTCCCCCTGCGACACCTGGGCCACCGAGGCCTCCAGAGTGACCAGGGGCTTGAGCAGCTGTTTCTTGAGCTGCAGCCCGGCAGCCACCAGCCCAAGCAAAGCCAGCAGGCAGGCGAGCGCCAGGACCACGATGGCAGGCATCGCCAGTCCACCGGCGATCAACCCATGGAAGGTGACAGCGCAACCGGTAACCACCGCCGCCAGCAGCATGGCCAATGGGCCCACCAGCCGGGCGGAACGCAGCAGGCCGAAGACAGAGGGGGCGGCTTCCTTGTTCCCTGCTTCCCGCGCCGCCTGGATCTGCTTTTGTGACAGGCTGCTCAACATGGGTCACGAAACCCTTCGCATTGAGAAATGTCAATGTTCATATATTAGTTTTCTATAATATTCTTTATCAAACACTACTCAAGAGGTATGCAGCCATGTTAGCCACATTGATCGGTCTGGTGGCGGCCATGATCTTCTCTTTCGTCACCTACATGACATATGGGCTCGAAGGCGTGATGACCCAGCAGTGGGTGGATCAGGTTTTCTGGGCACTTATCGCTACAGGGGTCGTGATCGGCATCGTCAACAGCATCTGGCGCTGCCTGGCCTGTGAAATCAGCAAGCAGCTGCACAGCAAGCGGCTCATCGACTGGACCTGCAGCAGCTGCAGACACTGAAACCAAGCGGCCACGAATAGGATGAGCAAAAGCCGCAAGGCCGTGCCCATCGAACCCGGCGGGCACGCTATGGTTTGCCCGCCCTACGAAACACCGGCAGCGGCCGGTGTTTCTGCCTCCTCCTTCTGCTGCAGCTCCCACATCTCGGCATAGCGCCCACCCTGCGCCAGCAGCTCGGAATGGGTGCCGCGCTCGACGATGCGCCCCTGTTCCATCACCAGGATCCGGTCGGCGTCCACCACCGTGGAGAGACGGTGGGCGATGACCAGGGTGGTGTGGTCCCGCGCCACCTGCGCCAGGGTGGCCTGGATCGCCTTTTCGGTCTTGCTGTCCAGGGAGGAGGTGGCCTCGTCGAAGATGAGAATGGCCGGCCGCTTGAGGAGCACCCGGGCGATGGCCACCCGCTGCTTCTCGCCGCCCGACAGTTTCAACCCGCGCTCTCCCACCACCGTCTCCCAGCCGTCCGGCAGGCTCTCGATGAAGTCGCGGATGTGGGCCAGTTCCGCGGCCCGTTCCACCTCTTCCCGGGAAGCGTCGGGTCGGCCATAGAGGATGTTGTAGTAAATGGTGTCGTTGAACAGCACCGTGTCCTGGGGCACGATGCCGATGGCGGCACGCAGGCTCTGCTGGGTCACCCGGCGGATGTCCTGGCCGTCGATGCGGATGGCGCCCCCGGTGACGTCGTAGAAGCGGAACAGCAGCCGCGCAATGGTAGACTTGCCGGCGCCGGAATGGCCGACGATGGCCACCTTGTGACCGGCCGGCACTTCGAAATCGAGATCCCGCAGGATGGGGCGCTCCGGCTGGTAGGCAAAGTCCACGTGATCGAACTCGATACGCCCGCCGGACAGCGCCAGCGGCCGGGCGCCGGGGGCATCCAGGATCTCCGGCTTCCGTTCCAGCAGCTTGAAGATCATGTCCATGTCCGCCAGCGCGTACTTGATCTGGCGGTAGACGATGCCGAGAAAGCCCAGCGGAATGAAGAGCTGCAACAGAAAGGCGTTCACCAGCACCAGGTCTCCGATGGACATGGCGCCGGTGGTCACCTGGTGGGCGGCGAAGAACATGATGAGGGTCACCCCGGCGGCGATCACCGCCCCCTGGGCGAAGTTGAGCAGGGACATGGAGGTCTGGCTCTTCACCGCCCAGTGTTCCCAGTCGCCCAGCATCTGGTCGAAGCGCGCCACCTCCAGCTTTTCGTTGCCGAAGTACTTCACCGTCTCGTAGTTGATCAGGCTGTCCAGGGCGCGGCTGTTGGCCTCCGACTCCAGGCGGTTCATGTGGTGGCGGAAGTCCATGCGCCACTCGGTGATGGCAAAGGTGACCACCACGTAGACCACCACGGTTCCGAAGGTGATGAGGGTGAAGACCGGATCGTACTGGGTCACCAACACGCCGGCCACCAGGGAGAACTCCACCAGGATGGGCAGGATGCTGAAGGCCATGTAGTTGAGGATCTGGGAGACCGAGCGGGTGCCCCGCTCCAGGTCCCGGGAGATGGCGCCGGTCTGGCGTTCCAGGTGGAAGCGCAGCGACAGCTCGTGCAGATGGGACAGCACCCGGGTGGAGAGGCGGCGCATGGCGCGGTAGCGCACCTTGGCGAAGACTATGTCCCGCAGTTCGTTGAACAGGCTGGCGAAGAGCTTGAGCAGGCCGTAGCCGGCCAGCAGCGCCACCGGCAGCACCAGCACCCTGCCCGGCTGCCTCTCCAGGGCGTCCACGATCTCCTTGAGCGCCAGCGGCACCCCCACGTTGGCCACCTTGGCCAGCACCAGGCAGAGCAGCGCGAACAGCGCCCGCCCGCGGAACTCCCACAGGTAGGGCAGCATACTACGCAGGTTGTGCCAGTCGCGGCGATCCTTGTGGACCTGGGGAGGCACCCCGTGGTGATGAACCATGCTATACTCTGGAGGTAAATAACTTGTTGAATATACGGGATTTTCGATCCCGGAACAGAAGACGGATGATAGCAGATGCAGACTGAAGACGAGGTGAGAAAAGCGCTCGAGCAGTCCATGAGCGACTGCAGCTACAACGAGCCCTTCGCGCTCATGGTGCTGGGCGACAGCATGGAACCGGAGTTTCCCGACCGGTGCATCATCATTCTGGAACGCTCGGAAGTGTGCAAGGACGGCATGTACATCATGGCCATGGTGGAGGGAACCCGCTGGTTCCGCCAGTACCGCAACGACGAACAGGGCGAACGGCTGGTGGCGCTCAACCAGCGCTATCCCGACATTCCGCTGGAAGGGCTCGACTGGCAGGTGGAGGCCATCTGCTACCAGCGCAACATCCAGCGCAAGGTGAAACATTACCGGTATGACTGAGCCCATCCCTCCCGTCGTTTGCGAAACTGATAAGGGACCCACGGCATGAAGCGCTGGATCGCCCTGTCGCTCTGTCTGCTTTTCGCCACCACCCTGGCGGGTGAAAAGAAGGAGAGGCGGGTTGTGGTGGAGACCGCCCCGGTGGAACGGCGGGCGGTATCCCTGGAGCTGGAGCGGCCGGGCACCCTGCGTTACCTGCGCCTGTTCCGGGTCTACAACCGGGAGGAGGGGCAGATCGAAAAGCTGCCCTGGTACGAGGGCGACCGGGTAGAGAAGGGCGCCCTGCTGATGCAGCTCGACACCTCCCTGCTGCAGTCGGAAAAACGCAAGGCGGAAGCCGATCTGCGTCTGAAGAAGCGCCGCCTGGCGCGGCTGGAGAAGCTGCTGCATCAGAACGCCGCCTCCACCGACGAGGTGGCGGAAGCGCGCACCGAGCTGGAGGTGGCCCGTGCCGAGCTGGAGATCCTGCGCACCCGCCTCGGCCATACCCGGGTGCTGGCCCCTTTCGACGGCATCGTGCTGAAACGGCTGGCCGAGCCCGGTGATGTGGTGGCCCGTCACAGCCACCTGCTCACCCTGGCCGACCCCACCTCCCTGGTGGTGCGTTTCCGCCTGGAGGGAGACCTGCTCCCCGAGCTTGTGGATGGACAGCAGTTGCAGGTGTACCTCGCCGGCCACTCCTGGCCGGCCCGGATCCGCCGCCGTTTCCCGCTGGTGGACGCCCAGAGCCGGCTGGGCACGGTGGAGGCCGCCTTTGAAGATGAAGGAACGCCTGCCGAGGCCCGGGCCGGAGATTTCGTGCGGGTGCAACTGCAGACCCGGCCCCGGGAGCGGACTCTCATTCCGCTGGCGGCACTTCGGGTGGACCGGCGGGGCGAGCATGTCTATCTCGCCAGGAAAGAAAGGGCCGTGCGCCAACCGGTGGAAAGTGGCCGCCGCTTCGGCGACCGGGTGGAGATCCTCTCCGGCCTGGAGCCAGGCCAGCAGGTGATCACAAGGGGCTTTCTCGGCCTGAAAAATGGCGCCTCAATCACAGTTTCCGCCACTGCCGGCGCACCAGCGCCCTCCGCTCCTTGAAAGCCGGCGCCAATTCCCAAATACTGGGCGCCGGGTTCCCTTTCGCCGAGAGAACAACATGGCCGGCCAGACTTCCAGGCTTCTCATCACTCTCTTCCTTTTGATGTTCCTCGCAGCGGATCTCGCCGCGGCCCAGCTCACCATGGGCGAGGCCATCAACAAGGCGGGACGCCAGCGCATGCTCTCCCAGCGCATCGCCAAGGCCTATGCCATGGTGGGGAACAAGAATGTGCTCAGCGCCCGCATCCAGTTGCAGGAGGCGGTGAATCTGTTCCAGAAGCAGCTCGACGAGCTCACCGCCTTCGCCAAGACCAAGGAGGAGAAAAAGGTGATCGGTGAGGTGAAAGCGCTCTGGAAACAGTACCGCAAGCTGGTCACCGACAAGCCGGAACGAAACAAGGCACAGCAGGTGATGGCCCTGTCCGAGAAGTTGCTGGCCAAGGCGCACCAGTTCGTGCTGCTGCTGCAGAAGAGGTCCGGCACCAGCGCCGGCCAGCTGGTGAACGTCTCCGGACGCCAGCGCATGCTTTCCCAGCGCATCGCGAAATACTACGCTTTCAAGGCCTGGGGCTTCGACGATCCCGCCTACGACCAGGAGATGACCAAGGCGATGACCGAATTCCGCAGCGCCCTGGACTACCTCAAGAATGCGCCCGAGAACACTTCCGAGATCGATGCCGCCCTGGCCCGGGTGGAGAAGGACTGGAACACCTTCGAAATGAGCAAACGGGTGCGCAAAGGCAGTTACATCCCCTCGCTGGTGATGCGCTCCATGGAGAAGATCCTGCAACAGATGAACTACATCACCGCGTTGTACGCGGCCATCGTAAAATAGGGCAAAACAACAAATAGGGCGGAACAACGCCCGCCACCGCGCTTCCCGGTACAATCCGGAGCGTGAAACGCCGCAACAACATCGCCACCTGGTCCCTGCATCACCCCATCGCCGTGGTCATGCTCACCCTGGCGGCGGTGGTGCTGGGGCTCTTCTCGCTGGGCAGCCTCCGCATCGACCTGCTGCCCCACATCATCTATCCCAGCATCGCGGTACGCATCAACGACCCCGGGGTGCCGGCCACCATCATGGAGGACGAGGTGACCCGCCAGCTGGAGGAGCAGCTGGCCATCACCGAAGATGCCATTCATATCCGCTCCGCCACCCGCCAGGGACGCTCGGCGGTGGATCTCGACTTCGCCTACGGCAAGGACATCGACGTGGCGCTGCGGGACGCCGCCACGCGGCTGGACCGCGCCCGCCGCTTCCTGCCCGACACCATCGAACCTCCGGTGATCTACAAGCGCGACCCCTCGCAGCTGCCGGCAGCCGAATATGCCATCCGGTCCCGTCGGATGGACCCGGTGGCGCTGCGGGAGTGGGTGGACTACACCCTGGGCAAGCGGCTGGTGAACCTTCCCGGGGTGGCCGCGGCGGAGGTGGCCGGCGGGCTGAAGCGGCAGATCCAGGTGCTGGCGGATCCCGAGTCCCTGGCGGGCCGCCACCTGGATGTATTCGACCTGGAATCCCTGCTGGAAACGGAGAACCGGGACGTCGCCGGCGGCCGGCTGCGACTGCCGCGACGCGAGCTGGCGGTGCAGACCCGGGGTCGCCTGCGCACCCTGGAATCCCTGGAGCGGCTGCCGGTTCCCCTGGAGGACCAGGATGGCACCACCGTCACCCTGCCGCTGGAAGCGCTGGCCAAAGTGTTCGACAGCGCCGAGGAGCCCCGGGTGCGCATCCGCCTGAACGGCGACCCGGCGGTGAAGCTGTCGGTACAGAAACAGCCCCAGGCCAACACGGTGGCGGTGGTGGACGGGGTGAACCGGGAGCTGAAGCGGCTGCAGGCGCAGCGGATGCTGCCCGGAGAAACGGAGGTGGTGCCGGTGAACGACGAGGCGCGTCATATCCGCCGCGCCCTGCGCAATGCCGGCTCCGCTGCGGTGAGCGGCGCCCTGCTGGCGATGGCGGTGGTCTACCTCTTTCTGGGCAGCCTGCGCCGCACCCTGGTGATCGGCAGCGCCATCCCCATCGCCATCCTGGTCACCTTCACCCTGATGGCGGCGGGCGGTCTCACCCTCAATCTCATGACCCTGGGCGGCCTCGCCCTGGGGGTGGGGATGCTGGTGGACAGCACCATCGTCATGCTGGAGAACATCTATCGCCACCAGCGCATGGGGGAAGAGCCCCTGGAGGCCTCGCGCCGCGCCGCCGACGAGGTGACCTCTCCCATCGTCGCCGCCACCACCACCAACCTGGCTGCGGTGCTCCCCTTTCTCTTCGTGGGCGGCTTGGTGGGGCTGCTGTTCCGCGAACTCATCCTCACCATCTCCGCCGCCATCCTGGCGGCCCTGGTGGTGGCCCTCACCCTGGTGCCGGCCCTGGCGGGCCGCATTCCGGTGGGCCGGGAAGGGACCCTGCGCCGCCTGGTGAACCGGGCCACCGAGGCGTTGCAGAACGGTTACGCCACCTTGTTGCGTGGCGTGCTGAAGCTGCGCTGGGGGGTGCTGGCGCTCTTCCTGCTGGCGCTGGGTTACACCGCGCCCGACCTGCTCCGCCCGCTGGACCGCTTCCTGCCACGCATCGACGACGGTCGCACCGGCCTCTACCTCACCGCCGATCGGGGCACCAGCGTGGAGGAGATGGACCGCATCACCCGGCGGGTGGAATCGCTGCTGCTGCAGGACCCGGCGGTGGCCACCGTCTTCACCACGGTGGGCGGCTTCACCTTCGGTCGCTCCGTCTATGAGAGCGCCAACCGGGCCAACATCCAGGTGCAGCTCGAGCCCCGGGGCCAGCGCCCCCCTCTCTCCCGCTGGATCAAGGAGCTGCGCGGAAAGCTGAAGACCGAAGCCATCGCCGGAGTGCGCATCCGGGTGCGCCCGCGTGGCATCCGGGGCCTGCGCCTGGGAAGAGGGAACGACGACATCAGCTTCCAGGTGCAGGGCCCCGACCTGGACCAGCTGGAGGAGATCGGCCGCCGCATGGTGGAGCTGCTCCGACCGGTGCAGGGGCTGCGCAACCTCAAGCGCTCCAACGAGGAGATCGCCATGCAGCTCTCCATCGACCTGGACCGGCAGAAGGCGGCGCTGCTGGGGCTGGACACCAAGCGCATCGGCCAGGCGGTGCGCTATGCCCTGGAGGGTCGCCGGGTGGGCCGTTTCATCGCCGGTGACCGCAGCATAGAGATCCGCCTGCGGCTGGACCCCCTGGACCGCTTTCCCCAGGCGCTGGAGCAACTGGTGCTCATGGGGGGCAGCCAGGGTCGCACCCCGGTGCGGCTGGGCGAGGTGGCCCGCATCCGGTTGACGCCGGCGCCCGCCACCATCCTGCGTGAGCAGCAACAGCGCATCGTGGAGGTCACCGCCACCCTGGCCGAGGGGGCCAGCCTTTCACAGGTGGTGGCCGAGGCGGAAAGGCGCCTGCGCCAGCTGCCTCTTCCCGATGGCTACACTCTCCAGGAGGGGGGCAGCTACAAGGCGCTGCAGCAGAACCGCAACACCGGCGTGCTGCTGCTGGGGCTGGCGCTGTTCCTGGTGCTGGTGGTGATGGCGGTGCAGTACGAATCGCTGCGCAACCCGCTGATCATTCTCTTCAGCCTTGCCTTCAGCATCATCGGCGTGGCCCTGGGACTGCGCTGGACCGGCACCCCGCTCTCCATGCCGGTGTGGCTGGGACTGATCATGCTGGCCGGCATCGTGGTGAACAACGCCATCATCCTGGTGGAATACATCGAACGGAAGCGGCGCGAAGGACTGGCCCTTGCGGAAGCGGTGGTGGAGGCCGGCCGGCTGCGGCTGCGCCCCATCCTCATGACCACCCTCACCACCGTGGCCGGCCTGCTGCCGCTGGCCATGGCACGGGGCCAGGGCTCCGAACTGCTCCAGCCCCTGGCCATCACCCTGAACTGGGGGCTGGGCTTCTCGTTGCTGGTGAGCCTGGTACTGCTGCCGGCGGTCTACCGCATCACGCATACTGCATCGGATCCGCTGCCCCCCGGCAGGGCATCTGCAGGGGACCGGGCTCCGGCAGATCGATGCGCAGAGCGGTGAGTTTGCCTCCCCAGAGGCAGCCGGTGTCGATGCCCCAGGTGTTCTCGGCGACGCTGTAGCCCAGCGTGGACCAGTGACCGAAGACGATGCGCTGGTCGCGGGTGCGCCGGTGCGGGTGCAGGAACCAGGGAATGAACTTCTTCTTCTGCCCCCCCGGCGGCCCCTTGAGCTTGAGCTTGAGCTTCCCCTTGCGGGTGACGAAACGCAGCCGGGTGAAGCAGTTGGTGATGAAGCGCCAGCGGTCCATGCCGGCCAGCTCCGGGTCCCAGCGGTTGGGCTTGTTGCCATACATCTGGCGGAAGAATTCCCGGTGTTCGGGACCGCGCAGCACCCCTTCCACCTCCCGCGCGCAGGAGATGGCGGTGGCCAGATCCCACTGGGGCGGCAGACCGGCATGGATCATGGTGAAATCCAGGGCGGGATCGTGGTGCAGCAGGGGACGGTGGCGCAGCCAGTGCACCAGCTCCTCCAGGTCCGGCGCCTGCAGCACCGGCTGCAGCTCCCGGTCGCCGGCGAAATGGTCGTCGCCATGGGCCAGCGCCAGCAGGTGCAGGTCGTGATTGCCCAGCACTACCGTGGCCGCCTCTCCCAGCCCTTTGACGAAGCGCAGCGTCTCCAGCGACCGGGGCCCCCGGTTCACCAGGTCGCCCACGAACCAGAGCCGGTCCGCGGCAGGATCGAACTCCAGGCGGTCGAGCAGGGCGCGCAGCTCGGCATAGCACCCCTGGATGTCGCCAATGACCCAGGTCGCCATCAGTTCACGCTGTTGGGGATGCGCAGGGAAAAGGGGGCGATGGGCGCCAGGAAACGGTCGCCTTCGTCATCCACCATCTCGTACTCCCCCTCCATGGCGCCAACCGGGGTCTCCAGGGCAGTGCCGCTGGTGTACTGGTAGCTCTCCCCCGGCGCCAGATGGGGCTGCTGCCCCACCACCCCCTCGCCGCGCACCTCCTGGATGCGTCCGTCGGCATCGGTGATCACCCAGTGACGGTTCAGCAGCCGTGCGCCCACCGTGCCCTCGTTGGAGATGGTGATGGTGTAGGCGAAGACGTAACGGTTGTTCTCGGGAAGCGACTGGTCGGGCAGGTAGGTGGTCTCCACCGCCACCCGGATGTCGTGCTTGGATCTGTTCATGGCGCGGATTATATCCTGTTGCCATCCAACGGCGCTCTCCGGTATGTTGCGGCCAGTTCACCCGCCACCGTCTTGCCCGCCGGATGCCCAACCACCGTTCGCAAAGAATACTGATCTACCTGGCCGCCGGCCTGGCCAGCGTGCTGCTCTCCCTCTGGTATTTCCACCTCAAGCCCGTGGTGAACGACGATGCCGTGCTCTACCTGCTGGCGGCCCAGGGGGACGCCGACAGCGCCGCGCAACTGGGACACTGGATCTTCTATTCCCACCTGATCCACTGGGCCAGCAGCCTCACCGGGCTGAAGACAGAGCCCGCCGCATTGCTGCTCAACCTGCTTTTCGACCTGGCCCTGGTGCTGCTCTTCCTGCGACTGCTGGAGTCCCTTGGCGCCACCACCAGGACCCTGGCCATCGGTGCCGTGGCAATCCTGGTGCTCACCTATCTCAACGACAACCGGGCGGAGATCATCCGAGACCACGGTTACTGGGCGCTGACCGTGGCGGCCATGATCTTCTACCTGCAACTGATGAAGCGCTTTTCCTGGCCGATTCTGGTCGCCTGGTATCTGTGCATGGGGCTGGCCACCCTGTTCCGCGTGGAGGGGTTCGCTTTCCTGGCGTTGATGCCGCTGGGTCTGCTGCTATCCCCCACCGACTTCCGCACCCGCATCAAGGTCACTCTCAAGGCCTATCTCCCTCTGATTGTGGGAGCGCTATTGCTGGCGGCATTCGGCAGTAGCGAGCTGGCGGACAACCGGCTCGGGCAGCTGCTGCAGAATGCCAATACCGAATTACACAGGGTCTTCATCGACACGGTGGACACCAAGTCCCGTGCCATTGCCTCAGCACTGTCGCCCTATTACGCTCAGAGCGCCGCAGTGACGGTACTGGCGGCGGCGGTGGCCATCGACATCCTGCGGGACCTGGGCACCGCACTCACCTGGCCCTTCTTCTTCATTCTGCTGCTGAGAAACTGGTTCCCGGCCCCGGGCCTGCCCGGCCTCTATCGTCGGGCACTGATCTCCTATGGAGTGGTGAGCCTGCTGGTGCTGGCCTACCAGGAGCTGCGACTTTTCATCATGGTGTCCCGATACACCACGGCCCTGGCGCTGCTTTTGCTGCCGGTGGTGGCCTTTTCGCTGGACGACCTGTGGCAGCGCTACCGTTCCAGGCAGGCACCACGCTGGCTGGCCGCTCTCGTCGCTCTTTCCGTGCTGGCGCTGGCGGCAGACAGTCTGATCGAGAAGCCGGGCAACAAGGGTTACCTGCTCGAAGCTGAGGATTGGGCGCAACGACGGCTGCCGGAAAACAGCCGGATCCTTACCGATATCGAGGTCCGACGAGTTTACTACTACTTCAACGGCCGCAAGCCCGGGCAGCGCCAGGTCACCCTGTTCCAGCCCGGCAGGACCCAACTGAAAAATTTCGATTTCGCCCTCACCCGGAGTCCCCACGGCCCCCTGGCCAAGGTACTGGAACAGGGCGGCGCGGAAAAAATGGCGTCATTTGCGGGCCGAAGAGGCAAGCCGGCCCTTCTCTACCGGATTCCCCACGAGAAGGAGAAACCGGCCTCCCCCGCTGTGGCCGGGCAGGAAAACACTCCTCCCACCCCATAGAAGCCACCTCCAAAAAACCGGTACGCCCACCCCAAGATTCCCTCTCCCCCTTCCGGGGAGAGGGCCAGAGTGAGGGGGAACTGCAAACAGGTTGGCTGGAAACCGGAACCCGATGAACCGCCGGTCAACCCCGTTTGCCGGCCGTCTTCTTTCGGACAGCCTTCTTCTTGGCCACTTTGCGGGCGGCAGTCTTTTTCTTTGCAGGCGCCTTGACCACTTTCTTCTTGGTGGCGGCTTTCTTCTGCGCCGCCTTTTTCTTCGCCGTCTGCTTCTTGGTCGCGGCCTTCTTGACCGTCTTTTTCTTCGCCACCTTTTTCTTGGCGACCTTCTTCTTCACCACTTTTTTCGAAGGGGCCGCCTTCTTGGCCGCCACCTTCTTCTTGGTCACCTTCTTGCTGGCGGCCTTTTTCTGAACCGTCTTTTTCTTCGCCACCTTCTTCTGGGTTACCGCCTTTTTCTTGGCCACCTTCTTTGGAGCAGCCTTTTTCTTGGCCGCGACCTTGCCGGTGCCAGCCTTTTCGGCAGCCGCCTCTTTCCTGGCAGCCGAACTCTTCACCGCCTTGCCTGAAGTTGGCTTCTCAGAGGCAGCCGGCTCTCCGGCTGGTTCCGCCCTGGCGGCGCGGGTGGATTCGATGGCCTGCTGCACGTTCTGCCACAGCTCTTCCTCGGTACCATTGCCATCCACATAGCGCAGGATGCCCTGCTTCTCGAAATAGGCCAGGATGGGCTGTACATTGACGTCATATTCCCGCAACTGGTTGGCAATGTTCTCTTCGTAGCCCCGGGGCCGACGGGTGAGGCGTCCCCCGCACAGGTCGCAGATGCCATCCACCATGGGCGGGTTGACATAGAGGTTGTATTGGGCGCCACAGCTGTCGCAGTCGATTCGGCCCACGCGCCGTTCCATCAGCTCGTCGCGGTCGATGTCGATCATCAGCACCAAGTCTATGGGGCGTCCGGCCTGGGCCATGGCGGTGTGGATCACCTCGGCCTGGGCGGCATCCTTGGGATAGCCCAGCAGCACGTAACCCTTGGCCAGGTCCTTCCTGGAGAGAACCCGCTGGAGCACCAGGTTGCAGACCTCGTCCGACACCCGGCCGGCGGAGATGGCGTCCCGCGCCAGCCGTCCGGTCTCGTCCTCCTGGCCGGCCATGGTGGACAGCTCTTCGGCCACCTCTTCCATACCCACGACAGGAAGGCCGTATTTCTCTGCTATTTTCCGGGAGATGGCGGATTTTCCGGAACCTGGCGGCCCTAACAGAATGATTCTCATGATTGGTGGATCCCTGATTTCAAAATATCCCGCCCGCCGTTTTCCTGTATAATTGGCGGATTGACCGGATTTTCGGCATATTCTTGTAAGCTAATCGCAGAACGGCGCGGATGTCAAATGAAACCGGGCCAAAGTGCCTGATTTTCAGTAACTTTTGATTTCCGGGTTTGTTTCCATGGCAGAGATTCCAGATTTCGGCAAGAGCGAGGAGTGGATCATCAGGACCACCCTGAAAGAGCGTTACGGCGAGGAAAAGCCCTACGAGCTGGCCGACGCCGAGATCCGCCTGTCGCCGGCGGACCGGGAGCTCACCACCTGCCCGGTGGTCTACTGGAACCACGATGGCTGCAACTTCGTGATCTTCAAGACCGGCGACCGCCGCTATCGCTGCCAGTTCTTCTACCGGGGCTATCAGCAATACGGCACCGGAGTGCACGAATACGACGACCTGAGCGAATGCATGGTCTCGCTGCTGCAGGCGCAGGCGGACCACGAGGCGCGCGAGCGGGGAGACATCAAATAATCCCCTCTCCTCCAGGGAGAGGGCCGGGGTGAGGGAGTCGAAACCCCGGGTTCGCGGCCGGGAGGCCGCTCCTACAGAGGCGAACAAAACACCAGGACCTGAACCAGCAAGAAACCTAAGGAGAACCCATGACTGCCAAGAACGCTTTCTATGCCCAGTCCGGCGGCGTCACCGCCGTGATCAACGCCTCCGCCTGCGGGGTCATCGAGGCCTGCCGCAAGCACCCCGACAAGATCGCCAACGTCTATGCCGGGCGCAACGGCATCATCGGCGCGCTCACCGAGGAGCTGATCGACACCAGCCAGGAGTCGGACGAGGCCATCGCCGCCCTCAAGCACACCCCCTCCGGCGCCTTCGGCTCCTGCCGCTACAAGTTAAAGAGCCTGGAGGAGAACCAGCGCGAGTACGAGCGGCTGATCGAGGTGTTCAAGACCCACAACATCGGCTACTTCTTCTACAACGGCGGCGGCGACTCCGCCGACACCTGCTACAAGGTCTCCCAGCTCTCCGAGAAGATGGGCTTCCCGGTGCAGGCGATCCACGTGCCCAAGACGGTGGACAACGACCTGCCCATCACCGACAACTGCCCCGGCTTCGGCTCGGTGGCCAAGTACATCGCCGTCTCCTCCCTGGAGGCCAGCTTCGACGTGCGCTCCATGGCCGCCACCTCCACCAAGGTGTTCGTTATCGAGGTGATGGGCCGTCACGCCGGCTGGATCGCCGCCGCCGGCGGGCTCATCGAGGACTACGGCATTCCCGTGGTGGTGCTCTTCCCCGAGGTGGAGTTCGACCAGGAGAAGTTCCTGGCAGCGGTGAAGGCCAAGGTGGAAAAGTTCGGCTATGTCACCGTGGTGGTCTCCGAAGGCTGCCACTGGCCCGACGGCCGCTTCCTGGCCGAGCAGGGCACTCGTGACGCTTTCGGCCACGCCCAGCTCGGCGGCGCCGCGCCCGTTGTGGCCAACATGATCAAGGACAACCTGGGATACAAGTTCCACTGGGCGGTGGCCGACTACCTGCAGCGGGCGGCCCGCCACCTCGCCTCCAAGGCCGACGTGGACCAGGCTTACGCCCTGGGCCAGGCTGCGGTGGAGAAGGCGCTGGAGGGCAAGAACTCCATCATGCCCACCATCGTGCGCGAGTCCTCCTCGCCCTACAAGTGGAGCATTGGCGAGGCGCCGCTCTCCGAGGTGGCCAACGTGGAGAAGATGATGCCCACCGACTTCATCACCGACGACGGCTTCGGCATCACCGACGCCTGCAAGGAATACCTCTACCCCCTCATCCAGGGCGAGGACTATCCGCCCTATGACGAGAACGGCATGCCCAAATACGTCACGCTCAAGCTGGCGGCGGTGGAGAAGAAGCTGCCCGCCTTCGAGGTGTAACGAACCACAAGGCCGGCCCCGCGCCGGCCTTTTCGATTGAAGGTAGGTCGGGCTTCAGCCCGACGAGCAATCGGGCAGCTTGTCGGACTGAAGTCCGACCTACAGGCGCTTTCAAGCAATGAAGATCGAACGCGCACGCGAACTGATCGAGACCCAGCTGCAGTTCAACAGCGGCTACAACCGCAACTCGGTGCGCATGATCCTGGCCGAGGTGCAGATCATCCACGGCCAGGCGGCGGTGGACCGCCTGATCCGGGAATACGACCTGGAGGCGCGCTTCGACCTGCATCCGGGCGAGGACTACGGCTCGCTGCGGCGGCGTTGACATTCCCCCCTCTCCCCCAGGGAGAGGGGCCGGAGGTGAGGGGATCAAGGTTTTACTATTCCTACCGCCCTCACCCCTAACCCTCTCCCGCCAGCGGGAGAGGGGGACAAGGAGCGCGCAAGCGCGGATCATCGCGAACGCGTGCCCATCGAACAAACAACCAACAACCGGAACCCATAGGATGGGCAAAGCGCAGCGTGCCCATCGAACAACAAACGACAAATCAGGAGAGAGAACATGAGCCTGGACAAAGTCACCAGCGGCCGCAACCCCCCCGACGAGATCAATGTCATCATCGAGATCCCGGCCAACTCCGAGCCGGTGAAGTACGAGGTGGACAAGGAGTCGGGCGCCGTCTTCGTGGACCGCATCCTGCGCACCGCCATGCGCTACCCGGCCAACTATGGTTACATCCCCCACACCCTCTCCGACGACGGCGACCCCTGCGACGTGATGGTGACCACCGCCTTTCCCCTCATCCCCGGCTCGGTGATCCGCTGCCGCCCGGTGGCGGTGCTGAAGATGACCGACGAGTCGGGCGACGACGCCAAGGTGGTGGCGGTGCCCATCGACGAGATCACCGACCGCTGGTCCCACGTCAAGGACATGGACGACATGCCCAGGGAGCTGATGGACCGCATCGCCCACTTCTTCGAGCACTACAAGGACCTGGATGAGGGCAAGTGGGTGCGTGTGGAAGGCTGGGAAGGGGTCGAGGCGGCCAAGGAGGAGATCCGCAACTCCCTCAAGATGTACGAAACCGCCCCGGAGAAGCCCGCCTTCTGATGAAAGTCTGCATCCTCTCGGACAGCCACGACCACATCCCGCTGCTGGAGGCGGCGGTGGCCGACGCCAAGGCCCTGGGCGCCGGGGCGGTGCTCCACTGCGGCGACGTGGTGGCGCCCAGCACCCTGGCCTGCGTCGAGCCCTTCGGCTTGCCGGTGCACGTCATCCACGGCAACAACACCGGCGACCTCTACGCGCTGACCCGCCTCAGCCACAAGCCTGGCGGCGTCATCCGCTACCACGGCATGGACGCCGCCATCGAGCTGGACGGGCGGCGCATCTTCATGGTCCACTACCCCCACTACGCCCGCGCCATGGCCGCCACCGGCGACTTCGACCTGGTCTGCTGCGGCCACAGCCACAAGGTGGAGATCGAGTGGCTGCCCAACGTGCGCGGCGGCAAGACGGCGCTGGTCAACCCAGGCACCGTGGGCGGCGTGGGCAAGCCCAAAGCCACCTGGGTGCTGGGCGACCTCAAGGCCATGACCTTCGAGGTGCACGAGGTCTCCAAGTCCATCGAGTTCGACCAACAGAGGGCATGAGCAAGCTCACCCATTTCGACAGCCGCGGTCAGGCCCACATGGTGGACGTGGGGGACAAGGAGACCACCCACCGGGTGGCGGTCACCTCGGGGGTGATCCGCATGCAGCCGGAAACGTTGCGGCTGATCCTGGAGGGCGGTCACAAGAAGGGCGACGTGCTGGGCGTGGCCCGCATCGCCGGCATCATGGCCGCCAAGAAGACCGCCGACCTGGTGCCGCTGTGCCACCCCCTGGCCCTGACCCGAGTGTCCATCGAGTTCGAGCCCGACGAGGCGCAGAGCCTGGTGCGCTGCGTCAGCCGGGTGGAGACCCGCGGCCAGACCGGCGTGGAGATGGAGGCGCTCTGCGCCACCCAGGTGGCCCTGCTCACCATCTACGACATGTGCAAGGCGGTGGATCGCGGCATGGTGATCGACCAGGTGCGGCTGGAGGAGAAGTCCGGCGGCAAGTCCGGCACCTGGAAACGGGGATAAGTAACCTGAATACCCCACCCGATCGCTTGGAAAGTCATGAATAACGCTAGTAATCGGACGGTTACTGTTAAGGAAACCCTGAAAAATTCCGCCTGCAACCTCCCCCAATTGTGGGGGAGGTTGGGAGGGGGTGTCTAATCAATGGCTTGCCCCCCTCCTAACCTCCCCCCGCAAGCGGGGGGAGGGATCAATCAGAGGTTCCTTAACGGCCTACAAACACTTTTTCACGCCACGCTGTGCGTTCCGGTGGGGTATGCGGGTTAACCCCTTCTACCGCCAGGCCCGCTTTCTCACCAGTGCGGCCCGGCTAGACCAGTGCCCGCCCGACGAGGGGTACGAGGTGGCCTTCGCCGGCCGCTCCAACGCCGGCAAGTCGTCGGCCATCAACGCCATCTGCGACCACAAGGGGCTCACCAAGGTGAGCAAGACCCCAGGGCGCACCCAGCTCATCAACTTTTTTGCCCTGGACGACCAGCGGCGGCTGGTGGACCTGCCCGGCTATGGCTACGCCAGGGTATCGGTGAAGGTGAAGCAGGAGTGGCAGCGCCACCTGGCCGACTACCTCGAGAACCGGCGCTGCCTGCGCGGCCTGGTGCTGCTGATGGACGTGCGCCACCCCCTGAAAGCGTTCGACCTGCAGATGCTGGAGTGGGCCGCCCACCGCAGCCTGCCGGTGCACGTACTGCTCACCAAGGCCGACAAGCTCAAGCGCGGCGCCGCCTCCGCCGCCCTGCTCAAGACCCGCAAGGCGCTGGAGGAGATGGCGGGGGAGTTCAGCGTCCAGCTCTTTTCGGCGCTCAGGCGCAGCGGCATCGACGAGGTGCACCGGGTGCTGGACCGCTGGCTGGACCTCGTCCTCCCGGACGAATCACCGTAGGGCGGGCAAAGCGCAGCGTGCCCGCCATCGCCTGATGGGCACGGCCTGGCGGCCTTTGCCCATCCTACCGATCCATACCAACAATACCGGCATGGTATTTATAACCTTATGTTTTTGCGAGACTTTGTTGCCGGGCCACAGCCCATCCCGCACCTTTCCCCGCCCGCTTCGCCAACCCGGGAAACTTTTTCCACCCAACCCGGTCTCATGAACAGACGTTATATAACGTCGGGCCGTTTTCCTCCCTTGACGGCCCTGCCGGGCAAACCGGCAACCCAAACCCCGGAGTCTGCCCCCCTTCTGGCTTCGGGGTTTTCTTTTGCATGGCTCCGATACTCCGGCACCAACCCCTCCAGCAGCTCCCGCAGCCGCGCCTCGTCGTGCGCCTGGCAGGCCCGCTCCATCTCCCCGAAACGCGACACCAGCGCCTCCCACTCCACCTCGCGGTACCGTGCCAGCAAAATCTTCTCATGGCTGGTGCCGGTGAGCGCCTCCTGCTCATGGAACAGCTCCTCGAACAGCTTCTCGCCCGGGCGCAGGCCGGTGTAGACGATCTCGATGTCCCTGCCCGGCTCGCGTCCGGCGAGGCGGATCATCTGCTCGGCCAGGTAGCGGATCTTCACCGGCTCGCCCATGTCGAGGACGAAGATCTCGCCCCCCTTCCCCATCACCGCCGCCTGCATGATGAGCTGGCAGGCCTCGGGAATGGTCATGAAGTAGCGCTCGATCTCCGGGTGGGTGACGGTCACCGGCCCGCCGCGCTCGATCTGCTGCCGGAACAGGGGCACCACGCTGCCCGCCGAGCCCAGCACGTTGCCGAAGCGGACGGTGATGAAGCGGGTCTGCGAGCGGGCATCCAGGTTCTGGCAGAAGAGCTCGGCCACCCGCTTGGTGGTGCCCATGACGTTGGCCGGGTTCACCGCCTTGTCGGTGGAGATGAGCACGAACTCGGAGCAGCCGTGGCGGTCCGCCGCCTCGGCCACATTGCGCGTGCCCAGCACGTTGTTGGCCACCGCCTCGCGCACCTGGTGCTCCAGCATCGGCACGTGCTTGTAGGCGGCGGCGTGGAAGACCACCTCGGGGCGGTAGCGCTCGAACAACGCCTCCACCGCGCCGGCATCGCGCACGTCGCAGAGGTGGGCCTGCAGGGGAAGGTCGGGATGGTCCCGACCCAGCTCCAGCTCGATGGCGTAGAGGTTGAACTCGCCGTTCTCGGCCAGCACCAGCTCGGCCGGGCCGAGGCGCGCCAACTGGCGGCAAAGCTCGGAGCCGATGGAACCCCCCGCGCCGGTCACCAGGATGCGCCGCCCGCCGAGCCCCGCATGGATGGCCGGCCAGTCGAGGGAAACCGGCTCGCGCCCCAGCAGGTCCTCGATGGAGAGCTCGCGCAGCTCGCTCACCCCCACCCGGCCGGACATCAGGTCCTCGATGCGCGGGAGGGTGCGCACCGGCACCCCCGCTTCCTCGGCCAGCTCCGCCAACCGACGGATCTCCTTGGAAGTGGCGGAGGGGATGGCCAGGATCACCGCCTCCACTTCATGCGAGGCCACCAGCTCCGGGATGCGGTCGCAACCGTCCAGCACCCGGACACCGTGGATCTCGCGGCCCCACTTGCTCCTGTCGTCGTCCACGAAGCCCACCGGCTGGTAGGTATGGCGATAGTCACGCAACAGGTCACGCACCAGCATCTCCCCGGCCCGGCCGGCGCCGGCCACCAGCACCCGCTGGCCGCCCGCCGGGTAGAGACGGAAATCCTTCAGCCAGCGGTAGAGGAAACGCGGCCCGCTGAGCAGCCCCACCAGCAGCATGGCGTAGAAGAGCGGCACCGAGCGGGGGATGTGGAGCAGCCGCGTCCAGAGAAAAAGCAGGATGAAGGAGGCCAGCACCCCCACCGCCACCGCCTTTAGGATGCGCATGAGGTCGGGCATGGAAGCGAAGCGCCACATGCCGCGATAGAGGCCGAAATACCAGAAAGTAAAGCCCTGCACCGGCACCAGTACCCAGAGCGCCTGCCACATGGGCGGCAACAGCTCTCCCGGCACGCTTCCCAGGTTGAAACGCAGCCAATAGGCCCCCAGCCACGCCAGCGGGATCATCGCCAGATCCACCAGCGCCACCACGAAAGCGCGCCGGGCCTTGTTCAGCAGGGTGGTCAGGTGGGATTTCATTCAGATGAGGGCCGTTTCATTTTCCATCGACTTCAGCAGTAGGATGGGCAAAGGCTGTCAAGCCGTGCCCATCACCCCACGGTGGTCACGCTGCGCTTTGTCCACCCTACGGGTCAACCACATCAGGCGGCGTCTGTATCCAGGGGAACGATCCGTTCCTCACGCAGAATTTCCGCAACCATGGCAAAGACCGCCTGTAGCGCTTCCGGGCTGAGTTGCGAATAGTTTTCAAGAACCTGCGCCTCACTCCAGCCATCCGCCAACAGCCCCAGAAGAAACTCGACAGACAGACGGGTTCCTTTGATGACAGGTTTCCCTGTCATCACTTCAGAATCCGCATGGATGTAGGTTTTCCAGTTCATGGCAGTGCTCCGGGGCGGGGATTTCTCATTTTATCGCTATCTTGTCGGCCTTTCCGTTTTTGTTCTCCCCTCCCCCCAGCCCCCTCCCGGAGGGAGGGGGAGGAA
>JALXAM010000024.1 GCA_026992075.1 Sedimenticola sp. | reverse complement strand
ATGCCCTGGGAAGCCTGGGACCGGTGGCGGATCACGCCGGAGGGCATCCTGCCGCCGGCCTATTTCGATTCCCCCCTGAGCCCTGGGGAGGTGATGGGGATGTTCTTCACCCGCCAGGAATTGGCGAGCTACCGGGCGGAAGCGCGGAAATGGAGGGCGTTGGCCGATCAGGCAAAGACGCCGCAGGAAGTGCCGGAACAACTGAAAAACTGGAGGAAATCAGATGCTTAGCTTGGAACCCTTTGACGTGCCACTATGGAGCGACTTCGAGCGGACCATGGCAGAGCTGACAGCCATCGGCCGCAAGGACCTGGCGGCCCGGCTTATGGAACACCAAGGGGAGGTCCGCGAGTTCGAGCGCCGCATGTGGCGGATCATCGAGCTGTACGATGCCGTTGTCCTGGAACTGGATGCCAGCGAGTGGGAGCGAATGGAACGGCTTGGGGAGGCCGATCAGGGTTCGGACGAGTCGCCCCAGCCCAGCAGGGGCGACGGAAGCCACGGCCTCGGCCCAGCTGATCAACCCCCTTGCGAGCCCTCCCCCGGCCTCCTCGAAGTCACTGCAGCAGATCGCGCAGGGGGAGCTTGACGAAGCCTCAAGCGCGGGGGTGCGCGGAAGGCGGTCCGATGAGCCAGAACGAAGGCACAAAGCCAGCACCGCCGGAACGCGAGGAGCCGGAAGGCGACGAGCCACGGCCTCGATTATGTGAGAGCGCTTCTCATACGGTCAGGACACCCGCACCGGTCGAAAGTAAAGAGCGGGCCAGGCCGGGGAACTTGGACGGCTCCGGGAAAAATAATATCATCGGCGAACGGATTGCATATTGACACCCGCTCGGAAAGTAAAGGCCGGGCAGAACACCCCGAAATGGAGGGCACCTGAGAAAGTAAATTCGAGCAAAAAATCAGATTGCCGCCATATGCATTATGCGCAATAAGGCCCGGGTTTCAAAAATCACTCTCGCCGAGATTCAGACCCGGTGCCCACTGAGCTTCACTTGCTTCCTGTGGAATCAGGCCGATTCGGCCGGCGCGGCTTCGTCAGCAGCCGACGATCCCCCTGCTTGGCGTCGGGCAGCCATCTGGGTGAGTTGCTGATCGAAGAGGAACAGGCCCTGGCCCTCGGTGCCGATCATCTCCAGCATGTCCAGGATGGATTTGAACAGATGTTCCTCCTCCCGTTGCTCGGCCACGTACCATTGCAGGAAATTGAAGGTGGAAAAGTCTTTCTGGGAGAAGGCCGCGTCCACCAATTCGTTGATGCGGGCGGTGACGTGCTGTTCGTGCTGGAGGATCTGCTGGAACATTTCCTTCACGGAGCCGAAATCCGTGGGCGGTGCGTCGATGCTGCCGATCTCCGGCATGGCATCGGATTCGAGCAGGTAATCGAACAGCCGGTGCATGTGGCCCAGCTCCTCCGCGGCATGGTCCCGGAGGAATGTTGCGGTTCCCTCCAGTCCTTTGTAAGCCGCCCAGGCGCTCATCTGCAGGTAGAGGTTACTGGAATAGAACTCGAGGTTGATCTGGCCGTTGAGAAGCTCCACGGTCTTGTCGCTCAGCATCTCTTCTTCCTCCCGGTTTCTTGGGTTTCAGCGGTAACGCAATTGCCCGGCTTCAGGCCGGGGCCGCCAATCATGCGGCAAGTGGGGTGAAAAGACCACATGGGGACAGAGCTCGCCTCAATCAATCCGAAAACAGGCTGGAGCTGGCGTTCTTCTCCAGCGCCACGCGGCTGCTTTCTGTTTCCCATGGCGCCCCGGCCGCCACTCTTGAATGCGGCCAGTATAGGCGCAATTTTGATTGCACCCAGCCGCTCCTGGCCCGGCAGACGGCTCCCCTGCCCAGCTTGAGAAACGACTGGGAAGAGGATAGCGTGTCCAGCAGTCCCTGGACATGCATCAAGGCATTCTTGCCGGAATCCGGATAGTATTTTTTCAAGCGATAACGACAACGAGGACCAAGCCATGACCACGCTGAATCTCTCCTCCGAACAGGCCCAGGTGCTGAAGGAAACCCTCACCTCCTACCTCTCCGACCTGCGCATGGAGATCGCCGCCACCGAGAATCACGACTTCCGCGAGCAACTGAAGGAGAAGGAGGCCACCCTCAAGGAGATTCTCGAGCTGCTTCCATGATGGCCACCGGCTCCGCCCGCCGACACCCCCGGCCGGTGGCATGAACGGCCGTTCGTACGGCTACCCGGCCATCACCCCTGCGGTCCAGTGGCTGATTGTCGCCAACGTGCTGGTCTTCATGCTGGAGTTGATGGGCGGCGACAGTCTGCTGGAGAACTTTGCGCTCTGGCCGTTGGACCTGGGTCGCTCCCAGGTCTTCCTGCTGCAGGGGCATTACCCCGGTTTCCAGCCCTGGCAGCTGGTTACCTACTCCTTCCTCCACGGAGGCCTGCTCCACATCGGGCTCAACATGTACGCCCTCTGGCTCTTCGGCACCCGCATGGAGCTGGTGTGGGGCTCTACCCCCTTCCTGCTCTACTATTTCGTCTGCGTGGCGGGCGCCGGGCTCACCCAGCTGCTGGTCACCACGCTCAGCGGACAGCTCTACCCCACCATCGGCGCCTCCGGCGGTGTGTTCGGGCTGCTGCTGGCCTTCGGCATGACCTTTCCCAACGAGCGCCTGATGCTCATCTTCCCGCCCGTGATCCTCAAGGCCAAATGGTTCGTGATCTTGTTCGGCGTCGTCGAGCTGTGGGCGGGAATCATCGGCACCGAGGCCGGCATCGCCCATTTCGCCCATCTCGGTGGCATGCTGTTTGGCTATCTGCTGCTGCAGCAATGGCGACGCTATCCACCCCGTCCCTGAACCCCCAAGACCCCATGAGAGAGGGAGACCGACGATGCACGATTATCATCACATTCTCTGCCCCACCGACTTCTCCGACCACTGCCGCGCCGCGGTGGAACGGGCCAGGGAACTGGCGCAGCACTACGGCGCCCGCCTGACCCTGTTACATGTCATCGACTATTTCCCCGAGGAGATCCCCAACGACTGGATTCCTCCCGAGGATCAGGACCCGAAGCAGTATCTGCTGGACCGCGCCCATGGCCTGCTGCAGGAGCTGTCCGATTCGCTTTCACTGCAGGAGGCGGAACTGGTGGTGCGCCTGAGTGATGCGTCGGCCAAGCACGAAATCACCCGTTACGCTGGCGAGCAGGAGATCGATCTGATCGTCATGTCCAGCCACGCCCGCCATGGCATCTTCACGCTGCTCGGCTCCACCGCCGCGGGCGTGGTGCACACCGCGCCCTGCGATGTGATGGTGGTGCGGGCCCGGCCCGGAAAACAGTGAAGCAGCCCCTGCTCCTCACCCTCAACGCAGGCTCCTCCAGCCTCGAGTTCGCGCTCTACGAGCCCGTGGAGCCGGTGGGTGATGCGCTTTTTCAGGGCGCCATTCGCGACATCGGCGGATCGGCGCGCTTCGATCTGCTGCGCTGCCCGGACGACAACCGGGGCGACTGGCGTATCGAGGCGAAGGACCACGAGGAGGCAGTGGCGGAGCTGTTGCGCTGGCTGGAACAGCACCCTTTCCAGCCCAGGCTCCTGGCCGCCGGTCACCGGGTGGTGCACGGGGGTGAGCTGTTCAGCCGGCCGGTGCTACTCAACGCCAGCACCCTGCGACAGCTGGATGCCCTGGTGCCGTTGGCACCATTGCACATGCCCCACAACCTGGCCGCGGTCCGCGCCCTCGCCCGCCAGCTGCCCGGCATCCCGCAGGTAGCCTGCTTCGAGACCGCCTTTCATCACGACATGCCGCTGGTGGAACGCTACTTCGCCATCCCCCACGCCTGGCAGGACCTGGGCATCCGCCGCTACGGCTTCCACGGGCTCTCCTACGAGTACATTGCAGAGGTGCTGCCCGATTACCTGGGCAAGGCCGCCGATGGCCGCATCCTGGTGGCTCATCTGGGCAGTGGGGCCAGCCTCTGCGCCTTGCATGGGCGGCGCAGCGTGGCCACCACCATGAGCTTCACTCCGCTAGACGGGATTCCCATGGCCACCCGTCCGGGATCGCTGGACCCGGGCGCGGTACTCTACCTGCAGCAGCAGGGGCTGGATCCCGGAGAGATTTCCCGGGGACTCAACTTCGAATCGGGGCTGTTGGGACTGTCGGGCATCAGCGGGGACATGCGTACCCTGCTGGCCAGCCGTCAGCCCGCCGCGCGTCTGGCGGTGGATTATTTCGTGCATCACGTGCACCGGGCCATCGGCTCGCTGGTGGCGGCGCTGGGTGGGTTGGATGCCCTGGTGTTCACCGCAGGCGTCGGTGAGAACGCGCCGCGCATCCGCCAGCGGCTGTGCGACCTGGGAAGCTGGCTGGGACTGAAGCTGGACAACGAGGCCAATGTCACCGGCCGCGGGCGCATCAGCCCCCGGCACGCCTCCCCCTCGGTATGGGTGATCCCCACCGACGAAGAACGCATGGTGGCCCGGCACACCCTGCGACTGGCCGGTCCTCTCATCCGTTCCATGGAGCAAGACCTTTGATGGAGACCTCCTACGACGTACTTCGTCCCGATCTTCCCGCGGAGCTGGAACAGCTGCGCGAACTGGCGCTGGACCTGCGCTGGTCCTGGAGCCATGCTGCGGACGCCCTCTGGCGCAAGATCGACGAACGGCTCTGGCACCAGACCCAGAATCCCTGGCTGATCCTGCAGATGGTGAGCACCCATCACCTGCAAAAGCTGTCCCGGGACGAACGGTTCCTGGAACTGCTAGAGCACCTGCGCCGGGAGCACGAGGATGCTTCGCGCCGGCCCGGCTGGTTCCAGGAACAGGGTTTGGAGGAAAAACTGCGCTCCGTGGCCTACTTCAGCATGGAGTTCGGGCTGAGCGAAGCGCTGCCCATCTATTCCGGTGGCCTCGGGGTGCTGGCCGGAGATCATCTCAAGACCGCCAGCGAACTGGGCGTCCCCCTGGTGGGCGTGGGCCTCCTCTACCAGCAGGGCTATTTCCGCCAGGGGCTGGATGCCGAGGGGCACCAGCTCGCCTTCTATCCCTACAACGATCCCACCCAGATGCCGGTGCGCCCCGCCCGCGACCAGAGTGGCGAGTGGCTGCAGGTCCGCCTGGAATTTCCCGGCCGGGAACTGCTGCTGCGGGTCTGGGAGGTGCGCGTGGGACGGGTGATGCTCTATCTGCTCGATTCCAATCACCCGCTCAATGCGCCGGCCGACCGTGGTATCACCTCCGAACTCTATGGCGGCGGGCGCGAGATGCGGCTGCAGCAGGAGATGGTGCTGGGCATCGGTGGCTACGCCGCCCTGCAGGCCCTGGGCATGGAGCCTGAGATCTGCCATATCAACGAGGGTCACGCCGCCCTGGTGGTGGTGGAACGGGCCCGCCATTTCCAGCAGAAAACCGGCCTGGACTTCTCCACCGCATTGACCGCCACCCGCGCCGGCAATCTGTTCACCACCCACACCCCGGTGGAGGCCGGCTTCGACCGGTTCGAAATTCCGCTGTTGTCCCGTTACCTGGGCAGCTATGTGGAGCGGTTGGGCATCTCCTTCGACACCTTCCTGCGACTGGGCCATGCCCCCGGCGCCCGTCCGGACAGCCCTTTTCAGATGGCCTGGCTGGCGTTGCACGGCAGTGGCCGGGTGAACGCAGTGAGCCGGCTTCACGGCACCGTCTCGCGCAACCTGTTTTCTCCCCTCTTTCCGCGCTGGCCGGTGGTCGAGGTGCCGGTGTGCCATGTCACCAACGGCGTCCACACCTCCACCTGGGACTCCGACGAGTCGGACCGCCTCTGGACCCGGGCCTGCGGCAAGGACCGCTGGCGCGGCTCCCTGGAGAAGATGGAGAAGATCATCCAGGAGGTGGGTGACGCCGAACTCTGGGAGATGCGCACCCGCAACCGGCAGCAGCTGGTCTCCTGGATCCGCAGGCGCCGCTTCTGCACCGGCCGGCGCCAGGCCGAAACCGTGGCGCTGGACCCCAACGCCCTCACCCTGGGTTTCGCCCGCCGCTTCGCCACCTACAAAAGGCCCAACCTGATGCTCCAGGATCCCGACCGCCTGGCAAACATTCTCACCAACGAGAAACAGCCGGTGCAGCTGGTCATCGCCGGCAAGGCCCACCCAAAGGACGAACAGGGCCAGAAGATGATCGAGGAGTGGATCCGTTTCATCCGCGAGCGCGAACTGACGCAGAAGGTGGTCTTCATCATCGACTACGACCTGCTCTCCGCGGAGCAGCTGGTGCAGGGGGTGGACCTGTGGATCAACACTCCCCGCCGCCCCTGGGAGGCCTGTGGAACCAGCGGCATGAAGGTGCTGGTGAACGGCGGCCTCAACTTCTCCGAGCTGGACGGCTGGTGGGCCGAAGCATGGTCGCCCGAGGTGGGTTGGGCGCTGGGGGACGGCCGCGAACACGATGAGGATCCCGACTGGGACGCTTATGAGGCGGGCGTGCTGTACGACCAGCTGGAACAGGAGATCATCCCCCTGTTCTACCGACGCAACCACAAGGGCATCCCGGAGAAATGGGTGTCCATGATGCGCGCCAGCATGGCCAGGCTCACCCCCCGTTTCTCCACCAACCGCATGGTGCGCCAGTACGTGGAGGAGCACTATCTGCCCATGGCAGCCTCACTGCGCAAGCGACTGGAGAAGGACGCCGCCCTGGCCCGCGCCATCGGCGACTGGCGCAGGCACCTGCGGCGTCACTGGCGGGGGATCCATTTCGGCCAGGTGGAACGGCAGGCCAGGGACAAGCGGTACCTGTTCAACGCGCAGCTCTACCTGGACGACATTCCACCGGAATCGGTGGCGGTGGAGCTCTATGCCGAGGGGCTGGAGGACCAGCCACCGGAAATCCATCCCATGAAACGGGTGGAGCCGCTGGCAGGGGCGGTGAACGGCTATCTCTACCTGGCGGTGATCGCCGCGCAACGCCCCATGGAACACTACACCGTGCGGGTCCGGCCCAACCATCCGGAGGTCAATGTGCCGCTGGAGGATTGGCACATCCTGTGGGAGCAGTGAGCGAAAGAGAGACCAGCATCGGGCAAACTTTTCCTGTGCTTGAAGACAGATTCCCCTTGGGCAACGTAACGGAAACCAAATGACTGACCCGGCTACCGGTGAACCGATCGCGAATCCGGCCGATGTCTCCCCGGCGGAGGTCGCCATTCTTGCGCTCAATCCCGCCGTGGACATGACCTACGAGGTCGATCGTATTCTTCCCGACCAGAAGGTGCATGCGCACAGCACACGCTTCGATCCCGGTGGTAATGGCATCAACGTGGCCAGGGCACTCGAGCGGCTCTCCGTCCAGTCCCACAGTTTCTGCATCCTTGCGGGTGAGACCGGTATCTTTCTCGAGCGGCTGCTCGGTACTCAGATTGGCCTTCTCACCACAGAATGGGTGGAGGGCGAGACCCGCATCAACGGCACAGTGATCGAGTACCTGCCGGGAAATCAGTACGAGGTGAGCGGTGTGGGCCCCGCTATCCCCCGTGCCTCGCTGGACACTCTTCTACACCGGTTCATTGGGAACGCCGGTGAGGGCTTCGGAGTGATCACCGGTTCCATCCAACCCGATCTGCCCGACACCCTCTATGCAGAGCTGGTGGACCGGGTACAGTCCGCAGGAGGGAAGGCGGTGGTCGATGCCCAGGGCGCCCTGTTGAAAAACGCCATAGAGGCGGGTCCTTTTCTCATCAAGCCCAATCACTATGAACTGGAACAGCTCACCGGGCAGGTCATCGATGGCATCGAGGACACCGCCAGGGTGGCTCGGAGGCTGCAACAAAACGGCGTCACCCATGTCTGCATATCCATGGGCAGGAACGGCGCCCTGCTCTGCACCCCGGACAACAGCTACCACGCCTCCACACCCAAGGTGAAGATCAAGTCCACGGTGGGCGCGGGCGACAGCATGGTGGCGGGATTGGTGACCGGTTTGCTGCGCGGTGAACCGGTGGAGAAGACGCTCCGCCTGGGTGTCGCCTGTGGTGCCGGCACCGTCGGCCACCCCGGCACCGAACTCTTTTCCCACGACGAAATTCCGGTACTCATGGAACAGGTGTCGATCCGGATACTGGATTTGTAATCCGACGGCACCAGACAACGGTTCTCCAAAGAGAGGGAGAGACGATTCATGGAAATCTCTTTTCACGGCGCCGATCGGGAGGTCACCGGTTCCTGCCACCTGCTGGAATGCGGCGGCACCCGCATACTGGTGGATTGCGGCATGTTCCAGGGCGGACACGAACTGGACGAGGAAAACAGCAAGCCATTCGGTTTCGATCCCGCCACCATCGACCTGCTGCTGCTCACCCACGCCCACCTGGACCACTGCGGGCGCATCCCGCTGCTGGTGAAACAGGGGTTCCGTGGCCGCATCATCACCACCGCCGCCAGCCGGGAACTGGCCAAGCTGGTGCTGCTGGATGCGGCCAGCCTGCAGGAGAAGGAGGCGGAATGGCGCTCGAAAAAGGTGCAGCGGCATGGCCGCCAGCGGGCCCGTGTGGAGCCGCTCTACACGGTGCTGGACGTGCTGGACACCATGGACTACTTCGATGGGGTCGCCAACTACCACCAGCGGATGCGGATCGCCGAAGGCATTCATGCCACCTTCCTGGATGCCGGCCACATTCTCGGCTCGGCCAGCATCCTGCTGGAGCTGGAGGAGGAAGGGCGCAGGCACCGGGTGCTCTTTTCCGGTGATCTCGGCTACAGCAACCGGGCCATCCTCAGAAACCCCGACCACCCGCCCCATGCCGACACGGTGGTGATGGAGACCACCTACGGCGACCGCCTGCACAAGGCGTTGAAGCCTTCCGTGCAGGAACTCTATTCCGCGGTTCTCGACACCTTCCGCAAGGGCGGCAACGTGATCATTCCCACCTTCGCCCTGGAGCGGGCCCAGGAGGTTCTCTACTACCTGCGAGAAGGGGTGGAAAAGCGGATCCTGCCCGCCTCCATGCAGGTATTTCTCGATTCGCCCATGGCCATCTCCGCCACCGAGATCTTCCGGCGGCATCCGGAATGCTTCGACAGGAAGACCGCGGCCCTGTTCGACAACGGGCGCGATCCCTTCTGGCTGCCCGGCCTGCACTTCACCCGCGACACCGCCGACTCCATGGCGCTGAACCAGATACACGGAGGGGCGGTCATCATGGCAGGATCGGGCATGTGCACCGGCGGCCGCGTGCGCCATCACCTCAAGCACAATCTCTGGCGCGAAGAATCCAGCGTGGTGTTCGTCGGTTACGCGGCCAAGGGCACCCTGGCCCGGCGCATCATCGACGGCGCCAGGCAGGTGCGCATCTTTGGCGAGGAGATCCCGGTGGCGGCCAGTATCTATACCATAGGCGGCTTTTCGGCCCATGCCGATGCCGATGAGCTGATGAACTGGTACCGGCAGATCCACCGCCCGGGCCTCACCATCCTGGTACATGGCGAGGAAGAGGCCATGACCGCCTTCGCCCAGCGACTGGGCAGGGCGCGAGTGGTGATGCCGGAGATCGGTGACCGGATCACTCTGTGATCGCTTTTTTCGCTCCATGAGGAACCGGAACAGGGAACCGTTCCGCTCGCGCTGGAAGCTGGCCGCCACCGGTTTCGTGGCCGGCTTTGGAGGTGGCCTGGCCAGCCTGGGGGGAGGCACGCTCATCATCCCCCTGCTATCGGAATGGATCGGGCTCGACCGCCACCAGGCGCGGGGCACCGCCATGGCGGTGGCCGGGGTCACCGCACTGGCCGGTGCCTTCTTCTACGGCCTCCATGGCAGCGTGGCCTGGAACACGCTGCTCTGGACCGGCATTCCGGCAGCGCTCACCGCTCCCCTGGCTGCCCGTTACACGGAGAACTGGCCGGACGACTTGCTGCGCCGCGGCTTTGCACTGGTGCTGCTGGCCGGTGCGCTCGCCCTGTGGTGGCATCCCGGGCCCGGCAATGGTCTGGCGTTGAACTGGCCCGGCCTCTGGATGGTGGCCACCGGCATCCTGGCCGGCCTGGTCGCCGGCGTGATCGGTATCAGCGGAGGGCCCATCCTGGCCCCCCTATTCGTGCTGGGGCTGGGAATGCCCCAGCAGCTTGCCCAGGGTTCCTCGCTCAACGCCCGCCTGCCTGCCATCGTCGCCGGCACCCTGGAGGATCACCGCGAGGGGCTGGTGTGCTGGCGCTATCTGCCGCTGCTGGCATCGGGTGACCTCGCCGGTGCCTGGCTGGGCACCCACGCTGCCATGGCGTTGCCCGAAGAACGATTGCGCCAGGTATTCGTCCTGCTGTTGCTGCTCATCGCCATCCATGAGTGGCTGGGACGCCCACTGCACGCTGGCTACCCCAACCGGTCCCATGGTAGTTACCCATGACCGGGAATCCTGCCTGCAGGTCCGTTTCATCCGTTTCCGCAATTTCCATGAGGCCTTGCCCTGCTCTATCATTTTTTTAACCCCACCGACCGGGCCGGGCGCTGCGTCCGGTTCGCTGGAGAAACACCATGATCGATAGCCCGCCCGCCGTACCTGTCCAGGAAGACTCTCTCCAAGGGCTGACCAGCACCGAAGCCGAGGCGCTGCGAAAAAAATATGGCCCCAACAAGATCGAAGCCAGGGAAAAGACCTGGTGGCAGCGGCTGCTGGCCCGCTTCTGGGGACCCATCCCCTGGATGATCGAGATCGCCGCCATTCTCTCCGCTTCGGTGAAGCGGTGGGAGGATTTCATCATCATCATGATCATGCTGCTGGTGAACGCATTCGTGGACTTCTACCAGGAGTCCAAGGCGCTCAACGCCCTGGAGGTGTTGAAGAAGAAACTGGCCCTCAAGACCCTGGTACTGCGTGACGGCCGCTGGCAGGAGCTGGACGCAGCCGAGCTGGTGCCCGGCGACATCATCAAGCTGAAGATCGGCAACATCGTTCCCGCCGACGTGAAGCTGCTGGGGGGTGGGGACTACCTGCAGATCGACCAGTCTGCGCTCACCGGTGAGTCCCTCCCGGTCACCCGTCAGGCGGGAGAGGAGGCCTACGCCAACACCGTGGTCAAGCAGGGAGAGATGATCGCCCGGGTCACCGGAACCGGCCTGAACACCAGGTTCGGCAAGACGGTGGGGCTGGTGGCGAAGGCTGAGATGGCCGAGCGCAGCCATTTCAAGCGAATGGTGATCAAGGTGGGCGACTTTCTCATCCTGCTCACTGCGGTGGTCATCGCCATCATCGTGCTGCTGGGCATCGAACGCCACGAGCCGCTGGTGGAGCTGCTGGTCTTCTCCCTGGTGCTCACCATCTCCGCCATTCCGGTGGCCATGCCGGCGGTGCTCACCGTCACCATGGCCATCGGCGCCGTGGCGCTGGCGAAGAAGCAGGCCATCGTCAGCCGGCTGGACGCCATCGAGGAGCTGGCCGGGGTGGACATTCTCTGCTCCGACAAGACCGGCACCCTCACCCAGAACCGCATGACCGTGGCCGAGCCTTGTGTCGATGGCCATTTCAAGGCGGAGGATCTGTTCCTCTATGCCGCCCTGGCCAGCCGTGAGGAAAACCGCGATCCCATCGAGATTCCCATCTTCGCAGAGCTGGACAAGCATGGCTTGCGTGAACGTCTGAAACAGTTCCAGGTGGAGCGGTTCACTCCCTTCGACCCGGTGCACAAGCGCACCGAAGCGCTGCTGCGCACCGACGATGGCCGTCGGCTGGTGGTGACCAAGGGCGCGCCCCAGGTGATCATCGAACTTTGCGGCGGCGAGGATTTCGATCGCGAGCGGGCCTACCGGCAGGTGGAGGCCTTTGCCGAGAACGGCTTCCGCACCCTGGGGGTTGCGCTGCGGGACGAAGAGGATGCGCCCTACCGTTTCGTCGGCCTCATTCCACTGTTCGACCCTCCCCGGGAGGATTCCAAGGAGGTGATCGCCGAGGCACGCCGCCAGGGGGTGGAGGTGAAGATGGTCACAGGCGACAACCTCGCCGTGGCCCGTTACATCGCCCGACTGCTCGACATCGGCGACAAGATCGAAGACGTGCGTGAGCTCAAAGGCCAGAGCACCGAGGAATACCTGCTGCTCACCCGGCTGATCACCAAGGCCCTTCTGCAGACCCTCAAGGCCGGCATCAACGAGGAGGAGGCCGAACAGCAGGCCGAGCAGGTGGCGAAACAGGTGCGCAAGGAGCTGGACAACATGCCCCTGCCCCCCGGCACCGTGAAGCGCCATGAATCGGAGATCATCGCCCAGATCGAGCAGGCCGACGGCTTCGCCCAGGTCTATCCCGAGGACAAGTATTTCATCGTCGAGGAGCTGCAGAAGGCCGATCACATCGTGGGCATGACCGGTGACGGCGTGAACGATGCGCCCGCCCTGAAGAAGGCCGATGCCGGCATCGCCGTGAGCGGCGCCACCGACGCCGCCCGCGCCGCCGCCGAGATCGTGCTCACCGCCCCCGGTCTGGGGGTGATCGTGGACGCCATCAAGCAGGCGCGCATCGTCTTCGAGCGCATGCAGAGCTACACCATCTTCCGCATCGCCGAGACCATCCGCATCATCTTCTTCATGGGGCTGGCCATCGGCCTGTTCCAGTTCTACCCGGTCACCGCGCTGATGATCATCGTGCTGGCGCTGCTCAACGACATTCCCATCCTGGCCATCGCCTATGACAACACCAAGCTGCGCAACCGGCCCATACGCTGGGACATGGGGCAGGTGCTGGTGATGGCCAGCTGGCTGGGCGCCGCCGGGGTGATCTCCTCCTTCCTGCTGTTCTGGTATCTGATGATCTATCTGAAGCTACCACTCGATTTCGTCCAGTCGCTGTTCTTCGCCAAGCTGGTGGTGGCGGGCCATGGCACCATCTACAACACCCGCATCGACGATTGGTTCTTCAAGCGACCCTGGCCCTCCTGGATCCTGTTCATTGCCACCTTCTCCAGCAGGGTGGCCGGCACCATCATCGCGGTCTATGGCTTCGGGCTGATGGAGCCCATCGGCTGGGATTGGGCTCTGGGCATGTGGGCCTATGCCCTGACCTGGTTCGTCTTCAACGATTTCGTGAAGATGGGCGTGTTGCGCTATTACCGCAAGCGAAAGGCAAATCTCATGATCTGAACAGCAGCCGTCTCTGGCTGAACAGAAATTCCGAAATCACCACGGCTGCGTAGAATGCGGCAAGCCAAAAAAATGCATGGGAATCGCTGCGCCATAGCCAGACAATGAGCACGACCCAGGAGAGCCCACTGAGCAGCATGGCGGAGAGCGGCCAGAGGGGACGGATGCCGATCTCCTGCCGGAGCCGCCAGGCCGAGAGATTGATGGCAAAGAAGATCATCAGGAAAGTGGAGCTGGCGAAGGAGGAGATGATGGTCAGGTTGGCGGCGTTGACGAAAAAGAGGGTCACGCCGGTGATGATGAGCAGGCTGGCCCAGGGGATGTCGTTCTGCTGCCGGCGCAGGGAGAAGACATGGGGCAGCTCCTTGTGCCGCGCCATCTCCACGCCGAGCCGCGCGGTGCCGAACAGGGTGGCGTTGATGGCCGAGGCGGTGGAGAAGAGCGCGGCGATGCCGATGAGCACGAAACCGGCCTGTCCCAGGAAGGGGCGGGCCGCCTCGGCCAGCGCGTACTCGCCGTATTTCTTCACCTCTTCCGGAGTCAGGTTGCCCACCGCCACCAGAGAAACCAGGATGTAGATGGCCGCGGTGATGACGATGGAGGCAAGGATGCCCAGCCGCAGGTTGCGCTCCGGGCGTTCCATCTCGTTCACCGCATTGGGGATGAGTTCGAACCCCTCGTAGGCGACGAAGATGAGCGCCGCTCCCATCACCACCCCGACGAACCCCTTGTCGAACACCGGCAGCAGGTGATCGGCCTGCACCGTGGTGAGCCCGATGACGGCGAACAGGCCGAGAATGAGCACCTTGGCCGTCACGATGATCAGTTCCGCCAGCCCGGTCTCCTTCACTCCGTAGAGATTGATGGCCAGGAAGACCAGCAGCACCAGCGACTCTAGCAGGTGATGCATGGCCGGGTTCTGGCCGCTGCCCAGCAGAGCCGAGCCATAGGCGCCAAATGTGTAGGCATAGAGCCCCATGGTGCCGATATAGCCCACCAGCAGCAGCCAGCCGCCGAGACCGGCCACATTGGGCGAGGTGAAGGCCCGCTCCAGGTAGGTGAAGCTGCCGCCGTCAGAGCGGTAGCGCAAACCCAGGTGGGTGTAGGAGAGACCAGTGAGCAATGCGATCACCGCGCCCAGCCCGAAGGCCACCGGGGCCGCATGACCCGACTGCGCCATGGCCAGCCCCAGCACCGAGAAGATGCCGCCCCCCACCATGGCGCCCACGCCCATGGCGATCACCTCTTTCAGGTCCAGCAAGCCCTTTTGACTGGTCATGAAGACTCTCCCCGGTCCGTGTTACGACATGCGCAACCGCTGCCGCCTCAGGTAACGGATCAGCAGCAGGATTGCGCCCAATGCCAGGAAGATGCCGATGCCGATGAAAAATTCAAGGGTCCGTTCCCGCGCCATGCCGGTGGCCAAGTGGCTGATGACTGCGCAGATCGGCATCCGGAGCGACAGGGCAGAAACATCCGCCTGAAAAAGCCATCCTGGCCGGGAAACTTTCCCGGGCACACAGGTTCTAAGCCCCTTGCGGCCGAGCGGCCGAAATCTCACAAGTTCAAGACACGAATGAAGGAAAGAAAAATGACACAAGCAGAAAACACCCAAATAAAACAAGTGGAAAACACGGAGGATGTACGCAAGCTGGGCACCTACACCCTGGTGACCGGCATACTGCTGCTCCTGCTGGGCACCGCCGGGGTAGCGCTGCCGGGGCTGATGTCCCTGGCGACCAGCGTCTTCATCGGCTGGATGCTGCTCATCGGCGGCCTGTTCTGGGGTTACCACACCTTCCGCTCCAACCCGCGCAGCTTCATCGACTGGCTCAAGCCGCTGTTGCTGCTGGTGGCGGGCGTGCTCATGCTGCTCAACCCCGTCACCGGCATCGCCGCCGTGGGCCTGATGATCTCGTTCTATCTCTTTCTGGACGCCTTCGGCAGCTTCGCCCTGGCGAAGGAGCTCAAGCCTCAAAAGGGCTGGGGATGGATGGTGTTCAACGGCATCATGTCCCTTCTGCTGGCCATGCTCTTTCTCATCGGCTGGCCGGTCACCTCCCTGGTGCTGGTGGGGATCTACGTGGGCATCAGCCTGATCTTCGACGGCTGGGCACTGGTGATGCTCGGTTGGGCGCTGAGAAAAGGCGCCCAGTGAGCAACCTTCCGACCCCCCGCTTCGCGGCCCTGCTGGAGCGGGCCCGCCGCCTGCCACCCATCCGGGTGGCGGTGGTGGACGCCGGCGAACAGCATGTACTGCAGGGCATTCTCGAAGCGCGCGACCAGGGACTGGTGGAACCCCTGCTGGTGGGTGAACCCGGGCGCATCCGGGAGCTGGACGGGAAGCTGGGGTTCGAGAGGGTGGAAAAAGTGTTGGTGCCTGCCGCTTCGGAGACGGAAGCGGCTCGCACCGGGGTGGAGCTTGTGGTTCAGAGACGGGCGGATACGCTCGCCAAGGGATGGATCCACACAGACCAGCTGATGCATCCCGTGCTGGAGAAACTGCGCACCGGCCGCCGTGTGAGCCATGTCTTCGTGGCCGAGCTGGCCAGCTATCACAAGCTGCTGTTCATCACAGATGCCGCCATCAACATCCAGCCGGACCTGATGGAGAAGGCGGCCATCGTCGAGAATGCCGTGGCCCTGGCCCGCCTGCTGGGGGTGGAGCGGCCCAAGGTGGCCGCGCTCTCCGCAGTGGAGGTGGTCAAGCCCAGCATCACCTCCACCATCGACGCCGCCTGCCTGAGCAAGATGGCGGACCGCAACCAGATCCGTCACGCCATCGTGAACGGTCCCCTGGCCTTCGACAACGCCATCTCCGCCGAGGCGGCCCGCATCAAGCGGATCCGCAGCCCGGTCGCCGGGAAGGTGGACATACTGCTGGCGCCGGATCTCAACGCCGCCAACATCCTGGCCAAGGACCTGGAATACCTGGCCGGCGCGGTGCTGGCAGGCATCGTGGTGGGCGCGAAGGTCCCCATCCTGCTGCCCTCCCGCTCCGATCCACCCCTGGCGCGCCTGGTGGCGGCTGCCCTGGCGGTGCTGCTTCATGCCGGCGAGCAATCCCGGGAGAACCCGTCATGACCCGGAAACGCCACCGCATTCCCACACCTCCCTACCCGCTGAAACGGCACAAGCAGCTTCCCTGGCAGAAACCCAAGGCGGCCCAGGAGGACGCCGAGGCGCCGGACAAGGTGCAGCGGATCCTGCAGAGCCCCAGCTACCGGCAGGCGGACCAGGATGTCGATTTTCTCCAGCGCGACGAGACGCGCGGCATTCGCCTGCAGCTGGACTACAGCAAGCCGGAGCTGCTCATCGGCGAGCACGGCATCCGCCACACGGTGGTGGTGTTCGGCAGCGCCCGGCTGTGCGAACCGGCTGCCGCCCGGCGCCGGGTGCGCAAGCTGGAAGAGCGCCTGGCCGAAACGCCTGGCGACACCGCCCTGAAAAAACAACTGGCAGTGGCCCGCCAGGTGGAAAAGAACAGCCGCTACTACGAGGTGGCGCGGGAATTCGGGCGCCTGGTGGCGGACGCCGGCAGCAGCCCGCGGGACAACCGCTTGGTGGTGATCACCGGGGGCGGACCGGGCATCATGGAAGCGGCCAATCGTGATGCCCATGACGCCGGTGCGCTCAACATCGGCCTCAACATCACCCTGCCCCACGAGCAGTTCCCCAATCCTTACATCACCCCGGATCTCTGCTTCCGTTTCCACTATTTCGCCGTGCAGAAGCTTCACTTTCTGCTGCGGGCCCGGGCGCTGGTGGCTTTTCCGGGAGGTTTCGGCACGCTGGACGAGCTGTTCGAGACGCTCACCCTGATCCAGACCCGCAAGATTGCTCCCCTCCCCGTGGTGCTGGTGGGCGGGGAATACTGGCGCAGGGTGGTGGATTTCGAGTTCCTCGCCGAGCAGGGCACCATCGACCAGGAAGACCTGGAACTGTTCTGGTATGCCGACTCGGCCCTGGAGGCCTGGGAGGGAATCCTGGAATGGCATGAGGCCAACGGCACCCCCCTGTTCGGTTGAAGGCTACAGCAGCCGGACCGGCTCCTCGTCCATGAGCTGCAACAACCGGGCTCCCAGCTGCAGGGCATAATCGGTGAACTGGTCGAGATCGCCGGGGAAGTCGTCCGATCCCATGTCCCGCTCCTCCCGGCCCAGCAGCACCCGCACCCGATAACGTCCGTGCTCCCGCCGGCCCGGCGGGTTCTCCTCCGAGGTGATGTACATCATGGGCTCGGTCTCTCCCATATCCACGTAAGCCATGATGTATTGGTAGTTCACCGGGTCGTCGCTCTCGATATCGCCCAGCACCACCACAGAAAAGGTGTCGATCTCGTAGCGACGCTTGGGGATGGCGGTTCGGATGTGGGGCTTTTTCATCATGACTCCAGGGGAAATTCAACACTACAAAAAAGAGTATTGAACGGGTGACAGACCGGGCTCATCATAATAACATAGTAATTTACTCAACTATTGGGCTTGAGCGCAGATGAGCACACAACGGGAACTGGACGATCTGGTAAAGGCAGGTTACGAGGCCGGCTTCGTCACCGAGGTGGAGTCGGACACCCTGCCCCCGGGGTTGAATGAGGATACCATCCGCTTCATCTCCGCGAAAAAGAAAGAACCGGAATGGATGCTGGAGTACCGTCTCAAGGCCTACCGTCACTGGCTCACCATGGAGGAACCGGACTGGGCGCACCTGAAGATCGACCCCATCGACTACCAGGCCATCTCCTACTACTCGGCGCCCAAGAAGGCCGGCGAAGGCCCCAAGAGCCTGGACGAGGTGGATCCGGAGCTCATCGAGACCTACAACAAACTGGGCATCCCCCTGGAGGAGCAGAAGGCGCTGGCCGGGGTGGCGGTGGACGCGGTCTTCGACAGCGTCTCGGTGGCCACCACCTTCCGCGAGGAGCTGGCCAAGGCCGGGGTCATCTTCTGTTCCATCTCCGAGGCGGTGCACGAATACCCCGAGCTGGTCAAGAAATACCTGGGCAGCGTGGTGCCCCACACCGACAATTTCTTCGCCTGCCTCAACGCGGCGGTCTTCAGCGACGGCACCTTCGTCTACGTGCCCGAGGGGGTGCGCTGCCCCATGGAGCTCTCTACCTATTTCCGCATCAACGAGGCCAAGACCGGCCAGTTCGAGCGTACCCTGATCATCGCAGACAAGTGCGCCTACGTGAGCTACCTGGAGGGCTGCACCGCCCCCATGCGCGACGAGAACCAGCTCCACGCCGCGGTGGTGGAGCTGATCGCCCTGGAGGACGCAAAGATCAAGTACTCCACGGTGCAGAACTGGTATCCCGGCGACGAGAACGGCGTGGGTGGCATCTACAACTTCGTCACCAAGCGGGGCGACTGCCGCGGTGACCGCTCGCACATCTCCTGGACCCAGGTGGAGACCGGCTCGGCCATCACCTGGAAGTACCCCAGCTGCATCCTCCAGGGCGACGACTCGGTGGGCGAGTTCTACTCGGTGGCGGTGACCCGCGGCTGGCAGCAGGCCGACACCGGCACCAAGATGTACCATTTCGGCAGGAACACCCGCTCCACCATCGTCTCCAAGGGAATCTCCGCCGCCCACGGCCAGAACGCTTACCGCGGGCTGGTGCGCATGGGGCCCAAGGCGGAAAACGCGCGCAACCACACCCAGTGCGACTCGCTGCTCATCGGCGACCAGTGCGGTGCCCACACCTTCCCCTACATCGAGGTGCGCAACCCCACCGCCAAGGTGGAGCACGAGGCCACCACCTCCAAGATCAGCGAGGATCAGCTCTTCTACTGCCGCCAGCGTGGCTTGAAAGAGGAGGATGCCGTCTCCATGATCGTCAACGGCTTCTGCAAGGAGGTGTTCAACGAGCTGCCCATGGAGTTCGCGGTGGAGGCGCGGAAGCTGCTGAACATTACGCTGGAGGGGGCGGTGGGTTAGTGTGGAAAACACTTGATCCGCTTGAAAGCCGCTGCCCCGGTGTTTATAGCGGGGCTTCGGCAGCAGGGATGCTGCCGCAGAGCCTACAAGGACGTATTCACGGCGTCCCCGCTACAAACACCGGGGCAGCGGCGCCCGGAAAGCGGCCGGGGCATTTGATAGCCGGATCAGCTGCCATAATCTGTATTGATAAGATTTTCAATATCCTGGAGCAACAACATCATGCTTAGCATCAAGAACCTGCACGTCAACGTGGAGGGCAAGGAGATCCTTCGGGGGCTCAACCTGGAGATCGGCAAGGGCGAGGTGCACGCCATCATGGGTCCCAACGGCTCGGGCAAGAGCACCCTCTCCTACGTGCTGGCCGGCCGCGACGGCTACGAGGTGACCGAGGGCGAGGTGATTTTCGAAGGAAAGAACCTGCTGGAGATGGAACCCGAGGAGCGCGCCTGGGCCGGCGTCTTCCTCGCCATGCAGTACCCGGTGGAGCTGCCGGGGGTGAACAACATGACCTTCCTGCGCGAGGCGCTCAACGCCGTGCGCAAGGGCCGCGGTGAGGAGGAGCTGGACGCGGTGGCCTTCATGAAACTGATCCGCGAAAAGGCCGAGCTGGTGAAGCTGCCCGAGAAGCTCCTCAAGCGCAGCGTCAACGCCGGCTTCTCCGGCGGCGAGAAGAAACGCAACGAGATCCTGCAGATGGCTCTGCTGGAGCCCAAGCTGGCCATCCTCGACGAGACCGACTCCGGGCTCGACATCGACGCCCTGCGCGTCGTTGCCGAGGGGGTCAACAGCCTGCGCAGCCCTGAACGCTCCTTCCTGGTCATCACCCATTACCAGCGGCTGCTCGACTACATCGAGCCCGATCACGTCCACGTGCTGGCCCACGGCCAGATCATCCGTTCTGGCGACAAGAGCCTGGCGCTGGAGCTGGAGGAGAAGGGCTACGGCTGGATCCTCGAGGAGGAGGCTGCGGCATGATCACCGCCGAGCTGCAGAAGAGCTGGGCACGATCGCTGCTGGAGGCGGCGCCCTCTTCCCCCGCGCCCTGGCTGGAGGCGCTGCAGCGAAAGGCGGGCGAAGCGATCGAGCAGCTGCCCCCGGTCAACCGCAAGCAGGAGGCGTGGCGCTACACCAACGTGGAGCCGCTGCTCAAGGAGCGATTCCAGCCGGTGGTGAGCCGCCCGGCGGGCTACGAGGGCGAAGTGCCGGAAGCGATCACCCCCCACCGCCTGGTGTTCGTGGACGGCTGGTTCATGCCGCAACTCTCCGACGTGGCGCTGCTGCCGCAAGAGGTGACCGCCGGCAGCCTGGCCGAGGCCATCGCCGCCGGTGACGAGCGGGTGAAGAACCGCCTGGGCAGCGTGGCCGAGCCGGATGCCCACCTCTTCACCGCCATCAACACGGCGCTGGTGAACGACGGTCTCTTTCTCCACCTGCCGGCGGGGGTGAAGCTGGAATCCCCCATCGAGCTCTTCTGGCTCAACAGTACTGACGGCGAGACGCCCCGGCTGGCCCAACCGCGCAACCTGGTGATCCTGGAGCCCGGCGCCGAGGCGGTGCTGCTCGAGCACCACCTGCCGGGCCAGGGTGGCCATTACCTGCACAACGCGGTGAGCGAGATCGTGCTCGATCCCGGCGCCAGGCTGGCCCACTACCGCATCCAGGACGAGTCGGAGCAGGCCTGGCATTTCAGCCGGGCGGCCCTGGACCAGGGCAGCGACAGCAGCTACCACGGCATCACCCTCGCCTTCGGCGGCCGGCTCTCGCGTACCGAGTACGAGACCCGCTTCACCGCCGAGGGAGCCAGCTGCACCCTGCGTGGCCTCTACACCGTGGGGGACGACAAGCTCCAGGACTTCCACCTGGACGTGCGCCATGATGTGCCTCACTGCAGCAGCCGCGAGCAGTTCAAAGGGCTGCTCTACGGCAAGGGGCGCGCGGTCTTCGACGGCCGCATCCTGGTGGCCCGGGACGCCCAGAAGAGCGATGCCGAGCTCACCAACGACAACCTGCTGCTCACCCGCAACGCCGAGGTGGACACCAAGCCCCAGCTCGAGATCTACGCCGACGACGTGAAGGCGAGCCACGGCACCACCGTGGGCCAGCTCGAGCCGGAGCAGATCTTCTATCTGCGCGCCCGCGGCGTCCCCCAGCAGCGCGCGGTGCACCTGCTGTGCGAGGGCTTCGCTGCCGAGATCATCGAACACATCACCGTGGAGCCGCTGCGTGACCAGGCCCTGGCCCGGCTGCGCAAGACTCTTTCCCAACTGGATTGAGGTGAACCACGATGAACGAGGCTGTAGAGACCAGGGAAAGGGAACAGGAACATGAGCTGAAGGAGCCGGTGATCGCCGCTCTTCGCACCATCTTCGATCCCGAGATCCCGGTGAACATCTACGACCTCGGGCTGGTCTATGGGGTGGAGATCGACGATGAGGGCAAGGTCACCATCCGCATGACCCTCACCGCTCCCGCCTGCCCCTTCGCCGCCACCCTCCCCGGCCAGGTGGAGCAGGCGGTGAAGCAGGTGGAGGGGGTGAGCGACGTGAACGTGGAGCTGGTCTGGGATCCACCCTGGAACCAGGAGCGGATGAGCGACGAGGCGAAATTGCAGTTGGGGTTGTTGTAATGATTGGTTGAACCCCCCTCACCCC
>JALXAM010000023.1 GCA_026992075.1 Sedimenticola sp. | reverse complement strand
ACCTGGCGGACGACTACCCCCTGCGCCAGGACGAAGACGTGCTCGACACCTGGTTCAGCTCCGCCCTCTGGCCCTTCTCCACCCTGGGCTGGCCGGAGCAGACCGAGCGGCTGAAGACCTTCTACCCCACCAACGTGCTGGTCACCGGCTTCGACATCATCTTCTTCTGGGTGGCGCGGATGATCATGATGGGGCTCAAGTTCATGGACGAAGTCCCCTTCCACGAGGTCTATGTCCACGGCCTGGTACGCGACGCCGAGGGGCAGAAGATGTCCAAGTCCAAGGGCAACGTCCTGGACCCGCTGGACGTGATCGACGGCATCGACCTGGAATCCCTGGTGAAGAAGCGCACCTCGGGAATGATGCAGCCGCACCTGGCCGCCAGGATCGAAAAACAGACCCGCAAGCAGTTCCCCAACGGCATCCCCGCCTACGGCACCGACGCCCTGCGCTTCACCTTCGCCGCCCAGGCCACCACCGGGCGCGACATCGTGCTATCCCTTAACCGCATCGAGGGATATCGCAACTTCTGCAACAAGTTGTGGAATGCATCGCGCTACGTGTTGATGAACGTGGATGCCCCCCCTCAGTCCCCCCCGCAAAGCGGGGGGGGAGAAGTTGTTGTCCACACGCGAAGCGGGGGGGAAGGGGTCGTTGTCCGCCCACAGGGGGCGGACGCCTATTCGATCGCAGACCGCTGGATCCTCTCGCGCCTGCAGCAGGTGGCGAAGGAGGTGGCCCAGTCCATCGAGGGCTACCGCTTCGACCACGCCGCCCAGGCCCTCTACGAGTTCACCTGGAACGAGTACTGCGACTGGTACCTGGAGCTGACCAAGCCGGTACTCAATTCCGACAGCGCTTCGGAAGAGCAGAAGGCCGCCGCGCGCCACACCCTGGTGAGCGTGCTGGAGACCCTGCTGCGGCTGATCCACCCCATCATGCCCTTCATCACCGAGGAGATCTGGCAACAGGTGAAGCCGGTGGCCGGCATCCAGGGCGAGACCATCATGCTCCAGCCCTGGCCGGAGCCGGACGAATCCCTGCTCGATGCCGAAGCGGAACAGGAGATGCGTTGGGTGATGGATTTCATCCTCGGCATCCGCCGCATCAAGGGCGAGATGAACATCTCCCCCGGCAAGCCGGTGCCGGTGCTGCTGGCCAACGTGAGCGAGCAGGACGCCCGCTTCCTGGAGCGCAACCGCCGCTATCTCGACTTCCTGGCACGCACCGAGTCGGTGGAGATCCTCAAGCCGGGCCAGACCCCGCCGGAGGCGGCCACCGCACTGGTGGGCGAGATGGAGGTGCTCATCCCCCTGGCCGATCTCATCGACAAGGAGGCGGAGCTCAAGCGGCTGGAGAAGGAGATCGCCCGTCTCAAGGCGGAACTGGAGCGGGCTGAGAAGAAGCTGGCCAACCCCGGCTTCGTGGACAAGGCACCGGCAGCGGTGGTGGAGAAGGAAAGGGAAAAGCTGGAAAACACCAAAAGCGCGCTGGAGAAACTGAGCGAACAGGCCAGGCGCATCGGCAATCTCTGACCTCCGGCGTGAGGGAATCCCGAAAAATTGCCATCCCGTACGGGCACGAGAAAACCCCGCGTAGGTCGGGCTTCAGCCCGACATTCGGGCGTCACATTGTCGGGCTGAAGCCCGACCTACGGAATACACTTGGAGAACTTCCACAAGAAACAAAGGAATCAAGCTCATGAAACTTCGATACCTCATGCTCGCCACCCTGGCTCTCCCCTTGGCTCTCCACGCCGGCGGTTTCGGCGACCTTCTCGATCAGGGCAGTCGCATGTTGGGCGGGATCGATGGGCAGACCACCACCTCCCAGGTCACCTCCCTCTCCCAACCGGAAATCGATGCCGCCCTCAAGGAGGCACTCAGTGTGGGCGCCGAACGGGCCGTTCAGTACCTGGGAAAGCCTGGCGGGTTCCTCGACAACCCCAAGGTACGCATTCCCCTGCCCGGTTCCCTGGATACCGTGGCACAAGGGCTGCGCGCCGCCGGCCAGGGCGCACTGGTGGACCAGTTCGAGACCACCATGAACCGGGCGGCCGAGTCGGCCATCCCCCAAACCCTGGAGATCGTCAAGGAGACGGTGTCCGGCATGACCCTGGAGGACGCACAGGCCATTCTGAACGGCGACGACGACGCCGCCACCCGCTATCTGCGGGAAAAGGCGGGGCCGGCACTGGCCAGGGCCATTCGCCCCATCGTCTCCCGCACCACCGACCAGGTGGGCGCCACCGCCGCCTACAAACAGCTGCTCGGTAGTGGCGGCGGCATGCTGGGCGGGCTCTTTGGCAACAGCCTGGACCTCGACGACTATGTCACCCAGAAGACCCTGGACGGGCTTTTCACCATGCTGGCCGAAGAGGAGAAAAAGATCCGCACCAATCCCGCCGCCCGTACCACCGAACTGCTGAAGTCGGTCTTCGGCCGGTGAACCCATCGGCCTGAAAGGTGGAAATCGGCTGGCTGGGTGCGCTGCTCATGGGGCTCTTCGGAGCCCTGCATTGCGTGGGCATGTGTGGCAGCATCGCCGGGGTGCTCACCTTCAGCCTGCCCGAACAGATCCGCAACGAACCGGGAAAGCTGCTGGGCTACCTGCTGCTCTACAGCGGCGGCCGCCTGCTGAGTTATGCCCTGGCCGGAGGGCTTGCGGGAACCTTCGGCGCCGGGGTACTACTCACCGTCAGTCCTCAATTCGGCCACCAGATCCTGTTGCTGCTGGCCACATTCATCATGCTGGCCGCCGGTTTTCACCTGGCTGGCTGGTTTCCGGGGCTGGCCAATCTGGAGAAGGCCGGCGCGCCGGTGTGGAGCCGGCTGGAGCCCCTGGGGCGGAAACTGCTGCCGGTGCAGCGGCCCTGGCAGGCGCTGCTCTACGGCATGATCTGGGGCTGGCTCCCTTGTGGACTGGTCTACTCGGCCCTTTTCATTGCCCTGGCTCAAGGCGGCTTCCTCGCCGGCATGGTATTCATGATGCTGTTTGGCGTGGGGACTCTGCCCGCCATCCTGCTCACCGGGGTCTTCGCCCACCGTTTCATGCGACTGGCACGCAACCCCCGGATAAGGATGTACGCGGGTCTGTTGTTGATCCTGCTGGCACTGCTCACGCTGGCTTACGGTTGGGGAAGGTCTCCTTGGGATTCCGCCTGAAAACATGAGAAAATAAAATATCCCGTGGCACACAGGACAGGAAACAGATGAGCCAAGATTCCAAGCTTCTCGGCGACTCCCCCCAGTTCACGGCCCTGCTGCGTTCACTGCAGGTGGCCTCGGCCACCGATGTCACCATCCTGCTCCTGGGGGAGAGCGGCACCGGCAAGGAACAGCTGGCCCGTTTCATTCACGACAACAGTGCCCGTCGCAATGGCCCATTCGTGGCCATCAATTGCGCCGCCCTGCCGGAGCAACTGGCCGAATCGGAGCTGTTCGGCCATCGCAAGGGGGCATTCACCGGCGCCGTGGCCGACAATCCCGGCCGCATCGCCGCTGCCGCTGGGGGCACCCTCTTCCTGGACGAAGTGGCCGAAATGTCGGCTGCGGTGCAATCCAAGCTGCTGCGCTTCCTGGAGTCCGGGGAATATCAGCGGGTGGGCGACAGTGCCTGTCAGCGGGCGGAGGTGCGCATCATCGCCGCCACCCACGCCGACCTGCCGGCCCGTGTGGAAGAGGGCCGTTTTCGCCAGGATCTCTATTACCGGCTCAACGTGGTGCCCTTCCAAGTGCCGCCGCTGCGGGAGCGCGCCGGCGACGTTCCCCTGCTGATCCGGCAGCTCACCCGGCAGCTGGCCGAACATCACCAGCTGGAAGCGCCCCGGTATACTCCGGAGGCCCTGGAGCAGCTGGAACGTTACTCCTGGCCCGGCAACATCCGCGAACTGCGAAACCTCTGCGAACGTTTTCTCATTCTCTTTTCGGGCAAGACCGTGGACGTGGGCAATCTGCCTGCCGAGATCCGCATTCCCGGCCGTAAGCGCTGGCACGTCAGGCTGCCCGAAAGCGGCCTGCGGCTGGAGGAGCTGGAGCAGGAACTGTTGCTGCAGGCGTTGGAACAGACCGGCGGCAATCAGAGCCGCGCCGCCCGCCTGCTGGGATTGAGCCGTTATGCATTCATCTATCGGCTCAAGAAGTACGCTCTGCTTTGAAACCCGAGCGTCCGGACACCCCCATCTACCTCGATTACAACGCCACCACCCCGGTGGATCCGGCGGTGGCCGATGCCATCGAGCCCTGGCTACGGGAACATTTCGGCAACCCCTCTTCCCACCACCGGTTCGGAAACGAAGCACGCCAGGCGGTGGAGCGGGCAAGGGAACAGGTGGCGGGACTCATCGACGCCTCTCCTGGGGAGATTCTCTTCACCAGCTGCGCCACCGAGGCCAACAACCTCGCCATTCGGGGAGTGGCCCGGGCCTTGCGCCAACGAGGAACCCATTTGGTAACCACCGCAGTGGAGCATCCCTCGGTGCTGGAACCCTGTCGTCGCCTCCAGGCCGATGGCTGGTCGCTCACGGTGCTGCCGGTGGATTCCAGCGGACGGGTGGATCCGGAGCAGCTGGCCGGCGCCCTGCGCCGGGAGACCGTACTGGTCTCCATCATGCTCGCCAACAACGAGACCGGCTCACTGCAGCCCATCGAGGAGATCGCTCGCATCACCCGGGCGCATGACATTCCGTTACATGTGGATGCCGCCCAGGCGGTGGGCAAGATTCCAGTCTCGGTGCGGCAGCTGGACGTCGATCTGCTCACCTTGGCTGGCCACAAGTTTTACGCGCCCAAAGGAATCGGCGCGCTCTACCTGCGCCGGCGAACGCCCCTGGAACCGCTGCTGGCCGGAGGTGGACAGGAGCAAGGGCTACGGCCGGGAACCGAGAACGTACCCTTCATCGTGGGGCTGGGAGAAGCCGCCCGGCTGGCAAGGGAGAAGCTAGAGGAGGAGAGCTCCCGCATCCGCCGCCTGCGCGACCTGCTGCACCAGGCGCTGGCGAAGGAGATTCCCGGCCTGCGCCTCAACGGCCATCCGGACGATCGGCTGCCGGGAACCCTCAATCTCTCCTTTCCCGGGGTGGAAGGTCAGGCACTGCTGACGCACTGTGCCGACACCGTGGCCGCCTCCACCGGTTCCGCCTGTCACGCCGGGGACGAAAGCACCAGCGGGGTGCTTGGAGCCATGGGCGTGGCTCCGGAAGGACGCAGGGGCGCGGTGCGGCTCTCCCTGGGTCGTTTCACCACACAGAAGGAGATCGAACGTGCCGCCCGCGCACTGGTCCAAGCCTGGAGGACTCTGCAACAGGAGCAAGCCAGATGAAGATCGGAGTCACCAGCCAGAACTTCCGCACCATCACCGGCCACGCCGGCAAGACCCGCCGTTTCCTGATCTATGAGACCGACGACGAAGGAGGGATACAGGAGGCCGGGCGCCTGGATCTGCCCAGGGAGATGGCCATGCACCAGTTCCGCGGCGAGCACCACCCCATCTTCGACCTGGACCTGCTGATCACCGCGGGCTGTGGCGAGGGCTTCGTGCGCCGGCTGGCGCAGCACGGCGTGCAGGTGCTGGTGACCGGGGAGTCCGATCCTCTCACCGCGGCGCGGAAGGCGGCCCAGGGGCTGCCGCTGGCGCCGCCCCAGCCCCATCATCATTGAGCCGCTTGCGCTGCAACTCCTGCAATGGACGATAGGGCGCAGGCTCCACCCGCTTCCGGGCCACGCTTTGCAGAAAAGCCTCCATGCGCCCCTTCAACCAGCTGTCATAGAGCCGCTTCAAGGCCCGTTCCAGAGCCCGCTGCTCCGCACGCACGGCCTGGGCCATTTCCCGCTCGAAGGCCTCCCGGTGCAGCCACTCCTCCAGCTCCAGCAGCGCCGCATCGGTGGCCAGCCAGGTGGCCGCACCGGCCAGCGCGCCACAAACCAGGGCCAACGGCCCACCGGGTGCGCACAGCAGGGCTCCGCCCCCGGCTCCAGCCAGGGCGCTGCCCCCTTTCAGGGCCGACTTGGCCGCCACCTTGCCCAGCAGGGCCGCTGCCGCCTTGAAGCCGCTGCTGCCGGCCACACCTGCCACCGCCTTCTTCACCAGCAGGACCCCGCCCCCCTTCGCCACCAGGGCACCGGCGCCCAAGCCGGTGCCCAGGCTGACCAGCTGTCGCCGGGCCAGTTCGCCGGTGGGCATGAGGGCCTCCTCTGCCAGCTGATCCACCGGCAGCTCCCCCGCGAGTTCCCAGCGCATTTCCGCCACTGTCCGCCCTCCGCCCGCCTCCATTTCCCGGGCAGCGTCGACAACGATGGCCTCGCCGGCGCGCCTCAACCGATCGCTCACCCCCTGTTGCAGCCGTTGCGGCAGCGCCTCCAGCCTCCCCTCCGCACCGCTTTGCCGGAACAGCAGTTCCTTCAGCTTGTCCGCCATGTAGTCGGCCACGTCCCCGCCCAGGGCATGGCCGAGACGCAGGTATTCCCCGGGCAGAGAGTAGTACCAGTCGATGTAGGCGGGAATGGCGGCGTATACCGGCCGGAAAGCCCGTTCCACCTCCTGTTCGATGAACCTGTCCGTCTCGGTGCGCAACTGCTGGAAACGGACCGACGTTCCCGTTTCCAACTTGCCCAGGAATTCCTGCATGGCGGCCTCGTCCAATAGATGCACCTCACCATGAACCATCACCCGCCAGACCGGTGTGCTGTCCAGTTCACCCTCCTGTTCGGCGGTCTGCTGCATCATGCGCAGCAGACCCAGCGCCGCCAGCAGGGTCAGAACCACCAGGGCGGTGAAGAAACCCACCCAGCCCCAGGGGATGGGCACACGTTCAGCCATTTCCGGGCTTCCCGGCCAGAAAAGCCAGACCGAGGCGGTCGATGAGTGCACCCGCCAGCAACCGGGACCAGCCCCACAGGGCCAGGGTGGAGGTGAGCAGGAAAAGAAACCAGGCCGCCAGCGCCAGGTACTGGTTGGAGATTCCTTCCATTCCAAGCTGCATCAGACGCCAGGCGATCGCCTCCTGCCCGGCGCCGGCCCTTACCCAGGGGGCCAGCAGGTCACAGCCCACTTTCACCTGCGACAGCGCCAGATCCAGGGTGCCGCTCCAGCCCAGCGGGCGGTAGTCGGTATGGCCTGTGAGCAGCTGGCCCAGCGTCACGGCAGGAATGAGCAGCAGGAAATTGACCCGTACCAGAAGACGCCGCGCCAGGATGCCCGCCACCTCCGTGCGCGCCTGGCGCTCCAGAAAACGCAGCAGCAGGCGGTAGAGAAGCAGCGCCAGCAGGAGATCACCCGCCAGCAGGAGCAGCATCCAGCCAGACCATTGAAGTGCGGCCACCAGGATCACCGCCACCAGCACCATGGCTTTCAGGATCTGCCACAGCGACAGCAGAAGCCTGCGTGACAGAAGCCGCCAAAGCCAGCCTTCCGGCCGCAGGTAATGGGCCACGAAGGCCCGTCTTCGCAACAGCGCCGGCTCGAGCATGTTCCAGGCCAGCACCATAACTGCGGGCGCCATGAGCACCAACACGCCCGCACAGCCCAGTGCTGGTGCCAGGCGGATCCAGGCCACCAGCCAGGCCCAGGCCAGTACCAGCCGGGTCAACTGCTCGATTTCCGCTGCCATCAGCCGATCAGCCGCCAATCCCTTGCTCCATGAAGAGCAGTGTGCGGCAAACGGGGAGGAAAGACAAAACTACCCCCCGCCCCCTTCCCTCTCCAGACGCGCCCTGTGGCTTTTATGAATGCGCACTGCTCCAAGCAGGTGCGTCCCCAGCAACAGGGCCAACAGCAGCAACAACGCACCCGCCGGGCGCGCAACCCACTGGGGCCACCAGCAAAGTCCGGACAGCAACAACAGCCAAGTCAGATAGAGACGGAACAGCAGACGCGGCCGGGCCGAAGGGATCGCCTGGTTCATGTTGGGCAACCCCCGGGGTACCAGGCCCAACGCCTGGGCCCGGCTGGTCAGATGCAGCCAGACCAGAAAAGGCAGAATCTTGTAGAGCATCCCGAGAATGGCGGAGCCCACGAAACCGGCGGCAAAGACCAGAACCGGCAGCAACTCGGGAATCGCCATCCCGGCCAGCCGCAGCCACCATAGTCCGTTGGCCAGTAACAGCGACCCCATGGCCAGGCGCCAGAAGTCCAGGGTGGCATCGGGAATCCGGCGCCTGCGGCGGGTCTGCAGCCACAGGGTGACCAGGGCAAAAAGAATCAACAGTGCCGAGAGCAGCGCTTGCCCGGCCAGCTCCAGCCAGGGCCGGTGCAGCCACCAGCGTCCCCCACTCCAGACCAGCAGCCCAAAGAAGAAAAGGGGCGCGAACCAGCGCATCAGCAGGCCGGGATAACGGGGCGTGATCTGGAACATGGGCACCACCTGCCAGGCCACTCCGGTTACCAGGAGAACCGTCCAGCCGAGCAGTCCCCAGGTCAGATGCAGATCGGTGAAACCTCGGGGCAAGGGCCACCAGCCCAGATGGCCTAGCAACAGCCAGCCCCCCAATACCAGGGTGACCATGAGGGCGAGCAGGGCCAGCGCCAGGTAATATCTCGAAGGGTGCTCGGAGAGAGATCGCGAGATGGCAACCAGTGCCGCGATGGCCACCACCAGTACCGCGGCCGGCAGCAGCAGCGCCGCCGCCCCCAGACAGAGCCGGCATCCGATAAACAACCCCAGGACCAGGAAGAGCACGCCGGGAGCGATCAGCCGATGGCCCCATCGGCTCACCCTTTCGGCCGCCGGCAACGCACTGCCCAGCAGGATGGGCACCACCTGCTGCAACGCGCCCAGCATCACCACCAGCATGAATCCCAGCACCCACAGGTGAGTGAGCCCCAGCCAGGCGGGGGTCCAGCGATTCAGCCACTGCGCCGGATCGGCCGTCAGCAGCAGAAGACCGGCCGCACCGAGAAACCAGGGGGCGAGCAGGAAGAAGCGCAGCGGCACCTCCAACGGTGGCGTGTTGGCAAGGGAGAGTCCGGCATACCTGCTCATTCCCGGTCGCTCCAAAGTGCGTGCTCTGCCGCCAGCCGCCGGGCCGTGGCCTCCGCCTGCCGGTCTCCCCGGCGCCAGAAGAAGACCCGGCACTGGCCCTGCGGGTCCCGCCGGGTGTCGCTGTCGAAGCCCAGCTTCGCGGCTTCTCCATAGAGCAGCCCCGGGCGCATACGGTGAATCATCTGCAGGCAATGCCCAGGTGGCAGGGTTTGCAGGGCATCCAGTGCATGGACCAGCGGTTCCGGGGGTTCCAGCCCGCTCACATCCAGAGTGATCACCCCTTCCCCGGGCTCAGCCACCGACATCGCGGGCCCTTTCCAAGAGCGCTTCTGCTTCCCCCTGCAGGTGGGCGTCCAGCATGGGATAGAGAATCTGCTCCTCCTTGGCGTTGTGCTGCTGCATCATGATGAGCAGGGTTTCAGAGTCCCCCAGGTAGGCATCGCTGTCCCTGGCTGCCAGCGCGCCGGCCATGGAGTCGAACAGATCCCGCATCTGCACATGCTCCTGCCGCATCACCTGGGTGGGACCCATGGTCATTCCGGTGAGCTCCTCGAAACGGGGAAAGAAGACCTGCTCCTCCATTTCGAAGTGATGTTCGATGGCCTCGCGCATGCGCTGGAATTCCTCATCGGCCGCCTCCCACTCCCCAGAGGCCACCTTCTGTTCGGCCTCCGCGAAGAGCTGATCGCAATGCTGGTGATCGTTGCTCAGGAAATCGGAAATCACGGTTCTCCCTCCTCGTGGGCGTTACTCCGCAGATGCTATGCAATTCCGGGCCTGCTCTTCCTTGACAAAAGGCAGGTGAAGGCACGACCTTGCGCCAAGGCGGCACGTAAAATGGCAGCGGTCGCAGTTGACAAGCTGAACCCAAGGGGTAAAATTCGCGCCTCAAGGTGACGGGACAAGCGCCGTCATGCTTGCCGAGGTGGTGAAATTGGTAGACACGCTAGCTTCAGGTGCTAGTGGGGGAAACCCCGTGGAGGTTCAAGTCCTCTCCTCGGCACCATTTCTCGTTGAAGAGGGTTATGTGAAGGCATAACCCTTTTTTATTGCCTATGAATGCCATCGACAAACTGATCGCCGGTTATCACAGATTCCGTTCGGGTTATTTCCTGCAACACCGGCAGCAATTCGAGACCCTCGCCAACCAAGGCCAGTCACCTGCTGTAGCCGTTGTAGGCTGTTGCGACTCCCGGGTGGACCCGGCCATCATCACCGACAGCCCCCCCGGCGAGATGTTCGTGATCCGCAATGTCGCCAACCTGGTGCCACCCTGCGAGGGAGAAGGGACCTGGCACGGGACCAGTGCGGCGCTGGAGTTCGCCGTGCGTGGCCTGAAGGTGCAGCATATCGTTGTTCTCGGGCACGCCCGATGTGGAGGAATTCGCGCTTTGATGACTGGCGAAAACGGAACGGGCGAGAGAGACCGCTTCATCTCGAAGTGGATGGAGATCGCCCATCGCGCCCGGGAAACGGCCCTCTCACCGACCCTGGAGCTCGATTTCGAACAGCGACTACGCCTCTGTGAGCAGGAAGGGGTACGCACCTCCCTGGACAATCTACTCACCTTTCCATGGATCCGGAAGCGGGTGGAATCGGGCCAGTTGGCACTCCATGGCTGGTATTTCGATGTCGCCACCGGCGAACTCCAGGCACTGGACGGCCAGAGCGGTCGATTCCAGCCGCTGTAGTCAAGCTCCCCTGGAACGAGACCCGGTGCTGCTCGGCGTCAAATAGGCCGGCTCCCGGCTGGAGTATCATTGTCCTGTCCCTCAACCAGGCCAGGAGACCGTGATGTTCAAACCCATTCCCGTCAATGTCCCCGGTGTATTAGCCTTCAAGGCGGTGGGGAAGCTCACTCACGCCGATTACCAAAAATTCCTGCCCACCCTGGAGGAGGCGATCAGGGAACAGGGACAGATCTCCCTTCTGCTGGAGCTGGAAAACTTTCACGGCTGGGACAAGGAGGCAGCCAAGGACGACTACGAGTTCACCCGCTCCCACTTGGAAAACTTCAAGCGTATCGCCATCGTGGGCGACAGCCGCTGGGAGAAGTGGCTGACCCTGCTGGCCAAGCCCTTCGTCGATGTAGAAGTTCGTTTCTTCACCCCGGATCAGCTGTCCGAAGCCTGGGACTGGGTACGGGAACCCTTCCTAAAAAAGAAAAAGGAGGAGGAATATCCCCGTCCCTGGCAACATATCCTGGTTCCGGTGGACTTCTCCACCCACGCCGAGCGGGCCCTGAAAAGGGCCGCAGCGCTGGCCGGGGAGCACCACGCCTCCCTCACCCTGTTTCACGTGGTGGAGGATTTCGTGCTCTACGACGATTTCTACGACCCCGTGGTGCCCATGACCTATGAGTACGAGGACGCGCTCATGGACGCCGCCGCGGAACGGCTGCAGCAATGGGCCAGGGAACTGAAACTGCAATCTCCCAATATCGAGGTGATGCTGGGCTCGGCCGCGGCCACCATCCTTTCCTACGCGGAGGCCCAGAAGGTGGATCTCATCGTCATGGGGAGCCACGGCCGCCGGGGCCTGGCGCGGCTGCTCGGTTCCACCACCCGTTCCGTGCTCAATCGCGCCCGGTGCGAAGTGCTCAGCGTGCCATTGCACTGAAACACACGAGCAAACCATCAGGAGGAGGAGAACCCATGGATACCGAAAGCCGGCTGCAACAGACCATCCAGGACATGGTGGACGATCACCGTGGCATCCTCGCCGCTGACGAGAGCCTGCCCACCATGGAGAAGCGCTTCAAGCCCATCGGCGTTCCCTCCACCGAGGAGACCCGCCGGGCCTGGCGTTCGCTGCTGGTCACCACGCCCGGGCTGGGCGAATACATTTCCGGCATCATCCTGTTCGAGGAGACCCTGGAACAGAAAACGGAGGACGGCCGGCCCATTCCGGAAGCGGCCTGGGCGCAGCGTATCGTGCCAGGGGTCAAGGTGGACAAGGGCAAGGGGCCGCTCTCGGGCGCGCCTGGAGATCTGATCACCCGAGGGCTCGACGGCCTCACGGAGCGGCTGCAGCGATACGCCGGCCTGGGAGCGCGTTTCGCCAAGTGGCGCGAGGTCTATCCCGTCACCCGCCACAACCCCACCCTGCTGGGGCGCAAGGCCAACGCCGAGGTGTTGGCGCGGTACGCCGCAGTCTGCCAGGAGCAGGGGCTGGTGCCCATCGTGGAACCGGAAGTGCTCATGGATGGGGACCACGACACCGAGCGTTGCGCCGAGGTGACCGAACAGGTTCTGCACGAAGTCTTTCATGCTCTTCACCTGCACAAGGTGCGCTTCGAGTACATGCTGCTCAAGCCCAACATGGTGCTGCCAGGCAAGGATTGCCGGCGGGCGGAACCGGAAGAGGTTGCCGAATGGACCCTGAAGGTGCTCAAGCGGGTGGTTCCCGCTGCCGTCCCCAGCATCAACTTCCTGTCCGGCGGACAGGGCCCCGAGGAAGCCACTGCCAACCTCGATGCCATCAACCGGCTGCGTGGCAATGCGCCCTGGCAGCTGAGCATCTCCTACGGCCGTGCTCTGCAGCAGCCGGCGCTGCATGCCTGGCTGGGCAAGGAGGAGAACCGGGAGAAGGCGCAGCAGGAGCTGCTCAAACGGGCCCGTCTGAACTCCCTGGCAAGGAAGGGTGAATACGACCCCTCCATGGAATGAAGCCGGCGACGGGACGGCCCATCGCCAGGGCTCAACCGGCCTGGCCTTGCGGAGGTTCCGGTGAGTTCTCCGGGCTGGCTGGAGCAAAAAACCGCTTCCAGACCCGGTTTCCGGCCAGGGCCAGCAGCAGATAGGCCAGCCAGATCACCAGGTTCTCGAACAGGTAGATGGAGACCATCGGCGTGGAGAGGCGGCTCCCCGTCAGTGCATAGAGCTGGAACAGCACCGGAGGCAGGGCGAACAGCAACGATATCGACACCGGCCTGCCGCCCCCCACCATTTCATAGAGAAAGACACTGAAGAAAGCGCCGATGAGGGCAGCCACGAAAGAGATGGCCACCAGCACGGCCACCACGGTGCTGTGTGCATGTTCTGGAGATGCGGGTGTGATCAAGGGCACCACCAGGACATTGAAATAGGCCGCCGCGGAAAAATAGAGTAGAGTACCCAGCGCACCCAGCAACAACACCACGATCGTCTTCAGCCACCAGGCCTTTTCACGCATTTGCCCATTCCTCCATGGTCGAATGTTCCCCCAGGGTGCGGGCGAAGACCAGGGCATCCTCCCGCCCCTGCCCCGCCGGGTAGTAATCGAACCGGCGCCCCACTTCGTTGAACCCTTCCGAGTGGTAGAGCGCCTGCGCCACCCGGTTGGAAGCCCGCACTTCCAGAAAGAGGACCCGCGCCCCCTGTTCCCCGGCCTCCTGCAGGACATGTCGCAACAGGGCCCGGCCATGGCCCCGGGAGCGATGAGCCGGGCTCACGCAGAGATTGAGCAGATGCGCCTCCCCCACCGCCACGGAATGGACCGTATAACCCAGGATCTCTTCCTCTCGTATATAGACCCGGCAGTGGTAACCCACCCGGAGGCAGTCCCGGAAGATCCCCCGGCTCCAGGGATGTTGGTAGGAGGCTTCCTCGATACGCAACACCTGGTCCAGGTCCTGCTCCCGCATGGCCCGCACCTGAAAGGAAAACGGGAGCGGCACCGGCTCATTCATGCAGCAGCCTCCACAGCTGCTGCAGATCGGCCCAGGCCTTGGCCTTTTCCTCGGGGCGACGGAGCAGGTAGGCCGGGTGATAGGTGACCAGGACCTCTCCTTCGCCCCCCGGCAGCGGATGAAGCCGCCCCCGCAGCCGCCCCACGCTCTCCTCCGTGGCCAGCAGGTTGTGCGCCGCCACTCCACCCAGCGCCAGGATCACCCGTGGCGCCACCAGCGCCAGCTGGCGCTGGAGATAGGGGGCGCAGGCCGCCGCCTCCTCAACGCTGGGGTTGCGGTTGCCGGGCGGGCGGCACTTCAGGATGTTGGCGATGTAGACCTCGCCGCGATGCAACCCGATAGCGGCCAGCATGTTGTCCAGCAGCTTGCCGGCCCGGCCCACGAAGGGCTCCCCCAGGCGATCCTCCTCCGCCCCGGGCGCCTCCCCCACGATCATCAGCTCCGCGTCACGTTTCCCCACTCCCAGCACCGCCTGCTTGCGGCTGACATGCAGGTCGCAACCCCGGCAGCCACGCACCGCCGCTTCCAGCTGATCCCAATCCATCTCCGCAACGGACGGCTCCTTTGGCTTTGGCTGTGTCTGCGGAGCGGAAACCGGCGTTTCCTGGCTGGTGACGGAGGGTGAGGGCAACTGTTGCCGGGGACTACGCAGCAGGTAGCAGGGAATGCCCATGGCCTCCAGGCAGGCCCGGCGCCGCGACTCTCGGGGATCCAGCGCGGGGTCAGACATCACCCAGCTGAGGATGCTCCCGTTCCAGCGGGGTCATCAAACGGTTGGCCGCGTTGACGTATGCCTTGGCGGAAGCGATGACGATGTCGGTGTCGGCCCCCTGGCCGTTGACCATGGTTTCGTCCTTTTCCAGCCGCACCGTCACCTCACCCTGGGAGTCGGTGCCACTGGTGATGTTGTTCACCGAATAGAGGGTGAGCCGGGCACCGGTCTGGACCAGCGCCTCGATGGCCTTGAAGGCGGCGTCCACCGGGCCCGCTCCGGAGGCCGAAACCGCCCGTTCCTCGCCGTCGATGGTGAGCACCACGTCGGCAGTGGGGGTTTCGCCGGTCTCGGTACAGACCCGCAGAGAGACCAGCCGGATGCGGGGCTCATAGGTCTCATGCACGGTCTCGGACACCAGCGCCTGCAGGTCCTCGTCGAAGATCTCGTGCTTCTTGTCCGCCAGCGCCTTGAAACGGGCGAAAGCCTCGTTGAGTTTCTCCTCCGACTCGAACTCGATCCCCAGCTCGCGCAAGCGGGTACGAAAGGCGTTGCGACCCGAGTGCTTGCCCAACACCATCCGGTTGTGGCTCCAGCCCACGTCCTCGGCGCGCATGATCTCGTAGGTCTCGCGGTGCTTGAGCACGCCGTCCTGGTGGATGCCCGATTCATGGGCGAAGGCATTGGCGCCCACGATGGCCTTGTTGGGCTGCACCGGAAAACCGGTGATGCTGGAAACCAGCTTGGAACAGGCCACGATCTGGGTGGTGTCCAGATCGGTATCGCAGGGAAAGACGTCCTGCCGGGTACGCACCGCCATCACCACCTCTTCCAGCGCTGCGTTACCAGCTCGCTCGCCCAAGCCGTTGATGGTGCACTCCACCTGGCGCGCGCCGTTGAGCACCGCAGAGAGCGAATTGGCCACCGCCAGCCCCAGGTCGTTGTGGCAGTGCACCGAGAAGACCGCCTTGTCGGCATTGGGCACCCGTTCGATGAGGGTGCGAATGGTCTCGCCGAACTGGTGCGGCAGATTGTAGCCCACGGTGTCGGGGATGTTGATGGTGCGGGCGCCGGCATCGATGGCCGCCTCGACGATGCGACAGAGGAAATCCATCTCCGAACGGCCGGCATCCTCGGCGGAGAACTCCACGTCGTCGGTGTAGTTCCGGGCGCGCTTCACCGCCCACACCGCCTGCTCCACCACCTGGTCCGGGGTCATGCGCAGCTTGCGCTCCATGTGAATGGGCGAGGTGGCGATGAAGGTGTGAATACGGGCGCGGGCAGCGTGCTTCAGCGCTTCCCCGGCTCGGTCGATATCCTTCTCCAGCGCCCGGGCCAGGCCGCAGACGGTGGAATCACGCACCGTTTCCGCCACCGATTTCACTGCTTCGAAATCCCCTTCGCTGGCGATGGGAAATCCGGCCTCGATGACATCCACCCGCATCTGTTCCAGCTTCTTGGCGATGCGCAGCTTCTCTTCCCGGGTCATGGAGGCGCCGGGGCTCTGCTCGCCATCACGGAGGGTGGTGTCGAAGATGATCAACTTGTCACTGCTCATGGTCTGTCACTCCGCCCCGCATGCCACGGGGCCAGAAATGGTTTCGATCAGGGATGGTGATTGCGTTTGCGGGGCCCTCGCCAGGGCAGAGTGCGTATCACTGCCCCTCAGGGCAGCAACGGACCGACAGGCAGCAGAAGCCGGCACCGGAAAACCGGAGGGCGGAAGAAGCCGTGGTAGAGAGAAACCCACATCTTGCAGAGACTCGGCCTGTGAGAAGCCGACTATAGCGCAGGCCCGCCACGCTGCCAAGGGAGACCGCCTTCGCTGGCCGCGCGCTGCGTACATTCGGAGCGACAGTTCTCAATATTCCCGGAGATCCTCCCTCATGGTCCACTGACGGAGAAACCCCGCCCCATAAATGGCGCTCATCGAGAAGGAGGAACAGGGAGGTGGCCGGAAAGCCGGCCACCTCCAATTTACGCCGGGATCAGAGATACGTTTCCGAAAATACCATGAGCTTCGGCTCTTTGAGGTGTTTGGGCAGGAAGTCCAGCTTCTTCTTCAAGCTGGGCCAGAGCAGGTTGTAGTAGAGCTCGGCCCGGATCACAGCCACGCCCTTCGCTGGAATGGAGTATTCCAGCTTGCGCCGCTCATAAGGTTCCAAACGCGTATCTTTCCCAGGCTTCTTCGCCTTGGGAGGTGGCACAGGTTTCCCCTTGTCATCCAACAGCTGATAGTGGAAATAAGCCTTGGGATCCTCTTTGATGGGATGTTTCTTGAAATTCTCCCACAACTTTCGGCCATCCCGGTCATACGCGGTGACCTTGAGAACCATGTTTCGGAAGGGTGCACCCGTAGGAACTTTATGTGGCTGCTGGTTACGAATCTGAATGACCGTCTTGATCCGATCCCCGACCTTGTGGGTGTCCATTTTCATCACCAGGGCGCGGCGCAACATGGCCTGATCATGGCCGCCTCCCATGCTGTGGTCGGCAAACCCGCCGCTCATGGGCATGTGGCAGGACTGACAGCTCACATGGGTGCGGCCGGCCACATACTCGTCGCCGGTGGCACACAGGGGAACCCCGTGGGCGTTGTTACGCTTGTCGTGGCATCCCAGGCAGGCGGCCGACGTCTTGAGAATGTCAGGATTGGATTCTATGGGAAAGATCATCTCCTCATCATCCACGGAGACAAAAGGTCGGACTCGATGGGGGTTCTCCTTCTCTTCTTCACCCTCCCGCTGCTCATTTGCCCGCTTGGCGTGTTCGGAAAAAGAGGCAGGAAAGCCGGAAGGGCCCTGACAGACCTCTGCGGTTTCATAAGCGTCTATGCCCAACCGTAGCTTGCCATTGGGCAGGCGGGTTCCCTTGAACTTTTTCAGACGATGACAGACCAGGCAGTTGACCCCTTCGGAGTAGGCAGGCATGGCATCGAGCTTGGTCTTGCCATCCTGGGCGGCATTGGGCGCATGACATTTCAGGCATACGGGGTACTTGCCGTTCTTCATTCGCACCCCTTCCTTAGTGGGGTCTCCCACCACTTTCTTGTAGAAAGCGCGATGAATGGGATCCTCCAGAGCCGTGCTTCTGGCATGCATGGAACCTTTCCATTGTTCGTAGATTTCCATGTGGCAAAGCCGGCACTCCTGGGCCGAGACCTGGTGCAACGGCACCTCTTCGTCGTCGATCAGTACCGCATGGGCGATATTGCCGAAATGAAGCAAACCTGCAAAAAGCAACGCCCTGGCCGCCAAGGCAGAAACAGAAAACCTTGAATTCCAGTTCATGATTCCCTCCTATTGGTGCGATCGTATTTCGAGGCTTTTATGTCTTAGTTTTCGCCTCACTGCCGCTAAAAACCGGCAATGACCATCATTTTTCATCAATTTTCTGCGTGCACCTTGACGACAATCATGAAAAAAAACAGTTGGGCAGGAGGCTCCATGAGGCTCTGGAAAAGGTTCCTCGGGATACGGGTGAAAGCCTGTTTGGAAAGACGACAGCAGGGACAAGAGCGGCGCCACTTGCCGCGCCGACCCCTCTTACTTCAACGTTTCAGCAGTGATCGCAGGCTGCCCAGCAGCCCGGAGAGCGCATAGAGGGAAAACATGGAGAACAGCACCAGCGGTGGCTGTACCAGGATGATCGCGAATGCCAGAGCGATGGCCACCACCACGAAAAAGGGTACCTTGCCCTTGAAATCGATATGCTTGAAGCTCTGATAGCGGACATTGCTCACCATCAAGAGGCCACAGCCGCCGGTGAGCAGGCCAGCCAGGATGGCCAGCTCCTCCCCCCGGATCCCGTGATCCACTGCCAGCCAGACACTGGCTGCCACGATGGCGGCCGCGGAGGGGCTGGGCAGCCCCTGGAAGTAGTGGCTGTCGGCCACTTCCAGGCGGGAGTTGAAGCGTGCCAGACGCAGAGCGGCCCCCGCGGTATAGATGAACGCAGCCAGCCAGCCCGGTTTGCCCAAGGAGTGCAGTGCCCATTCGTACATCACCAAGGAAGGAGCAAGGCCGAATGCCACCATGTCGGACAAGCTGTCGTACTCTGCACCAAAAGCGGTCTGGGTATGAGTGAGCCGCGCCACGCGTCCATCCAGGCCATCCATGATCATGGCGATGAAGATGGCCACCGCCGCCTTTTCGAACTGACCATTCATGGCAGCCAATACGGCATAGAAACCGGAAAACAGTGCCGCCGTGGTGAACAGGTTGGGCAACAGATAGATGCCCCTTCCCCGGTGCCCCGATGGCGTGGCCTGCCTGTCGTCGAACTCTTCGTCCCGTACCGTCATGACGGTACCAAGTATAGCGCCATGACCGCGAGCGGACCCAGCCTTTGCATCACCCGCCTTTCATCTCTTGTGCGGAGTCACATTTTTTCTTGCCCTCCAGCCACCCTGCCGCTTCTGCACGCCAACGATACCAAGCCTTACCGCCGTTCCCCTTCCATAGTAGACTTCCGTCAGACTGCAAAAATCAGGATCTCCATGCCCACCCACAGTGGCGCTCAGCACAGGGCCTCGACGGCTGATTCGATCAGGCGGGTTGAACGCAGATGAACCGCGTACTCTCTTTCTTTGCCGATCACCCCATGGTGGGCCTCGCAATCCTGTTTCTTTTGTCCCTGGTCTTCTCTTGGAAGCTGGACGACCTCCAGGTGCGCATCTCCGCAGAGGAGATGCTGGTGCAACAGGATGAGGAGCATGCATTCTATGACCGCATGCGCGAGCTGTTTGGCGATGAACAGGCGGTGCTGGTCTATCTGCAGGCGCCCCGTCTGCTAGAGCAGAAACGGCTGAAAGCGCTGAAGGAGGCAATTGGCGAGATCGAGAAGCTTCCCTTCGTGGACCGTGTGGAAAGCCTGTTCAGCGTTCCTTGGGTGAAGACGGTCGAGGGTTACCTGGACAAGAAACCTTATCTGGACAAACTGCCCCAGAGCCCTGAAGAGGAGCAGCAAGTTCTGGAAGAGGCTCGCAAGAATCCTTTCCTGCGCAACGTGCTGGTCTCACCCATCCGAGACGTAATGGCCGCTGCCATCATCCTGAAGAAAGAAAGTTGGGACGACGAGACCGTCAGCCATGCGCTGGATGAAGCGGTCGCCCCTCTACAAGGTCACTACGATCAGGTATTCACCATCGGTTTCCCCGAGGTACGCAGCGAGATCGTGCAGCGCATCCGGCAAGAGCAGGCCCGACTGTTTCCTTTGGCCATCGCTGCCCTGCTCATCGCCCTCTTCCTGCTGTTACGCCAGCTCATCGACATATTGCTGCCACTGCTGAGCGCCGGCTTCAGCATCCTCTGGACCCTAGGGTTCATGGCCATGGCAGGCATTCCCCTGAACGTGGTCACCTCCATCATTCCCATTTTGCTGGTGATCGTGGGCTCCACCGAGGATATTCACCTGTTGTCCGAATTCCGCCAGGGACAGCGACAGGGACTGGCCACCCGGGAAGCGCTCAAACACATGGCTCGACGTATGGGCACCATCGTGTTGCTCACCTTCGCCACCACCTATCTGGGCTTTCTTTCGGTGGGGCTGAGCCGGATCCAGGTGCTCTGGCAGTTCGGTCTGGTTTCCTCCACGGGACTCCTATTCAATTTCGTGGCCACCGTCATCCTCATCCCCTCGATACTTTCACTCGCGGGCAAATGGCAGCTGGACGGCAAAGCCAAGATCTATGGAGAGAAAAGTCGCCGCATCGCTCGCGCCTACTGGAACTTTCTCTGGCGGCACCGCAAGGCCACCATATTGCTGTTCCTGGTCTTCACCCTGGCCTCCATGAGCGGCATCCCCAGGATTCACATCAACCACAACGTCATCGACAGTCTGGGATCCGACTCTCCGGTGCGCCAACACATCGATCTGGTGAACCGGGATCTCGCCGGTCTGGAAACCTTCTCCATCGTGGTGGACTCTGGTATCGAGGACACCTTTCTCAAGGTGCGCTACCTGGAGGAACTGGCCAAGATTCAGCAGTTCATCGAGCGGAAAGGCTGGTCCCGCTCCACCACCTCCTTCGCCGACTACCTCTCCCTGCTGAATGGCGCCTTCCAGGAACTGGATGAGCCAGTGATGCCGGAATCCGACGACGCGGTGACGGAGCTGATGATCTTCCTCAAGTATGACGAGGTGAAGAACTATGTCACCAAGGACTACAGCGAGGCCCGCATCCTGGTGCGTCATGCCATCTACGACAGCGAGCAGTTGAAGCAGGTATTGCAGGAACTGCAGGAATACATCCACGAAAACCTGGATCCCGGCCTGCAGGCGCACATCACCGGTGACTCGGTGCTCACCCTGTATGCCACCCAGGCCATGATCGATGGCCAGCTGCAATCCATCGGCCTGTTGCTGGTGATCATCATCCTCATCATCGGCGTGCTTTTCACCGAAATTCGGGTGGGACTGCTGGCCACTCTGCCCAACCTGTTTCCCGTGGTGGTCATGTTCGGCTTCATGGGATTCCTGGGCGTGCCCCTCAACATAGGCACCACCATGGCGGCTGCCATCGCCATCGGCATCGCCGTGGACGATACGCTGCACTTCATGCTGCGCTACAACCGGGAGCTCAAAGCCAGCAAGAGCCATGGCATCGCCATGTACCAGACCATCTATTCCGAGGCGCTACCTGTAATCTCCACATCGCTGGCGCTCATCGCCGGCTTCCTGGTGTTTCTCCGTTCCAGCTTTCCGCCCATCGAGCAGTTCGGCATGCTGGGAGCCCTGGTGCTGTTCATGGCCCTATTGGCCGACTTCGTCATCACTCCTCTGGCCATCTCTTCCCTGCGCCTGGTCACCATCTGGGACCTGCTCTCGCTGCAGTTGAGAAAACAGGTCCTGGAAAAGAGCCCACTGTTCGAAGGACTGCATCCCTGGCAGATCCGCCAGTTCATTCTTTCCGGCTCCATTCAGCACTACCAGAAGGGGGATCATGTGTTCAATCAGGGTGACGAGAGCGACGAACTCTACCTGCTGCTCACCGGCAAGGTGGAGGCTTGCCTGCCATTGCCCGGCAAAGGCTACGAACGTCTGGAACAATTCAGCCCGGGAGACGTCTTTGGAGACGTGGCGTTGCTGGCGGAAATCCCACGCAAGACCGATGCGGTGGTGGTGGAACCGAGCACGGTGCTGGTATTGAATCGGGAAAGCATCGAGCGCAACCTGCGCCATCGACCCCGCATCACTGCCCGCATCTTCGCCAACCTCGCCGGCGACATGGCCCGACGCCTGATCCGCATGATCAACCGGCAACATGCCCAAGGAATCAAGACCAGGAGGCAAAGATCGTGAAGCGCATCTTCTTTCTTTTATCCGTCATCCTTCCAGCCTGGATGACCGCATGGGCGGAAGCCCCCAATCGATCCGACTCCCCCTGGTTCGCAGCACCTTACACCGGTGAAAAGGTGAAGGAATATGAACTGACCCTCCCCGTCTCCCGTTACGAGGAGGAGACCTTCGTCATCCCTAGAGACTGCAAGAAACTCAACAGCAGGCTACTGGCGGGCGCGGGGCACTGGGGCAACCGGGTACAACGCCGCCTCTGGCTGAAGGCGGACGACGACTGCCGCTATCTCAATTACTTGAAGCAGAACCCTCATCGGGGAGACAAGGATTTCGTCAGCGACTACGACTTCATGAACGCCCGGATCGCAGACCTGCCATTACGCCCGGGGTGCGATCTCTATGTGCTGTTGCGGGACCCGCAGAGCTGCCCGGAGCCCCTGCCCGGCATGCCCGATTTCACCATGTTCATGATGCATCGGGAGCACCATCCCCAGGAGGCGGACAACGACGACTGCCGGTTCGAGAACGGGGTGTTTCGCGGCAGCATCTACCCCACTCCGGAAGGTATCGTCTGCCGCAAGGACCCGCGGGCCCCCGGCTACCGGATACTCTCGGTGGATTATGCGGATGTGAATGGAGACGGTTACCTGGATGCGGTGCTGCGCCTCACCACCATCGGGCGACGCGCCAGTCGCCCGGAGCTGCTGGTGTTGCCCCTCACCCGCTTTTCCGCGAACGAACCTTTCACCATTCCGAAAGGAGCCGAGTACCCGCGCATGGGTCCCACTAACGAAGGCTGGATTTATTGATTGGACGCGGAAACGCGCGTTTCGAGCAAACTGCGCACGCCGTTCTCAGACCACTCTCTCCCACCTGTTATCGGGGGCCCGGGGAGCGGCCTTCCGGCCACGGATCCCCGATTCCGCCCCCTCCCTCGGGGAGGAGGCGGAATGTATCCAGCTCGGCTCGATATCGGCTCAGTTCTTGCTCTTGTCCACGATCTTCTTGATCCAGGGCATCATGGCACGCAGCCTGCTGCCGACCTCCTCGATGGGATGTTCCTCGTTGAGGCGGCGGTAAGCGGTCATGGACGGATAGTTGGCTTGTCCCTCGAGGATGAAGTCCTTGGCGTACTGGCCATTCTGGATGTTCTTCAGCGCCTCGCGCATCGCCTTGCGGCTCTCCTCGTTGATGATCTTGGGGCCGGTGACATACTCACCGTACTCCGCATTGTTGGAGATGGAGTAATTCATGTTGGCGATGCCGCCCTCATACATCAGGTCGACGATGAGCTTTAGCTCGTGCAGGCACTCGAAGTAGGCCATCTCGGGTGCATAGCCGGCCTCCACCAGGGTTTCGAAGCCCGCCTTCACCAGCTCCACGCAACCTCCACAGAGCACCGCCTGCTCACCGAAAAGGTCGGTCTCGGTCTCGTCCTTGAAGGTGGTCTCGATGATGCCGGTACGGCCACCACCGATGGCAGAGGCATAGGAGAGCGCAATGGCACGCGCCTCGCCAGATGCGTCCTGGTAGACCGCCACCAGATCCGGAATGCCACCGCCCTTGACGAACTCGCTGCGCACCGTGTGACCCGGTGCCTTGGGAGCGATCATGATCACATCCAGATCTTCGCGAGGCACGATCTGGTTGTAGTGGATGGCAAATCCGTGCGCAAAGGCCAGCGCGGCCCCTTCCTTGATATTGGGCTCGATTACGGCCCGGTAGAGGGCTGCCTGGTGCTCATCCGGTGCCAGCACCATGACTACATCGGCTCCCTTCACCGCCTCGTCGAGCGGCTTCACGGTGAGTCCAGCCGCTTCCGCCTTGGCCGCAGAGGGGGAGCCGGAACGCAGCCCCACCACCACATCGACTCCCGAATCCTTCAGGTTGTTTGCATGGGCATGCCCCTGAGAACCGTAACCGATGATGGTGACCTTCTTGCTGCGGATCAGCGATAGGTCGCAGTCCTTGTCATAGCAGATATTGATGCTCATGGTTTACCTGTTTGTCTTGATGTGAAAAAACTTCCGGAAATTGGGTGAGCGAGTGGGTCAGAGCCCCAGCCCCTTGGGACCGCGAGAGATTCCCAGAGGGCCGGAGCGCACCACTTCGATGATCACCTCCTCGGGAACCGCCTCCAGAAAGGCATCCAGCTTGTGGCCGTGACCGGTGAGCTCGATGGTGTAGCTGGTGGCAGTGACATCGATGATGTTGGCCCGGAAAATGTCCGCCAGCCGCTTGAGCTCCTCGCGCATCCCCTTCTCCGCCTTTACCTTCACCATCATCAATTCGCGCTCGATGTGGGGGCCATCGGAAAGATCCAGCAGCTTCACCACATCGATGAGCTTGTTCAGCTGCTTGACGATCTGCTCGATGATGCGCTCGTCCCCGTGGGTGACCAGGGTCATGCGCGACAGCGTGGGATCCTCGGTGGGCGCCACCGTCAGCGACTCGATGTTGTAGCCGCGGGCCGCGAACAACCCGGCCACCCGCGCCAGCGCGCCCGATTCGTTCTCGATGAGTACCGAAATGATGTGTCGCATCAGGCCAGCTCCCTTTCCGCAGTGAGATAGGGCGACATGTGCATCTCGTGATGCCCCTTGCCCGCCTCGATCATGGGATAGACGTTCTCCTCGGGATCCACCAGCACGTTCATGAACACCAGCCGGTCCTTCATGCCGAAGGCCTCCTTGTAAGCGGCCTCCAGATCGGCGGGATCCTCGATGGTCATGCCCACATGGCCGTAGGTCTCGGCCAGGGCGGCGAAATCGGGCAGCGCGTCCACATAGGAGTGGGAGTAACGCCCCTCGTAGAAGAGCTCCTGCCACTGGCGCACCATGCCCATGTAGCCGTTGTTGAGCAGGATGATCTTCAGCGGCAGCTTGTACTGGGAACAGGTGGCCAGCTCCTGGATGCACATCTGGATGCTCGCCTCCCCGGTGACACAGGCCACGGTGGCCTTGGGAAAGGCCTGCTGCACCCCCATGGCCGCCGGCAGGCCGAAGCCCATGGTGCCCAAGCCGCCCGAGTTGATCCAGCGGCGTGGCTTCTCGAAGGGATAGAACTGGGCGGCGAACATCTGGTGCTGCCCCACGTCCGAGGTGAGATAGAAGTCGCGCCGCTTGGTCACCTTGGCCAGCAGCTCGATGGCATACTGGGGCTTGATCACCTTGTCCGACTGCGGGTACCTGAGGCACTCCACCGCGCGCCAGCCCTCGATGCGCTCCCACCAGGCCGCCAGCGCCTTGGCATCGGGCTTGGTCTTGCGCTCTTTGAGCACCTTGACCATGTCACGCAACACCGGCTTCACCTGGCCGACGATGGGCACGTCCACCTTCACGTTCTTGGAGATGGAGGCCGGATCCACGTCCACGTGGATGATCTTGGCGTGCGGGCAGAAGCTGGCCAGCTTGCCGGTGACGCGGTCGTCGAAACGGGCACCGATGGCGATGATGAGATCCGACTCGTGCATCGCCATGTTGGCCTCGTAGGTGCCATGCATGCCCAGCATGCCCAGAAAACGCTTGTCGGACGCAGGCACCGCCCCCAGCCCCATGAGGGTGTGGGTAACGGGAAAACCGGTGATCTCCACCAGCTGGCGCAGCTCGTCCGAGGCGTCGCCCAGGATGACGCCGCCACCAGTGTAGATCACCGGCCGCCGGGCCTTCACCATGAGATCCACCGCCTTGCGGATCTGGCGCGGGTGGCCCTTCTCCACCGGCTTGTAGGAGCGCATGGAGATCTTCTTGGGATACTCGTAGGGAATGCGCACGTTGGGATCGGTGACATCCTTGGGGATGTCGATTAGCACCGGTCCCGGCCGCCCGGTGGTGGCGATGTAGAAGGCCTTGGCGATGGTCTCGGCGATGTCCTCCACCCGCTTGATGAGGAAGTTGTGCTTCACGCAGGGGCGGGTGATGCCGGTGATGTCCACCTCCTGGAAGGCGTCGCTGCCGATGAAGGGGGTGGGCACCTGCCCGGTGAGGACCACCATGGGAATGGAGTCCATGTAGGCGGTGGCGATGCCGGTCACCGCGTTGGTGGCACCTGGGCCCGAGGTGACCAGCGCCACACCCGGCTTGCCAGTGGCCCGCGCGTATCCGTCCGCCGCGTGGGTGGCGGCCTGCTCGTGGCGCACCAGGATGTGACGAATCTTCTTCTGTTGGAAGAGGGCGTCGTAGATGTGCAGCACGGCGCCGCCGGGATAACCCCAGATGTACTCGACGCCCTCGTCGATCAGCGCCTGGACAACGATTTCCGCGCCACTCAGTTCCACCTTGTCCACCTCCAGAAAACCAGGTTCTCCGGCATCTCGCCGGCCACAGATCGAAACATCGTAAAGTACTGATATTAACCGGGCAGGTCAAATGGAAAAGCGCGTTGAATGCACGGAAAAAGCCTGGCGCACGCCACGGGTTTCACCGTAGGAGGCGCGTCCCCGCGCCGAACAACGAAACCATTCAGCCCACCAGGGTTCGCGGCGGGGACGCCGCTCCTGCAGGTTCCAAGATCACACCTCACATCAACCAGTCCGGCCGCTCCCACCGGAAAGGCATCTTCCCTGCGAAAGGCTGGCAAAGGCTGTAGTCCCCCACCGCCGCCAGCTCCCCCCGCACCCACACCAGGGGTAGCCGAGACCGCAGCCAAGGCGGAATGCCCAATTCCTGACAGAGTTGCTTGAAGCTGCGGCTGCCGACGTGGCCGGCAGGGCGGCAACGAAGCCCGGCCTGGCGGAAGCCTACCTCCGCTCCTTCTGCGGGAAACCACGACGGCGGTTCTCCCACCAATTCGAACCTGCCCAGGCCGTCAGGCAACGCCAGCGCCGCCCTCCCCTGCCAGCGAAACCTCACTTCTCCCGAGACTTCCGGCAAAGGCCCGGGAAAGAGGTAGAGCCGACCCTGGAACCGGCGCAGCGCACCACCGCCCCAGTGGATCTCGGGCATCGCGTCAGTGCGTGCCGGCAGAAGCTCCCGCTCCACCCGAGCCAGCACCTCCTCCGGAGGCGCCATCACACCCCGGTTCGCCATCCAGTGACGCAACAGGTTTCTGAGCCGCGCCGACGAAAGACGCGCCAGGGGCGGCAGCTTCAGCTGCCATGGGTTGACCGTGGCCACCGTCACCAGATCGCAGACAGCCAGCTCTTCCAGCAACCCCTGCGCCTCGGCGCAGTGGCGTGCCGACCGACCCATGGTCTTTGCCAGAGAGGGCCAGCGGCGACGCAACAGGGGTATCACCTCATGGCGCAGATAGTTCCGCGCGTGCCGCCGGTCGCGGTTGGAAGGATCCTCCAGCCACGCCAGATCCTCCTTTTCGGCCCATGCCTCCAGGCTCTCCCGTGTCTCTTCCAGCAGCGGCCGCGCCAGCCACCCGCCGTGCCAGGAGCGCAAAAGCGGCATGGCCGCCAGCCCCGCAACGCCGGCACCGCGCAGAAGCTGCAACAGCAGCGTCTCGGCCTGGTCGTCGCCATGTTGAGCCAGAAGCACCATCTCGCCGGCACCCATCGCCCGGGCGATGGCCTGATAGCGCGCCTTGCGCGCCTCCGCCTCCAGGCTCCGGCGCGGTGCCTTCTCCACCTCCACCCGCTCGACGGAGAGAGGAACCGAGAGCCGCTTGCAGAGCGCCTTGCAGTGGGCCGACCAGCTTTCGGCGTCGGGATGCAACCCGTGATGTACATGAATGGCGCGCAGGGGCACCTCCAGCTCGCCGCCCAGGCGGACCATGAGGTGGAGCAGAACGGTGGAGTCGAGGCCGCCGCTGAGGGCCACCAGGTAACCTTGGGGGCGTGGCAGCCTGCGGAGGGTTTTGAGCAGCCGTTGCGGCAATGGGACCGCCATGGCTCAGAGTCGTCGGGCTGAAGCCCGACCTACAGCGATCTCTTCTCGTAGGTCGGGCTTCAGCCCGACAATCGTCACGCGCAGCCTCCTACTGCTCGCTGTAGACACCGTAGGACATGAGCCGCTCGTAACGGGACTGGAGCAACTCTTCGGGAGCCCTGCCCTCGAGCTCTCCCAGGGCGGCCACCAGCGCTCCCTTGAGGGTGTCGGCCATCTCGTCGGGATCGCGATGGGCGCCGCCCAGGGGCTCGGGCACGATCTCATCGATGAGCCCCAGCTCTTTCAGACGGCTGGAGGTGATGGCCATGGCCTCGGCCGCCTGGGGTGCCTTTTCAGCGCTCTTCCAGAGGATGGAGGCGCAGCCCTCAGGAGAGATCACCGAGTAGGTGGCATATTCCAGCATCAGCAGCCGGTCCGCCACCCCGATGGCTAGGGCTCCTCCGGACCCTCCCTCTCCGATGACGGTGGCGACGATGGGCGTGCGCAGGCCCGCCATCTCGCGCAGATTACGGGCGATGGCCTCGCTCTGGCCCCGCTCCTCGGCGTCGATGCCGGGATAGGCGCCGGGGGTGTCGATGAAGGTGAGCACCGGCAGCTTGAAGCGCTCGGCAGTCTCCATCATTCGCAGCGCCTTGCGGTAGCCCTCCGGCCGCGGCATGCCGAAGTTGCGCTTGAGCTTCTCCTTGGTATCCCGCCCCTTCTGATGGCCGATGACCATCACCGGGCGGCCGTCGAGGCGGCCGATGCCGGAGACGATGGAGGCATCGTCGGCGAAGGCGCGGTCGCCGTGGAGCGGTTCGAAGTCGTCGATGATACGTTTGATGTAATCCAGAGTGTAGGGGCGCAAAGGATGGCGGGCGAGCTGAGAGATCTGCCAGGGGGTGAGCCCCGAGAAGATCGACTCGGTGAGGTTGCGGCTCTTCTCCTCCAGGCGCTCGATCTCCTCCTGGATGTTGATCTCCGCGTCATCGCCCAGCAGGCGCAGCTCGCTGATCTTCGCCTCCAGCTCGGCGATGGGCTGTTCGAATTCGAGAAAGTTGAGATCCATGGGCGCACCCCGGTTTGGAACCTGGGGAAATGATACCGAAAATCGGGCGGGGAAGCTGCCATTGCCTGGCGGGCCGGCTGTAGCCCAACCCTGCCCACGGGTACGAACCTGGAGGCAGGAAGCCCTTTCCGGGGGGATCTGACGGGACCGCTACAAGCACATCCCTGTGCGCTCGGCCTCGGCCATCCCTGGCCTCGGACGTCCCGTGAGATCCCCCCGGAAAGGGCCCACTGCCTGAAAGAATCCACAAAACCCCTGGGAGGTTCTATTGAGCTGCAGCCGGCCCGCCAGGCGACCTCAGGCCACCAGCCCCATCTCCTTGAGCTCCCGGATCTGGTCCCGGATCCTGGCCGCCTCCTCGAACTCCAGATTGCGGGCGTGCTCGTACATCTGCTCCTCCAGGGCCTCGATGCGCTGGGCCAGTTCGCGGGGTGAGAGGTTGCCGTAGGTGGCTGTCTCTTCGGCCACCCGGGCAAGCACCCGCTGGCCGGCGCCGGGCGCGCCCGCTTCCATGATGTCGGCTACCTTCTTGCGCACGGTTTCGGGGCTGATGCCGTGGCGCTGGTTCCAGGCGATCTGTTTGGCACGCCGCCGCTCGGTCTCGTCGATGGCCTGGCGCATGGCGCCGGTGACGGTGTCGGCGTAGAGGATTGCCTTGCCGCGGGCGTTGCGGGCGGCGCGGCCGATGGTCTGGATCAGGGAGCGGGTGGAGCGCAGAAAGCCCTCCTTGTCGGCGTCGAGGATGGCCACCAGGGAGACCTCGGGCATGTCCAGCCCCTCGCGCAGCAGGTTGATCCCCACCAGCACGTCGAAGACGCCCAGCCGCAGGTCGCGGATGATCTCCACCCGCTCCACGGTGTCGATGTCGGAGTGGAGGTAGCGTACCTTCACGCCGTGCTCCAGCAGGTAGTCGGTGAGATCCTCGGCCATTTTCTTGGTGAGAGTGGTCACCAGCACCCGGTCGCCCTGGGCCACGCGGGCGTTGATCTCCGACAGCAGGTCGTCCACCTGGGTGCTGGCGGGACGCACCTCCACCTCGGGATCCACCAGGCCGGTGGGGCGCACCACCTGCTCCACCACCTCGCCCGAGTGGGCGATCTCGTATTCGGCCGGGGTGGCGGAGACGTAGATGGTCTGGGGGGCGCGCGCCTCGAACTCGTCGAAGCGCAGGGGGCGGTTGTCGAGGGCTGAGGGGAGGCGGAAGCCGTACTCCACCAGGGTCTCCTTGCGCGAGCGGTCCCCCTTGTACATGGCGCCGAGCTGGGGGATGGTGACGTGGGACTCGTCCACCACCAGCAGGGCGTCGTCTGGCAGGTAGTCGAACAGCGTGGGCGGCGGCTCGCCGGGGGCGCGCCCGGAGAGGTAGCGGGAGTAGTTCTCGATGCCGGAGCAGTAACCCAGCTCCAGCATCATCTCCAGGTCGAAGTTGGTGCGCTGCTCCAGCCGCTGCGCCTCCAGCAGCCGGTTGGCGTCGCGCAGTTGCGCCAGCCGCTCCTTCAGCTCCGCCTTGATCCGGTCCACCGCCTCGAGGATGGCCTGGCGGGGGGTGACGTAATGGGTCTTGGGATAGACGGTGTAGCGCGGCACCCGCCGCAGCACCTCCCCGGTGAGGGGGTCGAACAGGGCGATGGACTCGATCTCGTCGTCGAACAGCTCCACCCGCACCGCCTCGTCGTCCGATTCGGCCGGGTGGATGTCGATGACGTCACCACGCACCCGGTAGGTGCCGCGCGCCAGCTCCAGGTCGTTGCGCTTGTACTGCATCTCCGCCAGGCGGCGCAGGATGGCACGCTGGTCCATGGTGTCGCCGCGCACCAGGTGGAGCAGCATGGCCATGTACTGGCGGGGATCGCCCAGGCCGTAGATGGAGGAGACGGTGGCCACGATGATGGTGTCGTGGCGCTCCAGGATCGCCTTGGTGGCCGACAGGCGCATCTGCTCCACGTGCTCGTTGATGGAGGCGTCCTTCTCGATGAAGGTGTCGGTGGCGGGCACATAGGCCTCGGGCTGGTAGTAGTCGTAGTAGGAGACGAAATACTCCACCGCGTTGCGTGGGAAGAACTCGCGGAACTCACCGTAGAGCTGGGCCGCCAGGGTCTTGTTGGGCGCCAGCACCAGGGTGGGCCGCTGCAGCTCGGCGATGACGTTAGCAATGGTGAAGGTCTTGCCCGAGCCGGTGACGCCGAGCAGGGTCATGCCCGCCTCGCCGGCGCGCAGCCCCTCCACCAGCGAGGCGATGGCGGTGGGCTGATCGCCGCTGGGCTGGAAGTCGGATACGAGCTGGAATTCTCTGGACACTGGGGATTTTTACCTCGGGTGGCTTGGGCTATGATAGCAACCCTCCCGAGAAGCATGGACAACAACAGGACAACAGTCAGACATGCATACCAAGCTCTCCAGCCGGGTGCAGGCAGTCAAGCCCTCCCCCACCCTGGCCATCACCGCGCGGGCCGCGGAGCTGCGTGCGGCGGGACAGGACGTCATCGGCCTGGGTGCCGGCGAGCCCGATTTTGACACGCCGGATCACATCAAGGAGGCGGCCAAGCGAGCCATCGACGCCGGCCACACCAAGTACACCCCGGTGGACGGAACCCCCTCTTTGAAGCGGGCGGTGATCGAAAAGTTCCGTCGCGACAACGGGCTGGAGTACGCCCCGGAGCAGATCCTGGTCTCCAGCGGCGGCAAGCAGAGCTTCTTCAACCTGGCCCAGGCGCTGCTCGATCCTGGCGACGAGGTGATCATCCCCGCCCCCTACTGGGTCTCCTATCCCGACATGGTGATCCTGGCCGGCGGGGCGCCGGTGCTGGTGCATGCCGGTGCAGAGCAGCATTTCAAGATCACCCCGGCGCAGCTGGAAGGGGCCATCACCGAGAACACCAGGTTGTTCGTCATCAACAGCCCCTCCAACCCCACCGGCATGGCCTACACCCTGGAGGAGCTGGCCGCCCTGGGTGAGGTGCTGCGCGACCATCCGCGCATCCTCATCGCCACCGACGACATGTACGAGCACATCCGCTGGCAGGGCGAGTTCGTCAACATCCTCAATGCCTGTCCCGACCTGTACGAACGCACCCTGGTGCTCAACGGCGTCTCCAAGGCTTACTCCATGACCGGCTGGCGTATCGGCTATGCCGCCGGACCGGCAGAGATCATCCAGGCGATGAAGAAGGTGCAGTCGCAAAGCACCTCCAATCCCTGCTCCATCTCCCAGTACGCCGCCGAGGCGGCTCTGGACGGACCCCAGGAGTGCATCCAGGAGATGCTGGTGGAATTCAGGAAGCGGCACGATTACGTGGTGGAGCGGCTCAACGCCATCGACGGCGTGGAGTGCCTGCCCACCGACGGCACCTTCTATGTCTTCCCCTCGGTGAAAGGGATGATCGAGCGCATCGACGGCGTCAAGGACGACCTGGAGCTGGCCGAGTTCCTCATCGATAAGGCGGGCGTGGCGGTGGTGCCGGGCACCGCCTTCGGCCTGCACCACCATATGCGACTCTCCATCGCCACCAGCATGGAGAACCTGGAAAAGGCGCTGGACCGCATCGCCGCGGTTTGAATGGTATTTGTATTTTTTTGATCCCCTCACCCCAACCCTCTCCCTGGGGGAGAGGGAGCATCCCCCCTCTCCCCCAGGGAGAGGGGCCGGGGGTGAGGGGATCACCAACCCTGAGAGAAACCGACCCATGGACCTGAGTCCCCTCACCGCCATCTCCCCCGTGGACGGCCGCTACGCCGGCAAGACCGAGGCGTTGCGGCCCATCTTCAGCGAGTACGGCCTCATCTACCACCGGGTGCTGGTGGAGGTGCGCTGGCTCCAGTCGCTGGCCGACCACCCCCAGATCGAGGAGGTGCCGCCCCTGAGCGAGCACGCCCGCAACCTGCTGGACGGCATCGTGGAGCACTTCTCCGAGGAGGATGCCCGCCGGGTGAAGAACATCGAGCGCACCACCAACCACGACGTCAAGGCGGTGGAGTACTTCCTCAAGGAGCGGATCGCCGGCAACAGGGAGCTGGAGGCGGTCAGCGAGTTCATCCATTTCGCCTGCACCTCGGAGGACATCAACAACCTCTCCCACGCCCTTATGCTGCGCGAGGGGCGCGACGCCATCCTGGTGCCGCAGATGAACGAGGTGATCAACCGGCTGCGCGACATGGCCCACGAGCTGGCCGGCACCCCCATGCTGGCCCGTACCCACGGCCAACCTGCCTCACCCACCACCATGGGCAAGGAGCTGGCCAACGTGGTCCACCGGCTGCGCGGCCAGCGCGAACAGGTGGTGGAGACCGCCATCCTGGGCAAGATCAACGGCGCCGTGGGCAACTACAACGCCCACCTGGCCGCCTATCCCGAGATCGACTGGGCGCGCCACGCCCAACGGTTCGTCGAGAGCCTGGGGCTGGTGTGGAACCCCTACACCATCCAGATCGAGCCCCACGACTACATGGCCGAGCTGTTCGACGCCATCAGCCGCTTCAACAACGTGCTCATCGACCTCTGCCGGGATATCTGGGGCTACATCTCCCTGGGCTATTTCAAACAGAAGACGATGGCCGGCGAGGTGGGCTCCTCCACCATGCCGCACAAGGTCAACCCCATCGACTTCGAGAACGCCGAGGGCAACCTGGGGCTGGCCAACGCGGTCTTCGGCCACCTCTCCCAGAAGCTGCCCGTCTCCCGCTGGCAGCGGGATCTCACCGACTCCACGGTGCTGCGCAACATGGGGGTGGGCTTCGCCTACACCCTCATCGCCCTCAACTCCCTGCAGCGCGGCCTAGGCAAGCTGGAGGCCGACGAGGCGCGCATGCTGGCCGACCTGGACGCCAACTGGGAGGTGCTGGCCGAGCCCATCCAGACGGTGATGCGCCGCTACGGCATCGAGGAGCCCTATGAGAAACTCAAGGCCCTCACCCGCGGCCACCGCGTGGACCAGGCGGGCATGCAGGCCTTCATCGACACCCTGGAACTGCCCGAGCAGGCGAAGGAAGAGCTCAAGGCCCTCACCCCCGCCACCTACATCGGCAATGCCGAGGCGCAGGCCAAGGCCATTTGATCCCCTCACCCCTAACCCTCTCCCGCTCGCGGGAGAGGGTTAGGGGTGAGGGCACCAACGAACATCGTTTTCCCCAATGCTGTATCATGTGACTGCACGAGCAACTGCTGCTCGTGCTTTTTTGTAACCGCAATACAGGAACAGAGCATGAACATCGAAAAAGATCGCGTCGTTTCCATCCATTACAAGCTGACCAACGACGCGGGCGAGGTGATCGACTCCTCGGAAGGGCACCCTCCCCTGAGCTACCTGCACGGCCACCACGGCATCATCCCCGGCCTGGAGCAGGCACTGGAGGGCAAGGCAGCAGGTGACAGCCTACAGGTGACCATCCAGCCGGAGGACGCCTATGGCGAGATCAACCCCGAAATGATCCAGACCATCCCCCGCAGCGCCGTGGCCGGCATCGACAACCTGACTCCCGGCATGACCCTGCAGGCCGACGACGGCAACGGCAACGTGCACCACGTCACCGTGCGCGAGGTGAACGACGACACCGTGGTGATCGACGCCAACCACCCGCTGGCCGGCCAGGTACTGCACTTCGACGTCACCGTGGACTCGGTGCGGGAGGCCTCCCAGGAGGAGCTGGCCCACGGCCATGTCCACTGACCCGTCCGCTGCCGTGTGAAAATTCACCACAGAGGCACGGGGAACCCACTGTTAGATCGGGCTTCAACCCGACGACATGTAAGTTGGATGTCGGACTGAAGCCCGACCTACGGGCAACGAAAGTCGGAAAGCATGGAACCCACCCTGCATCCCATGCAGCGCGGGTTCTTTTTCAGATCTGGGACTCGATGGGCAGCCACCGCACCAGGAAAACCCCCAAGCGACGCCAGAAACCGGCATGTGGCTCCTGGTCGAAAGTGACCTCCCGGCCATTTTCCCAGCCATGCCAGAGGATCCTTTCCTGCCCCGTTTTCGGATCCTTCACCAGCTCCAAGCGGAAAGCCTCCCGGGCAATCCGCCGCTGAAACTCCTCCGCCACCCCCCCGGCCAGTTCGGGAGACTCGATCCACACCCCGATTTCGGTGTTCTGTACCACAGAACGAGGATCCAGATTCAGCGAACCGATGAAGAGCGCATCACGGTCCACCACGAATGCCTTGGCATGGAGGCTGGAGCGGGATTTCCCAACGTATCCCTCGCTCATCTCCTTGCGCTCCTCTGGAGTGGTGATCCGGTTCAGTTCCCAAAGCTCTACCCCCATGCGCAGCAAGGCCTTGCGATAGCGGATATATCCGGCATGGACCAGGCTGACATCGGTGGAGGCCAGGGAGTTGGTAAGGACGCGCACCCGGACCCCACGGTTGCGCAACTTGCGGAAAAAGGCCACCCCCTCCTTGCCCGGTACGAAATAGGGGGAGATGACGACGAGTTCCCGCTGCGCCGACTCCAGGTGAGGCAGCAGCTGCCGCATCATGCGGGAATCGGCCTGACTGGTCGGTTGAAGGAGCTTGTCCGGCGGATCCGCAAAGACCTCGGCCCGGGTCCAGGTGTAATCCACCTGTCCGGCTCGCAGCTTCCGGGCCAGAACCGAATTGCGTAACCGCTCCACATAGGGGGAGCGGCGATACTGGCTTGCCCTTTTCTCGAACTGCTTGCGCAGCCGGACGTAATCGGCCTCCGTGGGCAGCCTGATGGCCAGGCTACGCGCTGGATAACTCAAAGGATGGTTCCAGTACAGATCGAAAGAACGGGAGACCTCCTTGGCCACCGGACCGATGCCCAGCACGTCCAGATCCTGGAACGCCAGCTCAGGGTCCCGCTCGAAATACTCGTCACCAATGTTACGGCCACCCAGGATGGTGGCCATGTTGTCCACCGTGAAGGACTTGTTGTGGGCCCTTCGCGTCTGCCGCCCAAAGCCGGAGATATACTGCCAGAGGCGGGAGACATTGCGCCCGAAGGGGTTGAAGATGCGCACCTCGATATTCGGATGCCGGTCGAAGGCCACCAGCTTGAAATCACGGTGCCCCTCGTCGATATCATCCAGAAGAATGCGCACCCGTACGCCCCGATCGGCGGCCTCCAGCACCTTTTCCATCAATAGCGTACCCACATGATCGTCGTGGATCATGTAGTACTGCAGGTCGATGCTGCGGGCGGCCACCTGCGCCAGGACGGCACGAGCCACGAAGGCATCCAGGCCGTTACCCAGCAGGTGGAAAGAGGACAACCCCTGACGGCTATGAGGATCACTGCGCCAGGCTCTTCCGAGCGGAGTGTCCTCCACCGCTTCGAACGCGGTGGTGGGCGGAAGATCCAGCTGTTGTGGCAAGCGGGCGCAGCCGCCCAGAAGCAGCAACGCAAGGAAGCCGGTGGACTGGATGAGCCTGCTCACAATACTGGCGCCAGCAGCGCGCAGGCACGGGCCTTGAGTCGTTGCATGAAAGGGGCCCTGCTCAGCTCGAAGCGTCCCATCTGGGTGGATCGGGCCAGGTCGCGCCGCAGCATCTGCTCCACCTCGGTCGCGAACTTCCTGTCGGCCACTGCTCCAGTCACCTCGAAATTGAGACGGAAGGAACGGTTGTCGAAATTCACCGTGCCCACCAAGGCGACCTGATCATCTACCAGCACCACCTTTTGGTGCATGAATCCCTCCTCATAATAGTGCACCATGGCCCCCATGGTGGAGAACCGGGAAAGGTAGACCAAAGCGGCGTGATGGACGAACCAGTTGTCGTTGCGCCTGGGCACCAGTATGCGCACCTCCACCCCTCGCAACAGGGCCAGCGACAAAGCCACCTGGGTGGCCTCGTCGGGAACGAAGTAGGGGGTGGCGATCCAGATCCGCTTTCTCGCTGAATTGATCAGCGTGGTGAAGAACAGGCTGGCGGTCTCCAGCTCGTCCGCAGGGCCCGATCCCAAAACCAGGATATCCTGCCCTCCATCCTCGCCACCCGCCTCTTGGGGTTGCCAGCTCAAATGGCGCAACAGCGCCTGGTCGGCCCAGTACCAGTCAGACCAGAAGATGGACTGCGCCACCAGCGCCGCCGGTCCCTCCACGCGCAGGTGGGTATCCCGCCAGGGTGAAAGCCTGCGATCCGCACCCAGGTATTCGTCGCCGATGTTCAATCCACCAATCCAGGCCTCGCGGCCATCCACCACCACGATCTTCCGATGATTGCGAAAGTTGAGCTGGAAGCGGTTGCGTGGTCCGCGGGTGGTATTGAAAGGGATGACCCGGATTCCCTTTTCCCGATATCGTTCCAACCAGGCAGAGGGAAGCTGGTGGCTGCCGATTTCATCATAGAGTACGTGGACCGACACCCCCTGGCTCACCTTTTCCGCCAACAGATCCATGAAGCGGGTGCCACTACGATCCGCACGCAGAATGTAGAACTGGAAAAGCACATAGGACTCGGCGCGGCGGATGCCTGCTTCCAGGTCATCATAGGTGGCCCGTCCATCCACCAGCAGGTGTACCCGGTTTCCCCGCAGAAAAGGAGAGAGGGACAGCTTGCAGATGGCCCGATACTCGGGGAAATGGTCCGGCTCCTCCAGAACGAATTTCTGAAAAGAGCGGTGGGCCGCCTCCCTCTCTCCCGCCATCAACAGATCATGATCTTTGAGGGCATTGACGTAGCCCTCGAACCTGCTGCGCCCGAACACCCAGTAGATGGGGACCGTGAGCACCGGCAGAGTGTTCAGGCTCACCACCCAGGCGATGGCTCCCTGGGCAGTACGGGTGTTGAGGATGGCGTGGATGGAGCTCAGGAACCCCACCGCCTGAAACAGCAGGAGGAGGATGGTGAGCATGTTCCAATGCCGCTTGCGTCAGGCCGGCTGTTCGACCTTGCGCAGGTTCACGTCCATGGTGGGATAGGGAATCTCGATGCCCGCTTCGTCCAGCCGGTTCTTGATGGTCTCGTTGGCATCGAAGAAGACGCTCCAATAGTCGGCGCTCTTCACCCAGACACGCACGAAAAAGTTGATGCTGCTGTCCGCCAGCTCGCCCACCACCACCAAGGGCGCCGGATCCTCGAGGATACGGCTGTCCTCGCGCACGATCCTTTCCAGCACCTCCCGCACTTTCTTGAGGTCGGAGTCGTAGGCCACGCCCACGGTGATGTCCACCCGCCGCGTCTCTTGGGTGGAGTAGTTGATGATGTTGTCATTGCCCAGCTTGGCATTGGGCACGATGATGGTCTTGTTGTCCGGGGTGAGCAGCGTGGTGGTGAAGATCTGGATCGATTCCACCTTTCCGGTGACGCCGGCCGCCTCGATCACGTCCCCCACCTTGAAGGGGCGGAAGATGATGAGCAGGAAACCGGCCGCGAAATTGGCCAGGGATCCCTGCAGGGCCAGGCCCACCGCCAGGCCGGCGGCACCCAACACCGCAATGAAGGAGGTGGTCTGAATGCCCAGTTGCCCCAGGGCGGCAAGCGCCACGAAGACCATCAGGCCGATATAGACCATGCTGCTGACGAAGCTGATGATCATGGGGTCCATGTCCGCCTTCTTCATCATGCGCACGGTGAGGCCCCTGGCCCACTTGGAGAGCCATTTGCCTACATAGAAGATGGCGATGGCCGCAAGTACCTTAGGGCCATAATGCAACGCCAGCTCCTTGGCCTGCACCATCAGCTGGGCGGACTTGTCCGGGTCCATCAGCTCCGACACCTGAGCCACCACGTCCACCGGTTGCGATGCAGCTTCCGATGCCTGTCGTGCCGTTTCTGCAGCCATTTTTCCAATCTCCTAGTGAGTCATCGCCAAGCCGGATCATAGCCCAGAGTATTGGGCCAGACGAACCCTGGGCGAGCACGGGATAATAAAAAAGGCCCGGCGGCATTGACCGACGGGCCTTTGGTTTTTGTTGGTCGGAGCGAGAGGATTCGAACCTCCGACCCCCACAACCCCATTGTGGTGCGCTACCAAGCTGCGCTACGCTCCGAACGGAGCCGGAATGTTAGGCGGAAGCGGAGAAGTTGTCAATCTGCCAACGGTTCACCGCAGGATGCGCGCCACCTCTTCCAACTCAGCCAGCAGCTGACGGATGATCTGATGGCTCTGGCTCTTGTCCTGTTGCGCATCCTCGCCTTCCAGCTTCTGACGGGCGCCGTTGATGGTGAACCCCTGCTCGTACAGCAGATTACGGATCTGGCGGATCATGATCACGTCATGACGCTGGTAATAGCGGCGGTTGCCTCTCCGCTTCACCGGCTTCAACTGGGGAAACTCCTGCTCCCAATAGCGCAGCACATGGGGTTTGACCTGGCAGAGTTCGCTCACCTCTCCGATGGTGAAATAGCGCTTGCCCGGTATGGGAGGCAGTTCAACGCTGCTGCTGTTCGGGTCCAGCATAGGTTTCCACCCTTGCTTTCAGTTTTTGCCCTGGCCGAAAAGTGACTACCCTTCTAGCACTTACGAGTATTTCTTCACCTGTTTTCGGGTTCCTGCCCGGACGCGCATTCTTTTCCCGCAGGTCGAAATTTCCGAAGCCGGAAAGTTTCACCTGCTGACCATTCTCCAGCGCCGCCCGTATCTCTTCGAAGAAGAGTTCCACCAGCTCCTTTGCCTCCCGCTTGTTGAGGCCGAGCTCTTCGAACAGCGCCTCTGCCATCTTCGCCTTGGTCAACGACATCTCTTCATTCAATCCCGTAACTTGGCTGACAATGCGGCCTCCAGCGCCTCGCGCACCGCCGCCACCGCCCGATCCACCTCTTGATCGGTAAGCGTGTGCGAATAATCCTGTAGAATCAAGCTCAAAGCAAGGCTTTTTAGACTTGCGTCTATATTTTCCCCAGTATAGACGTCAAATACCCGGATGTCCCGCACAATTTCCGGTGCCGCATCCCGGGCGCAACGCTCCACCTCTGCCCAGGTCACCTCCCGGGGGAGCAACATCGCCAGATCCCGCCGAATGGCCGGATAACGTGACACCGGTTCGAAAGCAGGAACCCTGCCGTTCTGCAGCGCCGCCAACTCCAGCTGGAAAAGATAGACGTCCCCGGGCAGCTCCAGCTCCCGCTGCAGGGCCGGGTGAAGCAGGCCGAGGCGCCCCACCTCGGTGCCCTGCCGCAACACCACCGCCGACTGCCCCGGATGTAGGGCAGGATCTTCCACCGGACGAAACTCGAAGACTTCAGGGACATCCACCAGTGCCAGCAGCGACTCCACCACCCCCTTGAGGTCGTAGAAATCCACCTTGCGAGGTTTCTCGCACCACTGCTCCGGCACATGCCCGCCGTATAACAGCCCTCCCAGCATCTCCGGCTGCAGGATCTCATCGCCCTGTTCCAGGAAGATCTGACCGGTTTCGAACAGCCGCACCCGCTCCTGCTGCCGTGCCAGGTTGTACTGGAGAGTGGTGAGCAGCCCGGGCCAGAGGCTCGCCCGCATCACCGACATCTCCTCGGAGATGGGGTTGGCCAGGCGGATGGGCTTGGTGCCGGGCGTCACCAGGCTCGCCATCTGCGGCGCAATGAAGCTGTAGGTGATCACCTCCTGGAATGAAAGGTCCACCAGATACTGCTTCACCCGTTCCAGCCGCAGAGCTCCTTCCGGCCGCCCCTGGATGCTCACCGGCGCCGAGGAGAGATTCTCCGGAATGTTTCCGTAGCCGTGGATGCGCCCCACCTCTTCCACCAGATCCGCTTCGATGGAGATGTCGAAACGGGCGCTGGGCGGGGTCACCTGCCAGCCCCAACCCGTCTCTTCCAGGCGCATGCCCAGCCGAAGAAGGATCTCTTCGATCTCCTCGTCCGGAATGGAGATGCCCAGCAGGCGCTCCACCCTTTCCCGTCGCAGGGTCACTTGGGGCGGAACCGGCATCTCCTCCTCGATCACCTTGTCCACCACCGGTCCCGCTTTGCCTCCGGCGATGGAGAGCAACAGCTCGGTGGCCCGTTCCAACGCCGTGACTGCCAACTGTGGGTCCACCCCGCGCTCGAAACGGTGGGACGAATCGGTACGCAAGCCGTGTGCCCGCGCCTTGCCGATAATCGCCGTGGGACGGAAGAAAGCCGCCTCGAACAGAATGTCGCGCGTGTTTCCGGAGACCGCCGAGGGCTCGCCTCCCATGATGCCGGCCAGAGCCAGCGGCCCCTCATCGTCGGCGATGACCAGGTCCTCCTCCCTCAGTACCACCTCGTTGCCGTCCAGCAGAACCAGCTTTTCTCCCGGCATCGCCATGCGCACGTGAATGCCACCCTGTAGCTTCTCCAGGTCGAACCCGTGCATGGGCTGGCCCAGCTCCAGCATGACGAAATTGGTGACATCCACCACCGGATGGATGGGACGGACACCCCCCCGGCGCAGCCGTTCACGCATCCATAAAGGGGTCTCGGCGTCTGGGTCGATCCCTTCCACCACGCGGCAGGCATACCGGGGACAGGCTTCCGGCGCCTCCAGCGACACCGTCAGGACACGATCGCTGGCCGCCGGTACAGAACGGATCTCCCACTGGGTCACCGGCTGGCGGAAGATCACCCCCACCTCCCGGGCGATACCGGCAAGGCTCAGACAATCGCCCCGGTTGGGGGTGAGATCGACGTCGATGATGTGATCGTCGAGCTGCAGATAACGGCGGAAATCCTCTCCCACCGGCGCATCGGCAGGCAGCGGCATGATGCCCTCGGAGCTCTCCTCCAGCCCCAGCTCCGCCGCGGAGCAGATCATGCCGAAGGACTCCACGCCGCGCAGTTTCGCTTTCTTGATCTTGAAGCCGCCGGGCAGTACCGCGCCCACCTTGGCCACCGGCACCTTCATGCCACCGGCCACGTTCTTGGCGCCGCAGACGATCTGTACCGGCTCGCCCTCGCCCAGGCTCACCCGGCACACCGAAAGCTTGTCGGCATCGGGATGGCGCTCGCATGCCAGCACCTCGCCCACCACCACGCCGCTGAATTCGGGCGCGGCGGGCTCCACGCTGTCCACCTCCAGGCCGGCCATGCTCAGGGCATCGGTTAGCTCCCCGGTGCTCACCCCGGGATCGACCCAGTCACGTAGCCAGGCTTCACTGAATTGCATTGCGTTGTTCCTTGTTCAGATTGATGTTCACCACGGAGATCCCAACCGTAGGTCGGGCTTCAGCCCGACAGATTACGTAGCCGATTTCAACGCATTCACGGGACCGGTGGGGAACCCTTCCTGGCGGGGACGCCGTGAATGCATCCCTGTAGGCTCTGCGGCAGCATTCCTGCTATGCAATCCCTGCTTCGCAGGAAAGTCCAGCCTTGCCATCCCTGGCAAGGCGTTCGCCAACTGCGAAAGCCCACTGGGCTTTCGGTTTGGCTCACCCCTGCTGCCGAAGCCCCGCCAGGAAGGGTTCCCCACCGGCCTCCCAACGTTGTCGTGTGATTCGTCGGGCTGAAGCCCGACCTACATCTCCGTATTCTCTGTGCCTCTGTGGTTTCTTCCCGCCTCATGCGAACTGCCGCAGGAATCTCATGTCGTTCTCGAAGAAGAGCCGCAGGTCGTTCACGCCGTAGCGGAGCATGGTGAGCCGCTCAACCCCCATGCCGAAGGCGTAACCGCTATACCGCTCGTTGTCGATGCCCACGTGGCGGAACACCTCGGGGTGGATCATGCCGCAACCGAGCACCTCCAGCCAGCCGGTGTGGCTACAGACCCGGCACCCCTCGCCTCCGCACATCACGCATTCCATGTCCACCTCCGCCGAAGGCTCGGTGAAGGGAAAGTAGGAGGGCCGGAAGCGCACCTTCAGATCCTTTTCGAAGAAGGCCTTGAGAAAGGCGTGCAGCACCCCCTTGAGGTCGGCGAAGGTGACCCGTTCATCTACCATGAAGCCTTCCACCTGGTGGAACATTGGGGTGTGGGTCAGATCGGAATCACAACGGTAGACCCGCCCGGGAGCGATCACCTTGAGGGGCGGCTCGGCTTCGCTCATCACCCGCACCTGCACCGGCGAGGTGTGGGTCCGCAGCAGCCGATGGGCATCGAAATAGAAGGTGTCGTGCATGGCCCGCGCCGGGTGGTGGGGCGGGATGTTGAGCGCCTCGAAGTTGTGGTAATCGTCCTCGATCTCGGGCCCCTGGGCCACGGTGAAGCCGGCGCTGGCGAAGATCTCCTGGATGCGCTGCAGGGTGCGGGTCACCGGATGCAGGCTTCCCTGCCCCAAGGTTCGCCCCGGCAGGGTGACATCGATACGCTCCGCCGCCAGCCGTTCTTCCAGGGCCGCCGCCTCCAGCGCCGCCTTGCGCGCCTGGATCGCCTCCTGCAACCGCTGCTTCGCCTGGTTGATGGCCTGCCCTGCTTTTGGCCGTTCCTCCTTGGGCAGCTTGCCCAGCTGCTTGAGCTGGGTGGTGAAATGGCCGCTCTTTCCCAGGTAGCGGACCCGCACCTCGTCCAGCGCGCGCAGGTCGGAGGCGGATTCCACCGCTTGCAGCGCTTCTTCGGTCAGTTGTTCCAGCTCCATCGGTCGTTCCCCTCGGGTAGGTCGGAACCTGGTCCGACAGCCAGTAAACCAAGGATGTCGGGCTGAAGCCCGACCTACAGCGAAATTCCAGGAAGCTGCTGGGCGACCCTCTGTGGCGGGGTTTCGGCAGCAGGGATGCTGCCGCAAAGCCTACAGGGATGTATTCACGGCGTCCCCGTCACAGAGGGTCGCCCAGCAGCCCCACGAACACGCCAGACAAACTGCAAAAAAGGGGAAAGACCGCAAGGCCTTTCCCCTCGTTCTCTCCGCTTCCCAGGGAAGCGGCCTGTTCAACAGCCGCGGGTGGCGGCGTGCCGATCAGCTCGCGAGAGCGGCCTTGGCCTTTTCCGCGAGCTGGCTGAAGGTCGGCATGTCGTGCACCGCGAGATCCGCCAGCATCTTGCGATCGATCTCGATCCCCGCCTTCTTCAGGCCGCTCATGAAACGGCTGTAGGAGAGATCGTTCATGCGCGCCGCGGCGTTGATGCGCTGGATCCAGAGGGCGCGAAACTGGCGCTTGCGCTGGCGGCGGTCCCGGTAGGCGTACTGGCCCGCCTTGATCACCGCCTGCTTGGCGACGCGGTAGACCTTGCTGCGGGCACCGTAATAGCCCTTGGCCTGCTTGAGAACCTTCTTGTGGCGCTTGTGCGCCGTCACTCCACGTTTCACTCGGGGCATGGCTCAGTCTCCTCGAATCAGGCGTATGGAATCATGCGACGGGCCGCCTTCACATCGGCCTTGTGCAGCATGGCCGGAGTGCGCAGCTGGCGCTTACGCTTGGGGCTCTTCTTCGTCAGGATGTGACGTCGATAGGACTGGTTGCGCTTGAAACCGCCGGCGGTCTTCTTGAACCGCTTGGCCGCGCCCCGATTGGTTTTGATCTTCGGCATTTTTTCTCTCCTTCTGCTGAGGATGAACGAAAGAGCGACCCAGGCAATGCCATTGGCCCGGCCACCCGTGACAAACCGTTACTTCTTTCTGGGCGAAAGCACCATCACCATCTGACGGCCCTCCATCGCCGGACGCTGCTCCACCTGAGCGATGTCTTCGAGATCCTTCTCGATCCGCTCCAGCACCGCCAGCCCCAGTTCGCGGTGGGCATGTTCACGGCCACGGAAACGCATGGTCACCTTGGCCTTGTCGCCGTTCTCCAGGAACCGCCGCAGATTGCGTAACTTGATCTTGTAATCCCCCACATCGGTGTGCGGGCGGAACTTCACCTCCTTGACCTGGACCTGCTTCTGCTTCTTTCTGGCTGCCTGCTTCTGCTTCTTCTGTTCGAAGACGAACTTGCCGTAGTCCATGACCCGGCAGACCGGCGGCTCGGCATTGGGCACGATCTCCACCAGGTCCAGCCCGGCCTCCTCGGCCACTGCTTTCGCCTCCTCCAGGGAGACGATCCCCACCTGTTGACCATCTTCTCCGATGAGCCGCACCTGGGGTGCGGTGATCTCATCGTTCAGGCGGTTCCTTTTCTCTTGTTTGGCTATGTCGAGTTTCCTCTTCCGATAAAAAAGACCCGCCTTCCAATCCAAATCATTGGAAGCCCGGGGTTTCAGTTACGCTGGGCCAGGTCGTCGCGCAGGCGTTGCTGGAACTCGTCCACGCTCATGGCCCCAAGGTCTTCACCGGTGCGAGTTCGCACGGCGATGGTGCCCTGCTCCACCTCGCGATCGCCCGCCACCAGCAGGTAGGGCACCCGCTGCAAGGTGTGCTCGCGGATTTTAAAGCCGATCTTCTCGTTTCTCAAGTCGGCCTGCACACGAAATCCCTGTTTTTTCAGCTTTTCGACCACCTCTTCCACATATCCGGCCTGCCGGTCGGTGATATTCATCACCACCGCCTGCACCGGCGACAGCCACACAGGCAGGGCACCTGCATAGTGCTCGAGAAGAATGCCGATGAAGCGCTCCAGGGAACCGAGAATGGCACGATGGAGCATCACCGGCGTCTGTTTGCTGTTGTCCTCGGCAATGTAATGGGCCCCGAGCCGGCCTGGCATCGAGAAATCGAGCTGGATGGTGCCCAGTTGCCACACCCGGCCCAGGCAATCCTTGAGAGAGAACTCGATCTTGGGGCCATAGAAGGCACCCTCCCCCGGCTGCAGCTCCCACTCCAGCTCCTTGTGGTTGAGCGCATCCTCCAGCGCCTTTTCCGCCTTGTCCCACAGCTCGTCGCTGCCCACTCGCTGCTCGGGCCGGGTGGAGAGCTTGATCAGCACCTCGTCGAACCCAAAGTCGCGGTAGACTTCGAACAGCAGGTCGATGAAAGCGGAGACCTCGCCCAGGATCTGTTCCTCGGTGCAGAAGATATGGGCGTCGTCCTGCACGAAGTTGCGCACCCGCATGAGGCCATGGAGGGTGCCCGAGGGCTCGTTGCGGTGGCAGGAGCCAAACTCGGCCAGTCGCAACGGCAGGTCGCGGTAGCTGTGCAGGCCGTGGTTGTAGATCTGCACGTGGGCCGGGCAGTTCATCGGCTTGATGGCGTAATCCCGGTTCTCCGAGTGGGTGGTGAAGATCATGTCACCGAACTTCTCCCAGTGGCCCGACTTCTCCCACAGGCTGCGGTCGATGATCTCCGGCGTGTGAACCTCCTGGTAGCCGTGCTGGCGCAGCTTTTCACGAACGTAGTCCTGAATCGTGAGATAGATCCGCCACCCCTTGTCGTGCCAGAAGACCATGCCCGGCGCCTCTTCCTGGGTGTGGAACAGATCCAGCGCCTTGCCGATCTTGCGGTGGTCGCGCTTCTCCGCCTCTTCCAGGCGGTGCAGGTAGGCCTTGAGTTCCTTCTTGTTGCGCCAGGCGGTGCCATAGATGCGCTGCAACATCTCGTTGTTCGAATCGCCCCGCCAGTAGGCGCCGGCCAGTTTCATCAGCTTGAAGGCCTTGGGCAGCTTGCCAGTGCTGGGTAGATGGGGACCGCGGCACACATCGAACCAGTCCCCCTGCCGGTAGATGGTGATCGGCTCATCCTCGGGAATGGAGTCGATGATCTCCACCTTGTAGTGTTCGCCAAGATCGGCGAAGACCTTCTTTGCCTCTTCGCGGTCCCACACCTCGCGCTTGATGGGCAGATCGCGGCCCACGATCTCGCGCATACGCTCCTCGATCTTTTTCAGGTCTTCGGGCGTGAAAGGTTCGTCACGAGCAAAATCGTAATAGAAGCCGTCCTCGATGGCGGGCCCGATGGTCACCTGGGTACCCGGATAGAGTTCCTGCACCGCCTGCGCCATGACGTGGGCGGCATCGTGGCGGATCAGCTCCAGCGCCTCCTCGTCCCGGTCGGTGACGATGGCCACCTCGGCATCCTCGGTGATAGGAAAATCGGCATCCACCAGCTTGCCGTTCACCTTACCAGCCAGCATGGCGCGGGCCAGCCCCGGGCCGATGTCGGCTGCGATCTCGGCAGGTGTCACGGGATGGTCATAGCTGCGCTTGGAGCCATCGGGAAGCGTGATCGTGGGCATGTCCTCTCCTGGGATGATGACCTTCAGAAAACCGATCGGAAAAACCGGATGGAGTTGGGCGGCTATTGTAAGCCAGCGCCATCCCCCGACAAACAAATATCCCTAAACGAAAACCGGCGCCGAAGCGCCGGTTTTCCACCCCGGGATCCCGGGGCCGCCATGATCACATCGCTCAGTGCGTGCGAATCTCGATACGACGGTTCTTGGCACGGCCCTCACGAGTACTGTTGTCCGCGATGGGCTCGGATTCACCACGCCCTTCGGTGGTGATGTCGTCGATACCCAGCGAACGCAGGTACTCGGCGGCAGCCTCGGCACGACGCTCGGAAAGCTTCAGGTTGTACTCTTCCGGACCGATGCTGTCGGTGTGGCCGATGATGGTGATCTTCTCATGGCCGGGGCTGGCCTTGATCCGCTCGGCCAGTTCCTCCAGTGCCGCTTTCATCTCGGGCTTGAGCTCGGCGCTGTCGAAATCGAACTCATCCACCACCAGGTTGATGGTCAGGTTCTCGATGATTTCACAGCCGTCGGCATCCACGGTGGCACCCGCACGGGTGTTCGGACACTTGTCACGGCTGTTGGGCACCCCATCGTTGTCATCGTCGCCATCCACCGGCTCTTCTTTCTGTGCCACCACGTCACCGCACTTCTCCACCGGCGGCATCACCGGCCCGCCTACGCTTCTCCAGCATTCGCCGGCACCGCTCATGACCACGTCTTTCACGCCATCATTGGCATAACCCATTTCGTCCGCCAGTGCCGCCCCACTTCCCATCACCAGCGCGATCGCTGCGGCCATGGGAATGAAATTCTTGTTACCTTTTTTCATCAACAGTCTCCTAAACTAAACCAAAAATCGCCTTGCCTTGATAAACAACCCTGATCTCGATACCGGAAGCGCCGCTTCCTGGCCCGCACCTCCCTTCACCAGGAAACAGAATGCAGACTTATCGGCAAATTATATCCGACAAATCCATAAAAACAAACTTTTTCTTGACACCTGTCACATATCTGCAACAAGACTCCAGCCTTCAATTTCCCGGTATTGAATCCACATTGCGCTGCAGCCACAGTTCCAGTAGCGCCAATTGCCACAATTTGCTTCCCTGGATGCGGGTGTGGTGCATTTCCGGAGCCGCCAGCAGCATCTCGATGTAGCTCCTTTGATACACCCCCCGTTCCCGGCAGGCCCGGGAGTCGAGAATATCTTTCATGAATTCGAGAAAGGCCCCGCGCACATATTTCAGCGCAGGCATGGGGAAATAGCCCTTGGGACGGTCGATCACCGCATCGGGCACCAGGCCACGGGCGATGCGCTTGAGCAGATGCTTGCCCCCGGACCGGAACTTGATCTCCGCCGGACAGCGAGCCACCAGCTCCACCAGCTCGTGATCCAGGAAAGGCACCCTCGCCTCCAGTCCCCAGGCCATGGTCATGTTGTCCACCCGCTTCACCGGGTCATCCACGATGAAGGTGGTCACGTCCACCCCCAGTACCGCATCGATGCAGTCTTCCGCGCCGGTCTCGGCCAGCTTTCGTGCCACGAAATCGTAAGTCAGATCCCCGACCTGGAATTCGGGCGTCACCATGCGCAGGTACTCGGAGTGATCCCGGTCGAAATAGTGGCGGCGCAAGCGATCGGCACAGCTGCCTTCCCGGTCGGTCATGATCCTGGGATACCAGAAATAGCCGCCGAACACCTCGTCCGCCCCCTGACCCGACTGCACCACCTTGATCTCCCGGGAGACCTGTTCGGACAGAAGGTAGAAGGCCACCGCATCCTGGCCGAACATGGGTTCCGCCATGGCGTCCACCGCTTCCGGCAGACGGCTGAGCACCTCGTCGTTGGGCACCAGGAACTTGTGATGCAGCGGCTGATAGCGCTCCACCACCTGGTCCGAGTATTCGAATTCGTTGCCCACCTCCTCTGGCTGATCCTCGAAGCCGATGGTGAAGGTGTGCAGGTTCTCCTTGCCCAGCTCGCACAGAAGAGCCACCAGCAGGCTGGAATCGAGCCCTCCCGAGAGCAGCACCCCCACCGGCACGTCGGCGATCTCGTTGCGACGGCGCACCGCCCGGGTTAGCAGCTCCCGGGTGGCTTCCACCCACTCCTCCTCGTCGCGCTGCGGCGGCGGGCCCGTGAGATCCAGCTGCCAGTAGGCCGCCTGTTGCTCCCGCCCCTCGGCATCGATGCGCAGCCAGTGGCCCGGCTCGAGCTTGCGTACTCCACGCAGCACGGTACGCGGTGCGGGCACCACCCCATGCAGGGTGAACTGAAAATGGAGTGCCTCGGGATCCAGGCTCCGGTCCACGCCACCTCCTGCCAGCAGCGCCTGCAGGCTGGAGGCGAAGCGGAAGCGGGCGCCGTCGCGGGCCCAATACAGAGGCTTGATGCCGAAGCGGTCCCGCGCCAGGAAGAGGGTTCGCTCGCGCATGTCCCAGATGGCGAAGGCGAACATGCCGTGGAAACGTTCCGGTGCCTCGGCGCCCCACTCCCGGTAGGCCTTGAGGATCACCTCGGAATCGCCATCCGAGAAGAAGTGATATCCCTTTGCCTTGAGCTGGGCGCGCAGCTCGGGGTAGTTGTAGATGGTACCGTTGAAGACCAGCGCCAGCCCCAGCTCCTGGTCCACCAGCGGCTGGTTGGAACGCTCCGAGAGGTCGATGATGGAGAGGCGCCGGTGGCCGAAGCCCAGCGCTCCATCGCTGTAGCTGCCACCATGGTCCGGACCACGGCGATGCAGCCGCCCGGTCATGCGGGCCACCGCCGCCAGATCGGCGGGCCGATCGTCGAAGCGAAGTTCACCACAGATGCCGCACATCAGTCCCCGCGCTCCCCGATGCCATAGCCACCCCCTCCCGGCGTTTCGATGCGGAGCCGGTCGCCGGCCCGTACCCGCCGGTGGCATTTGGGCGGCAGGGGTTCATCGTTGAGCAGGTTGCGCCCCCGGGCACCCGCCGCGCCTCCCGCCAACCCCCAGGGGGCGCGACAGCGCCGCTCGGTGAGCAGGGTGAACTCCGCCTCCTCAAGGAACTCGAACTCACGCACCAACCCGTCGCCGCCGCGGTGGCGCCCCTCTCCTCCGGAGCCGCGCCGCAATGCATAACGTCGCACCCGCAAAGGGTACTGTTCTTCCAGCACCTCCACCGGCGTGTTGAGCGTATTGGTCATGTGACTCTGTACCCCGCTGAGCCCGTCCGCCGCCACGCTGGCCCCCATGCCGCCGCCCATGGTTTCGTAATAGTCCCAGCTCTTTTCGCCGGCGGCTCCCATGGCCAGGTTGTTCATGGTGCCCTGGCTGGCGGCCGCCATGCGCTCCGGCACCGCCTGCGCCAGGGCGCCCATCACCACGTCCACCACGCGGGTGCTGGTCTCCACGTTGCCCGCTGCCACCGCGGCGGGAAAACGGGCATTGAGCAGGCACCCTTCCGGCGCCCGGATGCGGATGTCGCGAAAAGCGCCTGCACAGGCCGGGGTCTGCGGCGGCATCAGGCAGCGGAACAGATAATAGACAGCCGCCGCCGCCACCGACAGAGGGCAGTTCACGTTGCCCGCCACCTGGGGCGCGGTACCTTCGAAATCCACCTTCACCCGGCCATCTCCCACCCGCAGGGAAACCCGGATGGGGATGTCCCGCTCTCCCTGACCGTCGTCGTCCAGGTAATCGAGGAAGGAATACTCGCCGACCGGAATTTGCCGCAGCACCTCGGCAGCCAGCCGCTGCCCGTAGTCGTTGAGCGCCTGGAGACCGGCCAGGTAGCGCGCCACACCCTGTTCGTCCACCAGCTGCCCCAGCCGGCGCAGGCCCGCCTCGTTGGCGCTGAGCTGCGCCGAGAGATCACCCTCCGCCACCTGCCGGTTGCCGGTGGCCCCGAGGATCCAGTGCCAGATCGCCTCCTCCCGCTCCCCTTCCCGCACCAGATGCACCGGCTCGATCACCAACCCCTCCTCCTCCAGGGAGGAGGAGACCGGCATGGAGCCCGGGGTGGCCGCACCGATGTCGGCATGGTGGGCGCGGTTGGCCACGAACCCCAGCAGCCGGCCATCGACGAACAGGGGCGCGACCAGGGTCACGTCGGGCAGGTGGGTGCCGCCCAGGAAGGGATCGTTGAGGATCACCTGGTCCCCCGGGGACCATTCCATTCGCGCCACGATGTCGCGCATGGCGAAGGCCATGCTGCCCAGGTGTACCGGGATGTGGGCCGCCTGGGCAGCCAGTTCGCCGGTACTGTCGAAAATGGCGCAGGAGAAATCGAGCCGGTCTCGGATGTTGGGCGAGAAGGCGGCATTGCGCAGGATGGCGCCCATCTCGTCACAAACGGCCGACAGCCGGCTGGAGAAGAGGTTCAGGGAAACGGCGTCGAAGGCGTTCTTCATGTCGCCATTATCGCACTCCGCCCTGCAACGGGGGACGGTTGCATTTTTCCGGGAATGGGAATACCCTTTGCGGCCACATAATACCAAGTAATTTACTCGGATTTTCAACGAGAACATTTCTGAAAGGAGAGCCAAGATGACCCATACATTGCCCGACCTTCCCTACGCCAAGGACGCACTGGAGCCCTACATCTCCGCGGAGACGCTGGAGTACCACCACGACAAGCACCACGCCACCTATGTCACCAATCTGAACAACCTCATCCCGGGCACCGAATTCGAGAATGCCAGCCTGGAGGAGATCATCAAGAAGGCCGATGGCGGCATCTTCAACAATGGCGCCCAGGTCTGGAACCACACCTTCTATTTCAACTGCATGGCGCCCAACGCCGGCGGCGAGCCCTCCGGCGCGCTGGCGGAGGCGATCAATAGCGCCTTCGGCTCCTTCGAGGAGTTCAAGGACAAGTTCTCTGCCTCGGCGGCCACCAATTTCGGCTGCGGCTGGACCTGGCTGGTGAAGAACGAGGACGGCTCCCTGGAGATCGTCAACACCACCGGCGCCGGCAACCCCCTGCGCGAAGGCAAGACCCCGCTGCTCACCATCGACGTCTGGGAGCACGCCTACTACATCGACAAGCGCAATGCCCGCCCGGCCTACGTGGCGGATTTCTGGAACCTGGTGAACTGGGACTTCGTGGCCTCCAACTTCGGTTGATCCCGTATTCCCGGCACCCTGGAGAACCCGGCCCCGGCCGGGTTTTCTTTTGCGCCGAAAAGCGGGATCATGACCTCGACTGTTTTTTATTCACCAAAGGGAGCCGTAGGGTGGGCAAAGCGCAGCGTGCCCGCCACCATGGCCTGATGGGCACGGCCTTACGACCTTTGCCCATCCTATCTCCTGAAGCCCGGCCCACAGGGATCCTGAATGATCAATTTGCCTAAAACCTTGGCCGCCTGGGGAAGCTCCGCTTTCGAGCAGGCTTTCAAGGCAGAGACAGCGGCGCTGGACGCCGGGGTGCTGCCGCTGCAGGAGGGGCTCTCCCACAGCACCAACGCCCTTGCCGACAGCTTCGAGTTCGTGCTGCTGTCGGCCCGTGAGGAGAACGAGGCGCTGGTGGTGACAGCCGGGATCTTCTACCAGGGAATCGTCGCCGGCTGCAGCTGCGCCGACGACCCCACCCCGGTGGAACCACAAACCGAATGTTGCGAGGTGGAACTCACCATTCGCTGGCCTGACGCCCGCACCGAAATCCGACTGCTTTGACCCGTGTCAATGCCCGCAGACAGGCCTTTGTCCAGGCTTGCAATCCATGGTGCTCGAAAGACGTATTCTCTTCTTGCTGGGGTTCTGCCTGCTGCCGGGACTCGCCCGGGCACTGCCCCCGCTGCAACTCTACGTGGCCCTCACTCCGGCGGGCGGCACCCTGAAACCGGAACCGGGCACCTATGCCGGGCCGGTGACCATCGACAAGCCCATCACCATCGACGGCGGCGGCAAGGTAACCATCGACGGCGGTGGCGAAGGCACCGTGCTCACCATCCTGGCCGACGGTGTCACCGTGAAGGGCTTGCACCTCACCCGTTCGGGCACCTCCCATGACGGTGTCGATGCGGGCATCCTGGTGAAGGCGGACCACGTCATCCTGGAAGACAACCTCATCGACGAGGTCCTGTTCGGCATCCACCTGAGCAACGCCAACGACAATCTCATCCGCAACAACCGCATCCGCTCCCTTGCCGACCGGGACATCAGCATCCGCGGCGACGGCATCCGCGTCTGGTACAGCCACGGCAACACCATCGAGAACAACGACATCCGGGGGGTGCGGGACCTGGTCTTCTCCAACGCCTCGGAGAACCGCATTCTCGGCAACCGGATCCGTGACAGCCGCATCAGCATGGAGTTCGTCTACTCCCCCGACAACGAGGTGCGCGGCAACCTGCTGGAACACAATGTCACCGGCATCACCGTGATCTATTCCCAGTCCATCGACATCCGGGAAAACCGTATCGCCCACATGCGCAAGCTCACCGGTTCCGGCATAACCGTGAAAGAGAGTTACGCCATCTCCATCGACCACAACGAGATCGCCCACTGCGCCGTGGGCCTGCTGGCCACCTCTCCCCTGCAGCCGGAGAACATCCTGCACATCGAGCACAACCTGTTCACCTACAACGACCTGGCCACCTATTTCTACGGCGAGAAGGGCGGCCATGAAATCCATTCCAACCGGTTCATGGACAATTTCGTGGACGTCATGGGCAGCGCGCCACCCACCACGCGCCTCAACCACTGGGAGGGCAACTACTGGGACCGCTATTCCGGCTTCGACCTGGATGGTGACGGGGTGGGTGACCAGCCCTACCGGGTCTGGCTCTATTCCGAGCGAATCTGGATGGAGCGCTCCATGGCCCGGTTCTTCCGCGGCAGCGTGGCCCTTTCACTGGTTGATTTCATGGAACGCCTGATTCCAGGCTCGGAGCCCGAACTGATCTACGAGGACGATCGCCCCTTGATGACTCCTCCGCATTGACCCCGCTTTCGATCGGAGAGTGGTTGTGTCATCATTTAGCGCCATGAAAATCGCTCTCCTCCTCTCCGCCGTTCTGCTCTACCTCGCCGGCGGAATCATTTTCACGCTGCGGCTGTTTCGGCGGGAGGAGCGCACCCGCCCTTCCCGGACGATCGGCTTGCTGTTGGGGTTCGGCGCCCTGGCGGCACATGGCGCGCTCCTCTACCTCAACCTCTATACCCAGCAGGGGCTGAATTTCGCCTTTTTCAACGCCGTGTCCTTCGCCGCCTGGGTGATCTGCCTGCTCTACCTGCTGGCGGCACTGGCCAGACCGGTAGAGTCATTGGGCATGGTGCTGCTGCCGCTGGCGGCACTCACCCTTCTTCTCGAACATTTTTTCCCCGGGGTGCGCCTGCTCCCACCCCATGCCGACTGGCAACTGAGAGGCCACGTGATCCTCTCCATCCTGGCCTACAGCGTCCTCACCATGGCGGCGGTACAGGCGATCCTGATGGCCATCCAGGACCGTCACCTGCGCAGCCACCATCCTGGCGGCTTCATACGCTCGCTGCCGCCACTGCAGACCATGGAAGGACTGCTGTTCGAGATGATCACCATCGGCTTCATCCTGCTCACCCTGGCGCTGGCCAGCGGTTTCCTCTTTCTGGAGGACATGTTCGCCCAGCACCTGGTGCACAAGACCCTTCTATCGATCCTGGCCTGGGTGGTGTTCGCCGTGCTGCTCTGGGGCCGCTACCGCTTCGGCTGGCGGGGTCGCACCGCCATTCGCTGGACCCTGTCCGGTTTCGTCATCCTGGCGTTGGCCTATTTTGGTAGCAAGGCGGTGCTGGAACTCATCCTGAAGCGATAGTCGGGAATTCCCGCCGCAGCCTTACCAAGTCGGAGGGGCGGTCCACATCCCAGAGGGGATCCAGCAGTGCCACCTTCCAGGCCAACGCCCTGGCGCGTTGCAGCGTCGATTCCAGCACTTGGTCACCGCCCCAGGGAATCCCTTGGAACAGTGCCGGCTCGGCCCGTTTCAGCCCGGCCAGAACGTAGCCGCCATCCTCGGCCGGCCCCAGCACCAGGTCGGCCCGTTGCAACGCATCCAGCGCCCTTCCTAGATAGTCGGCGGAGAGCGCGGGGCAGTCGGTGCCGATCAGCAGCACGCCTTCGCACTGCCGCAGCGCCCGCTTCGCGGCGGCCAGCATACGCGCCCCCAGATCGGCCCCTTCCTGGGGCCAGCGCTCCAGCCTCTGCTGCGCGAAAGCGGGATGACCGGTTCCCGGATGGCAACAGAGCACCCCGGGAGCCAGGCCGGCCGACATCACCTCGCGCACGGTGTGATCCAGCAACCTGCGGGCCAGTCGTGCCGCACCCACCGGACCCAGCGCCGGCACCAGGCGCGACTTGCACTGCCCGGCCTCAGGGGCCCGGGCCATGATCAGGATTCGGTATCGGGGGTAGTGCACCGGGAATAATGACGCTGAAGGCGATGCGGCGAAACACCCAGCCAGAAGGCGAGGCGCAGCGCCCACATGCGCAGCACGGTTCGCATCAGCCCCTCCCGCTCCCAGCGCCTGGCCGAAGTGACCAATGGTCCGGGCAGGCAGCAGGGCGGCAGGCAGCGCAGCCGTTTTCCCAGGGCCACATCCTCCATGATGGGAATGGCGGGGAAACAACCTCCCCCGAAGAAAAGTTCCCGCCGCACGAACACTCCCTGGTCGCCGGTGGCGATGCGGGTGAGACAGGAACGGGCGTTCATCAGTCCGGCGATCACCCGGTAAGCCAGCCGATCCCCATCCAGGCGCACCTGGAAGAACCCCCAGTGGCGTTGTCCCTCCCGGCAGGCCCCTTCCAGCTGCGCCAGCCAGTCCCTTGGCAGGCGGGAATCGGCATGGAGGAACCAGAGCCAGCCGCCACTGGAGGCGAGCGCCCCTCGGTTGAGCTGCTCTCCCCGCCCGGGTCGCGTGCATAGCACCCGGTCGGCCAGGGGCCGGGCCCGCTCCACGGTGCCATCGCTGCTGCCTCCATCCACCACGATGACCTCGTGGCCTGCCTGGCGGGCCGGCTGCAGCTGCTGCAGCAGATGGCCGATCACCCCGCCCTCGTTCAACGTGGGAATGATGATGGAGATCTTCAGCGCAGCGCCCCTCCGCAACTGCTGCCCTGCCCTGCGGTGCAGCCATAGCAGTGATCCCCCACCTGGATGGGAACCCCTTCCAGGGCGGCGGGATCCAGATCACGGAGATGGGTGCGTGCCCGGCTGCTCAGCTTCATCGGCAGATCCAGCGCCTGGTTGAAATCACAGTCGTAGAGCCAGCCCTGCCAGTCCACGCTCACCAGGGTGCGGCACATGACCCCTTCCAGATTGGCCTCCAGGTGGGCCGACTTGAGCAGCGCCAGGTAGTCGTGGAAGCGGCCGTGGGAAACCAGCATGCTGCCGAAGCGCCGGATGGGCATGTTGGTCAGGGTGAGCAGGCGGTTGAAGACGATGCCGTGTTCCGACTGCAAGCGCTGCTTGTAGTCCCGCTCCAGCGTACACTGGGCCGGGGGCAGTACCGCGTCCTGGGGGTTGAACACCAAGTCGAGCTGCAGCCCGCTGCCGGGCTTTCCGTATCCCAACCGGTTGAGCTGCCGCAGCGCCCGGATGCTGGCTTCGAAGACCCCCCCGCCCCGCTGGCGGTCCACGTTCTCCTGCAGGTAACAGGGGAGACTGGAGACCAGGTGCACGCCATGCTCCGCCAGGAACTCCGCCAGCCCCTCCTGGCCCGGCTCCAGCAGCACGGTGAGGTTGCAGCGATCCATCACCTGCACGCCCATGTCAACGGCCGAAGAGACCAGGTGACGGAAGTGGGGGTTGAGTTCCGGCGCGCCACCGGTAAGGTCCAGGGTTTCGAAATGACCCTGCTGCAGAAGGCGAATCACCTCGTCCACCGTCTCCCTGGACATCATCTCGCGCCGCTGTGGCCCGGCATCCACGTGGCAATGAAGGCAGCTCTGGTTGCAGCGCCGGCCCAGGTTCACCTGCAGGATGCGGGGAGCCGCCCGGCGCAGTTCGGGAAAATCTCCGGGCAGCAGCAGGGGCGTGGTATCGAGCATGTCCGGGACGAATGGCTGTATTTTCGAGAAAATGCTACCCCATCTTTCGGCCAGCCGTCAGCTCCGCTGGAACCCTGCCTGGGTGGCCCGACGGCGGTTTGCTATAATCGCCGCCCACGCCCTCGTAGCTCAGCAGGATAGAGCAACCGCCTCCTAAGCGGTAGGTCGGACGTTCGAATCGTCTCGAGGGCGCCATTCATCCTGCATGCAGGAATGGTTCAGCGCAACAGAGCCTCCTGCAGGCGTTGGAAATCCAACGCATCCAGATAGGCCTTGATCGGTTGGTCATCCTTCAATCCACTCCCTTTCACCCGAATCAAAAGCCTGCCTCCCTGGAGCAGCAGAGTCGCTTCCCAAACGTCGCTGCCGGCCTCATGCTCCATCAATCCCCGCTGCCCCCGATAGCGGAAGAGGCGGGTATTGGAGTCCGCCTGCATCAGCATGGGGTTGCTGAGCATCATGATGAACATCTGGCTCATGGGGGAGTCGGCTATGATCTGCAACTCCACCCGCTCATCGCCCTCTTCCCGGTAGTAGCTGCGCTGGAGCACGCTACCGCCCATGCCCATCATGGCCATGCTCTGCGCCTCGGCCTCCTCCGCCTTCCAGCCGGGAAGCGGTTCCGGCAGCAGTTGCTTGTCGGCCTCTTCGATCTTCCGCTGGATCTCCGCAATGGCCAGGTTGAGCTCCTCCACCGCTCTGCGGTACTCACCATTTTCGTAAGCCTGTCGCCCGGCCTCCAACTGGTCGATCACCGGATCGGCCTGGATCGATGAGGCCAGGGCCAGCAGAGTGATCAGCAACAATTTGCGCATCATTGCCAAGGTTCCTCCTTATACAGGGAATGGCAGCAAGTATAAGACAGCACGAAAAACGGGGCCGAGGCCCCGTTCCAGGTCACAGTAGGAAGGCGGTCACTCTCCCTCGCCCACCGCCTTCATGCTGAGCCGGATGCGGCCCTGCTTGTCCACCTCCAGCACCTTGACCTTGACGATGTCGCCCTCGGAGAGCTTGTCGCTCACCTTCTCCACGCGCTCGTCGCTGATCTGGGAGATGTGGACCAGGCCGTCCTTGCCGGGCAGGATGTTGACGAAGGCGCCGAAGTCCATGATCTTGGCCACCTTGCCCTCGTACACCTTGCCCACCTCCACGTCGGCGGTGATCAGCTCCACCCGCTTGCGCGCCAGTTCGCCGGCGGCCTTGTCCACCGAGAAGATCTTCACCAGGCCGCTGTCGTCGAGGTCGATGGTGGCCCCGGTCTCCTCGGTGATGCTGCGGATGGTGGCCCCGCCCTTGCCGATGACATCGCGGATCTTGTCCGGATGGATGCGGAAGGAGATGATGCGCGGCGCATGCTCGGACATCTCCTCGCGCGGCGCCGAGATGGCCTTGTTCATCTCGCCCAGGATGTGTAGCCGACCCTCCTTCGCCTGGTCCAGGGCGATCTGCATGATCTCCCGGGTGATGCCCTGGATCTTGATGTCCATCTGCAGGGCGTTGACCCCCTTCTCGGTACCGGCCACCTTGAAGTCCATGTCGCCCAGGTGGTCCTCGTCACCCAGGATGTCGGTGAGCACCGCGAACTGGTCCCCCTCCTTGATGAGCCCCATGGCCACGCCAGCCACCGGCGCCTTGATGGGCACCCCGGCATCCATCAGGGACAGGCTGGTGCCGCAGACCGAGGCCATGGAGGAGGAGCCGTTGGATTCGGTGATTTCGGAAACCACACGGATGGAATAGGGAAACTCTTCGATGGAGGGCATCACCGCCAACACCCCTCGCTTGGCCAGTCGGCCGTGACCGATCTCACGCCGCTTGGGGCTGCCCACCCGGCCGGTCTCGCCCACGCAGAAGGGTGGGAAGTTGTAATGCAGCATGAAGTTTTCACGGTAGGAGCGATCCAGCGCATCGACGATCTGGGCGTCACGCTCGGTGCCCAGGGTGGTCACCACCAGTGCCTGGGTCTCACCCCGGGTGAACAGGGCCGAACCATGGGTACGCGGCAACAGGCCCGTCCTGATGGTGATGGGACGCACCGTCCTGGTGTCCCGCCCATCGATACGCGGCTCGCCGGCCAGAATACGGCTGCGCACGATGCGCTTCTTGAGTTTTTCGAAGGCACCCTTGACCTGGTCCTCGCTCCACTGCGGCTCTTCGCCGGCACAGAGCTTCTCCACCACTTCCGCCTTGATCTCATCCAGGCGGCCGTAGCGTTCCAGCTTGTCGGCGATCTTGTAGGCCTCGGTCACCGCCGCTTCAGCGGCCTCCGCCACTGCGGCGGCCAGTTCCTCGTCCTCCACCGGAGGCTCGAAGGGCCAGGGCTCCTTGCCCACCTCGGCCGCCAGCTCCTTGATCGCCTCAATGGCCACCTGCATCTGCTCGTGGCCGAAGAGCACGGCTCCCAACATCACCTCTTCGGAAAGCTCCCGCGCCTCGGACTCCACCATCAGCACGGCGTCGGCGGTGCCGGCCACCACCAGATCGAGATCGGTGACCTCGCTGAGGCCGGTACCGGGAGGATTGAGCAGGTATTCACCGTCCTTGTAGCCCACCCGCGCCGCGCCGATGGGCCCCTGGAAGGGCAGACCGGAAATGGCCAGCGCCGCGGAGGTGCCGATGAGTGAGGGAATCTCGGGATCGACGTAGGGGTTGTGGGACATCACGGTGCAGATCACCTGCACCTCATTGGTAAAGCCCTTGGGGAAGAGCGGCCGGATGGGCCGGTCGATGAGCCGCGCGGTGAGCACCTCCTTTTCGGAGGGGCGCCCCTCGCGACGGAAAAAGCCGCCGGGGATCTTGCCGGCGGCGTAGGTCTTCTCCTGGTAGTCCACGGTGAGCGGGAAGAAGTCCCGCCCCTCCACCGGCTCCTTGGAACCCACCACGGTGCAGAGCACCACGGTGTCGCCCATGTTGATCATCACGGCGCCATCCGCCTGGCGGGCGATCTCACCCGTCTCCAGGGTCACCTTGTGGTCGCCGAACTGAAACTCTTTCTTGATAGCTGTCACTTGAACTTCCCGATTTTCGTTAGTGTGGAAATCGCCACGGAGAATCTATTGCAGGTCGGGCTGAAGCCCGACCTACGGGCATCGGCTTTCCTCGATCCGGGCGAATACACGATGAAGAAATCAACGACGCAGGCCCAGCCGCTTGATGAGCGTGCGGTATCGCTCCACATCCTTGCGCTTGAGGTAGTCGAGCAGCTTGCGGCGGGCGTTGACCATCCGGATCAGTCCCTGACGGGAGTGATGATCTTTTTTGTGCTCCTTGAAATGAGGCGTCAGGTCGTTGATGCGCCAGGTGAGCAGCGCCACCTGCACCTCGGTGGAGCCGGTGTCGTTGGGCCCCTTGCCGTATTCCTCGATGATCTGTTTCTTGATCTCTGCGCTCATTGCCATGATGGTTCTCCTTTCGGTGAAGGTTCATCGCCGCTTGTCGCGCCATCCGACAATGAGTTCAGACAGCGCCGGCGTAACGGAAAAAGGCCGGGAACCCCGGCCCTCGGGGTGCGGATTATCCTATATCCACCCCTATTTTGCCAGCAGGCGGCGGGGCGCCACCCGCCCGTCGTCGTCGATCTCGCCCACACCCAGGAAGCGGCCGTCGGCATCGTAGATACGCACCCATCCCTCGGTGGGGGCCTTGGGCACCAACACCGGCTGACCCTGCAACAGATAGAAGGCCGAGTCGGCCCCTAGTCGCACCTCGGGCCATTGCGCGAGACCGGAGTCCAGGGGCAGCAACAGTGCATCCAGCGCTTCCAGCCCCTGCTCCGCGGCCAGCTGCCGCAGGCTCTCCAGGGTGACCATACCCTCCTCCTGGTAAGGACCCACGCGGGTGCGCCGCAATCCGATGACATGGGCGCCCACTCCCAGCGCCCGGCCGATGTCCTCGGCCAGAGTGCGCACGTAGGTTCCCTTGGAGCAGTGCACCCGGATCTCGAATTCGGGATTGTCGAACTCCAGCAGCTCCAGCTCATGGATGGTGATGGCGCGCGGCTCCCGCTCCACCTCCACGCCCTCCCGGGCCAGCTTGTAGAGCCGCTCTCCCTTGTGCTTCACCGCCGAATACATGGGCGGCAGCTGTTCGATCTGCCCGCGGAAGCGCGGCAGCACCGCCTCCAGCGCCTCGCGGGTCACCTGGTCGGTGGGATGGGTCTCCACCACCTCGCCCTCGGCGTCGGCGGTGGTGGTGATCTCGCCCAGCTTCACCCGCACCAGGTACTCCTTGTCGGCGTCCAGGAGGAAGGCGGAGATACGGGTGGCCCGGCCCAGGCAGATGGGCAGCATGCCGGTGGCCAGGGGATCCAGGCTGCCGGTGTGGCCCGCCTTGCGCGCCCGGTAGAGTTTCTTCACCTCCTGCAGGGCGGCATTGGAGGTGATGCCCATGGGCTTGTCCAGCAGCAGGATGCCGCTCACGTCCCGGCCCTGCGGCCGGCGCCTACGCCTCGCCATCCTCTTCCTCCCGTCGGTCACCCGCCACCGCCTTCTCGATGAGCGCGGAGAGCCGCTGCCCCTCCTCGATGGAACGGTCGTAGACGAAGTGGAGTTCCGGCACGGTGCGCACCTTCATCACCTGTCCCAGCTGACGGCGGAGAAACCCCGCCGCCCGCTCCAGGATGCCGGTGAACAGCTCGGCCTCCCGGGGATCGAGCACGGTGAAATAGATCTTGGCGTGCGAGAGATCGCGGGTCACCCGCACCTCCTGGATGGTGACCTCGCCCAAGCGCGGATCCTTGGCCGCGTCGCGCAGCAGCAGCGCCAGTTCGCGCTGCATCTGGGCGCCGAGCCGGTCGGCACGATTGAAATCCTTCATCGGTGGTGACGGCTCCTGGGATTACAGCTCGCGCTGCACCTCGGTGCGCTCGTATACCTCGATCTGATCGCCGGGCTTGATGTCGTTGTAGCCCTTCACCGCGATACCGCACTCGGTGCCCGCCTTCACCTCCATCACGTCCTCCTTGTGGCGACGCAGCGACTCGAGCTCGCCCTCGAAGATCACCACGTTGTCCCGCAGCACGCGGATGGGGTTGTTGCGCTTCACCACGCCATCCACCACCATGCAGCCGGCCACGGCGCCGAACTTGGAGGAGCGGAACACCTCGCGCACCTCGGCCAGGCCGATGATCTCCTCGCGCACCTCCGGTGAGAGCAGGCCTGCCACCGCCTGCTTCACGTCGTCGATCACCTCGTAGATGATGCTGTAGTAGCGCACGTCGATGCCGTGCTCCTCGATCACCTTGCGGGCGGCGGCATCGGCACGCACGTTGAAGCCGATGATGACGGCATCCGAGGTGAGGGCCAGGTTGGCATCGGACTCGTTGATGCCGCCCACGCCGGCGGCGACGATGCGCACCTTGGCCTCGTCGGTCTCGATCTTCTGCAGCGCCTCCTTGAGCGCCTCCACCGAGCCCTGCACGTCGGCCTTGATGATAAGGTTGACGTAGGCCACCTCGCCCTCGCCCATGCGCGAGAAGAGCTGGTCCAGCTTGGCCGCCTTCTGCTCCGAGAGCCGCTTCTGGCGCATCTGCTCGCGGCGCATCTCCGCCACCTCCCGCGCCTTGCGCTCGTTGGGCAGGGCCACCAGCTCGTCACCGGCCGCCGGCGTGCCGGAGAGCCCCAGCAGCTGCACCGGCGTGGAGGGGCTGGCCTCCTGCACCGACTGGCCGTGCTCGTCGAACATGGCCCGCACCTTGCCGTACTCGGTGCCGGCCACCACCACGTCGCCCCGCTTCAGGGTGCCGGACTGCACCAGCACCGTGGCCACCGGGCCACGCCCCTTCTCCAGGCTGGATTCGATGATGGTGCCCTGGGCCGGTCCCTCCTTGGGCGCCTTGAGCTCCAGGATCTCCGACTGCAGCAGAATGGCGTCGAGCAGCTCGTCGATGCCCTGGCCGGTCTTGGCCGAGACCTTCACGAACTGGGTGTCGCCGCCCCACTCCTCGGGCACCACCTCTTCCGCCACCAGCTCCTGCATCACCCGGTCGGGCTGCGCATCGGGCTTGTCGATCTTGTTCACCGCCACCACCAGCGGCACCCCGGCGGCCCTGGCGTGCTGGATCGCCTCCTTGGTCTGCGGCATGACGCCATCGTCTGCCGCCACCACCAGGATGATGATATCGGTGACCTTGGCGCCGCGGGCCCGCATGGCGGAGAAGGCGGCATGGCCCGGCGTGTCCAGGAAAGTGATGTCGCCGTGATCGGTGTGCACCTTGTAGGCGCCGATGTGCTGGGTGATGCCACCGGCCTCGCCCTCGGCCACCTGGCTGTTGCGGATGTAGTCGAGCAACGAGGTCTTGCCGTGGTCCACGTGGCCCATGATGGTGACCACGGGGGCACGCGGCACCGGTTCGCCCTTGGGTTCCTGGGCGATGGTGGAGAGGATCACCTCTTCGGCATCCTCGGGTTTCTCGAAGACGACGTTGTGGCCCATCTCCTCCACCACCAGCGCAGCGGTGTCCTGATCCAGCACCTGGTTGATGGTGACCATCATGCCCATCTTCATGAGCTCCTTGATCACCTCGGAGGCCTTCACCGACATGCGCTGCGCCAGCTCCGACACGGTGATGCTCTCGGGCACCTTCACGTCACGCACCACCGGCGCGGTGGGTTTCTGGAAACCGTGGTCCTGCTCCAGCGCCACCGCCTCGCGACGCGCCTTCCTGCCGGTCTTGCGACGACCGCTCTTGCCGGCAGCCACGTGCAGCTCCTTGCGGCGGCCCGCCTCGGCGCGACGCTTGGCCTTCTCCTTGCGCTCTCGTGCCTCCTGCTGGCTCTTTCGCTGCTCCTGCGCGCGCAGCGCCAGCTCCAGATCGCGCTTGCGCTGGGCCTCCTCGGCCTCGGCACGCAACCTGGCCTCCTCCTCGGCCTTGCGCCGGGCCTCCTCCTGGCGCCGCTTCTCCTCTTCCTTGCTGCGCAGGAACTGCTCCTGGGCTTCTCGCCGCGCCCGCTCCAGCTCCTCCGCCTTGCGCCGGGCCTCTTCCTGCTCCTTGAGTTTGCGCTTGGCCTCCTCGGCCTCGCGCAGCAGCCGCTCCTTCTCTTCCTCGCTCTTGTCCTGGCCAGGCACATAGGTGCGTTTGCGCTTCACCTCCACGCTCACCGTCTTGGCGGTGCGCGCCGCCCGCGCCGCGCGCCCCGCGGAGGCGGGCTGCTTGATGGTGGTGGTGGTCTTGCGCTTGAGCGTCACCTTGGCGGGCTTCTTCGCCTCTTCCGAGACGCCCTGCTTGCCGTGTCGCTGGCGCAGATGGTTGAGCAGCGCCAGCTTCTCCTGGGTGGTGATCAGATCGTCGCCGCTCTGCTTCTCCACCCCGGCCTGGGACAGCTGCTCCAGCAGCCGTTCCACGGGGATCCCCACGTCGGCGGCCATCTGGCTGACGGTTATTTCACTCATGCCGCTACCCCTCCGTTATTCCTGCGACCCGCTCTCGGCCTCGGCTTCCTCGAACCAGGGTGCCCGGGCGGTCATGATGAGCTCCGCGGCCCGCTTCTCGTCCATGCCTTCCAGCTCCATCAGCTCGTCCACCGACTGTTCCGCCAGCTCCTCCATGGTGGTCACGCCGATGGAGGCGAGCTGGCGCGCGGTGGCCTCGTCCATACCCTCCATGTTGAGCAGGTCCTCGGCAGGCTCGGCATCCGACAGGGTCTCCTCCTGGGAGATGGCCTTGGTGAGCAGGGCGTCGCTGGCGCGGTCGCGCAGTTCGCGCACGATCTCCTCGTCGAACTCCTCGATGGCCAGCAGCTCCTCCTCGGGCACGTAGGCGATCTCCTCCACGTTGGTGAAGCCCTCCTGCGCCAGGATCTGGGCCACCTCCTCGTCCACGTCCAGCTCCTTCATGAAGTTCTCGACGTAGCCCTGGATCTCGGCCTCGGCCTTCTCCGCCAGCTCCTCCTCGCTCATCACGTTGAGCTCCCAGCCGGTGAGCTGGCTGGCCAGGCGCACGTTCTGGCCACCGGTGCCGATGGCCTGGGAGAGGTTCTCCTCCTTCACCGCGATGTCCATGGAGTGGTTGTCCTCGTCCACCACGATGGAGACAACGTCCGCCGGCGACATGGCGCTGATGATGTACTGCGCGGGATCCTCGTTCCAGAGAATGATGTCCACCCGCTCACCGGCCAGCTCGTTGGAGACCGCCTGCACCCGCGAGCCACGCATGCCCACACAGGCGCCCACGGGATCGATGCGCGGATCGTGGCTGCGTACTGCGATCTTGGCGCGGCGGCCGGGATCACGGGCGGCACCCACGATCTCGATGAGACCGTCGCCCACCTCCGGCACCTCCAGCTTGAACAGCTCGATGAGCAGCTCGGGCCGGGTGCGGGAGACGAACAGCTGCGGGCCGCGCACGTCGGTGCGGATCTCATACAGGTAGCCGCGCAGGCGATCACCCACCCGCACCGGCTCGCGCGGGATCATCTCGCTGCGGGGAATGATGGCCTCGGCATTGCCTCCCAGGTCGAGAATGGCGGCACCGCGGTCGAGCCGCTTCACCACGCCGGTGACCAGGGTGCCCACCTTGTCCTTGTAGGCTTCCACCACCTTGGCCCGCTCCGCCTCGCGCACCTTCTGCACGATCACCTGCTTGGCGGTCTGGGCGGCGATGCGGCCGAACTCGATGGATTCCATCGGCTCCTCGATGTACTCGCCCGGCTGGATGTCGGGATTGCTCTCGCGCGCGGCGGAGAGGGTGATCTCGGCCTTGGGATTCTCCAGCACCGGGGTCTCGCTGTCGTCCACCACCAGCCAGCGGCGGAAAGTGCGGTAGTCGCCGGTCTCCCGGTCGATCTCCACGCGCACGTCGATGTCCCCGCCATGCTTCTTGCGCGTGGCGGAGGCCAGGGCCGCCTCGATGGCCTGGAAGATCACCTCCTTGTCGACGTCTTTTTCGTTCGATACCGCGTCGACGACGAGCAAGATCTCTTTGTTCATCGTGTAGAAATCCTCATCATGTCAAATGTCCGGAACCAGGCGAGCGTCCCGTATCTCGTCCAGCTCCAGCGAGTAAACCTCACCATCCACTTCCACCTGCACCCTGCCATCCTTGATGCCCAGCAACTTTCCCTTGTACCTGCGCCGACCGGGGACCGAGGAGTCCAGGCGGATGTTCACCCGCTCGCCGGCAAACTGCCGGAAATGGGCCGGTTCGAACAGCGGGCGATCCAGGCCTGGAGACGAGATCTCCAGGTTGTAGTTCCCCGGGATCGGGTCCTCCACGTCCAGCACGCCGCTGAGCTGGTGGCTCACCGCAGCACAGTCGTCTAGGGTGATGCCGCCCTCCCGGTCGATATAGACCCGTAGCAGGCTGCCGCCCGGCTGACCGGTGAGGTATTCCACCCCCACCAGCTCGTAGCCCATGGGCTCCACCACGCCCCGGACCAGCTCCTGAATCGCCTTGGGACTCTTCTGCATCTCCCCGAAAACAAAAAATGGGCGCAAGGCCCATTTCCGTTACCACCCGCAACAAAAAAACCCCGTAACCGGGGCTCCTGGGAATCGACTTCCAGCCTGCCGATGCTCCGACCTTGCCTGAGCGTCGCCTGCCCAGGACACCCTGTCCTGTCAAGCTGGGCGGATCATAGTCATTTTGATCCCGGTCGTCAACCGCGATCGCCACCCGGGACCCACCTCCCCCCCCAGGCCCTGCCATCTCTCCCGTTCTGGCATAATGCCCCATCGACGCGCGCAACCGGGAAGAAGATCATGCTCGACGGACAGCTCATCATCGCCATGGACGAGGCCACTCGCAAACGGCTCAGGCTGGCGGGCATCCTGCTGGTGGTGATCGGCCTGGCCGGGGTGATCCTGCCGCAGGTGCTGGGGCTGGCCCTCTCCCTGCTCATCGCCCTGCTGCTGATCCTGGCCGGCCTGCTCTCCGGCTACGTGGCCTGGTCCAGCTACACCCGCACCAACACCGGCTGGATGAAACCGGCCATCCTCGTCGCTCTGGGTCTGCTCATCGCCTTCTATCCCAAGGCGGGCACCGCGGCCATCGGCCTGATCCTGATCATCTATTTTTTGATGGACGGCTTTTCCAGCCTGCTGCTGGGGCTGGAGCTGCGCCCGCTGCCGGGCTGGGGCTGGTCGGTGTTCAACGGCGTGGTCTCGCTGCTGCTGGCGCTGGTCTTCATCGGCGGCTGGCCCTTCAGCGCCCACTGGCTGGTGGGACTGCTGGTGGGCATCAGTCTGCTGATGGATGGCATCGCCCTGCTGATGCTCAGTTCCCGTCGGCTGAGCCCCTGAGGTGGAACCGGGAGCCCACCGATGAGCCGAAAGAAGCCCGAGAACCTTTCCCTGGAAGAGGCCCTGCAGGAGCTGGAACAGGTGGTGGAACAGCTCGAGGCAGGAGACCTGCCCCTGGAACAGGCCCTGAAGCTGTTCGAGCGGGGCATCAATCTGACGCGAAGCTGCCAGCGCTCACTGGAAGAGGCGGAGCAGAAGGTGAAGATCCTTTCCGAAAAGAGTCTCGATGCCGAACCCGAACCCCCCGAAACCGACTCCGCTCGCTGACCAACCCTTCAAGGAGTTCGCCCAAGCCTGTACCGAACGGGTCAACCAGGAGCTGGACCGGCTGCTCCCCGCCTCTGCCCAGCTGCCCCGACGGCTGCACGAGGCGATGCGCTACGCCACCTTCAACGGCGGCAAACGGGTCCGCCCGCTGCTGGTCTATGCCACCGGCCTGGCCCTATCCGGTCCGCTCGAGCGACTGGACCGCCCCGCCTGTGCCGTGGAACTGATCCACAGCTACTCCCTCGTCCACGACGACCTGCCCGCCATGGACGACGACGACCTGCGCCGGGGCAAGCCCACCTGCCATCGCGCCTTCGACGAAGCCACCGCTATCCTGGTGGGCGATGCACTGCAGTCACTCGCCTTCGAGCTGCTCAGCAGCGATCCGCAGCTGCCGGCGGAGCGGCAGCTGGCGATGGTGCGCCTGCTCGCCCGCGCCAGCGGCTCCCACGGCATGGCGGGTGGACAGGCGCTGGACATCGGCGCGGTGGGACACGCCATGTCCCTGCCGGAACTGGAGACCATGCACATCCACAAGACCGGCGCCCTGATCCGCGCCAGCGTCCGGCTCGGCGCCCTCTCCGCCGGAGCCAGCGAGACCCGGCAGCAGGCCCTGGACCGCTATGCCAAGGCGGTGGGGCTGGCCTTCCAGGTGCAGGACGACATCCTGGACGTCACCGCCGAAACCGAGGTCCTGGGCAAGACCCGGGGCAAGGACCAGGCGGCCAACAAGCCCACCTACACCAGCCTGCTGGGCCTGGAAGGGGCAAGGGAAAAAGCCGCGGAACTGGTGGAGGAGTCGCTGGATGCACTGGAATGCTTCGGCTCCGAGGCCGACCATTTGCGCCATCTGGCACGCTACGTGGTGGAGCGGCAATCCTGACCGCTCCCGGCCAGGCCACGACCCTTCAGACACGCCAGGACTGCAACGGGCCATTTTCCCTGAAATCGAAATTCCAGATGCTATTCTTCATCACTACATGGAACGTAAGAAGCCATCGGGTATTCGACCGCGTGGCTTTCATCTGTCATGAATCCAGGGAACTGCCTGGAAGCACTCCGGGTGCTCCTGGCAGTGGGGGAATGAAATGGAACGTCATCCGTCTTCTGCAGCGGAGAGCCTGCAGAAACTCCTGCTTGGCCGGTCCAGGCGGTTCATCGAACTCACCCGGACCATAGAACGATACAGTACCGCCGAAGCCTCCATCCTGATCCGGGGTGAAACCGGAACGGGAAAGGAATTGGTGGCGCGTGCCCTCCACTATTCCGGAAAACGCCGGGATGGTCCTTTCGTTCCGGTGAACTGCGCTTCGCTCCCGGACACCCTGCTGGAAAGCGAACTCTTCGGTCACCGTCGTGGCGCCTTCACCGGCGCAAGCAGTGACCGCAAGGGGCTGGTGGAATTCGCCCTGGGCGGAACCCTGTTTCTCGACGAAGTGGACAGCCTCACCCCCAAGGCGCAGGCTGCGCTGCTGCGTTTCCTCCAGGATGGAACCTACCGCCCGGTGGGTGCCAACCGGGAACACCGGTTCAGCGGAAACGTCGTGGCCGCAAGCAATGCGGACCTGCAGAAGCTTGCCGAATCAGGGAAGTTTCGCCTCGATCTCTATTACCGGCTCGACGTGCTGCAGATACCGATTCCGCCGCTGCGAGAACGCCGGGAAGACATCCTGTACCTGGCCGACCATTTTCTCCACCGCTTCAAATCGCGATACGGCGGCAAAGCGTCGGCCTTTTCGCCCGCCACCGAACAATGGATGCTGGCGCACCCCTGGCCCGGCAATGTGAGAGAGCTGGAAAATTTCGTCCACCGGGCATTTCTGCACAGCGACGGGGAGATCATCAGCTTCCTCCCCGGCGATACGGCCGAAAACCGGGAGGTTACGGAATGGGAAGATATGAAATCGGCCCGTCAACGGGTAGTGGAAACCTTCGAGCGAAACTACCTGCACAGGCTCATGACCCATTGTCGCGGCAACATCACCAGGGCGGCCCGCCTGGCCAGGAAGGAACGCCGCTGCCTCGGACGACTCCTGCAGAAGTATGACATCGACCGCCGCCAATTCCTTGCGCCGGCCCCGGGCACGGAAGAGGCGCTTCAGTAGCCCCACCCCGGAGTCACCGGCCATGCCTCTCCGCGGTCGGAGTAGGGCACGAGCCGTTCATCCCGGACGTCCGCGCTCCTTCCACAACCGCATGGATGAAGGCGGCAATAGGCACCCCTGGCCCGGGCGGCATGCTGCAAGCGGCGCCGAAACGCGCGCCGGGCCTCCGGGCCATGGGGATTCTGCACCACCACCCGGGGCCGTTCGTAATCCCGAAAAACCGACCAGGTGGTTTCGCGCAACGACTTCCCGGGCCTGGTCAGCACGCGGAGCACCCGGCGGAAACCGGGGCGGTGCCCCAGCTCCCAGTCGATGTAGTCGATCTGTGCATCCATGTCGAACAATATCCGGGCACCCGGCACCACGCCCCGGTAGCGGTGCTGGAACAGCCCTCGCCTGCGTGACGTCTGGGTCCACTGTGCGATCCCCACGCCTGCAAGACGGGGGCCGGTGCAGTTGCGGCAGTCCTCGCCCTGACGACAACGTCGGCGGTTCATGATCTCCAGCGGGGTGAAGTCACGTACCGTTCCACAAAAATCGGGGGCCCGCATGGGGTGGGTGGG
>JALXAM010000022.1 GCA_026992075.1 Sedimenticola sp. | reverse complement strand
GAAAGATCCAGGTTGCCGGCTCCAGCATCGAAGCGGAACAGGTCCACATCATCACGGTTTTCGATGACGCCCTTGTTTTCGGGGTAGGCGTTGCCGGGATCGATTTCAGGCGTACTCACCAGCACGTCGCCATTGCTCTCCACCCGCAGTGGCGTGGCCTGGCTCAGCACGTCGCCGTGGTCGTCGGCCGCTTCCCCGAGCTTGCCGGCGATGATGGCGAGGTCGTCCTGTGTGTTGTTGGCGTCGGCGTACTCACCCTTGCTCCACTGGGTGACGTTCTTGTAGAAGGCGGTACCCATGATGGGCGCCCAGGAGATATTGCCGCTGCCGTGCCCTTTGTAGTAAGAGGTGGTGCTGGTACCGTCGTGGGAAAGCCCCAGGTTGTGGCCGAACTCGTGGGCGGCAGACTCGGCAATATAGGTGGTGCCCTTGGCCAGGTTGTCGTAATAGACCAGTGCCGGCGAATAGTAGCTGTGGTAGTTGTAGCGTCCCCATACACCGATGTAGGCCACCCCCCCGGCGCCGCTGGAGGGCATGGAGACCCCGTTGGCGTCCTTCTTGGAGGTGATCAGCACCCGGCCGGTGGTGGAGTTGAAGCTGGCGGGCTCCTCGGTGGTGATGTCGATGTCGAAAGGCGCATAGTCCTCGGCCATGCGGTGCCAGATCTCGGCGATGGCGGCGCGCTCTGAGGCGTTGAAGCTCGCGGGATCGCCGTCCAGGTCGAAGGGCTCCGCCTGGTAGCTGCTCACCGAGCTGTTCCAGGCCGTTCCCGTGATGGTGTGACCATCGAAATCGAGATAGACCACGTTGGACGATCCCGGGCGGCTGTGCAGGCTGAAGGGATCGTCCACTGCAGGAGGATTGGTGCCGGTGTCGACGTAGGAATCGGCCGAAGGGCCTTCCGCCTTCTCCGTCTCCCCCGTCACGGGAGGATCGACGTAGAGGATCGCGCCCTCGGCATCCGCCTCCATGAAGGCCACGTCGTCCACCGGAAAATCGAACCGGTGGAGCCACTCCATGCCCCGCTTCCTGGCCCTTTGCGGCAGGCGCTCCAGCTTGCCGCGCAGGCGGCTGGCCGGCAGTTCCTGCAGGGAGAAGGGCCGGTTCCGGCCCAGCATGCGCAGCCCGCGGTCCTCCATCCAGTCACCGGCAATGAACCGACCGTCCCCGGTGGCCGGCGCGGAAACGGCCACCGCCGACTGCAGCGTCAGCACTGCGAAAAGCGTGGAGGAGAGAAGGGAAAAGAGCTTGAACCCTGTGATCTTGCTTCTGTTCATGGCATGGATTTCCGGCTGTGCTGTTCGATGCTGGGAACGCTCCACTGGGGCAGGGAGCCTTGTTCGTCACTACAGTATGGGAACGCCGACGCCATCCCGACAGCCCGCGAAAACTCTTCCGTGATCCGGTTCACGGCGGTTTCGTCCCACCGAAACAAAGCGTGATGGGCTTCGCAAAAGCACCGCGACGAGAACCTCAGGGCTTTTCCGGTGGCTGGTCGGGCAACAGACCGCGCTCCTCGTAGAAGAGGTTCCCCTTGGGGTCTACCCGCAGCAGCGGGTAGTCCTGGACCGGAATTCCCAGTTCACGGAGGTTGCGCAGCGCCTGCTCCTGCGCCTCGGCGGGCAGGACGCTCAACTGGTCCCGCAGGCTGCCCGGGGGGAGATCCTCCACGGACGTCAGGGGCGCGTTCGCCGGCTGGGCGCCCGCAGATTCACCACCGGCCACCACGACTCCCGCCAGGACCAGGGAAAGCACCGGCATCAGGCAAAGCCGCCAGAGCAGGCAGCTGGGGGAAAATCGGCTGTTCATGGTTCCACCTTTTCAGACGATCATCTTCCGAAAACCGAAGCATGACACTCCGGCAGGGAAACTACCATGAGCAAGGTAGCAGAACCTGGAACCATCATTGAACTGTCGCCGGTGCACGACAGAACAGTTTTGTACCCCCAAATGAAAAACCCCGTCCTGGGACGGGGTCAGAGTACAGAAGAGCAGCA
>JALXAM010000021.1 GCA_026992075.1 Sedimenticola sp. | reverse complement strand
GCTCATGGCATATGGCTTTTGGCTCACGGCAAAGAGCTATTTATGTCGTATGACGATTTTCCCTGGTTTAAAAATCAGCCAATAAAAGCGGTTCTTAATGTTGAAGAACAATCTCCTGGTCATTTCTATTGGCCGGAGATAGACATAGATCTGACAGAGGAAATCATTGAACATCCAGAACGTTTTCCGCTCAAGGCAACAAGTACATAACACACCCCCTGAGCTCGGCTGACAAGAAAATTTTTTTATCAGCCCGGCGGCAGTGGCGAGCCCGTGGTGGTGGCCTACGGGATCGGGTTGCCGTCATTGCAGAATGGATCGAGATCCAGCTCCCCGCACAGATACGCCACCACCGCCTTTCCGGCTTTTCCCATATCCATGTCCACCCCCAACTCCGCCAGGCTGGTCACGGCTTGGCCGGGATGGCCGCAGGGGTCGATGCGGGAAAAAGGTTCCAGGTCCAGGTCCACGTTGAGGGCCAGTCCGTGGTAGGTGTAGCCGCGCCGCACCCGCAGGCCCAGGGCGGCTACCTTGGCCTCGTCCACGTAGACGCCGGGGGCGTCGGGGCGGGCGTGGGCCTGGATGCCAGCGTCGGCCAGCAGCCGGATCACGGACTGCTCCATGGCGGTGACCAGGCCGCGGATGCCGAGGCCGGTTGCCTTCAGGTCCAGCAGGAGATAAGCCACCAGCTGGCCCGGGCCGTGGTAGGTGACCTGGCCGCCGCGGTCGCTCTGGACCACGGGGATGGGGCCGGGATCCAGGACGTGCTCGGCCTTGCCGGCCTGACCCTGGGTGAAGACCGGCGGGTGCTCCAGCAGCCAGATCTCCGAAGGGGTTCCGGGTGCGCGCGCGTTGGTGAAATCGCGCATGGCCTGCCAGGTGGCTTCGTATTCCTGAAGGCCGAGGTGGCGGACGATGACGGGGTGTGGCTTCATCCGGTGCTGTAGTGCCTCATGGGGCACCCGAAAGGATCCTCGTTCAAAAGCCTTGTCGAAGGTCTCTGGCGGGACGTCCGAGGCCAGGGATGGCCGAGGTCGAGCGCACAGGGATGTGCTTGTAGCGGTCCCGCCAGAGACCTTCGACAAGGCTGCGGCGGTGGAAAATGTATTATTGCTCATCCATTGAGGTTTGCCCCATGAGGCACTGTGGCCCGGATCAGGGAGAGGTGCAGGTGCGCCTCACAACCGCATCAGCACCCGCTCGTTGGCGGTGAGCTCGTCGTAGAGAGCGTCGAGCTGCTCGCGGCTGTGGAACTCCGCCACCACGTTCACCGAGACGTACTTGCCGGTGCGGCTGGGGTGGAGGGTCACCGCCCCCTCGCCCAGGTCGGGGCAGTGGCGGCGCACGATCTCCACCACCAGGGCGTCGAAGTCGTCTTCGGCCAGCCCCATGGCGCGCACGCAGACGCGGCAGGGGAAGGTCATGCCCTCGGCTTCGGTCTCTTTCCTCTCTTCACTCATGGCACTGGTTCGTCGGCCCGGCCCTGAGCCGGGCCTTGCAGGCGCTGTAGAGCGCATCCATCTTCTGCCACATGGGGCCGGGCCGGCCGTTTCCAACCGGGCGGCCGTCGAGCCGCGTCACCGGCATCACTTCCTTGGTGGAGCTGGTGACCCAGATCTCGTCGGCCCCCTTCAGCGCCTCCATGGGGATGTCGCGTTCGGCGCAGGGCAGTCCCGCCTCCCGCGCCAGCTCCAGCACCAGGTCGCGGGTGATGCCGGGCAGCAGGTGGGCGCTCTTGGGCGGGGTGAGGATGCGACCCTCCTTCACCAGGAAGAAGTTGGAGGCGGTGCCCTCGGTGGCCAGGCCGTCGCGCACCAGGATCGCCTCGTCGGCGCCGGCGTCGCGCGCCTTCTGCTGGGCCAGGATGTTGGCCAGCAGGGTGATGGCCTTGATGTCGCAGCGCTGCCAGCGGATGTCCTCCAGGGTCACCGCCGCCAGGCCGCGCGCCACCAGCTCCGGGTCGCGCGGGGCGAGGGGATTGCTCATGACGAAGACGGTGGGCGTCACCGTTTCGGGG
>JALXAM010000020.1 GCA_026992075.1 Sedimenticola sp. | reverse complement strand
ACCTGGGTGGTGTGGTAGTCGCGCAGCAGCTCGCCCTCGGCATCGATGCGCACCGCCAGCCCGTAACCCTGCGCCAGGCCGGCCAGGCGCCCCTCCTCGTCGCGACGAACGCCCAGGGCCGCGGCCAGCAATCCGGTGATCTGCGACTTGCCGGGGTGGGTGGCGCTGGGGCGGTACTCGCCCACGGCGGGCTCGCCCCAGCTCGCCAGCGGACCATAGAGCTGGAACAGCAGCAGTTCAGTCATTTTCCAGGTCCCCGCTGGCATAGGCGATGACGTCCTGCAGGCTGCCCTTGCCTTTCACGGTGTCCATCACCCTGGCATTCGCATCGCCGTCGCCATAGGCCTGGTCCAGGCGCCCACGTTCCCCTTCCAGCGCCGCGATGGCATTGGCCAATAATCCATCGCCGTGCGCTTCGGTGGGTTTGAGGAAGGCCACCGACAGATTGCGGGGCTGGGCGTCGCCCCTCTCGCACAGGATGTAGCTGGCCCGGGCGCGGGAGCCGAAGCTGTTCTGCTTGCCGGTGGGAGCCACGGTGGCGGCGCTCTCCACCAGGGCCGCCAGGGTCCGCCGGGCCAAATCGGCGTTGCCGCCCAGGTTGTCCAACAGCAGTTGTCGGTCGATGCAGAGGTAGAGATAGAACAGGCCGGCGCCGAACTCGGTGTCCCCCATGTGGCCGGCGCCCACGTCCTCCTCGCCGCGGTTGAGGTCGTCCACCGCAGTGTAGAAGTCGTCCTCCACCACCACCTTGTGCACCGTGATGGCATGGGCCACCTGGCAGGCGGCTTCGGTGTTGAAAGCGGGGTCGTCGGCCAGCATGCGTCCGAACAGGGCGATGTCGGCGGCGCTTTTCTGCCTGCGCAGCAGCTTCAGGTCGTCGTCGGTGGGCGCCTCGCCGGTGGCGATCAGGCGCCGGACCAGTTCATCGATGGCCGCCCGTTCCTCGGGGCTGATGTGGGCCAGCTGTTCGATGTGCAGGGCCTCGGCGCTGCCGTCGTCCTTCTTGGCCTGTTTCAGCTTGCCAAAGACGTTGGCGATCTTTCTCGCCCAGTCGCGGGCCTTCTTCTCGGCGACGCCGCCGGCGAGGAGCTGGTTGAAGACCTCCTCTCCCAGGCGTTTGGTGCGGGTGCCGATGTTGCCGTCCAGCTTGTCGGCAAAGACGTCGGAGGTGCGCCAGGCGCGCTTGAGGCTCTGCGAAGAGATGCGCAGGCGCTCGGCCCCGCCCACCAAGGCGGTTTTGGGGCGGCCAAGGTCATCACGGTTGAGATTGGCCGGCGGATAGGAAGTGAGCAGATGCAGTTGGACGAAACGTTCCATGGTTTTCTCCTTGTCGAATCAGGCGGATTTCTTGATGGCGGGAAAGTAGGCGAAGGCCCAGGCCTTGTGGATACGCGGACCCCACCAGAAGATGGCGTCGGCCAGGTCGAACAGGCCGGCCTTGTTGTCGAGCTGGGCGAGGATGCGGATCATGTGCCGGTACAGGTCGTCCCGCGAACATTGCAGCAGGCGCCGGAAGCGCAGCTCGGAGACCCGCGGTCGGTCGCCCTTTGCACTGGCCATGCGCTTGGGCAGGGCCTCCCGGTTAGGCAGTGCAAGCACCTCCTTGGCGGCATTGTGATCGAGGTGGGCGGCCAGCCCGGCGATTGCCGGGATGCGGGCCAGCCAGCCTTTGTGCTCGGCCACCGGGGTGGCGCGCAGGCGGGTGATCAGATCGATGGTGGCCGGGATCAGGGCGGCGTCCTCGGGCGAGCGGGCGCGCCTGAGCTCGGCGCGGGCGCCCCGGTCGGACTCCAGCTCGCGCCACCACTCGGCCAGCACCTTGCCGGCGGGGCTGTTTGGGGTGAAGAGAGGTTCCTTCTGGGTCATGCGGCTTTCTCCCTGGTGGTGGGTAGCGAAAGAATCTGTTTGAGCTTCTTGCCATTGAGCTGCTTGCGCAACTTGTCGTGGGCCCGGGCCACGCGCGCCGGATCGCCGAAGGCGAGATCGCCGCTGGCGGCCCACTCGTCGAACAGGGTCAGCGCGGCGCTTTGCAGGGTCCGGTGCCATTCGGCCAGTACGGTGCGGCCCTGTTCTTTGGGGATGAGTTCGATCAGGCGCGGCAGGCAGGCGTAGAAGTCGGCCTCGGTGTGCTGGTAGAAACCATCGGCCAGGAAACCGGTATCGCCACGGGCCTCGCCGGGCCGCTTGAACCAGGCCTCCTTGACGGCGGTTCTGAGCATGCCGGCCACCAGATCGGCGGCCTGGATCATCTCCCCGATGCGGCTGGCGAAACGCTCCCGGATGTCATCGGGCACACGGTAGAGGGGCATGGTGGCCTCGTACCAACAACGAGGCTTCATGTTGTCCATGTCGTAGCCGAAGGCCCAGATCCGCGCCTGCCCCATGCCCTCGGCTTCGCGCAGGAAGGCTTCCACCACCTGGGCTGGAACGATGCGTTGCTTGTCGTCCTGCCTGGCATAGACCAGCCCCAGCCAGTGGCGGTAGCCGATGCCCCCCGGTTGGGGGTGCAGCGGCAAGGGCTCGGCCGAGTCCCGTTCCTGGTAGGGCGAAAGGGGATGGCGCCAGGCGCCCGTGTAGTTGATGCCGTAGTTGAGGGTGTAGTAGCGCTCCACGAGCCGGCCATCAGCGCCGCAGAGATCGCAGACACCTTGGCCTGTATGGTCGAAGTCCAAGCGGATGCGCCGCGGCATGGCCCAGTACATCTGCAGCGGATGGGCGTCTTCTGGCGTGGTGTCCTGGCCGCCTTCCTTGGGATTGCTGGTCCGGGTTGGCGCCATCCAGGGAAAGATGTGCCCGGGATCGTTCAGTTCTGGATTGCCGGTGAGACGCACGGTGCGCGGCAGCACGTTGAGCCAGAGGTTGTGCCACAGGGTATCGGGCAGCTCGCTGCCTTCGGGGTCCAGGGCGACCAGGGTGGTTAGGGGTCCGCCGCCGCGCAGCGAGGTGCGGTGTCCGGCGCCGCCGCTGGGAGCGTTGAGCTGCAGGGTGAACAGGGCGGTGGCGGCACAGGCGGGACAAAGCGCCTCGATGCGGCCGCGCTTGATGAAGTGATCGGCGTTGTTGCGCAGGGTCTGGTCGCCGGGGGTGTCGATCAACAGGCTGGAAACGTTGTTCTCCGCCGGCTTGCGTTTGCTCCCGCTACCGTGTTCGAACCTTTCCAGATCCTGCATGAAGCGCGGCCCCTCGCCATCGAGCATGAAGGCGTCGGCATGGACACTGAAAGCCCGGTCCAGCGTCTCGATACCGGGCGGCTCCTCCAGGCGATCGATCCATTCGTCGTCATCACGCGGCGCGAAAGCGGTCTGCAACAGGCCGATGAGAAACTGCGCCAGAGCGCCGTTGAAGTCCGCCCGGGGCGCGTCCAGGGCCACGGGCGGGTTGTCCTGGCGGGCGATCCCGGCGGGGCGGATGGTGGTTTTGGTGCCGTCGGCGAGGCGGACGGGGATCCATGGATCTTTTAGTAAGTGCATGATTTTCCTATTTTTTGAACTTGACAGTGATGTTCTCAAGCCGAGAAACCAGTAAGAAGCCGATCAAACCCAGAACAAATAAGGCAGGATGATCTTGAACCAAACGTAGTAGCTCGAAGAGTTTTTCCATGACGACGGTCCAAAAGCGGCCAAGGATGTAAGTAACATAAACATAATTACTTCAACTTTCAAGCTTTGGTATACTTGGAAGCGTTCCCTTCTTGCGAAGGGATGCTCCGTAATTCTGCTTTTGAACCAGAATTTTGAGCACACGTTCCCCGCCTTGGCGGGGATTTCTTTGTCCGTTTGAGAACGGCTGGATATCTGCGTAACTAATTGTCATTCCTAAATTTGTATGCAAGGCCATTCTCTTTTTCATATTGAATGAGCACCGTGCTTTCGGTCGGTGATAAGGCGGTGCCCATCCAGGCGTTCGCCTGTTTTTCCAGAACGACCACCACCCCCCAACGCCCCTTGCCCGGAAGCGCCAACTTGTGCTGCGCCCAGGTCTCGGCGTCGATACCTTTGGGCGTGATCTCGCTGACGACCAGGGACTGGAGCACGCTGACGCTGCTCAGATGCCAGGCTTGTTGGTCGGCAGGATCGTCGCCATGCAGTGGCAGCAGCTTCTCGTCCCGCCAGCGCGCGAGCCAGAGAGTGGTGGTGGGTTCGCCGAGGCGGGTGGGAGCGACGTCCTCGTCCAGCCAGGGGCCGTCACGGCGATAGCCGTCTTCGAGGTGCAGGGCCTTGAGGCGGGCCAGACTACGCTGACCCTTGGCCGAGCCGTCCGCATCCAATGCCTGTCGTTGCAGGCCTTCCGGGATATCGCTGAAAAGATCGGCGCCATAGACGCCCTCCACCAGGTGGCGGGCGTCCGCAGGCATCTCGAAACCCCCTTTCTCAAGCAACAGCTTCATGGCCAGCCAAAGACGACCGTCTTCGTCGCGATAGACGGTGGCGGTGCCGGGCAGGTGGTCACGCAGCCATCGGGTTTTCGGCTGGTCGCTCCAAGGCGGTGTGAGAAGGGTGAGCACCGGAGTGCCGCGCTGGTCGGGGCCGTCGATGCGCCGACCGGTGGCGTCCCGGCTGTGACGGCAGAGCCGCCCGGCACGCTGGATGATCAGGTCGATGGGGGCGAGATCGGAGACCAGCACATCGAAATCGAGATCGAGCGACTGCTCCACCACCTGGGTGGCGATGAGGATGCGGCCCTGGCGCTGCGCCGGATCGGAATCCTTGCCGAAGCGTTCCAAAACGCCCTGCTCGATCTGCAAGCGGTCGTGCAGGGTGAAGCGGGCGTGGAACAGTTCGATGGCCCATTCAGGATACTTTGCGCGCAGTTCCTCGAAACGGCTACGGGCATCGTTGACCGTGTTGCAGATCCAGCAGGCGCAGCGGCCCTGCTCCACCACCTGTTGCAGCAGGGCTTCGATGTCGGATTCCTGCTCGGTGAAATCGACCTCCACGCGGCGGGCCACCTCGGGGCGGGTGGCCATGGGCTGCTGGCGAAACCGCCCATCGACGAGCCAGGTGGCGAGCGGATAGTGGTCGTTGCGCTCCATTGACGGTATCGCCAGCCCACCGCCTCGGGCGAAGGCCTCGGTGAGCCGTCGTTTCTGCTCGTAAGGCAGGGTCGCCGATAGCAGGATGGCGCTGCCGCCGGCCCGGGCGTGGGCTTGGAGCAAGGTGCCCAGGAGTTTGTTCATGTAGGCGTCGCAGGCGTGCACCTCGTCCACGATCAGCACCTTACCCAGCAGCCCCAGCAGGCGCAGTGACTGGTGGCGCGAAGCCAGGATGGCGAGCAGGGCCTGGTCGATGGTGCCCACCCCCACCTCGGCGAACAGGGCCTTCTTTCGGTTGTCCGCCAGCCAGGCGTTGCAGCGCGGGCCGGCCGGCTCGGTGCCGTCACCATAGGCGGGCTCGTCGGGATCCAGCGGCAGAATGGAATCGCGGAAAGCGGTGACCAGCTCGGCGCGCCCATGGGCCAATACCAGAGACGGCGACCGGTCGCCCTGGAACAACCGCACGTAGACGGGCGGTTCGCCGCTTCCCAGGCGCCGGTACATGCCGTTGGCGGTGGCCATGGTGGGCAGGCCGAAATAGATACCAGCACCTTCGTTGGCCCGCAGCAGGCGCCAAGCGAGCATCAATGCGGCCTCGGTCTTGCCGGCGCCGGTGACATCCTCGAGGATGAAAAGCGCGGGGCCGGATGGGATTTCCACTTCCTGGGCCCAGGCCTGTAAGGGCGTGGGCTGGAGACCACGCGGTGGTTCGGCGAAGCAGTCGGCCAGGGTGAGCTGCCGGGCGGGCGGCTGGACGATGAGCCCCGTGGCCTCGATGGCCTGTCCCGCGCGGCGCAGAGCTTCCCGCCAGTAATCCTCCAGGGGCATGGGCCGGCTCTCAAAAGGAAAAAACCGACGGTTGGAGCCGAGCCAGTCGGCCAGCACCGCCAGGCCGGCAACCCACCAGGAGGCGGCCTTGGAAAGGATCTTGTCCGGCCTTGGCAGGTCCTTCAGCTGGGCCAGAACCAAAAGGTTTTGCAAGAAGCGTTCAACCGCTTCGAAATCGACTGAATCGAAAGCGTCTTCCAGCACCCTTTCCTTATCCTCCGGCGGTTCACCGTGATGGCCGGTGACCGCTTGCATCCAGGCATCGACCTCGGCACAGGGCGAACCACGCATGCGGCGGCGCTCGGAGAGACAGAAGCGTTCTCGCAGACGATGCCGCCACAACAACCAGCCCAGGGTGTCATGGCGTTCGATATAGCCCTTGTCGCTCTCCCGTTGCTGTAGTTTGCGTAACAGATCAGGACGCAGGTTTTGGAAACCGGTGGCGAACTTGCCCAGGTCGTGCAACGCCAGGTAGAAGAAAACGCAATCTTCCAGCGCCTTGCCGGAGAGCCCGGTGAGCCGCTCCAACAGGCGTCGCCACTGGGGGATCAGGCGCAGCAACATGACGCCGCAGGCCGCCATGTCCAGGCAGTGGTAGACCAAGAGGTGAAATTCGACATCACCATCTTTGCCGGCCTTTCCCCAGTACCGGTATTCCGGGGCTGGTGGCTCAGTGGTCGGAAGGGACATGCGTCATTCTCGGGTTGGTTGAACTCAATGCCGGTAGAAATTTTGGATTGTGCCCATCATGGCCGATGCGCCGTTCCAACCATTCTAGACATGCACAGGGTCATTTCGTGTCCCTGCCCCGGGAATATTGCGCCGCCGCCCGGCGCAACCGGTTGGCCACCTCACCCCGCAGGAAATCGGGCGCGAGCACTTCCACGTCGGGCCCGTAGCGCAGGATGTCCAGGATCAGTTCGGTGGGATCGGAAAAAGGTATGCGCAACTCGAACCGGCCGTCGTCGCGCCAACGGCTCTCCTGATCCGGATGCCACTGCTCCTGGGCGATCCAGCGGGCCCGTTCCGAAGTGAAGGCGAGCACGGCGAGATGGCGGAAGGGGCCGCGGAAGATGCCATAGCTGCTGTCGAACGCCTCATCGAGCTCTCGGCGGGAGACCTCCCGGTAGGGCTCAGGCGAATCGCCCAGCAGTTCGATCCGCTCGATGGCGAAAAGGCGCAGGTCCTGGCGCAGGTGACACCAGGCCTCGAGGTACCAATTGTCCCGGTAACGGTTGAGGCGCTGGGGGCTGACGTATCGTTCGCTGGCCTTCCCCGCGCCACGGGCGTGGTAACGGATGAACAGGGTGCGACGCCCCGCCAGTGCCTCGGCCAGGGCGAGAAAGTACTCGCCCGGCGACCGGTAGGCCATGCTCAAAAGGCGGATGCGATCCCTGAGCCCACCGCCCGACAGGTGCTGTTGGTCGAGCAGCCTGCCGATGCGCTGGCGGATGGGCTCGAGCTGGGCATCGATCAGGCCCGGCTCCACCTGGTGCAGCAGCTGCTGCATCAACAGCAACGCCTGCAATTCGCTGGCGTTGAACCACAGACCCGGCAGCTCGAATTCACCTTGGGCCCTGTCGTAGAAGTAGCCGTTCCGTTCGCGGTCGTACCCGATGGGCGCGCCCAGGTAATCGCGCATCGCCTGGAGGATACGCTTGACCGTCCGGCCGCTGCACTCCAGCTCCTCTTCGATCCGGCGGCGGGAAACCGGCCGCCGGGCGGCGGCCAGGAGGTGGTGCAGCTGATAGATGCGGTCGAAACGATCCATGTCCCCACCGTCCGGTCACGAAATCAGAAGGGCAGCCCCCCCGGCGGCATTCCGCCCGGCGGCATGCCGCCACCGGGAAAACGGCCCTTCATGCCGCGCATCATCTTGGCCAGGCCGCCGCCTTTCATCTTCTTCATCATCTTCTGCATCTGGGTGAACTGCTTGAGCAGGCGGTTGACATCCTGCACCTGGGTGCCGGAACCGCGGGCGATGCGGCGCTTGCGCGAGCCCTTGATGATCTGGGGAAACTCCCGCTCCTGGGGGGTCATGGAGTTGATGATGGCGATCATCTTGCGAATCTCCTTGTCGCCCGCCTGGGCCTTCACCGCGTCGGGCACCTGGTTCATGCCGGGGAGCTTGTCCATGAGGCTGGCCACGCCGCCCATCTTCGACATCTGCTCCATCTGCTCCTTGAAGTCGGAGAGGGTGAAACCCTTGCCCTTGTGGATCTTCTTCGCCAGCCTGGCGGCCTTCTCCTGGTCCACCTTCTGGGTGATCTCCTCCACCAGGGAGACCACGTCGCCCATCCCGAGGATGCGCGAGGCGATGCGGTCGGGGTGGAAGGGCTCCAGGGCGTCGCTCTTTTCGCCCACGCCGAGAAACTTGATGGGCTTTCCGGTGATCTTGCGGATGGAGAGCGCCGCGCCGCCGCGGGCGTCGCCGTCCACCTTGGTGAGCACCACGCCGGTGAGCGGCAGCGCCTCGTCGAAGGCGCGGGCGGTGTTGGCGGCGTCCTGGCCGGTCATGGCATCCACCACGAAGAGGGTCTCCACCGGATCGAGCACCCGGTGGAGGGCCTGGATCTCGGCCATCATCTCCTGGTCGATGTGCAGCCGGCCGGCGGTGTCCACGATGAGCACGTCGAAGTGGCCCTTGCGGGCGGCATCCAGGGCCTTGCGGGCGATCTCCTCGGGCTTCTCCCCGGGGTGGCTGGGGAAGAACTCCACTCCGACCTCCCGGGCCAGGGTCTGCAGCTGGTCGATGGCGGCGGGGCGGTAGACGTCGGTGCTCACCACCATCACCTTCTTCTTCTCGCGCTCCTTGAGCAGGCGCGCCAATTTGCCCACGCTGGTGGTCTTGCCCGAGCCCTGCAGGCCGGCCATGAGGATCACCGCCGGCGGCTGGGCGCGCAGGTCGAGGCCTTCGTTGGCCTCGCCCATCACCTGGATCAGCTCGTCGTTGACGATCTTGACCAGCGCCTGGCCGGGGGTGAGGCTCTTCATCACCTCCTCGCCCAGGGCCTTCTGCTTCACCTCCTCGACGAACTCCTTCACCACCGGCAGGGCCACGTCGGCCTCCAGCAGCGCCATGCGCACCTCGCGCAGGGTCTCCTTGATGTTGTCCTCGGTGATGCGGCCCTGGCCGCGCAGGTTCTGCACCACGCGGCCGAGGCGGTCGGAAAGGTTCTCGAACATGGGTTTGGGACCGGAAATGAACGAATCGAAGGATTATACAGGGTGGAGGACGGGGACCCCTCGGAAAGACCTCTGCTCAGTCCCCCGGAGCCTCCATACGGCGGGCGGGAGCGCAGCGCAGCAGCTCGCCGTAGAGCACCTTGAGCACATCCTTGGGCGTAATCATCCCCACCAGGCGGTTCTGGTCGTCCACCACCGGCAGGTGATGCACTCCCTGGGAGAGATAGATGGGAAAGAGATCCATCACGTGCTGATCCTCCCGCACCGTCACCACCTTGCGGCTCATCAGGTGACCACTGTATTCCGGCTTGTCGGTGGTGAGCCCGCCGGAGGGCTGGAGAAAACGGCGCAACCGCCCCGCCAGCGTCTCCCCTTCCCCTTCCCGCACCTGGCGCAGGAAATCGGCGATGGTGAGAATGCCGATGACCCGGTCGCGGTCGTCCACCACCGGCAGCGCCCGCACCTTCAGCTCCCCCATCCTGCGCCAGGCCTCCTCCACCGGAGTGTCGTAGTGCACCGCCGCCGGTCGCGGGGTCATGATGTCGCGGCACACCAGGTGGCCCAGCTCCCGCCGCGCGGCGTGGGCTGCGGTGAGCTCGATGATGGCCCGCAGGTCGGAAACCGAAAGGTCGATGTACTCGCCCAGCTCGCGCATGGCGTAGTCGAGGTCCCGGGGCTCCACCGAGAGCCCGGCGATCACCCTCTGCGGCGCCTGCTCCTCCGGCTTCACTTCCGGCCGGCGCAGCTTCTCCGGATAGCGCCGGTTGCCGAGCACATTGTTGATGAACAGGGCCCAGGCGAACATCACCACCACGTTCACCAGCACCGGCGTCACCATGTACTGGTAACCGAGGGCATGTACGGCGGGCCCGCTCACCACGGCGCTCAGCGCAGTGGCGCCACCGGGCGGATGGAGACAGCGGGTGATGTACATCACCGAGATGGCCACCCCCACCGCAAGGGCCGCGGCCACCACCTTGTCCGGTATCAGCTGGGCGATGGTGATGCCGATGAAGGCGGAGATGAGATGGCCGCCGACGAAGTTCCAGGGCTGGGACAGGGGGCCATGGGGCACGGCGAACAGCAGCACCGCGGAAGCGCCCATGGAGGCCACCACCCAGGGCAGGTCCCGCGGCGCCAGGAACCAGGCGCTCACCGCCATGATGAGTCCGATGCCCACCAGCCCCGCCAGACCGGAGACGACCTTCTCCCACAACCCCACGGTGTCGGGGGAAGGCAGGAAGGCCTGCAGCAATCTCCTCGCGGAAGCCATGGGCCTATCCTAGCAGCAGCCACACCGGCCCGCCATGCAGGGCCTCACCCTCTTTCAGGGCAACGTCATCCAACCTGGAGCGGGGCGGGCACCTGCCCGGAAAACCGCCTTGGACGACCTGGTCCTGCTCACCCTTTCCGGGCCGCCTCGTCCAGCTCCCGAAGGTGCGCCAGCTTCTCCCGGATGCGGAGCTCCAGGCCACGGTCCACCGGCTGGTAATAGCGGCGTCCGGCCAGATCCTCGGGGAAGTAGTTCTCCCCGGCGGCGTACCCTTCCGGCTCGTCGTGGGCATAGCGGTAGCGCTTGCCGTAGCCCAGCTCCTTCATCAGTTTGGTGGGGGCGTTGCGCAGGTGCAGCGGTACCTCCAGGGTGCCGGTCTCCCGCGCCTCCTTCATGGCCGCCTTGAAGGCCATGTAGACCGCGTTGCTCTTGGCGGCGCAGGCGAGATAGACCACCGCCTGGGCGATGGCCAGCTCCCCCTCGGGGCTGCCCAGCCGCTCCTGCGCCTCCCAGGCGTCCAGGGCCAGGCGCAGGGCGCGGGGGTCGGCGTTGCCGATGTCCTCCGAGGCCATGCGCACCACCCGGCGGGCGATGTAGAGCGGGTCGCAGCCGCCGTCGAGCATGCGACAGAGCCAGTAGAGGGCGGCATCGGGATCGGAACCGCGCACCGACTTGTGCAGCGCCGAGATCTGGTCGTAGAAGTACTCGCCCCCCTTGTCGAAGCGGCGCACCTGTCCGCTGCACACCTCCAGCACCACCTCGTGAGAGATGCGCCCCGCTTCCGCCAGGCCGGCGGCGTTCTCCAGCAGGTTGAGTGCGCGGCGGGCGTCGCCGTCGGCGGCGCGGGCCATGAGCCGCAGGTCTTCCTCGTCGATCTCCAGCCCCTCGTTCCCCAGTCCCCGCTCGCGGTCCGCCAGGGCGTTGTGCAGCACCGCCAGCAGATCCTCTTCGGTGAGCGCCTTGAGCACGTAGACCCGGGCGCGGGAGAGCAGCGCGTTGTTGAGTTCGAACGACGGGTTCTCGGTGGTGGCGCCCACGAAGAGAAAGGTGCCGTCCTCCACGTGGGGCAGGAAGGCGTCCTGCTGCGCCTTGTTGAAGCGGTGCACCTCGTCGATGAAGAGCAGGGTGCCGCGGCCAGCGGCGCGGTTGGCGCGGGCCCGTTCCACCGCCGCGCGGATCTCCTTCACGCCGGAGAGCACCGCCGAGAGGGCAAGAAAGTCGTGGCCGGAGTGGCTCGCCAGCAGCCGCGCCAGGGTGGTCTTGCCGGTGCCGGGCGGACCCCAGAAGATCATGGAGTGGAGCCGGCCGCTCTCGATGGCGCGGCGCAGCGGCTTGCCCTCCCCCAGGATATGGGACTGGCCCTGGTACTCGGCCAGGGTGCGCGGGCGCATCCGGTCAGCCAGCGGGCGTCCGCTCAGCAAGGCGTCGGCGAAGAGATCACTGGTCGAGGATGTCATAGCCGGGGGGCGGCACGAAGCGGAACAGTTCGTCCGGCAGGACCGGGTTTCTCTGCAGGTGGCGGAAACGGAAGCTGGTCACCTGGCCGAAGCGGTCGGCCATCTCCAGCTGCGCCAGGCGGTCGCCGTCCAGGCCGATGAGGATCTGCTCGAACTGGCTCTGCTCGTCCCGGGGGGTGAGCCGGATCCAGCTCATTCCCTCCCGTGTGCCCAGTTCCTCCACCTCAAAATCGCGGTCCAGGTCCACCTTCTCCGCCAGCAGGCCCGCCGGCGTCCCCTTCAGGGCCGCCTTCTGCGAGCGCTGGCTCACCTGCTCCAGGTCCGGCTCCACCAGCCAGATGGTGCGCCCGTCGGCCAGGATGTAGCGCCCCGACCCGTCCTCGTACTCCCACCGGAAACGGCCGGGACGGGAGATGTAGAGGGTGCCGTGAGCCCGGCTCACCTCGTTGGTCCCGGTGTCCACCACCTGCTGGCTGAAGTCGGCCTTCAAAGTGTGCAGCCCCGACAGGAACCGCTCCAGGTGAGCGCGGGGCGAGCCGTCGGCGGTTGCGGCCGGCGGGGAGAACGGCAGGAGCAGCAGGAAGAGCAGCAGGAATCGGCGCATGGCGGGACAGGATTTAGCCACGAAGTCGGAATTGAGACTCTACCCCAGCGGTCGGGTTCCCGGGAAGGCCGTTCAATCCTCCGGCGGCGGTGGCGCCAGCACCTCGCGGTTGCCCTTGCCGTCCGGGCTGCTGACGATGCCGATGCGCTCCATCTCCTCCACCAGGCGGGCGGCGCGGTTGTAGCCGATCTTGAGGCGCCGCTGGACGCCGGAGATGGAGGCGCGGCGGGTCTCGGTGACGATGCGCACCGCCTCGTCGAAGAGGGGATCGGCATCCTCGGTCTCGACACCGGAAGCCTCGGACGAGAGGCCGGGGATGGCTTCGGTGGGCTCCTGCACGATCTCCTCGATGTAGTCGGGCTCGCCGCCCTTCTTGAGGAACTCCACCACCCGATGTACCTCCTCGTCGGAAACGAAGGCGCCGTGAGTGCGCTGGGGGATGGAGCTGCCCGGCGGCAGATAGAGCATGTCGCCGTGGCCCAGCAGGTGCTCGGCCCCCATCTGGTCGAGGATGGTGCGCGAGTCCACCCGCGAGGAGACCTGGAAGGCCACCCGGGTGGGGATGTTGGCCTTGATCAGCCCGGTGATGACGTCCACCGAGGGGCGCTGGGTGGCCAGCAGCAGGTGGATGCCGGCGGCGCGCGCCTTCTGCGCCAGGCGGGCGATGAGCTCCTCCACCTTCTTGCCCACCACCATCATCATGTCGGCCAGCTCGTCGATCACCACCACGATGTAGGGCATGGTGGCGAGCGGCGGCGCCTCGGCCGGCTCGTCCTCGGTGAGCCCGGTGGGATCGGGCTGCCACAGGGGATCCCGAATGGGCTGGCCCGCCTTCTCCGCCTCGCGCACCTTCTTGTTGAAGCCGCCGATGTTGCGCACCCCCAGCGCCGCCATCAGCCGGTAGCGCCGCTCCATCTCGCCCACGCACCAGCGCAGGGCGTTGGCCGCCTCCTTCATGTCGGTGACCACCGGGGTGAGCAGGTGCGGGATGCCTTCGTAGACCGACAGCTCCAGCATCTTGGGGTCCACCATGATGAGGCGCACCTCGTCGGCCTTGGCCTTGTAGAGCAGGCTGAGGATCATGGCGTTGATGGCCACCGACTTGCCCGAGCCGGTGGTGCCGGCGATGAGCGCGTGGGGCATCTTGGCCAGGTCGGCCACCACCGGCTGGCCGGAGATGTCCTTGCCCAGCACCAGGGTGAGGGGCGACTTGGAGCGGTCGTACTCCTGCGAGCAGAGCACCTCGCTGAGGTAGACCATCTCGCGGTGCTCGTTGGGGATCTCCAGGCCGATGGTGGACTTGCCGGGAATCACCTCCACCACCCGCACCGAGATCACCGACAGGGAACGGGCCAGGTCCTTGGAGAGATTGGTGATCTTGCTCGCCTTGGTGCCTGGGGCGAGCTGCAGCTCGAACAGGGTCACCACCGGCCCGGGATGGACCGCCACCACCTGCACCTGGATGCGGAAATCCTCCAGCTTGCGCTCCACCAGGCGCGACAGCTTCTCCAGCGCCTCTTCCGAGTAACCATATTCATCGTGGGCCGGCTGGTCGAGCAGGGAAAGGGGCGGCAGCTCGGAGTTGGGCTCGGGCTCGATGAGCGGGATCTGCTTCTCCTTCTCCACCCGCACGCTGGGCACCACCTTCACCTTCTCCGGCTCGATGCGCGGCGGCTTGCGCTCCTTCACCCGCGCCTTCTCCTTCTTCAACGCCTCGCTGCGCTCCTGCTTGAGCCGGCGCGCCTCGGCCGCCTCGCCGCGGCTGCGCAGGAACCGGCGCACCTGATCGAAGCCGCCCAGCACCAGGCCGCCGATCCCCTCCATGAGCGCCACCCAGGAAAGGCCGCTGAAGAGGGTGAAGCCCACCAGGAAGAGGGCCAGCAGAAACAGGCTGCCGCCGGCAAAACTCACCAGCCCCACCAGAGACTGCTGTACCGCCTGCCCCAGGATGCCGCCGGGCCCCGCCGGCAGGGTGGCGCTCGGCGGCAGATGCATGGCGGCCAGTCCGCTGCCGGCCAGCAGGGTGATGAAAAATCCGATCCAGCGCACCACCAGCAGGCGGTAGTCCTTTTCCTTCTCCTCTCCCCGGTCGCGGAACAGCAGCCAGCCGCTCCAGAGGATCACCACCGGGAAGAGATAGGCGAGCCAGCCGAACAGCGAGTAGAGCACGCTGGAGAACCAGGCCCCCGCCGGCCCGCCCCCGTTGAGCGCCTGCTGCCGCTCGCCGACGAAGGACCAGCCCGGGTCCTCTGGAGAGAAGGTCACCAGCGAGAGCACGAAATAACCGCTGACCGCCAGCAGCAGCAGGAAAGCGCCTTCGCGAAGTCGTTTGTTCAGTGAAGCATGCACTTCAGTTTTTCCGTCGCTCAAACATAGGTCTTTTCTTTCAAAAAGTTGCGGCCTCTTCCTTGAGCACTTTGGCAAATTATTTCACAGCGGGACGGGGTACACCACCCTGCCCTGGCGGAGGTGGACCGCAGCGAGAAACAGGTCAACTTTCTCCCGCTCCCCGCTTGCCAGCCGGAGCGCCCCTCTTCCCGGCACACCGGCTGCCCGGGTACCCGCGCCATCCGCCCTTCCACGGATCCGATCTCTTTGGGGATGCCAATTTGCATGTGGTAGGATTCGCGGATTCGATCGACGTCCGAGTATAAACCAAGGAGTTCGCGCCGTGAGCGAAGCCAGACATTGCAAGCTGCTGATCCTGGGCTCCGGCCCCGCCGGCTACACCGCCGCCGTCTACGCCGCCCGCGCCAACCTGGACCCAGTGCTCATCACCGGCATGGAACAGGGTGGCCAGCTCATGACCACCACCGACGTGGACAACTGGCCCGGCGACTGGGAGGGGGTGCAGGGGCCCGACCTCATGGAGCGGATGCGCAAGCACGCCGAGCGTTTCGACACCGAGATCGTCTTCGACCACATCCACAGCGCCGATCTCTCCAGCCGCCCCTTCACCCTCAAGGGCGATGCCGGCAGCTACACCTGCGATGCGCTGATCATCTGCACCGGCGCCTCCGCCCGCTGGCTCGGCATCCCCTCGGAAGAGAAGTTCCGGGGCAAGGGAGTCTCGGCCTGCGCCACCTGCGACGGCTTCTTCTACCGCGGCCAGAAGGTGGCGGTGATCGGCGGTGGCAATACCGCCGTGGAGGAGGCGCTCTATCTCTCCAACATCGCCTCCGAGGTGATCCTGGTGCACCGCCGCGACGCCCTGCGCGCCGAGAAGATCCTGCAGAAGCAGATCCTGGAGAAGGCCGAGAACGGCAACATCACCATCCTCTGGGATCACGTGCTGGACGAGGTGCTGGGGGACGACTCCGGCGTCACCGGCATGCGGGTGAAGAACGTCAAGGACGGCTCCACCCAAGAGATCGAACTCCAGGGCGTCTTCATCGCCATCGGTCACAAGCCCAACACCGACCTCTTCGAGGGGCAGCTGGAGATGGACAACGGCTACATCAAGGTGAAGAGCGGCACCGAGGGCAACGCCACCGCCACCTCGGTGGAAGGGGTCTTTGCCGCCGGCGACGTGGCCGACCACGTCTACCAGCAGGCGGTCACCTCCGCCGCCGCCGGCTGCATGGCGGCGCTGGATGCCGAGAAGTACCTGGACGCCCTGGCGCTGGAAAACAAGTAATCCTTGATCTTCGACCTGGACGGCACGCCACCGGACACCCCTTTTCCGGACCCGTCACTGGCCGAGACCGAACCCGACGGCCTGCTGGCGGTGGGTGGCGACCTCTCTCCCGAGCGTCTGGTCAACGCCTATCGGCAGGGGATCTTTCCCTGGTACAGCGCCGGCCAGCCGCTCCTCTGGTGGAGTCCCGACCCGCGCATGGTGCTCTTTCCGGAGCGGCTCCACGTCAGCCGAAGTTTGCGCAAACGGCTTCGCCGCGGCACTTTCGAGGTGACCTTCGACCATGACTTCGGCTCTGTGATCCGCGCCTGTGCGGCACCGAGGGACGAAGAGGGCGGCACCTGGATCACGGAACAGATGATCGAAGCCTACGAGCGGCTCCACCGGCTGGGTCTGGCCCACTCGGTGGAAGCCTGGCACCAGGGCGAGCTGGTGGGTGGGCTCTACGGCGTGGCGCAGGGCAGCCTCTTTTTTGGCGAGTCCATGTTCAGCACCATGAACGACGCCTCCAAGGTGGCCTTCGTCCGGCTGGTGCAAACCCTGCAGGCGGCGGGCTGTCCGCTCATCGACTGCCAGGTCCACACCGCCCATCTCGCCTCGCTGGGAGCCGAACTCATTCCCCGCACCCGTTTCCTGGAACTGCTGGCGGACTACGTCGACGCCCCCTTCTCCTTTCCCGAAGCGCCATGTTCCGTCTCGGCCTGACTCCACCCCACCATTGCGACTATCTTCCGGGCAACCTGTCCCGCTCCATGGTGGTGGTGGACGAGGACCGGCTCTCCCCCGCCGCCTACGACTATTTCCTGGCCCAGGGCTTTCGCCGCAGTGGCAGCCACGTCTACCGCCCCTGGTGCGACCACTGCCGCCAATGCGTGGCGGCCCGTATCCCGGTGGCGCACTTTCGGCCCAACAGGAACCAGCGCCGGGTGCTGCAGCACAATGCCGACCTCTCCGCCCACTGGGTCGTCGCGGACCGCCTGAGCGACGAGCAGTGGGAGCTCTACCGCAGCTACCTGCAGGCGCGCCACGGCGAAGGGGAGATGGCCAGGGCCAGCCGCGCCGCCAGCGACGACTTCCTGTTCTGCTCCTGGTCCCGCATCCGTCTGCTGGAATTGCGGCTGGAGAATGAGTTGCTGGCGGTGGCGGTGACCGACGAGCAGCCGCGCAGCCTTTCGGCGCTCTACACCTTCTTTCACCCGGAACACCACCGCCGCTCCCTGGGCACCCTGGCGGTTCTCAAACAGCTGGAGGCGGCCCGCACCGAGGGGCGGCGCTGGCTCTACCTGGGTTACTGGATCCCCAACTGCCGTAAGATGAGCTACAAGGCGCGTTTCTTACCACTGGAGGTGCGGCGGGGAGAAGTACGGATCGGTGAAGAGCGATGGTTACTGCTGGAGAACCGCAACGCGGCACGAGAGTTCGAGGAACGACTCAAGGAGGAGTCCTTGGGATTCAGCAGATCCTAAACGGAACTCCGGACCGACGCCTCAGAAATAGCGCGCCAGCTCCAGCTGCAGGTAGTCGTCGTTGCGGAACGGATAGAGCAGTCCCCGTTCATCGGTGTTCAGCCAGGCGCGCAGGATCAGCGACGCTTTCCACCTCTGCCCGCAACGGCGGCTGCCCTCCAAATTGAGCAGGGTGGAGCCATACTTCCAGTCGACGATGAAACCGGCCAGCAGCTCGCTGCTCTGCTCGTCGTTGGCAGTCCAGCGCAACGCAAGAAAGGCATCGTGGTTGAAAGGGGTGGCCGATTGGTCACCGCGCTGGTCATAGAGGACCTCGGCCAACAGCCCCAGGTCGGCAGCGCTGTCCGCCACCCCCACGATGGTGTACTCGAAGCCGCCGGTCCAGGCGTAGAAGCTGTCGTTGTCGCTGTGGCGATAGAGCGCTTCCAGTTTCCACAGCCACTGCCCCAGGGTGGCCTGGAGGTCGATGCTGGCCTGATCGATGAGCTCGTAATAGGGGGCCAGCACCTGCTCCCCTTTGCCATTCACCGCCGGCAGCAACAGCGGATCCCGGCCGGTGCCATGAAACAGGGAAAGACCGATGTCCCATTCGCCGATATAACGGGACCAGCGCGCGGCCAGGTCCACGCGCTTCCATTCCCTTCCCGACTGATAACTGGTCAGATCGGTGTCCACCCGCGGATGGGTGCGGATGCGGCCATCCGCACCGGGGAAGGTGCGCTCCCGGAAACCGGGCAGCAGGAACAGGTCCAGGGTGCCCCAGTCCTGCTCCAGTGACAGCTTCACCATGGGCTGCCCCAGCTTGTCCTCGGCGTCCGGATCCTCCACCAGGTCGGTCTGATTGATGACGTCCACCAGGTGCCAGGCCTCTGTCACCCCCCAGAACACCCGGCTCACCCCCACCAGGGTCTCCCAACCATCACCCACGTGGGTCCAGTGCAGTTCACGGATGTCCCAGTGGCTGCGCTCCTCGTCCCGGGCGTCCAGGCGGCCGAACGGTCGAAAGACGAAGATGTCCCGACCGTCATGCCACTCCCTGGCCAGCTCCGGCTCCAGGCTGATGGAGGCGTCGTTGTCATACTGGCGGGGATCCAGGGGGGACTGAAAGAAGGTGCGCCCCTCCACTGCCATGTTGCCGGCCCAGTCCCAGGCCAGCGACGGCATCGCCGGGAACAGCCCGAACAGCAGCAGGAGCCAGCCTTTCCCACCCATTCTCATGCCCCGTCAGCGGACCCGTTTGAGGCTGTTGCGGGTGAAGTCCGAGTCTTTCAGCCCGGTTCGGAAACGATAATCCTTCCAGGTGAGCAGGGTGCTCTTGCCGGTCTGGTGGTTCTGCATGAACATTCGGTCGGCGCGCCAGTATTGGTCCAGGTACTTCCGGTAGCCCTCGAAAGTGAGGGTCTTGAGCAGGCTGTTCTTGCGGTCGTAGTACTCGATCTTCAGTGGGATGTAGCGCTGCTTGTCCACCCAGACCACCTGCCGTTTGTAACCGGAGTACCTGCTCACCGGATAGCGCTCGATGACGAACACCGGCGTGCCATCCAGCAGGTCGTCCCGCAGATACTTGTAGGTGTATTTTTCCACCTCCTGGGAGGCGAGATCCTCGTAGGCGAATTCGCTGCCCATGAAGGGACCGGATTTGTTGCGCGAGGCGATGCGCTTGACCCGCTTCAGCGCCGGCAGATAGAGCCACTGGTCATCGTCCTTCACCTTGTGCGAAAAGGTGAGCAGCGCGGTCCCCTTCACGTCGCGGGGCTCGTCGAAGACGATGAGAGTCTTGTCGCCATCGTCCTTCACCTCCAGCGACTTGATGCGCATCTTGCGCAGGCTCTCCTCGCCATGACGGTTGCGCAGCAGCATGTCCATGTGGGCCTGGAAGTCGCCCCAGCCGCTGTCGCGCTGGTCCACCTCCCGGGCTATGGCCAGCCCCTTCTCTTCGGCGGTTTCGGCCGTCGCCCCGACCGCAAACAGGGAAAGCAACAACAGCAGCAGTATCCTCATCGTCTCTTTTCTCCGAATTGCATGAGCAGTGGGGGCAGGAAGAAGAAGTCGGCCAGCAGGGCCAGGCCGATGGTGACGGCGGTGAGCAGTCCCATGTCGCCATTGAGCTTGAAGTCGGACAACGCCAACACGCCGAAACCGAGCATCAACACCAGGGTGGTGACCCACAATGCCGTGCCCACCGTATGGAAGGCATAGCGCACCGCCTCTTCCGGCGTGGCCCCCTGTTCCCTGCGCGCCCGCAGGTACTTGCTGAGAAAGTGTACCGTATCGTCCACCACGATACCGATGGTCATGCTGCCCACCACCGAGAGCGCCAACCCCACCTCGCCCACGAACAGCCCCCACAACCCGAACCCCATGCCGATGGGAGCCAGGTTGGGAATCAGGCTCAGCAGCCCGACGCGCAGGGAACGCAGGAACAGCGTGAGCACCAAGGAAATGAGCACCAGGGCGATGAAGGTCCCCTCGAGCATGGCGCGAATGTTGCGGTGGCCGATGTGGGCGAACATGAGGGTGGGGCTGGCCGCCTCCACATACAGCTCCGGCGCGTTCTGCTGCAGCCACTCCTGAGCCCTCTTCTGCAATGCCAACAATTCCTCGGAGGAGATGAAACGCAGGGTGGCGGTGAGTTTGGTGGCCGACTTCTTCACGTTGATCTGGTTGTTGAGATCCAGCCCGAAGGGCAGCGAAAACTCGTACAGCAACAGATACTGGGCCGCCAGCTCCCGGTCGTCGGGCAGCCGGTACCAGGCGGGATCGTCCCCATGCAGGTTCTTGTTGAGCCGTTTCATGATGTCGGTGAAGACGCTCACGTGCATCACCTCGGGCTGCTTGCGCAGCCACTGGGCGAAGGCGTCCACCTTGCGCAGATAGCCGTGCTCGGTGATGCCACCCTCGCTGCCGGCCGGCAGGGAAAACTCCAGCAGGTAGATGCCGGTGAGATGTTTCTCGGCGAACTCGGTGTCCTGGCGGAAGGGCACACCCTCGCCGAAATACTTCACGAACTCGTCATTGAGCTGGTTGCGCGGCACCTGCGCCACCAGAAACAGGATGAGGCCGCCCACGCCCCACAACAGCCCCCGCCGATGACGGATGACGAACTCGGCGATACCGTCCATGGCCCCCTGGCCCCGAGTGTGTTGCGTACCCGGCCGTACCGGCAGGACCATCAACAGTGCCGGCAACAAGGTGATCGAGAAAATGAAAGCCAGGGTCACGCCGATGGCAGCCAGATTGCCCAGGTCTCGAAAAGGCGGCGCATCACTGAAGTTGAGGCTGAGAAAGCCGATGGCGGTGGTGAGCGAGGTGAGGAATACCGGACCCAGATTGAGACGCAGGCTCTCCAGCATGGCGGTACGGCGGTCGTTTCCCCTGCGCAGCCCCTGCAGGAAGATCACCACGATGTGGATGCAGTCGGCCACCGACAGGGTCATCACCACCACCGGCGTGGTCACCGTGGGGGGGCTGAGGTAGATGCCCAACCAGCCAGCGATTCCCATGGCGCCGATCACCGCCAGGAGAAGCACCACGGAAGAGGCGAAGACGCCCGCTACCGAACGCAACATGAGCATCATGGAAGCCAAGACGATCACCACCATGAGCGGGTAGAGGGTGCGCATGTCCTTTTGCGAAATTTCGCCGAACTCGGCATTCATGATCACCATGCCGGTGAGGCGCACCTCCACGTCGGGATCCCGTTCCATCACCTGGCGGGCCAGCGCCCGGGCGGAAGCGGCCACCTCGGGCACCTCGTTCAAATGCTTGCCCGGAAGCTGGATGGTGACGTTGACCCCGGCATGTGCGCCGTCGGGAGAGACCAGGCGTCCCACCAGCAAGGGTTCATGGAGTGCCACCTGGCGGATCTTCTCCAGCTGGCCTTCATCCAGCTGACTTGGATCCTCCACCAGGTCGGCCACCTTGAGGTCGTCTCCCTCCGCCTCGGTGTGCTGGAAGTTGGTGAGGGAGTCCACGCGGATGGAATGGGGAATCTGCCAGGCCTGTTCGGTGAGCCAGGCCAGAGTGGACAGGGAGCCGGGAGTGAAGACGTTCCCGTCCTTGGGCGACACCACGAAGAGTACGTTGTCCACCTTGGTATAGGTGTTCTGCATCGCTTCGAAGGCCTTCAGCTGGGGATTCTCCTCGCTGAAGAACATGCGGTAGTCGTTCTTGAAATGGAGAAAACGAATCCCGTAGGCCGCCGCGACGGAGATCGCCAGGCTCAGAAAGATCACCCACCAGGGATGACGAAGAATCAGCGAAAAGAAGCGGTTACCCATGCCCGGTTCCATGCCGAACGCCTCATCGGCGAGACGCGGGTCCAAAACCGGGTAGGCTATCACAACACCGACGAATACCACTCCCGCAACCTGGAGCTCCTGCCCCAATGGGCAGGTCGTCCGGCATCGGGTGCTGAATGAATCGTTCCAAGATGCTTTCTGCTACCATTGCGGAACTGTTGAACGGCTGAGCCACTCCTTTTGGCTCAAACCGCATCGGACGCTTGATGAAATTTCTGTACGATCTCTTCCCGGTCATCCTGTTTTTCCTCGCCTACAAGCTGGCGGACATCTACGTAGCCACCGGGGTGGCCATCGCCGCCTCCGTGATCCAGGTGGCCTGGAGCCGCTGGCGCCACGGCAGAGTGGAAAAGATGTACTGGGTCACCCTGGGACTGGTGGTGCTGTTCGGTGGTCTCACCCTGCTGCTGCGCGACCCGGTATTCATCAAATGGAAGCCCACGGTGGTGAACTGGCTGTTCGCCGCTGCCTTTCTCGGTTCCGGTCTGTTCATGAAACGTAACCTACTGCAGCGCATGATGTCCCACGCGGTGACACTGCCGGATCCGGTATGGAAGAGGCTCAACCTGGCCTGGGTGACCTTCTTCTTCCTGGCCGGCGCCGCCAATCTCTACGTGGCCTACCATTTCGCGGAAGAGACCTGGGTCAACTTCAAGCTGTTCGGCATGCTGGGGCTCACCCTGCTGTTTCTTCTGGCCCAGGGGTTCTACCTGTCCCGTTATATCGAGATGGCGGAGGAATCCTGAATGATCTACTGTATCGTCGCCAACGACCGTGCCGGCTCATTGGAGAAGCGGTTGGAAGCCCGTCCTGCCCACCTGGAGCGCCTGCGCCAGCTGCAGGCGGAGGGACGCCTGGTGCTGGCCGGCCCTTTCCCGGCCATCGATGCCGAGGATCCCGGTCCGGCCGGATTCAGCGGAAGCCTCATCGTGGCGGAATTTCCCAGCCTCGAAGAGGCACGCCAATGGGCCGACGCCGATCCCTATGTGCAGGCGGGGGTCTATGAAAACGTAACCATCCACCCTTTCAGGAAAGTGCTGCCAGAATGAAAAAACCACGAATGCAAGTCAAAACGCTGCTGCTGGCGAGTCTGCTGGCCATGAGCCTCACTACCACCACTCCGGTCTCGGCCGAAAAGAGGGAATCCGACGGCAACCAGCCGCAAACCCTGGTGACCATCAATGGCCAGGACATCAACAACATGGAGGTACTGGCTTTCAACGCCCTGCGCGGTGATGCCCCGGCCAACACCCGTGAGGCCCAGATCCAGTTGCTCAATCAGTTGATCAATACCCTGATTCTCGCCCAACAGGGGGAGAAGAACGGCCTGGAGAAGAAGGCCAACGTGCGAGCAGCGCTCAACA
>JALXAM010000019.1 GCA_026992075.1 Sedimenticola sp. | reverse complement strand
GGGTGGCGACTGTAGCGCGGTATCGGTGGTGGGGGGGACGGCGATCTCTTCGATGGAAGCGGGGGTCTCGGTGGTGGCCATGGTGTCTCCCTGATGGTTTGGTGTTGCTGGTGGACAGGGGCGATGGCGGATGGCGGCGTGGTTGTCAGAATTGTTGCCGGCTGATCCCGGGATGGCGGGCCATCGACCCTGTCGGCATCATATTTGGGGGATTTTTCAGTGTCAACTACAACATATTGTGTATAAGGCGGTGAAAAAAGCGGTGAAAACTGTGGAAGGGTTGTGGATGAAATGGGGGAAAAAGAAAACTCCCTGGGGATTCAGGGAGTTGAAAGATCGCTATATCAGGAGGTTCTGAAGTGGAGCGTCTGCCAGGGCCACATAAGATGTGGACCCTGGCAGTGAGCCGAAATCACGCTTGCAGCCAGCCCTCGATGGTCTTGCGGTCCGGTACCCCGCCGGCGTGGACCACGGTGCCGTCGATCACCACGCCGGGCGTGGACATGACGCCATAGCTCATGATCCGGGCAATGTCCTCCACCTTTTCCAGCTCGATCTCCACGCCCAGCTCGCGGGCGGCCTCCTCGATGCGCCTGGCCGTGGTCTGACAGTTGGCACAGCCGCTTCCCAGTACCTTGATCTCTTTCATGGTCGTCTCTCCTTCAGGCAATGAAATTGAACCCCCAGCCCACCAGGGTGAAAGCCACCGCCAGCACCCCGGCATAGAGCGCCAGCGCCGGCCACCGGATCACCTTCCGCAGGATCAGCATCTCCGGGAGGGAGAGGGCGGCGATGCTCATCATCAGCGCCAGCACCGTGCCCAGGGCCACCCCCTTGCCGAGCATCGCCTCGGCGATGGGGATCACCCCGGTGGCGTTGGAGTAGAGCGGAATGCCCAGCAGCACGGCCAGGGGAACCGTGTACCAGTCGTCACCACCTAGGTGTTCGCTCACCCAGGCCTCGGGCACGAAGCCGTGGAACAGGGCCCCCACGGCCACTCCCAGCACCACCCATTTCCAGATGCGGCCGACGATCTCCTTCACCTCGGACCAGGCGTAGCGGTGGCGGCCGGCCAGCGAGTTGTCCGGCTCCTCCCGGTGCATCTCGCCCATGTGGATCTTCCACACGTAATCCTCCACCCAGCGCTCGGGCCTAAACCGCTCCATGACCACACCCCCCAGGTAGGCCACCACCATGCCGGAGAGAATGTAGAGCGCCGCCAGCTTCCAGCCCAGGATACCCACCAGGATCACCGCGGCCACCTCGTTGATCATGGGACTGGCGATGAGGAAGGAGAAGGTGACCCCCAGCGGAATGCCCGCCTCCACGAAACCGATGAAGAGCGGCACCGAGGAGCAGGAGCAGAAAGGAGTCACCGCCCCCAGAAGGATGGCCAGGGTGCGCGCCAGCCACTTGGGCCGGCCGCGCACGAAGTCGCGCACCTTCTCCGGCGACAACAGCGCCCGCAGCAGCCCCATCGCGTAGATCACCACCACCAGCAGGGTGAAGATCTTGGTGACATCCATAACGAAGAACTGCACAGCGGCGCCCGCGGGGCTCTGGGGTGGGAGGTCCAGCCACTGGTAGGCGATGAGGTTTCCCAGGGATTCGAACATGGCGCATATAATATTCGGATATCCGAATATATGTAACCGCAGATCACCGGCGGGCCAGCACGTGGGTGAAAACGGGCACCGCCAGCAGGGTGAGGAAGGTGCCGGTGAGCAGGCCGCCGATGGCGACGATGGCCAGGGGGGAGAGCCGCTCGATGCCCACCGCCCACTCCAGCGCGATGGGCAGCATGCCCACGGCGGCGGAGACGGCGGTCATCAGGATGGGCCGGGTGCGGATGGAGACCGCCCCCAGCAGCGCCTCGTCGAGCGACTTGCCCCGGCGCAGCGCCTGGTGGGTGAAGTCCACCAGCAGGATGCCGTTGTTCACCACCACCCCCATGAGCAGGATCAGCCCCATGAAGCCGGGCATGGAGCCGAACTTGCCGGCCAGCATCAGCCCCCAGGCGGCGCCGATGATGGCCAGCGGCAGGGTGAAGAGGATCGCCAGCGGCTGCAGGAAGGAGCGGAAGGTGACCACCAGCATCAGGTAGAGCAGCGCCAGGCCGATGGCGAAGGAGCGCACCAGCCGCTGGAAGGACTCCTGCAGCTGCTTGTACTCCCCCTCGTAGTGGATGCTGTAACCACGGGGCAGCTCGAGGTCCGCCAGCGCCTTCTCCACCCGCTCGTGCAGCCGGGTGATGGAGATGTTGCGCCGCCAGGCCAGCACATCCACGGTGGGCAGCAGCGCTTGGTGGGTCTCGGCGGTGGGGGCGGTGATCCAGCGTGGCCGGGCCATGGCCGCCAGTGGTACCAGGGTGCCGTCGGCGGTACGGATGTTGAGCGCCTCCAGCGCCACCAGGCCGTCCCGCTGGTCCGGTTTCAGCCGCACCCAGACCGGGATGGCGTTCTCGCCCGGCACCCGCAGGCTGCCGCCCGGGGTGCCGTCCACCTGGGCCGCCACCTGCTCGGCCACCTGCAGGGCGGTGAGACCGTAGAGCCGCGCTCGCGCCGGGTCCACGTTGAGCTCGATGCGCAGCGAGTCGCCCTGCCAGCTCCGTTCCACGCCGGTGAGCCCGCCCACCTGTTTCAACCGGGCCATGGCCTCGTCGGCCAGCCGGTCCAGCACCCGCGGGTCGGGGCCCTGGATCATCACGTCCACGCTGGAGCGGATGGAGGAGAGCGGCGTAGCGCCGTAGACCGCCATGTTGGCCGAGATCAGCCCGGGAATACGGTGCAGGCGGCGGCGGATGCGGTCCTGGATGGTCCAGATGTCCTGGTCGCGGTGGAAGCGGTCCACCAGGTTGAGAGTGATCTCGCCCTGCTGCAGGCGCCGCTGGGCGCCGAAGGACTTGACCCCCGCCTCCGAGCCCACCACCGCCGAGGTGAACAGGATCCAGTCGGCCGGCACCTCCTCTTCCACCACTTTCTCGATACGCGCCATCAGTTGGCGCATCCGGTCGTCGTCGGTGTCGGGCTGGGCCTCGAAGGTGATGCGGGTGACCCCGGTGTCCATCATCGGCATGATCTCGCGCCCGAGGAAACGCATCTGGTTGGCCGAGGCGGCGAACAGCGCCAGGAAGCCGAAGATCACCAGCGCCCGGTGGCGCAGTCCCCAGGTGACCAGCGCCAGGTAGAAGCGCTTGAGCGGCTCGGTGACGAAGCGGTCGAAGGGGCGCAGCAGCCAGCCCAGCGGGTCGCGCTGGCCCGGCTTGACGATCCAGGGCGCCAGCAGCGGGATGAGGGTCACCGAGGCGATGAGGGAGGCGATCAGCGCGATGGAGAGGGTCACGGTGAGGGGGCGCAGCACCTGCTGGACGTAGCCGCCGATGAACATGATGGGGATCAGCACCAGCACCGTGGTGGCGGTGCCGGCGGCGTCGGCCAGCAGGATCTCCCGGGTGCCGTTGATGGCGGCGGTGAGCCCCCGCTCGCCGAGCTGGGTCATGCGCCGCTCGATGTTCTCGATCACCACGATGGCGTCGTCCACCAGCAGCCCCACGGCGATGATGATGGCCGACAGGGTGACCATGTCGAACTCGTAGCCGATGGCCTTGAGCGCGGCGAAGGTGATGAGGTAGGAGACCGGCAGCACCAGCGCCACCACGATGGAGGCGCGGGTGTTGCCCAGGAAGAGCAGGATCACGAAGATGGTCATGATCACCGCGTCGCGCAGGCTGTCGAGCATGTTGCTCACGGTGAGGCCAATGAGGCGCCCCTGGGTGTCGGCGATCTCGATGTGCAGGGCGGGGAACTGGTGCTGGATGCGGGGAAGCGCCTTCCGCACGGCGTCGATCACCGGTTGCGAGAAGCCTTCCTCGGAGCGCAGCAGGGCCACCGCCACCGCCGGCTTGCCGTTGCCGCGGTAGAGCGAGGTGGCGTCGGCCGCTCCCCACTTCACCTCGCCCAGCTCGCCCACGCGGATGTGATTGCCGCCCGGGAGCGGCACCAGCACCGCGGCCAGGTCCTCCGGCGTCTTCGCCAGGGTCTCGGCAGTGAGCAGGTAACGGTTGCCCTGGCGGTGGATCAGCCCCGCCGGCCTTGACAGGTTGGCGCCGGCCAGCGCCGCCGCCACCTGGCCCACGCTCAGGCCGTGGGCGGCCAGCCTGTCGCGGTCCAGGCTCACCGACACCTGGCGCCGGTCGCCGCCGAACACCTCCGCCTCGGCCACGCCGGGCAGGTTGAGCAGGGTGTCGCGCAGCGGGTTCTCCGCCAGCCGGCGCACGTCGCCCAGGTCCAGACCGCTGTTCTTCGCCGGGGTCACCGCCAGTACCATCACCGGCCGCGCGGCATCGGTGATCTTGAAGATGAGCGGCTCACGGATTCCCTCGGGCAACAGGCCGCGCACCCGGGAAAGCTCGGTGGTCACCGCGTTGGCGGCGTTTTCGATAGGCTTGCCGTACTCGAACTCCACCTGCACCGCCGAGACACCGTCGCGCGAGGTGGAGGTGACCCGGCGCACCCCGTCGATGGCCGACATGCGCACCTCGATGGGGTGGGTGATCTCCCGCGCCACGTCGGCCGCCGCCGCCCCCGGCCAGCGGGTCACCACCGAGACGCTGGGACGGTTGACGTCGGGAAAGAGGTTGGTGGGCATCTGCAGATAGCCGAGCACGCCCAGCAGCACCACCACCAGGGTGGCTGACAGAATGGCGTGAGGCTGATTCAGGACCTTGCCGAAATTCATCGGGCCGGCTCCACCACCACCGGATCGCCGTCGGAGAGCTGGAGCAGCACGCTGCGGTGGGCCACCACCACTTTGGTTCCGGCTTGCAGATTGCCTTTCACCGCCGCCTGACGATCACCCTCCAGCAACACCTGCACGGCCACCTTGCGCAGGCGCCCCTCCTCCACCTTGAACAGCCAGGTCCTGCCGCTGCCGGTGCGCACCAGCGACTCCAGCGGCACCTTGAGCGCATCGTTCACCGATTGCAACACCACTTCAGCCGGGATGCGTGCGCCGCTGGGCAGTCCGAACGGCAACCGTTCCAGGTCCGCCTCCGCGGTGCCCAGGGCGCGGGCGTCCAGCGCCGGGAAGATGCGGTCCAGTTTCACGGTCTGACGTTCTTCGCCGTGACGCAGTATCACCTCGGTGCCCGGGTGGATGCGGGAAAGGATCTCCTGGGGCAGGGTCACCTTGAGTCGCGCGGCGCTGTCCACGCTCAGGCGGTAGAGAGGAGTGCCGGGCTGGGCGGCGTCGCCGGGCTCGGCCAGGCGGGCGGCGATCACCGCCGCCACCGGCGCCTTCACCTCGCCATAGCCGATGCGCACCTCCAGTGCCGAGATCTCCCGCATCAGGCTGTTGACCTTCTCCTTGGCCGCCACCCAGGCGGTGCGACGGGCCTGCAGCGCCTCGTCACTGGTGAGACCCTTCTTCTTCAATTCCTGCTGGCGGCGGTATTCGTCGTGGGCGCGCTCCACCTCGGCCCGGGCCGCGGCCAGCTGTGCTTCCAGGCTGGCCTTCTTCTCCAGCAGTTCGCGCACGTCGATGCGCGCCAGCCGCTGGCCCGGTTTCACCGTCACCCCTTCGCGCGGCCCCATCTCCAGGATGGTGCCGGCCACCTGGGCGCGCAGGGTGATCTGCTGGCTTGCGCTCAGCTCCGCCAGGGTGGGAAAGGTGCGTTGCAGACTGCCGCGGGACACCTCGGTCACATGGAGCGCCCAGGGTGCGGTTTCGGGTGGTGGCATGGAAGCAAGCTGGGTGGCCCGTTTCTGGCGGATCTTCACGCCGGCGGCCACCGCGGCGAGGAGCACCAGCAAAACCAGCAGGGTGAGGAGCAGTTTTCTGGTGGGGAAGTTCATGGGAGGCGGTTCCAGTGGTGAAATCAGTTTATTGGGGATCTCGAAAAATTGCCGTCCAGGCAATTTTTCTCCATGCAAACCGAAAACGCGGTTTCCGGTTTGCTTCATTTTCAATCACTTGGGTGATTGAAAATGGCGGGACTTCCATATCCCGCACGGGCACCGCGAATTTTTCGAGGTGCCCTGTTCATTGTTGCCCTTTGGCTCGAGGCAGGGCATTGATGAACATCAAAAGTATTCGCAAATCCAAATATATTGGTTATGGAATGTTCCCCTGGTAGGTCGGACTTCAGTCCGACAGAAGAGCCGGGCGGGTGTCGTGCTGAAGCCCGACCTACCAGAGGGGTTCCTGCGTCTCCTTCACCCCGCGCAGCAGGAGAGCCGGGTCACGTCCTTGTGGAAGGTCTGGGCGCAGAGTTTGAGCCCCTCCGCCATGGTGAGATAGGGAAAGAGCTGCTCGGCCAGGTCGCTCACCGTCATGCGGTTGCGGATGGCCAGGGCCGCCGACTGGACGATCTCGCCCGCTTCCGGGGCCAGCACCTGGGCGCCCAGCAGCCGGCCGTTGCCGCTTTCGGCCACCAGCTTGATGAAGCCCCGGGTGTCGAAGTTGGCCAGGGCACGGGGCACCTTCTCCAGGGGCAGGATGCGCGATTCGGTTTTCAGTCCCAGGGCCCTCGCCCGCCGCTCGTCCAGCCCCACGGTGGCCACCGCCGGGTCGGTGAAGACCACTGCCGGCATGGCCGACAGGTCCAGGGTCGCCTCGCCGCCGGTCATGTTGATGGCGGCGCGGGTGCCCGCCGCCGCGGCCACGTAGACGTACTGTGGCAGGTCGGTGCAGTCGCCGGCGGCGTAGACGTGCTCCACCCGGGTGCGCAAGCGCTCATCCACCGGGATGGCACCCCTTTTGTCGGTTTCGATGCCCGCCTTCTCCAGCCCCAGCTCGTCGGTGTTGGGTCTGCGGCCGGTGGCCACCAGCAGGCGGTCGCCGCGGATCTCCCCGGCCGGGGTGGTGAGAATGAACTGCTTGCCGTCATGGCGCACCGTCTCTGGTAGGGTGTGGAGCAGCACCCGCGCGCCCTCCTGTTCCAGCGCCGCTTTCAGTCCTTCCCCCAGGGCCGGGTCTTCCCGGGAGAGCAGGGTGCTGCGCGCCAGCAGGGTGACCTGTGAACCGAGGCGGAGAAAGGCTTGCGCCAGCTCCAGTGCCACCACCGAGCCGCCGATCACCACCAGGTGGTCGGGCAGGGTCTCGGAAACGAGGGCCTCGGCGGAGGTCCAGTAGGAGGTGGCCTTCAGGCCGGGAATGGGGGGGAG
>JALXAM010000018.1 GCA_026992075.1 Sedimenticola sp. | reverse complement strand
GGCAACAGGTGGAGCGACACCGCCCCTGCCGACGGCATTCCCTTCCACCCCTACTACTCGGTGAAGGACATCGTGGGCGTGGCCGGGTTCCTCATCGTCTTCCTGGCCGTGGTCTTCTTCGCGCCCGAGATGGGTGGCTATTTCCTCGAGGCACCCAACTTCGAGCCGGCCAACCCGCTGAAGACGCCCGAGCACATCGCGCCCGTGTGGTACTTCACGCCTTTCTACGCCATGCTGCGTGCGGTGCCCAGTTTTGCCGGCACCCAGGTGTGGGGCGTGCTGGTGATGGGTGCTTCCATCGTCATCCTCTTCTTCCTGCCCTGGCTGGACAAGAGCCCGGTGAAGTCCATCCGCTACAAGGGGATGATCTCCAAGGTGATGATCGCGCTGTTCGTCGTCGACTTCCTCGTGCTCGGCTACCTGGGCATGCAGCCGGCCACTCCAGGCAGGACGCTGGTGGCGCAGATCGGCACCATCTACTACTTCCTGTTCTTCCTGGCCATGCCCATCTACAGCAAGATCGAAAAGACCAAACCAGTACCGGAGAGGGTGACCAAATGAAAAAACTGATCGCAATCCTTTCTTTGGCCCTGCTGCCGCTCACTGGTTTTGCCAGTGGTGGCGGACCGGAACTGGAGTCCGCCGACATCGATCTCACCGATCAGGAGGCGATGCAGCGTGGTGCCAAGTACTTCGTGAACTACTGCCAGGGGTGCCATACCCTGAAGTACTTCCGCTACGAGCGGATGCAGGACTTCGGTCTCACCAAGGAGCAGATCAAGGAGAACCTGCTCTTCGACAAGACGCAGAAGGTGGGCAGCCTGATGACCAACAACATGGCGCCCGAGGCCGCCGCCGAGTGGTTCGGCACCGCGCCGCCGGATCTGACCCTGACCGCCCGTCTCAGGCACGGTGGCGGAGACTGGATCTACACCTACCTGAAGAGCTTCTACAAGGACGACAGCCGGCCCTTCGGCGTGAACAACGTCATCTTCCCCAACGTGGGCATGCCCCACGTGCTCGTGGAGCTGCAAGGGGTCCAGGAGGCGGTGATCGAGACCGACGAGCACGGCAACAAGCACGTCAAGGAGCTCAAGCTGGCCAAGCCCGGCAGGCTCTCGCCGGAGGAGTACGACCAGGTCGCCAAGGATCTGGCCACCTTCCTCACCCACGTGGCCGAGCCCATGAAGCTGGAACGCCAGCGGATCGGCTTCTGGGTGATGCTCTTCCTGTTCGTCTTCTTCATCGTCTCCTTCCTGCTCAAGAAGGAGTACTGGAAGGACGTTCACTGAGGGGGACCCGATCCCAGGTCGGGCCGGAAGGCGCACAGTCTGCTATACTGTGCGCCTTTTTTCGTTGAGGCGAAATGAGCCTTGCAGGTGGAAGAAACGTGGTGAATCGACACTCGATCATGACTCTCTACTCGGATCCCGCAGACATTCACAGCCATCGCGTGCGCCTGGTGCTGGCGGAGAAACACGTGACCGCCGAGATCATCGACGTGGATCCCCTCAGCCTGCCCGAGGACGTCATGGACCTCAATCCCTACGGCACCGCGCCCACCCTGGTGGACCGGGACCTGGTGCTCTACGATTCGCGCATCATTCTCGAGTACCTGGACGAGCGTTACCCCCATCCCCCCCTGCTGCCGGTGGACCCGGTCTCCCGCGCCACGTTCCGCATGTACATCTACCGGGTGGAACGGGACTGGTACAGCCGGGCCGAGACCATTTCGGCCGGAGGCAAGAAGGCGGAGAAGGCGCGCAAGGAGCTGAAGGAGAGCCTCATCGCGGGGGCGCCGGTGATCGCCGCCAAGCCCTATTTCATGAGCGACGAGTTCTCCATGGTGGACGCCAGCATCGCGCCGCTCCTGTGGCGGTTGCCGCACCTCGGCATCGAGCTCGAGGGCAAGGTGGCCAACGTCTACAACGCCTACGCGGCGCGCCTGTTCAAGCGTCCCGCCTTTGCCCGCAGCCTCACCGAGGCGGAAAAGGAGATGCGCCTCTGATGGAGATGACCTCCAACCGCCCCTACCTGATCCGCGCCGTCTGGGAGTGGATCAGTGACAATG
>JALXAM010000017.1 GCA_026992075.1 Sedimenticola sp. | reverse complement strand
GGGCGGTGATAGGCGTGGCTGACGAAGTCGAGGGCGCCGATGAGGCGGCCGTAATGGCCGATCTTCTGGTCCGGCACGTCCCAGACGCTCATGCCGTTGCCGCGGAATCCGAGCTTGTAGTGGTTGGGCACCGCGCCGATGCGGCGGATGATGCCGGTTTCGACCATGCGCTTCATGCGCGCCATCACCTCCTGGGGTGTGCTGCCCACCTGCTCGGCCACGGCGGCATAGGGCTCGGCCACCAGGGGGAGGCCGGCCTGGGTGGCCTGGATGATGGCTCGGTCGAGTGCGTCGATCATATATTCAATAAATAACTTGAATACAGAGGGAGCCTATCACAGCTCGAACCGGAGTCCAACGTAGAACTCCTCTCTCTTGGGCATGTTATAGACCTTGTAGCCGGTGGCCGCCTCGATCTCTTCCAGCACCTGGTCGATCCGCTCCGGGGTCTCGGTGGCGAGGACGAACCACATGTTGAGTTTGTGGTCGCGGGCGTAGTTGTGGGCCACCTCGGGGAAGGCGTTCACCCGTTCGGCCACCTGGTCGAACTTCTCCTCGGGCACCGCCATGGCGCACAGGCTCAGGCCGCCGCCGAGCCGCTCGGCGTGGTACATGGGGCCGAAGCGGCTCAGGTAACCTTCTTCGAGCAGCCGGCCGATGCGCCGGATCAGCGCTTCCTCCTCCAGTCCCAGCTCGTCGGCGGCCTCCCGAAAAGGGCGTTCGCAGATGGGAAAGCCCCCCTGGAGATGGTTGATGATTCTGCGGTCGATGTCGTCCATGGGCCCGGTCATTGTCGGGGTAATGGCGGCTGCGCCCCGAAAGCGTTGGAACCGTCGGGCTGAAGCCCGACCTACAGTACGGCCAAGTGCCGTTACCGGTACCTGGCCCCGCGTTGCTTGAACCGCCGCCCGCTGAAGAGCACCTCCTTGGGAATCTCCTGTAATCCAAGCTCCTCTGTGATCTGGTCGATGTAGTCCAGCACTCGTTCGCGGCTCTTGCCGTGGATCATGCAGAAGAGGTTGTAGGGCCAGTGGGGCAGGCGTCGGGGGCGGCGGTAGCAGAGGGTGACGCAGCGCTGGCGCCCCAGCGCTTCCCCCACCTGCTCCACCCGGTCGTCCGGCACGTCCCACACCACCATGGCGTTGGCGTGGTAGCCCAGCTCGTGGTGGCGCACCACGATGCCGAAGCGCTTGATGATGCCGGCCTCCTGCAGGGCGCGCACCCGCTCGATCACCTGGTCCTCCTCCAGGCCCACCTGGCGTGCCACTTCGGCCCAAGGACGGGGCACCAGGGGCAGGCCGCCCTGGATGGCCTTGATCAGGGCGTTGTCGGCGTCGCTCAGCACCATAGAGGGAACCCCAGGTCGATGTGGTACTGCGCCTCCAGGGGCAGGTCCAGGATGGGGTAGCCAGCGCGTGCCTCCAGCTCCTCCAGCACTGCGTGCAGTTTCTCTTCATCGGGGGCGGTCACCACGAACCAGAGGTTGTAGTGATGTTCCCGCTCGTAGTTGTGGTTCACCTCTTCGAAACTGTTGACGATGGCCGCCACCCGTTCCAGCTCCTCGGCCGGCACCGCCATGGCGGCCAGGGTGCTGGCGCCCACCCGCCGCGGAGCGAAGACCGGTCCCACCCGACTGATGAGTCCCTGCGCCTCCAGTTTTTTCAGGAGTTTGAGCACCAGTCCCTCGCTGATTCCCAGGCGGCGGGCGATCTCGGCGTAGGGGCGTTCCACCAGAGGAAAGCCTTTCTGCCAGGCGTTGAGCAACCGCTTCTCCAGCTCGGTGAGCTGCGGTGGTTCCACCGAGGGGCGGCGGGGATAGCGCTTGATCACGGGAACGGGCGTGGCCATGTCAGAGTCCTGTCCTGTGGGCGCGGTTGGTGAAGAAGATGCCGCTGGGCTTCTTTGCCGGCAGGGTGGCCTTGAGGGTCTGGTTGTCGGTGTCGTAGACCTGAACCTGGTCGCGGTCGCGCACCGAGATCCACACCTCTTCGCCGCGTGGGGTGAATTCCATGTGCAGGGTGCCCTTGCCGGTATCCAGGGTCTTGATAATCTTCAGGTTCTCGCTGTCAATCACCTGCACCTTGTCGTTGTTGGGAAAGGCGAAGTTGACCCAGAGCTGGCGCCCGTCGGGGCGGGCCATGACGAACACCGGCTGCCCATGAACGGGGATGCGGCCCACCAGCTTCCAGCTCTCCATGTCCATCACCAGCACCTCATGGCGGCCCACCGCCGGGAAGAAGGCGCGATTGCCGGCGATGGCCCAGCCTTCCAGGTGGGGCATCTTGTAGACCGGCAGCTTCTGCTCGCCCTTCCCATAGTGGTCCAGGATGCGCCGCACCCCCTTCTCTGGCTGCCACAGGTCGAGCAAGGCGAGGCCATCCTCGCCGAAGAGGCCGGCGATGTAATAGCGGCCATCGGGGGTGATGAGGCCGTCGTATGGAAGCCGGCCAATGCCAGTGAACTTGGTGACTTTGGGATGGGCCGGATCTTTCATCTCCAGTAACCAGATCTCGCCGGTGTCGTAGAGGCTGAAGACGAAACGCTCTCCCGGCGCATCCACCAGCCCCACGGTCTTGGAATGCTTGTCTTTGAATGGCGTGGCGGGAATGTCGGCCACCAGGGAGAGGTCATCGGTGGAGAAGACCTTCACTCCCCCCGGCTCGTAATTGGAGACGGCCACCAGTCTGCCGTTCTGGGAGATGGCGCCGCCGATGCTGTTGCCGCCCTGGAGGATGCGCTTGACGATGCGGCCACAGAGCAGGTCCACCTTGGTGAGACCGCCGTCGCGGCCGAAAACATAGGCGTAGCGCTCGTCGCGGGAGTAGACCACCGAGGCGTGGGAGAGATCACCCAATCCCGCCACGTGAAAGATCGCCTCGTGGTGGGAGGTGTCCACCACCTGCAACGAGCCCGAGGCTCGTTCGATGATCACGCCGAGGTCGCCGGTGCCCCGAATCTGGCAGTCAGCACCGGCCAGGGCAGGAAACAGCAGGAGCAAGGCGAGAATCCAGGATTTCACCGGCCCAGCCCCTGCTTCAATCGGCGCGCCAGCCAGAGCGCCTCGTCCTGGGTGAGAAAGTGGCGCCAAGGTGGCATCGGTGTTCCGGGGCGCCCATGCATTATGGTGGCGCCCAGCTGCTCACTGGTGTAGGGCCGAAGCTGCTCTGGAGTGAGGGCGGGCCCCAGGCCGCCGGCCAGGCGCATACCGTGGCAAGAGCCGCAGTCGTGGCGCAGCAGGTAGAGCAGCTCCGCCTGCCTTGCAGGCGTGGGCTCGCCGGCAGAGGCCAATGTGGGCCCTGTCAGCAAAACCAGAAAGGATAGCAAAATCAATCGGATGCTGGCCATGAGCTTGCCAGGGGCAGATGATGGAGAGGCATGCGGCCAGAGTAGCCGCGCCCCTCCCCACCAGCCTTGATGGAGGTCAATTGAATTCCACTTCTGGGGCGGGGCCTTGCCTATTTCACGTGTACGACGCCGGTCATCTCGGGGTGGGGGCCGCACCGATAGGGGTAGTCGCCCGGTTTTTCGAAGACCCGTTCATAGACGTCCCCCGGGAAGAGGTAGTCCGGTTCCGGTTCTCCCAACTGTTCGAACCAGACGCTGTGGTATTGGCGCTTCTCCTTGTTGGTCCAGCGAACCTTGTCACCCACGTTGATGGTGACCTCCTGGGGGGTGAACTTGAACTTGTAGATGGCCACGTCGACGGTTTTGTTTTCTCCGGCGGTCAGGATGCCGGCGGTTGCCAGCAGGAAGAGCGCGGCAACGGTGTAGATGAGTCGGTTCATGATTCTTTCTCCTTGCTCAGGGAGCCTTCAACGGAATGAAAACGCACCCAAAATTCTATACCGGTTCCCTTGCAAGACAACGGCCGGCCATCCACGAGATGGCCGGCCGTCATCGCCGGTTGGAGAGGCTGAGGTTACTGGCCTACTGCATTGATTTCCGCCTCTTCGTTATCCAGCCCCAGTTTGTAACCCAGGGAGACATGATGGAAGCGGGCATCGGAGTAGTCATCGTGGATGGCAAAGCCGAAGTTATACAGTTTGCCGGGTTCGATGGCGAGATCGCCCGGCTTGCCCGTGTTCAGCTTACGCTTCATTTCCACGATCCAGGTGTTGCCCTCCTTGCGGGCATTGACCTGGAAGTCGCCTCCGCCGCTCATGTGGCGTTGTTCCAGGACGTATCCATTCTCCTTGGCCTGGGTGCCGGACCGATAGCGCAACAGGTCCATGAAATGACCCGAATCCAGTTCGGCCTGGATCTCCTCCGGGCTCTTGAGCTTGTCCCAGCCACCCCGTTTCTTGCCGCGGCGCCCTTTCACCTCGATCTTGGTGCGGCTCTCCTTGATGTACTTGGTGACACCATTGGAGAGGTCCAGGATCTTGGCGGCCGGGCTTTCGGCCATGGTCTTTTCGTCCGGAGCGTCCGGCATGGAACGCAGGTCGTGGTGGCAGGTTCCCCAGCATCCGGCCCGGTCGGCATATTCCACTTCGTCGGTGGCCAGCATGAAAGCGATCTTCATGGGGTTCTCGGGGTCCATCTTGCCGCCGTCCACGAAGGGCACCGGCACATGCTCGGTGTCTTCCCATTCGAAGCGGAGGTAGAGGTTGTCAGCATCGTGAGTGGCCTGCACCTTCACGGGGATGGCTGCTCGCTTGCCGGGGATAGGCGTGGGCTCCGCTTTTTCGCCGGTGACCATCTTCTTGCCCATGTCAGCCGTCTCCTTGTCGTGACAGGTGACGCAGCGGTCGCCGCCCCTGTCAAAAGGCCTGGCGCCGCCGTGATAACGGCCGTTGAGTACCCACTCGATGGAGGTCTGGCCGGGGTAGAAGATGGTGATCTCCCGCTCAGGCGCCACGGTCCAGTCGATACCGAACCCTTCCGCGCCAGCGCTCCCTTCGGGAGCCGGGCCGGCTTCGGTCGTAGGTTCGGCCATGGTGGCTGCGCTGGCCCCTGCAGCGGCCATTTCGGCGCGAACCTTGGCCACCGCGGCTTCCACCGCCTTGCGGATCCGCTCCTCCTCGGCCTTCTTGCGCGCGATGGCCGCCTGGCGGGCCTTCTCCTTCTCGGCCTTTTCCTTGGCAGCTTTTTCCGCTTCACGCTTGGCCACCAGCTCCAGGCCGGCCTTGTACATCTCCGGCACCTCCCGGATGTAGTCCGGGTTGGGGGCTTCCAGCGCTTCAAGCTCCTCGTCGGACAACAGCTTGCGGACATCCTTGTGTGCGATGCCCTTGTGGCAGTCGATACAGGTCTGGCCCGTTTTGAAGGCGTTGAGGTGCTGCTTGCGAGCCCGTGGGCGTTGGAAGGCGGGATTCATGGATTCGAAATTGTGGCAATTACGGCACTCCCGAGAATCGGTGGCCTTCATCGCCTTCCAGACGTGCTTGGCCAGCTCCAGGCGTTTGGCGTCGAATTTCTCCGGCGTGTCCACGTCCTTGACGATGAAATGGTGGTAGAGCTCGTTGGTCGCCTGGATCTTGCGAATCACTTTGTAGATCCACTCCTTAGGCACATGGCAGTCGGGGCAGGTGGCCCGCACGCCAGTACGGTTGGAGTAGTGGATGGTGGGCACGTACTCCTTGTAAACGTTGTCCCGCATTTCGTGACAGCTGATGCAGAACTCCAGGGTGTTGGTCTTTTCCATGGCCCAGTTGAAGCCACCCCAGAAGATGATGCCGAGGATGAAGAAGAAGAATGCCGCCCCGATGCTGAGCCTGCGTTTTGTGTTGTCTGTCATGGCGATTTACCCGCTCTCGTGAGCCAATCGGCTCAGTACACTGGATAATCTGCTGGTGCCCCGTGTCGGGTGATGGTCCGCCACCGGGAGAGGAAAGGCGGGCAGGGCCGGAGCCCGTGCCCGCCTTGGGTCTAGCTCAACATTGACACCATCAGGTGACGTGGTTCACCCGGTTGTGCACGTTGAACTTGCCGGTGGGTGCATAGAAGCCCTTGATGCGGGTCTTCTCCTTGAGGGTCTTGGCGTCGAAGATCACGATCTCGCCATTGGGCTTCTTGCTGTCCTTCCGGTTCCAGACCGAGACCCACACTTCGGAACCGTCCGCGTTGAACTCGATGTGCACGGCGGCATAGCCGGGCTTTTCGGTCAGACGGATGGTCTTCACGATCTCGCGGGTCTTCTTGGAGATGACCTGGATGGACTGCTGCACCTCGGGATCCGGGTGCTTGGTCTGGTCGGCCCAGACATAGTCACTCTTCGGGTGGGTACGGATGAAGACACCCGGACCATCGGTCTCCACCTCGTAGCAGATCTTCCAGGCCTGCTTGGGGTGACCGGCGGGATCGTTACCCCAGACGGTGACCTTGCCCACACCCAGGTGGGTGGTGCCGCCCACCGGACCACACTTGGGATCGTTCCAGTTGGCCCCAGGACCAGGGTGGGGCAGCTTGTCCACGTCGATCATGGCTTCCAGCTTGCGTTCCACGGTATCGATCACCACCATCTTGTTGGAGGCGTTGGCTGCAATCTGGAAGTAGCGGCCGGTGGGATCGAAGAAGCCATCGTGCAGGTACTTGGCGGAATCGATCATGGTGATCTGGAGGTTGTCCAGATCGGAGTAGTCCACCTGCCACATCTGGCCAAGCTCCTTCATCGAGACCAGCCAGGTGGGAGCGTGAGGGGTGTCGTAGACGGCTGCCACGCGGGACTCGTTGACATATTTGCCGTCCACGTTGACGCCCCGGGAAGAGACCACCTTCAGCGGCTCCATGGTGACGGCGTCCACGATGACGAAGTGGGGCGGCCAGTAGCCACCGCCGATGACATACTTGCCGTCGCCGGAGACTGCCACGTCACGGGCGTCATAGGCGATCTGCACCTCGGCCACCTTCATCTTGTCGGGGGTCTGCCAGAGGTCGATCTTGGTCAGCTTGCCGTCACGACCCATGGTGTACCAGAAGCGGCCAGGCGGGGAGTCGGGTTTCATGCCCTCGTGGTGCTCGGCCGCCTTGAGCACGTGCACGGCGTAACCGGTGGGAATGTGAGCGACGATTTCATGCTTGTCGCCATCCACCACGGCCACCTTGCCCACGTCACGTTCGATGACGAGGAAGAAGTTCTCCCAGTTGCGGCCGTGCAGCGGCTTGCTGGGGTAGTCCTTGGGGTCCACGTACACCTTGTGGCGCTCTTTCATCAGCGAGAGCGGCATCTCCGGCGGGATGGGCGGCTCCAGCTGGATGTACTTGGCCATCAGGGTGATCTCTTC
>JALXAM010000016.1 GCA_026992075.1 Sedimenticola sp. | reverse complement strand
GAAGGCCACCAGCCAGGGCCAGCGGGCCGCTGCGCCAGGGCGACCCTGCCGATTGTGCATCCACTCGCTGGCCAGGAACAGGATACTCAGGGCGATGACCGCCTCTACAGGCTGTTGGGGCACCCGTACCACACCCAGGGTGGCAACGGCCAGCGTAAGGCTGTGTGCCAGGGTGAAGGCAGTGATGGTGGCCAGCAGCACCCGCCAGTCACGCACGATGAGCAGCAAAGCCAGCACGAACAACAGGTGATCGAAGCCTTCCAGGATATGCTCGACGCCCAGCAAGGTATAGGTGGCTGCCACCTGGAGCCAGGACGCCTTCTCCGGTATCCGGTAGCCCGGCCGCGCGGGTGTGAGCTGGGCCGAGTGCGAACTGCCATCGTGGTATTCCAGTTGCAGGAGCACGTCAGTGGTGCCCTGCTCCAGGCCGTCGATGGCAAGGGTTCTGCCGCCCAGGCCTCCCCGGCAGGCGACGATCCAGCGCTGCAACCATGCGCCATTGGTGATAACGGCCTCGGGCGGTTCCTTCCGGGTACAGTTTTCCGGCAGCAACACGTCCAGCCCCAACTTGCGACCACCTCTGGCCGGCACTTTCCAGAGCACCGAGAAGTGCTCCGGTGTTATCTCCTGCAACTGCAGGTAGCCGGGGCGCACTTCGTCGGCCGACGCCGCCGGTATCAGCAGTGCCGTCAGGCACCAGAACAGCAGCTGCCTCATGTTCCGGTTTCACCCAGTTCGACGACGACCCGGTAACGCTGCCTCTGCTTCCGGTAAAAGGCGGCATTGAGCTGCCTGCGCTGCGCCTCGCGCCAGGCGGCGACGACCCGGTCGCGTACAGCCTCCAGTTCCGGTTGCCTTGCGGGCCTCTTCCTGCTGATGCGTACCAGATGCAGCCCGTTGCCAGACTCCACCGGCCCCTCCCAGCGCCCTTCGGACAAGTGGAAGAGCGACCGGGCGAAGGCGTCGCCAAAGAACTGCGCCACGTCTGCCGAAGTAACATCCCTGAAGCTGGAACCTGCCATGAACCGGTCACCCTTGGCGCCGGGCGGTAGTTCTGCACCCTCCTCCTGGAGGGCTTCCAGCAGGTCCAGGGCCTGCTGTTGCACCTGTTGCCCCCGCCGGTCCGCATTCAGGTAGACCTGTTCGAAATCGATGCGGGCCGGAAGGCGGAACGCCTGCGGGTGACGATCCAGCCACTCCTGCAACTGGGCCTGCGTCGGTTCGGCCTGGGCACTGATATCCGAGGTGATGAACTCGAATTTCTGCGCCAGACGTCGGCGGATCACGCTATCGTCCCGGTCCAGTCCCATGGAGATGGCCTCCCGGTAGAGTACCTCTTCGCGTATCCGGTTCTCAATGAGCCCCTGGAGTTCCTGCGGCGTGGGCCGTCGACCTGACCGGCGCTCCCAGAGGGAGATAAGGTGCTCCACCGTTCCACGGGAAATGACGATGGCGGGTTTCTCCCCGTCACCGGCGGTCCCTTCGTTCTCGAGGCCATAGAGTCCGAAGAGCAGACCACCCAGGACCAGGAAATGGAGCAGCGGTTCGCGCAGCAGTCGCTTCAGCATAGCGATTCGCTGCAGGCGGCTTTCGGCAATGCCCCGCTCACCCCTTTCCCGGGTTGTACCAGATGGGCGAGGTGTAGGCCCGTTCGGTGGTGGTCATGGGTACGTTCCCGGGCATCTTCAGCTTGTAGAAGCGGGCATCGTAGGCTGTCCAGCGGGGGGTGGGAATCTCGATCACCCGGGCATAGTAAAAGCTGCTCTGCGCGGGATCGAAATCGGGATCCTGCCACACCGCCAGGAGTTCGGGATCCCCGATGCTGTTGCTCCAGGTGGCGTTGGCCACGTCCACGGTATTACCCACGGGCGGCAGCTTTCCGCTTTTGGAATCTGGCTTGCGGTCATCCGACCAGACCACGTTGTACACCTTTTCGTGGGACCGGCCCTCACTGTCCAGCCAGCCCTTTACGATCTGGATCCGGTCCAGGTTGCCACCCATGGGATCCTTCATGGCCGCAACCAGGAAGGCAGGGGTTCGCTTGCCCTCCGGCATGGCGGCCAGATCACCGCCCATGGGCACGCCCTTTTCGTAGC
>JALXAM010000015.1 GCA_026992075.1 Sedimenticola sp. | reverse complement strand
GACCCGGCGACGGTCTTCACCCCTCAGGAGGCGATCTGCCCGGCGTCATGAATAAAAAACCAGGTAACGACGCACCTCCAGGTGGCGGGAAGCCGCGGGGCATCCTGTGCCTGGTGCTGTTGTTCCTGTGGCTCCCCCTCCCCGTTCTCGCGGAGATGGTGGTGATCGCCAACCACTCGGTGCCGGTGAACCGGCTGGAGCGCAATGCGGCCCGGCTGATCTTCTCGATGCGCCGCAGCCAGTGGCCCGACGGCACCCCCTTGGGGGTGGTGGTGATGCCCGACGAGAGCCCCCTGCACCGGCAATTCAGCAGCCAGGTGCTCCATCTCTACCCCCGTCAACTGCGCCGCGTCTGGGACCGCCAGACCTATTCGGGCACCGGGCAGTCGCCCGAGACGGTCGCCACGCCCGAGGAAATGCTCGAACGGGTCGCCACCCGCCCGGGCGCGGTGGGCTACCTTCCCAGGGAGAAGGTGGACGGGCGCGTCAAACTACTGGAGGTGAAACCGTGAAGCGATCACTGTCCCTCACGACGCTGTTCCTGCCATGGCTGCTGCTCGCAGGCATGGCGCGGGGCGATGCGGGGCTGGACAGCCTCCAGGTCCACGGTTTCCTGTCCCAGGGCTTCGTCAAGACCGATCACAACCGCTTCTTCGGCCCCAGCGACGAGGGCAGCTTCCAGTTCACCGAGATCGGCATCAACGGCTCCATCCGCCCCACCTCCAGTCTGCTGCTCAGCGCACAACTGCTGGCGCGCAAGGCCGGCGCCATGTACGACCTCCGGCCGACGCTGGACTTCGCACAGCTCCGCTGGGAGATCCTGGAGCGGGACCGCTTCGACCTGGGCGTCAGCATCGGACGGGTGAAGAACCCCATCGGCCTGTACAACGTCACCCGCGACGTCGCCCACACCCGGCCCAGCGTCTTCCTGCCGCAGGCCATCTATTACGACAAGGTGCGCAACCTGCAGCACTCCAGCGACGGGGTACTGCTGCACGCCAGCCATTTCAGCGACGTGGGCGAATTCGCCCTCGACCTGGGTCTGGGACAGCCCATCCTCGATTCCAACGTGGAACGGGTGGTGCTGGGGCGCGACTGGGCCGGTGAACTGCGCAGCGAAAGACCCGGGCGCCGCATGCAACTCCGCTTCAGCACCCCCGATGCCGGCTGGCGGCTGGCGCTCAGCTATGCCGATCTGGACCTTCGCTTCCGCCCGGGCACGGGCGATCTGCCAGGCCCCGGCAGGACCAAGATCCGCTTCATCGTGGCCTCCGCCGAGTACAACGCGGCGGACTGGGCCTTCACCGCCGAATACCTCCACGAACCGGTAAAGCTCAGCGGCTATGGCGCAGCCTTCGACACCGAAACCGCCAGCAAGGCCTGGTATCTCCAGGGCCGCTATTTCGTGACCCCTCGCCTGAGCCTCCATCTGCGCTACGAACAGGCCTGTCAGAGTCGCGACGACTGCGATGGAAGGGATGCCGCAGCCCGTTCCGGCTTCACGCTGCCTGCCTCGCTGTTCTATGCCAAAGCCTGGACCCTGGGACTGCGCTGGGAGCCGAGCGAGCGGGTGCTGCTGGGCGCCGACCTGACCCTCAACCACGGCAACTACTTCCTCTCCTCCGCCGACAACCCCGATCCCTCGCGCCTGAGAACGGACTGGAAGATGCTCTCGCTGCTGGCCGCCTACCGGTTCTGACCATTCCATGAACCTCTCCGACGACATCGGCAAGGGCCCCTTCTTCAGCCTCAAGTGGAAGGTGGTGGCGGCGGTGGCCCTGCTGCTGACCCTCTCCGGCCTGCTGGTGCAACTGGTGATCCGCGACCGGGTATCCAGCCAGTTCGAGGCGACGCAGAGCGCCCACATGCAGGCCCAGCTCCGGAGCTGGCAGGCGCTGCTGGACAGCGGCACCGACACCCTGATGCAGCTCGCGACCTTCATCCCGCGGCTCGAGGGCGGCCACGACGGCAACGACCTGCGGGACGCCATCGCCGCCCATGCCACCCTGCTCAACCTGGAATGGGACATCCAGCAACTGGCCTTCCACGACATGCAGGGGCGGCTGCTGGCCGCCTGGCCGGCTGCACCGGCATCGGCCAAGGC
>JALXAM010000014.1 GCA_026992075.1 Sedimenticola sp. | reverse complement strand
CCACCGATACCGCGCTACAGTCGCCACCCACCCCCACCGTGGAGCAGCCCGCCATCCCGCTCCAGGTGATGAAGCGCAACGGTAAGGTGGTGAGCTTCGACCCCACCAAGATCAGCATCGCCGTCACCAAGGCCTACCTGGCGGTGGAGGGCCAGGGGGCGGCCGCCTCGGCGCGGGTACATGATCTGGTACGGCGCATCACCCAGCAGGTGGTGGATGCCCTGGTGCGGCGCAAGCCCGATGGCGGCACGGTGCACATCGAGGACATCCAGGACCAGGTGGAGCTGGCCCTGATGCGCGCCGGCGAGCACAAGGTGGCGCGCGACTACGTGCTCTACCGCGAGGCGCGCGCCAGGGAGCGCGAGGAGGCGGCCCGCGCCGCGCGCGAGGCGGGCGAGGAGGAGCACCTGGTCAAGATCACCCTGGCCGACGGCAGCCAGGCGTCCCTGGACATCCAACGGTTGCACGACCTGGTGGCCGAGGCGTGCAACGGCCTGCCGGAGACCGATCCCCAGCGGATCCTGGACGACACCTGCCGAAACCTCTTCGACGGGGTGAAGGAGGAGGACGTCTACCAGACCCTGGTGATGAGCGCCCGCACCCTCATCGACGCCGAGCCCAACTACTCCCACGCCGCCGCCCGCCTGCTGATGGAGATCCTGCGGCGCGAGGCGCTCGGCTTCCTCGACCTGCCGCTGGTGGCCACCCAGGCTCAAATGGCCGAGGCCTACGGCGACTATTTCCGCGCCTACGTGCGCAGGGCGGTGGAGCTGGAGCTCCTCGACCCCCGCCTGGCCCAGTACGACCTGGAGAAGATCACCGCGGCGCTCAAGCCCGAGCGCGACCTCAGCTTCACCTATCTGGGCCTGCAGACCCTCTACGACCGCTATTTCATCCACGACGCCGGCGGCACCCGCTTCGAGCTGCCCCAGGCCTTCTTCATGCGCGTGGCCATGGGCTTGGCCATCAACGAGATCGAGCGCGAGGACCGCGCCATCGAGTTCTACGAGCTGCTCTCCAGCTTCGACTTCATGAGCTCCACCCCCACCCTCTTCAACTCCGGCACCCTGCGGCCCCAGCTCTCCAGCTGCTATCTGACCACCGTGCCCGACGACCTCGAAGGCATCTTCGGCGCCATCCGCGACAACGCCCTGCTCTCCAAGTTCGCCGGCGGGCTGGGCAACGATTGGACCCCGGTGCGCGGTCTCGGCTCCCACATCAAGGGCACCAACGGCAAGAGCCAAGGGGTGGTGCCCTTCCTCAAGGTGGCCAATGACACCGCCGTAGCGGTCAACCAAGGGGGCAAGCGCAAGGGAGCCGTCTGCGCCTACCTGGAGACCTGGCACATCGACATCGAGGAGTTCCTCGAGCTGCGCAAGAACACCGGCGACGAGCGCCGCCGCACCCACGACATGAACACCGCCAACTGGATCCCCGACCTGTTCATGAAGCGGGTGGCTGAGGAGGGGGAGTGGACCCTCTTCTCGCCCGACGAGACGCCCGATCTGCACGATCTCACCGGCCGCGCCTTCGAGGAGGCCTACCTGGTCTACGAGGAGAAGGCGCGCCGCGGCGAGATCAAGATCCACAAGACGGTGAAGGCGGTGGACCTGTGGCGCAAGATGCTCGGCATGCTGTTCGAGACCGGCCACCCCTGGATCGCCTTCAAGGACCCCTGCAACATCCGCTACACCAACCAGCACCAGGGGGTGGTGCACTCCTCCAACCTCTGCACCGAGATCACCCTGCACACCAACCGCAACGAGATCGCCGTGTGCAACCTGGGCTCGGTGAACCTGGTGAACCACGTCACCGAGGAGGGGCTGGACCTGGCCAAGCTGGAGAAGACCGTCTCCACCGCCATGCGCATGCTGGACAACGTCATCGACTACAACTACTACTCGGTGCCCCAGGCGCGCAACTCCAACCTGCGCCACCGCCCCGTGGGGCTGGGCATCATGGGCTTCCAGGACGCCCTCTACAAGCAGCGCATCCCCTACGCCAGCGAGGAGGCGCTGGAGTTCGCCGACCGCTCCATGGAGGCGGTGAGCTACTTCGCCATCCAGGCCAGCACCGACCTGGCCGAAGAGCGCGGCCGCTACTCCACCTTCGAGGGCTCCCTCTGGAGCCGGGGCATCCTGCCCATCGACTCCCTCAAGCTGCTGGCCGAGGAGCGCGGCGGCTACCTGCAGGTGGACCTGACCCAGACCATGGACTGGGACACCCTGCGCGAGCGGGTGAAGACGGTGGGCATGCGCAATTCCAACACCATGGCCATCGCCCCCACCGCCACCATCTCCAACATCTGCGGGGTGAGCCAGTCCATCGAACCCACCTACCAGAACCTGTTCGTGAAATCGAACCTCTCGGGCGAGTTCACCGTGGTCAACCCCTACCTGGTGCGCGACCTGAAGAAGCTGGGGCTGTGGGACGAGGTGATGGTCAACGACCTCAAGTACTACGACGGCTCCCTGGCCCCCATCGACCGCATCCCGCCCGAGCTCAAGGCGCTCTACGCCACCGCCTTCGAGATCGACCCGCGCTGGCTGGTGGAGGCCGCCTCGCGCCGGCAGAAGTGGATCGACCAGGCCCAGAGCCTCAACCTCTACATGGCCGAGCCCTCCGGCAGGAAGCTGGACAACCTCTACAAGCTGGCCTGGGTGCGGGGGCTGAAGACCACCTACTACCTGCGCTCCATGGGCGCCACCGGCGTGGAGAAGACCACCGCCGCCGCCCCCGAGGGCAGCGTCAACCTGGTGGGCGCCAATCCCGGCAGCGCCGCCCCCGCGGCCTGCTCCATCCTCGACCCCGACTGCGAGGCCTGCCAGTAGGAGGCCCGCCCCCGGGCCGAACCGGTCCGGGAGTTCGCGGCGGGGACGCCGCTCCTACATGAACAGAGGCAAAGTTACAGAAACACAGGAGATGAACCGATGCTGAACTGGGACGACCCCATCGCCGCCGCCCGCGAGCCCCGCCTCGACCCGCTCCAGTCGGGCAGCGAGGCGATCCGCGAGAAGCAGGCACCGCCGACACAACCCGCCGCCGAGCCGACGTCCGCCTTCGAGCCCATGAAGCCGGTGAACCCCGACGACAAGCGCGTCATCAACGGCCTCACCGACATCAACCAGCTCGCGCCTTTCAAGTACCCCTGGGCCTGGGAGTACTTCCTCAACGCCAACAAGAACCACTGGACGCCCCTGGACATCAACATGGCCCAGGACGTGCAGGACTACCAGCACAAGCTCACTCTGGAGGAGCGCCACGTCTACGAGAACGTGCTCGCCTACCTCACCACCTCCGACGTGCTGGCCATGCGCAACATCGGCCTGGCGGTGATGGAGAAGATGTCCGCCCCCGAGCTGCAGATCTACCAGGCCCGCCAGGTCTACGAGGAGGCCCTGCACACCTGGACCTACCAGCACTGCATCGAGACCCTGGGGCTGGACCAGGGCGAGATCTACAACCGCTACCGCGTGGTGCCCGAGATCAACGGCAAGATCCAGGTGGCCAACCGCCGGCTCGAATCGGTGCTGCGCGCCGACATCGATCTCACTGACCGTGACGAGCTGGAAAACTTCCTCATGGCCTACACCTTCTTCGCCGGCATCTTCGAGGGCTGCTGGTTCTACAACGGCTTCAGCCCCATCTTCGCCCTCCAGCGTCGCGGACTGATGAAGGGCACCGCAGAGCAGCTCCAGTACATCATGCGCGACGAGGTGCTGCACGCCTCCTTCGGTATCCGCGTGGTGAAGCAGATCCTGCTGGAGGAGGAGGTGACCCTGGACCCGGCCAAACTGCGCGAGATGTGGGACGAGGCCCATGCCTGCGAGGAGGCCTACGCCGGTTACATCCTGCGAGATCCCATCCTGGGCTATTCCAAGGAGGATCACATGGAGCAGTTCCGCTTCGTCGCCAACCGCCGCGCCCGCCAGCTTGGCGTGGAGGAGCCCTTCCCCGGCGCCCAGTGCGCCCTGCCCTGGCTGGACGAGCAGGCCAACCTGCGCAAGGAGAAGAACTTCTTCGAGACCCGGGTGACCGAGTACCAGACCGGCGGCGCCCTGAGTTGGGACTGACCCCCAGGGCCGCGGCAAAAACCGCGGCCTTTTTGTTTACCTTTATTCGGCACGCACTTTCTGGCGGCCTCCAGAGCCACAATCCCGCCCGGTCAACAGATCAACCCTAGCAGGGGCTATAAAACGACGGCAAAGGTGTGCAGCGCACCGTGCAGCCGGCCCGGGCGCCTGTCTGTTAAATACCGCAATCGAGCTCTGGCAAAGGGCTTTCACGACCAAGCAGTCTTGCAGCCGTTTCAAGCGCCTCTTTGATTTGCAGCCGTAAATAACCGTCCTTTATTTTGAGCTCCTCCAGCCTGAAACCACCTAAACGGTTCATGCCACAAGTGACTTCGACGATCTGGATACGGCCACTTGGATCTTCCTCCTCCTCTTCCTCAGAGACCCTTATCGCCTCCTCCACCTCCGCGGCGCAATAGCGGCTCCATCCCATTGCTGCGGCACCAAAGGCTTCCCGACCCAGGCTGGAGTAAGTGCCGGCAAGGAGGGTGCTTCGAGTGGCAAGGTTGGCCACTCGCAAGCGCAGCCTAACAGCACCGGAATCTGAGGCGGCCACACGTCTGAGCGCTCTGCCCCACCGCAGCAGGGCAGTCGCCTGCTGAGCCAAATCCTTGGCCCGCGCCAGGGCGAAACGACCGACGCTCCTGAATGTCTTCGAATTACCGAACCAGTAACCTCTAGGCGTGTTGAACTTGCTCATGGAGCCGGCTCCGCCGGGCAATTCGAAATCGGGAATCTCGATCAGCTTCATCTCGCTTTCCCACCCAGGAGGATACCCGCCAATGGTGACGCCTTTTGGCCCAAACCACCCGGCGGGAAAACCTGCCCGAACCCAACGAATCTCAGCTTCGGTGTCACCCTTTTCTCCTTCCACCTGCCGGGCAACCGTTTCGGCACCCGCGGCCACCAACCTGACTGTCTCCATCAGAATGCGGTCGCGCATCCTTTGCAGCCATTCGGCCGCTCGCGCCAGCCTGACCTTTTGGCCGGCATCGGGAGAAGCTGTCGTCAGCACAAAGCCGCGCATGGCGACGGACTGGACAGAGGAGCAACGGCTCCAGGCTTCCATGGCCGCCTGGAAATGCGCCTGGCCGAGTCGGCGCCGCCATTCGTATTTTGAGGTCAGGGCCGTTGCGTAATCGGTGGCTTGCTCCATCAACTGACTACACACCCGCCCGATCTCTTTCTCCATGTCGAGCCACCACTGCGATGGCATCGGCTCCCGTTCGCCCAGGACGCGCTCGTACAAAGCCGCCTCCAGGCGCTCCAACCGCTCCTCTCGCTCAAAGGCCCCCTTCACCACCGTATCGAAGGCTGCGATGACTCCAAAATCCGTGCTCGGAATCAGCCCGGGCTGGTAACGCCCCGGGTTCTCCAAACTCATTTGCGCCCACCTCGCGGCATCCTGGTAAAGAGCGTCAAGGGTGATGATTTCCGCCTCCAGCGCCTCCGCTTCGGGGCTGCCCTGAACACTTTCGTTGTTCGTCCAGAAACGGCGGTGCGCCTCCAGCTCGGCTCGGCGCATGGCGATGATCGTCATGGCGTTTACCGACCACAGCGGCATGGCTCGATAGCGCCAGAACGGAGGAATGGTGATCATCATGCGGAGCTGTAACTGCCAGTTCTCCGTGAGAAAGGAAGGCAAGGGCTCTGGAGACGCCGCACTGGGACAACCGGCGTCCGGCCCCGGAGCGGCATTGTCCCTTTTCCAGGGAGGCAACTGTCCTTCGCTGGCCGCCCGTGCCACGGCGGATTGAAGCCGTTCGAATGAAGAAACGCTCCCAGCCCCGGCACTACCACCCCTATCGCCATCGGGTGGTTCTTCCACTCTGGTTTCGGCTGGAGGTGGAGCGCTGGCGGCCTCGAAGACGCTCACCGTTTTGTCACACGGCCTGCGGCGGGCGTCCCCCGGTTTTTTCCGGGCGCAGTCCGACCGCGCCGGGATGTCGCCAAAGATGTCCACCGTCTCGGTGGCGGTAACGGCCGGAACCGTCAACAGGGCCAGGGCAAATGCAATGAGCCACCGACAAGGCATGTTACTGGGGCACGAGCTCGACCCGACGGTTGCGGGCGCGTCCTTCCTCGGTGGCGTTGCTGGCCAGGGGCGCCACGGGCCCGACACCAACGGCTTTCAGGCGCTGTGCCGAAACGCCATGGCTTCCAGTCAGCGCTTTCACAACCGCCGCGGCGCGTCTGCGGGAGAGCCCGAGGTTGTAATCATAGGTTCCCGTATTGTCGGTATGCCCCACCACATAGAGTTTGACGCCGGGATTGCTCGCCAGATACTTGGCGATCTCCTTCAGAGTAGGCCGGGAAGAACTGCGCAGGCGCGCACTGTCGTGATCGAACTCTATGCCGTAAAGCGCGATACGGCCCTTGGCCTCTATGTCGGCGGCAATCTGTTCGGCGCCCACCACGTCCAGCTTCGTTTCCAGGGGCTTGGACTGCAGGATATGCAGGCGGAGGAAATTGCTCTTTTTGTTGCGCACCAGTGAGGTGGCGTAGACGGCCACCACCGTCGGCTGGTTTTTGAGGTTGCCCCGGCTCACGAGGCAGTGGATCTTGTAGGTGTTCTTTTCCCAGGGGTCCTCACCGATCGCTTCGAGCAGTTTCCGGTAGAAAATGGTGTTGTCGTTACTGCAGGTGAACAGCTCCTCGAATCCGAGATCAGCCAAGCGTTGACGATATACGGCAATGGCGGAAGCGGCATCCGTCCCGCGGGGAAGCCGGTAGGCGATTTTCCAGAGCTCTCCTGTGGCTTCGCCGATCTTCTTGAACTTGTACCTGCCTTGACGTTCCAGGGGAAACTTGGCCACCGCATTCGGCAAATGTTTATAGGCGATGATGGATGCACCCGGGATTCGACCGATCACAGGGTGATCGGAACTTCCGGGAATATCTCCAGCCTGAGCGTAACCGGACTGAAACGCCGCAAACAGAAACAGCGCAAGAAAGCCTATTCGTCTCATGACTACCCCCTTTGTCTTTCTTCTACTAGATATTTTGCAATAGGCACAAATGTCGTGCCGCCCATAAAGCCCGTGCACCTGCAACCCGGCTGTTCATACGCGGCATCGAACATTTTAGCAACCATTATTAATTCTACTTTGTCATATTTCCGATTCCTGCCGCAGGTGGACTTCCATTGCAGCTCGCCTTCGTCGGTGTCGCTCCTGAATGATGGCGGCCAGGTAATCGGGTGTGGGTTCAGGTCGAGGCAGCAT
>JALXAM010000013.1 GCA_026992075.1 Sedimenticola sp. | reverse complement strand
GGGCTGCTGGGGGTGGACGACGGCACCTGGTGGGTGCAGATGCAGGCGCGCATCGACTGGAACGAGGATCTCTCCAACGGCGTGATCAAGAGCCTGGTGTTCGGCTTCGTCTGCACCTGGATCGCCGTGTTCCAGGGGTACAACAGCGTGCCCACCTCGGCCGGCGTCAGCCGGGCCACCACCCGTACCGTGGTGCACTCCTCCCTTGCGGTGCTGGGGCTGGATTTCGTGCTCACCGCACTGATGTTCAAATAGGACCGACGAAGAACAATGAAAACGAGCAAGACCGTGGAAATCCTGGTGGGCGCCTTCGTGGCGGCGGCGTTGCTGGCGCTCTTCTTCCTGGCCATGAAGGTGAGCAACCTGGGCACCCTGGACACCAGCGACACGTTCGAGGTGGTGGCCCGCTTCGACAACATCGGCAGCCTCAAGGTGAAGGCGCCGGTGACCATGGCCGGGGTGGAGGTGGGCCGGGTGAGCAGCATCGGCTTCGACCAGGAACGGTACCAGGCGGTGGTGAAGCTGGCCATCTACCGGCGCTTCGACCGCATCCCCGACGATACCTTCGCCAAGATCCTCACCGCCGGGCTGCTCGGAGAGCAGTACGTCGGGCTGGATCCGGGCGGCAGCGACACTTTCCTGGAGGAAGGCAGCGAAATCGAGATCACCCAGTCGGCCATGGTGCTCGAAGAGGTGATCGGACAGTTCATCTTCGGCAAGGCCAAGGAGGAAAAGCAATGAAGATCAGGGAAGCAGTGGCGATGTTGGTGCTCTGCCTCTGGGGGGTGGTCTCTTCCGCCAACGGGGTGCCCGATCCCCAGGAACTGGTACGCAGCACGGCGGAATACGTGCTTTCGGAGGTGCGGGCGCACAAGGCGGAGCTGGAAAGGGACAACAGTGGCATCTATCGCCTGGTGGAGGAGAGGGTGATTCCCCATTTCGACTTCCGCCGCATGACCCGTTCCGCGCTGGGGCGCTACTGGCGCCAGGCCACGGAGGAGCAGCGGAACCGGCTCACGCGGGAATTCCAGGAGCTCCTGGTGCGCACCTACGCCATCATGCTGCTCAGCTATTCTGACGAGAAAGTGGAATACCTGCCCTTCCGCGGCAGGCCCGGCGACAAGCGGGTGGTGGTGCGCACCAAGGTTTACACCAGCGACGGGGCGCCGCCGGTACCCATCGACTACCGGCTCTATTTCAAGGATGGGCAGTGGAAGGTGTACGACGTGGTGGTGGACGGGGTGAGCCTGGTCTCCAACTACCGCGGCACCTTCGCCAGCGAGGTGCGCAAGGGGGGCATCGAGGGGCTCATCGTCTCGCTGGAGAAGCACAACCGCGAACTGGGCAATGGCTGACACCTTTGCGCTGGGCCGGCTCAGCGACACGCTGGATTTCGCCACCGTGCCGGATCTGTGGCCGGTGCTGGCCGAGCGGATCGGGCGTTCCCCGAGCCTCCGGGTCTCCCTGGAGGGGGTGAAGAAGACCAACAGTGCCGCGCTGGCGCTGCTGCTCGAGGGGCTGGAGCTGGCCGCCCGCAGGGGCTGCCGGCTCAGCTACGTGGACCTGCCGGAGGAACTGCTGGAGCTGGCGCGGGTGAGCAACGTGGAGGAGATCCTCGTCGGCCGGGAGGGGGCGCCGGCTCCCGGGTGATTTCTTCGCCGGGAAAAATTCTTTATCATGACGGGCTTCCCGCAATTTGGCAGGCCCACCGAATGGACAAGCTGGTCATCACTGGCGGAACCCCGCTGGAAGGCGAGGTGCGCATCTCCGGCGCCAAGAACGCCGCGCTGCCCATCCTCGCCTCGGCGCTCCTGGCGGACGGGCCGGTGCGCCTGGGCAACGTGCCTCATCTCCAGGACGTGACCACCACCATCGGCCTGCTCGGGCGCATGGGCGTGGGCATCACGGTGGACGAGCGTATGACCATCGAGATCGATCCCGCCACCATCGACAGCTTCTCCGCTCCCTACGAACTGGTGAAGGTGATGCGCGCCTCCATCCTGGTGCTGGGGCCGCTGCTGGCCCGCTACGGCCAGGCGGACGTCTCCCTGCCCGGCGGCTGTGCCATCGGCTCGCGGCCGGTGAACCTGCACCTGGAGGGACTGCGTGCCATGGGGGCCGAGATCACGGTGGAGGCCGGCTATATCC
>JALXAM010000012.1 GCA_026992075.1 Sedimenticola sp. | reverse complement strand
AAATTCGAGGTGCCCGCGCGGGACAAGGAAGTCCCGCCATTTTCAATCACGCAAGGGATTGAAAATGTAGCAAACCGGAAACCGCGTTTTCGGTTTGCGCAGAGAAAAATTGCCTGGATGGCAATTTGTCGAGATCCCCAACAATCAATCACCTCCTCACACCCTTCGAGAAAAATCCGTACAGGCTCGGCAACACGTACAGCGTCAACAGCGTACTGGAAACCAGTCCGCCCACCACCACCGTGGCCAGGGGACGCTGCACCTCGGAACCCACCCCCGTGGCCATCAGCATAGGGATGAGTCCCAGGGCGGCGATGGAGGCGGTCATCAACACCGGACGCAGGCGGGACAGCGCCCCGCGGAAGACCGCTTCATGCAACGGCTCGCCCGCCTCCAGGTTCTGGTTGATGGCGTTGACCATCACCACCCCGTTGAGCACCGCCACGCCGAACAGGGCGATGAAGCCGATGGAGCCCGGCACCGACAGGTACTGCCCGGTGAGATAGAGCGACACGATCCCTCCGATGAGCGCCAGGGGCACATTGAGCATGATCAGCAGCGCCTGCCCCACCGAGTGGAAGGCGAAATAGAGCAGCAGGAAGATCAGCCCCAGGGAGAGGGGCACCACGATCATCAGCCGCTTCTGGGCCCGCTGCTGGTTCTCGAACTGGCCGCCGAAGACCACCGAGTAGCCGGGCGGAAGGTCGATTTCCTGGTCGATGCGTTCGCGCAGCTCCTTCACCAGGCCGCCCATGTCGCGCTCCTCGACGTTGGCCTGGATCACCACCCGGCGCTGCACGTCGTCCCGCCGGATCTGTGGCGGGCCGGACTCGATGGCCACCTCGGCCACGTCGCCCAGCCGCACCCAGGCGCCGCCCGGCGCCTGCAGCAGCAGGTTGCGCAGGGTCTCCACGTCCTCCCGGAAACGGGGCGCCAGGCGCACGTAGATGTCGTAGCGCTCGTTGCCGCGGATCACCTGGCCGGCGGTGGTGCCGCCGATGCCGTCGGAGACCAGGTCCATCACCTGGGCCACGGGGATACCATAACGGGCCAGCAGATCCCGCCTGGGGCGCACCACCAGTTGCGCCTCGCCCGCGATCTGCTCCATCTCCACGTCCCGCGTGCCCCGCACCCGGCGCGCCAGCTGCTCGATGGCCTTGCCCTTCTTGACCAGCACATCGAGATCCGGGCCGAACAGCTTGATGGCGAGCTGCGCCTTGACCCCTGAGAGGAGCTCGTCAACCCGGGTGGCGATGGGCTGGGAGAAGGTGAAGAGCAGTCCCGGATGCACCGAGAGTGCCTGCTGGAACTTCTTCTGCAGCTCGAACCGGTTGCGGGCCGAGGTCCATTCCTCCACCGGCTTGAGTCCCACGTAGATCTCGATGTTGGAGACCGGCTCGGGATCACCCCCCACCTCGGCGCGGCCGATGCGGCTGGAGGCGTAGGTCACCTCCGGGAACCGCATCAGCCGCTGTTCCAGGTCCGAGGCCACCTTCAGCGCCGTGTCCAGGCTGGAGGAGGGCGCCAGGGTGACGCGGATGTTGATGGTGCCCTCCTCCAGCTCGGGGACGAATTCGGTGCCCAGCCGCGGCAGCAGCCACAGCGCCCCCGCGAACAGGAGCAGGGCGACCCCCGCCACCAGCCAGCGCATGCGCAGCGCCAGGCTCAGGGTGTGGCGGTAGAACCACTCCAGGGGCCGGAACAGGGGGCTCTCGCGATGGCGCAGGGCGCGTCGGAAGCTGTAGGTGGCCAGGGCGGGCATCACCACCAGGGCCACCACCAGCGAGGTGATCATGGCCAGGACGATGGAGACCGCCATGGGCTGGAAGAGCTTGCCTTCCACCCCTTCCAGGGCGAACAGGGGCGCGAAGACCACGATGATGATGACCACGGCATAGAAGACCGGCCGGTCCACCTCCCGTGCCGCCTCCTGGATGCGCAGCGCGATGCCGCGACGATCATGGGCCGCGTCGTAAGGGTCCGGATCGCCCGGTGCAATCTCGCGCCGCGCCTGCTCGTCATGTTCCGGGTCGGGACGGGAGAGATGCTTGAAGATGTTCTCCATCATCACCACCGAGCCGTCCACCATCATGCCGATGGCGATGGCCAGACCGCCCAGGGACATGAGGTTAGCCGACAGCCCCCACCAGCTCATGGCCGCCAGCGCCAGCCCCACCGAAAGGGGCACGGAGATCAGCACCAGCAGGGTGGCGCGGATGTTGAGCAGGAATAGCAGCAGCACCACCACGATGAGCACGAAGGCCTCCACCAGCGCCCGGCTCACGGTGTTCACCGCCTGTTCCACCAGGTCGGCCTGGTCGTAGAAGGGCTCCAGGGTCACCCCTGCCGGCAACGCCTGCTGGATAGCCGGCAGACGCGCCTTGATGGCATCGATGGTGGCCTTGGTGTTGGCACCCAGGCGCTTGAGCACGATGCCGGCCACCACCTCGCCCAACCGCTCCGGCTTGCCGTCCGGGCCCCGGCGGGTCATGGTCACCGCCCCCTGCCGGATCTCGCCTCCGAAAGTCACCTCGGCCACGTCGCGCACGCGCACCACCACCCCGTCTTCATCCTTGAGAGGGATGTTGGCGATGTCCCGCAGGCCGGCCTCTCCCGAACGGACCCAGCCGACGCCCCGGATCACCAGCTGCTCCGCGCCCCGATCCAGGTACCAGCCGCCGGCATTGCGGTTGTTTTCCTCGATGGCCTGGGCGATCTGATCGATGCTGAGCCCGTAGGCCAGCAGCTTCTGCGGATCCACCTGGACCTGGTACTGACGCACCTCGCCGCCAAAGGAGAGCACGTCGGTGATGCCGTCCACCGGCAGCAGCAGCAGCTTCACCACCCAGTCGTTCAGGCTGCGCAGGGCGGTGGCGTCGTATTTCGGGTCTTCCGAGCGCAGGATGTATTGATAGACCTGTCCCAGCCCGGAGGTGTTGGGTCCCATCTCGGGGGTGCCCACGCCCTCGGGAATCTCCTCCCGCGCTGCCTGCAGCCGCTCGAACACCAGCTGGCGAGCGAAGTAGATGTCGGTGCCCTCCTTGAACACCACGGTGATCACCGAGAGCCCGGTCTTGGAGATGGAACGCACCTCCTCCACGTCGGGCAGGGCGTACATCACCGCCTCGATGGGGTAGGTGATGAGCTGCTCCACCTCTTCCGCCGCCAGCCCTTCCGCCTCGGTGTTGATCTGCACCTGCACGTTGGTGACGTCGGGAAAGGCGTCCAGGTTGAGCCGCGGAATGAGCAGCGCGGCGCCGGCCAGGGCGGCCAGCAGGCCGAGCACCACCAGCAGGCGGTTGGAAACCGACCAGTCGATGAGTTTGTTCAGCATGGTGGCGCCCTCAGTGATTGTGTATTTCGAAGCCGGACTTGGCCAGCTCCGACTGCACGAAGAAGGCGCCCCGGGTCACCACCCGGGTTCCCGGCGGCAGCCCCTCGATCACGGCGATGCCGGGCAACTGGCGCACCAGCTCCACCTCCACCGGTTCGAACTCGCCGGGCTCTTTCTCCACGAACACCTGCCAGTCCCCGTCCGGACTGCGCAGCACCGCCTCCAGGGGCAGGGTCAACACCGGCTGACCGCCGGCCCCCACAGTGATGCGCGCGGTGACGAACTGTCCCGGGTGCAGACGGTCTTCCGGATTGGGCACCTCGATGCGCACCCGCATGGTGCGGGTGGCCTCGTCCAGGGCGTGATGCACCTGGATCACCTTGCCGGGATACCAGTTGCCGCCGGCCAGGATGCGTGCCGGTGCCCCTACCTTCACCCGTCCCACCTGGGTTGGGTTCACGTTGGCTTCCACCCAGACCCGGGATTCATCGGTGATCTCGAACAGCAGATCCCCTGGTTCCACCATTTGTCCCACCACGAAACGGTCACGAATGATGGTGCCGTCCTGGGGCGAGAGCAGCTGGAAGCTGCCATCGGCCCGGGTGACATCACCGCTGCGGGCCAGCTGTTCGATCTGATCCCTGGTCATGCCATAGGCCAGCAGCCTGGCCCAGGCCTGCTGAAAAGCGACCCGGCTTTCCAGCCGCTTCTGTTCCGAGACCATCTCGTTGGAGAGCTTGCGTACCCGCTCCCAATCGCGGGCGGCAATGATGAGGGCTCCCTGGGCCTCGGCCATCTCCGCGCTGGAGAGGGTCACCAGTGGCTGCCCTTTCTTGACGTGATCGCCCAGACGGGCGTGACGGGCCACCACTTGCGCCTCGATGCGGGGTGTCACCTGGCTGGTGGCATAGAGGTCGAGCTGAACCTCGCCTGGCGCCTGGATCTCTTCCGGCAGAGGTTTGGGTTCCAGGGGGCTCACCTGGATGCCCGCAGCCTTCATCTGCTCGGATGTGAGGTGGACCGCTGTCTCTTCTTCGTGTTCACCGTGACCATCTTCGTGACCGTGGTCTTCTTCCGCGGCAACAGGCCGGAAGGAGGCAAAGGCGAGTAGTGCAAACAGGCAGACCAGTCCGCCTGTCCGGATCAGGGTTGGTGTCTTCATGGGTCGATTTCCCGAACAGATTGGAACGGCAGCCATCGGGCAAAGGCCCGCGGCCAGTACAGCAAGGGGAAATCAGCTCTGGGTTGGAGGCTTCAGAGGCTCCTGGAGAGGCGGAGAGAGGAGGGCGGGATGGTAGTCACTTCGGTCCGGCGTGCCGACCTGCACGGCATGGAGGTCAAAAGCGAAGTGCAGCCCGGTGAGGTGCGCCACACCGTGAGAGCAGTGGCCACATTCTCCACCGGCATGACCGACATGTCCTTCATCGTCGGTTGCAGCGGCGTATCCGGCCTGCGGCTGTTGTTCTCCATGCACGTCGGCGGCCAGGGCCAAGCCGTAGCCCAGGATGGAGATAGCCAGCCAGAGTATGAACAAACGTCGAAGCATGGATAAACCGCCCGTTGTGACCCGACACAATCTACACCAAGGCGGATCTCCCGGCAATTGGTGTCATCACCCGCATAGCGTGTCGGCCTCTTGATTTCGATAGGCTATCATGACGAAGAGTTCCTTTCTTTGGAGAACAGTTCAAAGTGAATCCGAAAACCATCCTCCCCTTTCTTGTCCTGGTTCTTCTATTGCCTACGGCCTCCGCATGGGCCGAGCCCGACTTTTTCGTCGATTCCGACTGGCTCTCCGAACACCAGGACGACCCCAATCTGGTGATCCTGGAGGTGCGTTACCACCCCCACCGTTACTACACCGTGGGCCACATTCCCGGCGCGGTTCAGGTGCAGCGGTTCAAGGATCTGGGGGACAACTTCGGCACCCCGTTGATGCGCTTCCCCAGCCGTGAAGCCTTCCAGGAGACCCTGCGGCGCTGGGGCGTGAACGACGACTCGGTGATCGTGCTCTATGACGACGCCAACACCGCCTTGCTCTCCCGTCTCTACTACCTGCTGGCGCTCTACGGCTACGACATGAGCCGGGTGAAGGTGCTGGCCGGTGGCGCGGTGGAGTGGTCCGCCTTCGAGGAGTTGAGCAAGGAGCCGGTTCACCCCAAGCCGGGCAAGGTCATCCTGAAATCGGCCGATTCTTCGATGTACGTGGAATGGACCGATGTCTACGATGACGTGGTATCGCGGCGCGATCCCAACATCGTGCTGGTGGATGCCCGACCCCACAACATGTATACCGGTGCCGAGATCAAACATGCCGTGCGTGGCGGTCACATACCCGGCGCCATCAACGTGGTGAGCCTCGACGGCACCTCCGCCCAGCACTGGAAATCCGACCAGGAACTGCGCGAGCTCTATGCACCGGTGGATCTGAACAAGACCATCTACCTGTACTGCCACGACGGCTTCCGCATGAGCCTGGCCTGGATGCACCTCAAACATCTCGGCGCCAAGGACGTGCGGCTCTACAACGGCGGCTGGTCCCACTGGGGCAACGCCCTGAGCCTGCCGGTGGTGGAGGGGGAAGAGCCGCTGTCGGGCGATTACGAGCTTTGACTAGTTCTACTTTGTCATATTCCTGATTCTCGCTGCGGTGGTTCCCGTTTTTCCCGACGTCTGCGCCCACCATTTGCAAACCGGAGACGGTGAACGGGCGCTCGCCTGTAGGTCGGACTTCAGTCCGACGCCCAGCGGTGGATTGTCGGGCTAAAGCCCGACCTACAGGGGATAGGGGGCTGGGCCCACTATCGACCCTTGATCAGCCGGGTGGTTTCGTGGTGGGCACAGCCCGCCCTTGCCGCTGCCGATCTCCCTCGTCTTCAAAAACATACGGCCATGACGGCCAACCTGGGGCGGGAGCGGAAATATGACAAAGTAGAACTAGGCCTTTCGTGGCGCTGATTTACCCAGCTTCATCCACCATGTTTCGGGTTCGCCAGTCGTCGTGAGAGAGCCTGGGGCTAGGGCTCCGGCGGCCCCAACCGCTTGCGGCCGGTGATCATGGCCCGCACCAGGTTTTCACCGTGCAGCAGGCTGCTGACCAGCACACCGGCGATGTGGATCAGCACCAGCAGGAAGGTGAAGTTGGCGAAGAATTCATGCACCTCGCCCAACCAACCACCATCGATATCCTCTCCCATCAGCGGCCAGCGGAACCAGCCGGATTCGGCTGCTGGCAGAGTCAGCCAGCCGGTGAGCGCGGTGAGGGCGACCATCACCAGTAGAATCACCACCATTACGCCCCCCGCCGGATTGTGCCCCAGATAGCGCTTCGCCTTGCCGGTGGGAAGGTCGCGGAGATAGTCGAGAACCTCCTGGCGGGAATAGAGGAAATCGGAAAAGCGCGCATGACGTGGCCCGACGAATCCCCAGACCAGCCGGAAAACGAGCAACCCGATGACGAGATAGCCGATCCAGGCATGCAGCTTGAGCCAATCGTCGCCCAGTGCGTAGTTGATGAAGAAGGCGCCTGCCAGCGTCCAGTGAAAGAGACGAACAAGGGGATCCCAGACCTTCACCTCCGGCATGACGTCTGGTACCGGAGGTTGTGGTTCGTACGTCTTTCTCATCGCTCCGTTTCCGTGCAGCCTGGTGGGAAGTCCGCCAACATCAAGCCAGATGCCCGGCAGCGAGGAGTGGTGAAACCCAGTAATGGATACCACCGCCGGAAAACTGGTCTTTGAGGCGAAGCAGAACCCGCTCCAGGATTTCACGCGGCAAATGGACCTGTATGAGCACCTGTTTCTGATATCCGGCCACCCGTTCGGCCGGGGTCATCACATGCTCGGCGCCGCCATGGCCGTTGATCGGCTGGCTGGTGAAGCCGCGGATCTCCGGCTGCTCCAGCAGCCAATCCACCATCGGATCGGCCAGGGAAGGGGGAATCACCAGGGAAAGCAGACACTCATCATTGTCGTAAAGGGCTTCTTCCATGCTCATTTCTCCTCGGGAAAGCCGAAACGGCGGTAGAGGATGGGCAGCAGGATCAGGGTCAAAAGGGTGGAAGTGATCAGTCCACCGATCACCACGATGGCCAGGGGGCGCTGGATCTCGGAGCCGGGGCCGCTGGCGAAGAGCAGGGGCACCAGGCCGAAGGCGGCGATGGAGGCGGTCATCAGCACCGGCCGCAGCCGGCGCATCGCCCCTTCCACCACGGTGTCGTGGAGCGATTTGCCCATGGCGTGGAGTTGGTTGAAATAGGTCACCATCACCACGCCATTGAGCACCGCGATGCCGAGCAGGGCGATGAAGCCCACCGAGGCGGGTACCGAAAGGTACTCGCCGGTGATCCACAGC
>JALXAM010000011.1:988-2312 GCA_026992075.1 Sedimenticola sp. | reverse complement strand
CCATAATAGTTGACCCAACCCCGGATCTTGGCGTTGAACATCCGCGCCAGGTCATCAATCGACTTGTCACTGCGAAGGGGCAGTTTCCAGTGTCGGACTTCCTGACGGATGGCCTTGGCCGCCCGGGGACTGATCGCCGGACTGAAGTTGATGAAGACCTTGCCCCACCGGTTCTTCGATCTCCGGGGACGAAAGGTGTATCCCAGAAAGTCGAAGGTGGTGTTGGGATAGTCTCCACGTCGGTCGTCATCCTTACAGTAGACCACCTTGGTCTTCTGCGGATGCAGTTCCAGTCCGCACTCGGCAAAGCGCTTTTCCAGCGCCGCCTTGAGCTCCTCGGCTTCTTCCCGGGTGCGACAGTGGCAGATTCCATCATCGGCGTACCGCTCGAATGGCACCTGCGGATACTTCCGCCGCAGCCATTCGTCGAAGGCATAGTGCAGAAACAGGTTCGCCAGCAACGGGCTGACCACGCCGCCTTGCGGGGTTCCACAGGTCCGTTCCTGTAACGTCCCATCGGGCATCTGCACCGGCGCCTTGAGCCAGCGTTCGATGTAGAGCACGACCCAGTTGTCCTGGGTGTGCCGGCGCACCGCGCGCATCAGAAGCTCATGATCGATATGGTCAAAGAATCCCTTGATGTCGAGGTCAACGACCCAGTCATAACGCCAGCATCGCCGGCGCGCCTGTCCGATCGCCTGATGGGCCGATTTGCCCGGCCGATAGCCGTAGGAGTCCGGATGGAAGTGCGTTTCCAGTTCCGGTTCCAGGGCTTGTTTGACCACCGTCTGGGCGATCCGATCAGCCACCGTGGGGATCCCCAGAGGACGGATTCCGCCATCCCCTTTGGGAATCTCCACCCGTTTGACCGGTGGAGGCATGTAGCTTCCTGAGGCCATCCGGTTCCAGAGTTTGTAGAGGTTGTTTTCCAGATCCTCGGCAAACCCCTTCAGGTCCTGATCGTCCACACCCGCCCCTCCTTGGTTGGCCTTCACTCGTTTGTAGGCTTCCCACACCTGACGCTTGGTGATGGGAAACGGCTTTGCCTGGTTCAACAGAGTCCTCCCATCGCTGGTTGCTCTCCCGTTCCAGGCCAGATAGGGCAACCCCTTCGCTCCGGCCCCATTACAGAACCTTCCTCACTACTACAGGTTGCTCCGCCCCTGTGCCCCACCTCGGTACTCTCACGCTTGAGGGGCTTCCTCTTGCGTTTCTCCCTTGCCATTGGGGCGACAGGTTCCCACGTTCCACACAAGAGCCTGGACCGCATTCTCGCCGCCTCCATGCCGGATGCCGCCTGGGCAGTCAACAGGCTCCCCCCAGA
>JALXAM010000011.1:0-978 GCA_026992075.1 Sedimenticola sp. | reverse complement strand
CCCCCCAGACTCGTCCCGGGTTAACGACTCCCCCCCGGTTTTGACATCGTCCCTACGCTTTCGACACGTCATCAGCGGTTCACTTGCGTTCGACTCCACGGTCCTCACCTGACAGGGTCCAGCCCCGCCTTTTCCCAGCTCGCTCACCACCACCTCTCTTGAAGGCAGCAGCAGTGGGTGGTTTGAAGCCTTCGCCTGCACGACGGCTTCGAGGGGCCCTCCCTCATCTCTTGTGCAGCATGGCTGCACGGAGGACTTCCGTCCTCCTGTGCGCCTTCGTGGCACACCATCGTCGGCGAACCGGACTTCGAAGGCGTGGCCTTGCAGTCTCGGTTTGACCTCGTGTTCGAACCACAGGTCGAGCACGTGATGCAGGTAGAGGTTGGCCAGCAGCGGGGAGATCACGCCCCCTTGCGGGGTCCCCTGTTCCCGGTAGTGGATCTGCCCGCCTTCCATGACGCCGGCATTCAACCATTTCCCGACCACGCGGCGGATCACGCCGTCGCGCACCCGTTTGGCCAGCATCGCCTGAAGTTGGCTCCGATCCACGTCGTCGAAGAAGTTTTGGATGTCCAGGTCGATGACCCAGCCGCCGTCCATCGCCATCAGTCCGCCCCACAGTGCCTCCAGGGCCTGGTGGGCACTGCGTCCGGGGCGGAATCCGTACGAGCAATCGAGAAAGTCTTGCTCGAAGATGGGTTCCAGCACCATCAGCACCGCGCGCTGGAGCACTTTGTCTTCCAGTGTGGGAATGCCAATCGGGCGGGTCTTTCTCGTCCCGGGCTTGGGCAGGTGGACACGGCGCACCGCCGGCGCCCGATACCGGCCGGTCTTGAACCGTTCGAGCAGGCTCGTCAGGTTCTCCTCTAGCTCGGCTTCGTATTGGACGGCGGTCACGCCGTCTACCCCGGCCGCGCCGTCTTTGCGCGTTCTCCGCCAGGCTTCTTCCAGCCACACCTCGTCAATGTGGTGGGCTAC
>JALXAM010000010.1 GCA_026992075.1 Sedimenticola sp. | reverse complement strand
CGGCCCCCGGCGGCCGCCCCCTCCCCATCGACTACCGCCGGGAACCGCCCCTGCTGGCCGCTCCGGTGCAACGCCTCTACGGCCTGAAGGAGACGCCGGCGGTGATGGAGGGCCGCCTGCCCCTGCTGCTGCAACTGCTCTCGCCCGCGGGCCGACCGGTGCAGCAGACCCGGGACCTGGCCCGCTTCTGGGCCGGGGAGTGGGAGGCGGTGAAGAAGGAGTTGCGCGGCCGCTATCCCAAGCACCACTGGCCCGACGATCCCGCCAGCGCCGAACCGGTGCAGCTCAAACGGCAACTGTGACTCGTGGTACCATCCGCGCCACGGCAACCGGCCAGGACCCCCTTCCCACTGGAGACCATGCATCCCACCCGCCCCTGGGCCGGCATCGCCTTCCTGCTACTGCTGCTCACCTTGGCCGGTTGCGAACAGGCTCCGCTGCTGGACAGGCTGCAGCAACGGGGCGCGATCCGTATCGCCACCGTGGCCGGACCGCTCACCTGCCAGCTCGGGCCCCACGGCCCGGAAGGTATCGAATTTGCACTGGCTGGCGCCTTCGCCCGCACCCTGAAACTGCAGCCGGAATTCCGGGTCTACCCCACCCGCGCCGACGCCCTGAAAGCGCTGGCCCGGGGTGAAGTACAGATGGTGGCCGCGGCCCGCCTGCCCACTCAACGGGACCAGGAGCGTTTCCTGCTTTCCCGTCCCTGGCATCGAACCACCCCGATCTTCGCTCGCACCATGGGCAACCCACCGATTGAAAACCTGGAAGAACCGCTCGACGAGCCGCTGATTCTTCCCGGAGATTCGCTGCAAGAGGAGAGACTGCATTCAGCAGCGCCCTCACTCCCCCTGCTGTCCCTTCCCCACCATTCCGAGGAGTCGATCCTGGAGCTGGTGAATGCCGGCGCCTACCACCACACCCTGACCAACCAGCTTTTGTTGCGTGTCTGGCGCAAGCTCAGGCCCCACTTGCTGAGCGGCAGGGTACTTCCCCCCGGGGAGGGGTTCCGCTGGTACTTTCCCAAGGCCGATGGCACCAGCCTGCGCCAGGCTGCCGATCGTTTCCTGGAGTCGGAAGAGGGAAAAGAGCTGGCGCAGCAGCTGATACGGGAACAGGTGGATGCCCTGCCCCATCGCAATTTCGTCACCCTGCGTGACTTCTGGCGGCATGTGGCGGAAAGATTGCCGAAATACGAGAGAATGTTCCGAAAGGCGGGAGAAGAGACCGGCATCGACTGGCGCCTGCTGGCCGCCATCGGCTACCAGGAGTCTCACTGGCGGGCCAATGCGGTCTCACCCACCGGCGTGAAAGGAATCATGATGCTCACCCGGGAGGCAGCCCGGCGGGAGAAGGTGAGCAACCGTTTCGATCCGGCCCAGTCCATCGCCGGTGGTGCCCGTTACCTGCTGTGGATGGAACAACGGATCCCCAGCCGCATCGACGGCCTGGATCGCCTCTGGCTCACCCTGGCCAGTTACAACATTGGCTACGGCCACCTGGAGGACGCCCGGGTGCTCACCCAGCGCGGCGGCGGCGACCCCGACCGCTGGGAAGAGGTGAAGCGATTCCTGCCCCTGCTGTCCAAAGAGAAATACTACAAGACGGTGAAGCACGGCCGGGCGCGCGGCGGCGAGCCGGTGATCTATGTGGAGAACATCCGCTACTACTATCGCCTGCTGGTATGGTGGGACAACCGAAGGCAGGGCCTGGACTGCACCAGCGGGGACTATCCTCTCCTGGCCCTGAAGAACTGGCGCAAGAGCTCGCCACAGGGCTCTGCCAGCACACCGCCGGTGGCCTCGGTGAAGTGATTGAAACGGTTGTCCGAGGGCAGCAGGTCGAAGACGCTGCCCGCCGCGCCACTGCGTGGATCGGTGGCACCGTACACCACCCGGGCCACCCGTGCGTGAACGATGGCTCCGGCGCACATGGGGCAGGGCTCCAGGGTGACATAGAGGGTGGTGCCGGGAAGCCGGTAGTTGCCCAGCCGCCGCGCCGCGTCGCGCAGCGCCACGATCTCGGCGTGGGCCGTGGGATCCTGGCCGCCGATGGGCCGGTTCCATCCCTCCCCCACGATCTCACCCTCGAGCACCATCACCGCACCCACGGGCACCTCGCCCTCCGCCTCGGCGCGGCGAGCCAACTCCAACGCCCGATGCATGAATTGCTCGTCCAGCTTCATTCGGCAGGTCGCCCGAAGTGGTTGCACCGACAAGGAGGGATTGCCGCAAAGCCCATAGAACTCCAGCCCTGCGGGATGTGGCGCCCATTTTGCCCTTGACAGGAGGACCAAAGAAAGTGAAACTGCCCGCCCACGCGAACAGGGCGATTAGCTCAGTGGGAGAGCACTGTCTTCACACGGCAGGGGTCGCTGGTTCGAACCCAGCATCGCCCACCAATTTCCCCTCCCGAACCGGATTCCCACATCAATCCGTCCGTCGCCATTCTACCCACACCAGGTTGGTCAGGTAGCCTGGATCATTCTAACAACTCCAGCTCCACGCGACGATTCTTGGCGCGCCCCGCCTCGGTGCGGTTGTCGGCAATGGGGTCGGCTTCGCCCCTGCCCTGTATGCGGAACAGCCCGGGATCCAACTTTCCGCAATACATCAGATAATCCGCCACCGACTGCGCCCTTTGCAGCGACAGCCTGAGGTTGTAGGCCTCGCCGCCCACGTTGTCGGTATGGCCGATGACCTCGATCTTCCGTACCGGTCGCTCCTGGATGACCGCCTTCACCACATCCAGGGCCTCTCGTGCCTCCGGCTTGAGGATGAAGGAATCAAAATCGAACAGAACCCGCTCGGGAATGGTGAGCCTGGTTCCGTTGGCCAGCCGCTCCACCTGGATCCCCAGCTTTTCCGGGCTGGGACGAGCCTCCTGTCGACTGTATTTTGCGATCACCAGGTCGGACAGCAGGAAATCATGGGGTTTCGGATCCAGACCCCAGCGCCTGATCGCCAGACCCACCAGGGGCTTTTGCAAAGTTAGTGGAAACACCGCCACCCGCCGGCCATCCACGAAGATGCGCAACTGGTGGCGCCTGGCCTGCAGCGCAAGATGGTGCACCTGGTCCCGGCAGTTCTTCAGCTTGGCCAACTCCCCCTTGCCCTGAAAGTCGACCCTGCAGCCCATGGGTTGCAGCGCCAGCACCAGGCTGTGTACGGGACGGCTTCCCCGTTCGAGAGGATCCTCCGTGTAGAGCTCCAGGATCAGGTTGACATCATGGTAGGCCCTGGGAACCACCCGGAACTCCAGGGAAAAGTCCTCTTTCCCCATCTCTATCCGCTTCGCCAGCCTGGCACTTCCCTGCCCCAGTGGCGAAACCCAGATATGGTCCCGATAGCGCACGCATTCCAGACTACCGGACAGGTCATCGAACCCCTCGGGAATCTCGCCCACCGGACAGTCATGGAAATCGGTCTGGAAGAGCACCTGGTCACCCCGTTCGAAAGTGGCCTGACGCTGTGCCCCGGTGACGAGGTCACCGCTTCCCACAGCCAAGGGCATCCCGATCGCCGCCAAGAACAGGATCAAAGCTTTTCCCAACAGGTGCCGTCGCATCTCGCTGCTTCTCTCTATCAATTTCAGAGGCTGATGCCTCATCCAATTGGTGCCGGTCGCACTCACTTTCAAGCTGGTTTCGACGTTTCGCGCACAGCCGGGTGCACGTCGAAATGATTCTGATACCATCCGGGAACGGGTTCAGCACCGATCGGCAAACGCCCGGGGGCACCAGGAGATGAAAAAGAAAATCCTACCCACAACATTCACCTTGACCTTGGCGCTTCTGATGGCTGGTTGCAGCGCTTCCGACGATACCGCCCAAAGCCAGGCACCAGGGAAGGAACAGGAAAAGACCGAGCAATATGCCAAGGTTCTCAGCGTGGTCGAAATCAAGGAGGTGGTGAAGACGCCACGCAAAGTGTGCGAGGAGGTGGTGGTTGAGCAGGCCAAGACAGCAAAGGATGAGCACAAGGTCCTCGGAACCGTGGCCGGCGCGGTGGTGGGCGGTGTGCTCGGTAACCAGGTGGGCGGCGGACGAGGCAAGGATCTCGCCACCGTGGCAGGCGCAGTGGGTGGCGCCTATGCCGGACGAAAGATCCAGGGCAGCCAGCAACAGAAGAGCGCGCAACCCAAGACCGAGCAACGCTGCGAGACGGTCACCGACACCAGCGAGAAGATCGTGGGCTACGACGTGAAATACAGCCTGAACGGCAAGGAAGGGACGGTTCGCATGAGCAAGAAACCGGGTGACAGCATTCCGGTGAAGGGTGGGCGCCTCGTCACCGATTGAGAGCCTGGCCCGACCATGGATCAGTTCCTTGTTAAGAAAAAGAAAAGGCGACTCCAGGCTCAGAGGGTTCTACCAACTCGATTGTCGGCTGCAATGGCCCGCCGATTCCTGAGTCCAGATTCCCTTAGTGCCGAGCTGCCGACCCTATCCTATGGTGTTCGTGCCGATCACCCTCCGGGTCGGCTACCAGACGGACAACATGCTGAAAGGACGCTCGACACACCTTGATCATTTGGCAGCTTACCGGTTTATCCCCTCCCTAGAGCAGGGAGATTCGAGTACAAGGCGAAGTTCGCAGTAACCGAACCGGAGGAGAACAAGATGTGAGCTCATGGATTAGATCATAGGTTCCCCCGGGGCCATATATATTGTAGGCGTCCGGGTTTCAAAAAAGACCAAGAGATGTTCACCCCTCTGTCATAAGTGGTCGGAAACCGACTGGTCATGGATTGATCAACGGTTTCATTCAACGACCAGGCCACCAACGTCCCCGCTCACTCCCACTCGATGGTGGCTGGCGGCTTGGAGGAGATGTCGTAGGCGACGCGGGAGACGCCCTTCACCTCGTTGATGATGCGGCTGGAGACCTTCTCCAGGAACTCCCAGGGAAGGTGGCCGATGTGGGCGGTCATGAAGTCCACGGTCTTCACCGCGCGCAGGGTGATGACGTACTCGTACTGGCGCGCGTCGCCCACCACGCCCACCGACTTCACCGGCAGGAAGACGGCGAAGGCCTGGCTCACCTCGTCGTAGAGGCCAAAGTTGCGCAGCTCCTCGATGTAGATGTGGTCGGCCAGGCGGAGAATGTCGGCGTACTCCTTCTTCACCTCGCCCAGGATGCGCACCCCCAGGCCCGGCCCCGGGAAGGGGTGACGGTAGACCATCTCGGCGGGCAGCCCCAGTTCGATGCCGATCTTGCGCACCTCATCCTTGAACAGCTCGCGCAGGGGCTCCACCAGCTTCAGCTTCATGTAGTCCGGCAGGCCGCCGACGTTGTGATGCGACTTGATGACGTGGGCCTTGCCGGAGGCGGCGCCGGCCGATTCGATGACGTCGGGGTAGATGGTGCCTTGGGCGAGGAAGTCCACCTCTTCGATCTTGGCCGCCTCCTCCTCGAAGATGTCGATGAAGAGGTTGCCGATGATCTTGCGCTTGCGCTCGGGATCGGTGACGCCTTTCAGGGCATCGAGAAAGCGCTGCTCGGCGTCCACGCGGATCACCTTCACCCCCATGTGTTTGGCAAAGGTGGCCATCACCTGGTCGCCCTCCTGGTAGCGCAGCAGGCCGTTGTCCACGAAGATGCAGGTGAGCCGGTCACCGATGGCCTTGTGTAGCAGGGCGGCCACCACGGAGGAGTCCACCCCGCCGGATAGCCCCAGCAGCACCTTGCCGTCACCCACTTGGTTGCGAATGGCGGTGATGCTGTCCTCGATGATGTTGCCCGGCGTCCAGAGGGCCTCGCAGCCGCAGATCTCGTGGACGAAGCGGGAGAGAATGCGCTGCCCCTGGGGGGTGTGGGTCACCTCGGGATGGAACTGGAGGCCGTAGAAGCCGCGGGACTCGTCGGCGATGCCGGCCAGGGGGGCGTTGTCGGTCTCGGCGATGACGCTGAAACCGGGGGGCAGCTTCTCCACCCGGTCGCCGTGACTCATCCAGACGTCGAGCAGGCCGTAGCCCTCGGGGCTGACGTGATCCTCGATCCCTTCCAGCAGCTTCGAATGGCCCCGCGCCCGCACCTGGGCATAGCCGTACTCGTGCTTCTCTGCGTTGGCCACCTCGCCGCCGAGCTGGGCCGCCATGGTCTGCATGCCGTAGCAGATCCCCAGCACCGGCACGCCCAGTTCGAAGACCAGCCCGGGAGCGCGCGGCGGATTGGCGTCGGTCACCGTCTCGGGGCCCCCGGAGAGGATGATGCCGCGCGGCTTTTGCTCGCGGATCGCCTGTTCGCAGTTGTCCCAGGGCCAGATCTCGCAATAGACCCCCGCCTCGCGCACCCGGCGGGCGATGAGCTGGGTGTACTGGGAACCGAAATCGATGATGAGGATGCGGTGATCGTGAATATTGGTCATGGAGATACCCGTATCTGTGGGTCGGGCTTCAGCCCGACGAACGATCCGACAATGCCTGACAGGCCGGTGGCTGGTTCCCTGTAGCGGGACCTCGGAGGCATGGATGCCGACGCGGAGCCTACAGGGACGTATTCACGGCGTTCCCGCTACAGGGAACCAGCCACCGGCCCCGCGAAAGCATGTTCAACCCAACGCTTTCGGTTAGCCGCTGGCCGACCTTCCGTGGCGGGGACGCCGTAAATACATCCCTGTAGGCTTTGCGGCAGCTTTCCCGCTTCGCAATCCATGCTTCGCAGGAAAGCCCAGCCTTGCCATCCCTGGCAAGGCGTTCGCCAACTGCGAAAGTCCACAGGACTTTCGGTTTGGCTCACCCCTGCTGCCGAAACCCCGCCACGGAAGGCCGCCCATCGGCCAGCAAACGTATATCCAGGTTCGTCGGGCTGAAGCCCGACCTACGGCTGGCCTCAGTCGCGCCGGTAGTTGGGCGCTTCCTTGGTGATCTGCACGTCGTGGACGTGGGACTCGCGCATGCCGGCGCCGGTCACCTTCACGAACTGCGGCTTGGTGCGCATCTCGTCGATGGTGGCGCAGCCGGTGTAGCCCATGCTGGCGCGCAGGCCACCCATGAGCTGGGTGATGACGTTCACCAGCGGCCCCTTGTAGGGCACCCGTCCTTCGATCCCCTCCGGCACCAGCTTGTCCGCCTCCTTGGTCCCCTCCTGGAAATAGCGGTCGGAGGAGCCGTGGCGCGAGGCCATGGCCCCCAGGGAGCCCATGCCGCGGTAGGACTTGTAGGAGCGCCCCTGGTAGATCTCCACCTCGCCGGGCGACTCGTCGGTTCCGGCCAGCAGGCCACCCACCATCACCGAGTGAGCGCCGGCGGCGATCACCTTGGCGATGTCGCCGGAATAGCGCAGGCCGCCATCGGCGATCACCGGCACCTCGGTCCCCTTCAGCGCCTCCACCACGTTGGAGACGGCGGTCACCTGGGGCATGCCCACGCCGGCCACGATGCGGGTGGTGCAGATGGAGCCGGGGCCGATGCCCACCTTCACCGCGTCGGCGCCCGCCTTGGCCAGGTCCAGGGCCGCCGCGCCGGTGGCGATGTTGCCGCCGATCACCTCCACCTGCGGATAGTTCTTCTTCACCCAGGCGACGCGATCCAGCACGCCTTTGGAGTGGCCATGGGCGGTGTCCACCACGATCACGTCCACCTCGGCGGCCACCAGGGCCGCCACCCGCTCCTCGGTGCCCTCGCCCACGCCCACGGCGGCGCCCACCCGCAGCCGCTCCTGGGAATCGCGGCAGGCGTCGGGGTAGTCCTTGGCCTTCTGAATGTCTTTCACCGTGATCATGCCGCGCAGCTCGAAGGCGTCGTTCACCACCAGGATCTTCTCGATGCGGTGCTCGGCCAGCTTGGCGATCACCTCCTCGCGGGGCGCGCCCTCCTTCACCGTCACCAGCCGCTCCCTGGGCGTCATGATGGAGGAGACCGGCTCGTCCATGCGGGTCTCGAAGCGAAGGTCGCGAGCAGTGACGATGCCCACCAGCTGCCTGCCGTCCACCACCGGCACACCGGAGATGCCGTTGGCCCGGGTCAACTCCATCACGTCGCCGATGCTGGTATCCGGGGAGACGGTGATGGGATCCTTGATGACACCGCTTTCATAGCGCTTCACCTTGCGTACCTGGGCAGCCTGCTCCTCCGCGCTCATGTTCTTGTGGATGATGCCGATGCCGCCGTGCAGCGCCATGGCGATGGCCAGCCGCGCCTCGGTGACCGTATCCATGGCCGCCGAGACCATGGGAATGTTCAGCTCGATGCCGCGGGTGAGCCGGGTGGCCAGGGAGACCTCCTTGGGCAGCACCTCCGAACGGGCCGGCACCAGGAGCACGTCGTCAAAGGTAAGTGCTTCTTCAGTCTGGAAAAATCGCATCTTTTCTCGTTCTGGAAGGGTGGGCGGGATGGAATCGGACAATTATATTCCATTTGACGTTACACTGCGCCCCATGGAGGACACCCTACCCAAACGCGACATCTACAGCGTCTCCCGCCTCAACGCGGAGATCCGCTCGGTGCTGGAGGGAAGCTTTCCCCTGGTATGGGTGGAGGGCGAGATCTCCAACCTGGCGACCCCACGTTCGGGGCACAGCTATTTCAGTCTCAAGGACGCCCACGCCCAGGTGCGCTGCGCCCTGTTCCGCAACCGGCGGCTGCTGCTGCGGTTCCAGCCGAAGGACGGCGACCGGGTGCTGGTGCGCGCCCGGGTGAGCCTCTACGAGGCGCGGGGCGAATTTCAGCTCATCGTGGAGCAGATGGAACCGGCGGGAGAGGGCGCCCTGCTGCGGGCTTTCCAGCTCCTCAAGGCGAAACTGGAGAAGGAGGGGTTGTTCGACACCGCGCGCAAGAAGCCCATCCCCCCCTTCCCCCGCTGCGTGGGCGTGGTCACCTCGCCCACGGGGGCCGCCATCCGCGACATCCTGCAGGTGATGGCGCGCCGCTTTCCCGCCATGCCGGTGATCCTCTACCCTACCCTGGTGCAGGGCGAGGAGGCGCCGCAACAGATCGTCGAGGCGCTGAAGCTGGCCGACGCGCGGGGCGAGTGCGACCTGCTGATCCTGGCACGGGGCGGCGGCTCCCTGGAGGATCTGGCCGCCTTCAACGACGAGGCGCTGGCCCGCGCCATCGCGGCACTGGAAACACCCCTAATCAGCGCCGTGGGGCACGAGACCGACTTCACCATCGCCGATTTCGTTGCCGACCGGCGCGCCCCCACCCCATCGGCCGCCGCAGAGCTGGCCACACCCGACCAGGCCCATATCCGGCAACGCCTGGCACTGCTGGAGCAGCGCCTGCGGCGCCGCCTCGCACAGCTGCTGCAGGAGCGAAGCAGCCGTCTGGAACACGCGACGCACAAGCTACGCCTGCTCCACCCGCGCCACCGGCTGGAGCAGCACGCGCAGCGGCTGGACGAGCTGAACGGTCGCCTGGCTCGAGCCATGGAGACCCATCTGGTGCGAGACCGTCACCGGCTCGCCGGACTCAAGGAACGGCTGTTGCGCCACGCGCCGGAGGCCCGGCTGCGCCTGCTGCGCAGCAGATGGCATCAGGCCACCCCCCGGCTGCTCCCTGCCATGACCCGACTGTTGCAAGTCCGTGAATCCACCCTCCAGCAGAACCACCAGAGGCTGCTTCCCGCCATCCAGCACCGGCTGGAGCAAAAGCGGCAGCATCTGGGCGGGCTGGCCCGCGCGCTGCAGGCGGTGAGCCCCCTGCAGACCCTGGAGCGCGGCTACTCCATCACCCTTAACGCCAACGGCGAGCCACTCACCGATGCAAAACAGGTGAGCCCCGGGGATCGCATCCGCACCCTGCTCGCCCACGGGGAGCTGCTGTCGGTGGTGGAAAAGGGGCAACAGACAGAGGATTCCATTCCGCCCGGTTGATTTCTCCTTCCCCGGGCGCATGTAGGGAGATCGTCACAATCTCCACAACCAAACAAGAGGAAAAGAATCATGGTCATGGCAGTAAAACAGTTCGAACGGCTGTTCCGCGAGGCTGCCTCGCTGGACATCGACAAGAGCGACATCAAGCGACTGGAGGATTTCGTCAACCAGCGCCTGCACGACCTGCTGTTGCTGGGCGAGGCTGCGGCCAAGGCAAATGGCAGGGATGTGATCGAGGTGCACGATCTGCCCATCACCAAGGGGCTGCAGGAACAGATCCACGAGTTCCGCAAGCTGAACGAGGAGATCCCCCTGGCCGGCATCCTGGAGCAGTTGGCCAAGCTGCCTCCGCTTTCACTGGCCTACAGCGAGGAACTAGAGCAGAAGCTTCCCGAACTGGCAGGCGCCATCACCATGAGCCTGGCGCGGGTCTTCAAGGCAGTGAAGCCGGAGCTCAAGAACCCCGGCACCGCCGAGTGGGAACAGGTGGAGCAGATCTACCGCATCCTGCTCTGACCCGCAGACGAGAGGCGCGGCAGGAGGCGCTGCTCAGCGCCTGCCGCCGCCGAGCAGGCCCAGCGCCAGGGCCACCAGCAGGGCGACGCCACCCACGAGCACCGCACGGGTGGCCAGCACCTGGAAGAAACCCAGCGACACCAGGTCCAGTACCAGCAGCAGGGCGCCCAGTCCGATGGCCAGCACCACCACCGCCAGGATCACCCGGGCGGCAACGGCCAGTCCGCCGCTTCCGCTTCTTCCGTTCGGATCTTCCGACAATCTCCCTCCTCCTCGTCAGGCCGGCAGCGGCAGTCCCTTCATGGCATAGAAATCCTGGCGCCAGGATTCCAGGCGGTCCGCCTCGATGGCGGCACGCAACTCGGCCATGAGCTTTTGGTAATAGTAAAGGTTGTGGATGGTGGCCAGCCGAGCGCCCAGGATCTCGTTGCAACGCTGCAGGTGGCGCAGATAGGCCCGGCTGTAGTTGCGGCAGGTGTAGCAGTCGCAGTGGCGATCCACCGGGCCGGTGTCCCGGGCGTGACGGGCGTTGCGGATCTTCACCACCCCCTCGTGGACGAACAGGTGGCCGTTGCGGGCGTTGCGGGTGGGCAGCACGCAGTCGAACATGTCGATCCCCCGGCGCACCGCTTCCACGATATCCTCCGGCGTACCCACCCCCATGAGATAGCGGGGCCGGTCCGCCGGAAGACGGTCGGCGAGAAAGTCGAGGATGCGCCAGCGGTCGGCCGGCGGCTCGCCCACCGACAGGCCGCCCACCGCGTAGCCGTCGAAGCCAATCTCCCGCAGCCCCTCCAGCGAGCGGGCGCGCAATTCCGGATAAACCCCGCCCTGCACGATGCCGAACAGGGCGGCGGGATTGTCGCCATGGGCCGCCTTGCTGCGCCGGGCCCAGCGCAGGGACAGTTCCATCGACTCGCGCGCCTCCGTTTCGGTGGCGGGATAGGGGGTGCACTCGTCGAAGATCATGACGATGTCGGAGCCCAGCTCCCGCTGGATCCGCATCGACTCCTCCGGGCCCAGGAACACCCGGTCGCCGTTCACCGGAGAGCGGAAATGAACGCCCTCCTCGGTGATCCTGCGCATCTCTCCCAGGCTGTAGACCTGGAACCCCCCGGAATCGGTGAGGATGGGCCGCTGCCAGTGGATGAAACCGTGCAGGTCGCCGTGCAACCGGATCACCTCGGTGCCGGGGCGCAGCCAGAGGTGAAAGGTGTTGCCGAGAATGATCTGGGCGCCCAGTGCCTCCAGCTCCTCGGGGGTCATGGCCTTGACCGTGCCATAGGTGCCCACGGGCATGAAGGCCGGGGTGTCGATGGCACCCCGGGAAAAATCCAGCCTGCCCCGGCGGCCGTTGCCCGATTCGTGATGCACTTCAAACTTCAAGCCAACCCCCGGAAAACAACTTTTTCTTAGTGTTTTTCACTCACTTATGACACATCATCGCGCCAAGCGCCACTCGGTGAGGGAGATATTCAATATTTTCTTTGACAATCGTCAATGCCACTGCCGGGACAATATCAGAGAATTGCCACGTACTGAAATTCAGTACACTCCTCCATCCTCCTTTGGTGGAACTATTGGCGCGGCACCCCCTGCCGCGCCTTTTTTCGTTCCAGGAACATGGCATCGCCATAGCTGAAGAAGCGGTAGCGCCGCGCCACCGCGTGGCGATAGGCCGCCATCACCTCCTCGTAGCCACCCAGGGCGCAGACCAGCATGAGCAGGGTGGACTCCGGCAGATGGAAGTTGGTGACCAGCGCATCCACCACCCGGAACCGGTAACCCGGGGTGATGAACAGGCGGGTTTCGCCGGCAAAAGGCCGCAGCGTCCCTTCGGCGGCCGCCGTCTCCAGGCTGCGCACCGAGGTGGTGCCCACGGCGATCACCCGCCCGCCGCGCTTCCGGGTCCCCGCCACGGCGTCACACACCCCTTGGCCCACCTCCAGCCACTCGGCGTGCATGCGATGCTCGGCAAGGTTCTCGGTGCGCACCGGCTGAAAGGTGCCGGCTCCCACGTGCAGGGTGACCTGTGCCATCCCCACCCCCAACTCCCGCAGCCGGTCCAGCAACGGCTCGTCGAAATGGAGCCCAGCGGTGGGCGCCGCCACCGACCCGGGGCGGCGGGCATAGACCGTCTGGTAGCGGGACTCGTCGAAGCGCTCGTCCGGGCGCCGGATGTAGGGGGGCAGCGGGACATGACCATGGGCCTCCATCAGAGACGGAAAATCCCCGGATTCGGCCCTCAACAGGAACATGCCTTCCTCCCGACCCTCCACCACCAGCCAGGTGTCGCCCACCCGGATGCGGCCACCCGGCTTGGGCGTCTTGCTGGCGCGCAGCTGGGACAGAGCCCGCCCGGACGACAGTACCCGCTCGATGAGCAGTTCCACCCTGCCTCCGCTCTCCTTGCGGCCGAATAGCCGGGCACGCATCACCTGGGTGTCGTTGAACACCAGCAGATCGCCGGGCTGCAGCAGCCGGGGCAGATCCCGGAACCAACGGTCGCCCACCTGCCCCTGCTCGTCCAGCACCAGCAATCGGCTGGCGCTGCGCTCCGCAGCCGGGTACTGGGCAATGAGTTCCTCCGGCAGCTCGTAATGGAAATCGGATTTGCGCATGGGTGCGCATTTTACTGTAGCAAGCCCTGAACCTAACCCCTGCGGCCAACCTTATTCTCCGCTCGCCATCTCCAAGGTGGCACAGGATTCTGGGTTTTCCATAAACCGACCCTATTTTTCCTAGCCCAGCCTTCAATGCGGTTTAGCCTGTTTCGCCGGTGCTCGGGAAGGTGCCAGAAGTATCTTCTCATCACCCATGCATGTCCTCGAGCCACCATCTTTTCATTCACATTCTGGTATTCACCATTCCTACCCTTGACATACAGGGTTGCTACCGTCCTTCCATAGTGGTCCTCGCAGTGCATCTCGCAACGGACATGCTTACCACCAACCAGCTTTATCAATCCCGCCTTGGCTGTACCACCCCAAGGTTGCCCGTCTTCAGGGCAATCTATCGAAGACAGCCTTACTATCACTTCCTTCCATCCAATGACAATGATTAGGGTGTCGCCATCTATGACTCGTTTGACTTTGCCAAAAGCTATTGCACCACTAGCTTTTCCCGGGTGATCGGCACTGCTATTAGAAGTCACATCATAGTGGTTACTCTTTTCTGCTGATGACTCATGCTTAGCCTTAATGCCAATAAAAAATAGAGAACCAAACATGAAGGCAATAGCGATCAATAAACCCATGGACCTCATCTCCCGTTTCCACCCACTCTCTTGGCGGCTACTGTAGCTAAAGACAACACACCTTTCTTGACATTACGCGCCTTTTTCTTGACAATTTACCCACAAGGCTCAAGGCACCAACCCCGGTTGATCGAATCAACAACGCGTAGCCTTCTGTCTTCTAAGAAACGCTTGTCACCATCGCTTAAGCAGGTGTACCCTTCTGCTTCCCTGCCGAGGTGGCGGAATTGGTAGACGCAGTGGACTCAAAATCCACCGGCCTCACGGCCTTGCGGGTTCAAGTCCCGCCCTCGGTACCATCTCTTTCCCTGATTTCGGCACCGGCCACCGGGCCTTCCCACCTGCATCTTCATGCGCCGTATCCTCACCAAGTTGCTGTTTGCCTTCATGGCGGTGGGCGTGTTCGCCTTGAGCTATTACCTGGGCAACCGTTATGCCCGGCCCGCCATGGCCAATCTGCAGGCCTTTCCTTTTCCCGACCCCCAACCGGTGATCGATTTCCAGCTGGTGGACAAGAATGGCGAGCCCTTCGACCGCAACTCGCTGCTGGGACACTGGAACTTTCTGGTGGCCGGCACCATGGACCACCGGCAGTGCCGACCCTTGATGTTCCGTTACATCCTGGCCTGGAACCATCTGGCGGGGGAGCCCAAACTGCAGAAGAAGACGAGAGTGGTTTTTCTCGACCTGGCCCGACAGGAGCAGGATCCGAAAGAACTAAAGGCCTTCATCGACTTCTACAACCCAGCCTTCACCGCCCTCACCGGTCCCTTCGAGGAACGGCACCGGCTGGCGCGACAGATGGGGATCCCGAAGCAGGTACTTGAACAGGGGGTTCGATGTGATTCACAAAACGCGGTGGTGGCTCTCATCAACCCCGATGGCTATCTGCTAGCCTTGTTCACCGGCGTCACCGACCCGGCCGCCATCGCTCACGATCTGCGCTTCTTCCAGTAGGCCATGACTCCAGGTTTCAAGGATCGACTCTTCACCAACCTGCTGAAGGTTCTGCCGCAGCACGGCCTTTCCGCGATCATGTACCGGGCCACCCGGGTCACCTGGAAGCCTTTCAAGAATGCACTGATCAAAGAGGTGGTGAACCGCTACGCGGTGGACCTGTTCGAAGCGGAGAACCCCAATCCCAACAGCTACGGCTGTTTCAACGACTTCTTCACCCGGGCTCTCAAGGCGGAGGCTCGTCCCATTGCGGCCGAACCGGACGCAGTGGTGAGCCCGGCCGACGGCAAGATCAACCAGGCCGGCACCATCCACGACGGCCGCCTGCTCCAGGCCAAGGGGCGTGACTTCTCCCTGCTGCAGCTGCTGGCAGGCCGCTACGATCTCACCGCCGAGTTCGCCGGCGGCAGCTACGCCACCATCTATCTCTCGCCCCGCGATTACCACCGGGTGCACATGCCGCTGAGCGGCCGTTTGCGGGAGATGATCTTCGTCCCCGGCACCCTTTTCAGCGTGAGCGAGGCCACCACCCAACTGGTGCCCGGGCTTTTCGCCCGCAACGAGCGGGTGATCTGTCTCTTCGACACCGTGGCGGGTCCCATGGCGGTGATTCTGGTGGGGGCCATCTTCGTGGGCAGCATGGAAACGGTATGGGAAGGAGAGGTGCGGGGTCCGGCGGGCGAGCCCACCACCTGGCGCTACGACGGCGGCCGACCCATCGTGCTGAAGAAAGGGGAGGAGATGGGACGTTTCAATATGGGGTCCACGGTGATCACCCTGTTCGGGAAGGACCGGGTGCGCTGGGATCCGGCGCTGGTGCCCGGGGTGCGGGTCCGCATGGGCCAGCGCATCGGCACCATCAGGCCTCGGGCAGCGGAAAGCTGAGCACGTCGTCCAGCCGCTCCGCTCCCAGCTTGAGCATCAACAGCCGGTCCAGGCCCAGGGCCACCCCGGCACAGTCGGGCAGGCCCTGTCGCAGCGCCTCCACCAGGCGGTGGTCGATGGGCAGGGGTTCCTGTCCCAGCTCCCGGCGGCGACGGTTGTCCGCCTCGAACCGGGCCAGCTGCTCGTCTGGGTCGGCGAGTTCGTGAAAGCCGTTGGCCAGCTCCATCCCCTCCAGGTAGAGCTCAAAACGGCAGGCCAGGCGGGGATCCTCCGGGCAGAGGCGGGCCAGGGAGGCCTGGCTGGCGGGATAGCCGTGCACGAAGGTGAGCCTGCCGTGGCCCAACTCCGGTTCCAGCAGATGGCTCATGAGCAGATCGAGCCACTGGTCCCGCTCCTGGAGCTCCACTCCCCCTAGGCCATGCCCCCGGGCGGTGGCCGCCAGGGTTTCCCGATCCACCTCCAGGGGATCCCAGCCGAAACCACGCTGAAACAGCACCTGCCAGGAGATCCGCTCCATTGGCAGCGACCCGCCCAGCAGGGTGTTCACCAGCTCCGCCACCTCGATCATCAGCTGCTGGTGGTCGAAACCGATGCGGTACCACTCCAGCAGGGTGAACTCGGGATTGTGCCGGGCACCCCGCTCGCCTTGGCGAAAGGCGTGGCAGACCTGAAAGATGTCGCCGCTGCCCGCCGCCAGCAGCCGCTTCATGTGGAATTCGGGGGAGGTCTGCAGGTAGAGCCTGAGCCCCTTGGCCTCCCCCGGACCCTGGTAGCTGGTGACGAAAGGCTCCAGCGCGGGATCGGTACCGGCGGCCCGTGAGAGAATCGGGGTATCCACCTCCAGCACGCCACGCGAACGAAAGAAGCGCCGGACCCCTTCCAGGAGCCCGGCGCGTTCTTCCAGCAGTTCCCGAACGGTCAGTCTGCTCAATCCTTCACGCGACCCACATACTCCCCGCTGCGGGTGTCCACCTTGATCTTCTCGCCGATCTGCACGAAGAGGGGCACCCGCACCACGGCGCCGGTCTCCAGAGTGGCCGGCTTGCCACCGCCCCCGGAGGTGTCCCCCTTGAGGCCGGGATCGGTGTCGGTGATCTCCAGCACCACGAAATTGGGCGCCTCCACCGCGATGGGCTGGCCGTTCCAGAGGGTGACGTTACAGATATCCTGATCCTTGATCCATTTCACCGCGTCCCCCATGGCGTTGGCATCGGCCTGGTACTGTTCGAAGGTCTCGGGATCCATGAAGTACCAGTACTCGCCATCGGTGTAGAGATACTGCAGGTCGCGGTCGATGACGTCCGCCGCCTCCACGCTCTCCCCCGACTTGAAGGTCTTCTCCAGCACCCGGCCGGTCTTGAGATTGCGCAGCTTGACACGATTGAAGGCCTGGCCTTTGCCCGGCTTGACGAACTCGTTCTCGATGATGACGCAGGGATCTCCGTCGAGGAGCAGCTTCAGCCCCCCCCGGAATTCGTTGGTACTATAGGTCGCCATGGTCTCCTCTGCCTGGAATGTGAAGTCGGCCCAATGATACCCTTTTCCAGCGCGCTGACGAACACCCCGCACTGGCAGCAGCAACTGGCCGACGCCTTTCGTTCGCCCCGGCAGCTGCTGCGTCACCTGGGGCTGGAAACCCACTGGCATCCGGGGCTGGAAAGGGTGGCGCAGGACTTTCCCCTGCGGGTCACCCGCCATTTCGCCGATCTGATGGAACCGGGCAACCCCAACGATCCCCTGCTGCTGCAGGTACTTCCTTCCCTCCACGAGGGGGAACCCGCCCCTGGGTTCGGCAGCGACCCCACCGGGGATCGCCTGGCCCGAACCGGTCCCGGCCTGCTGCGCAAGTATCACGGACGAGCCCTGATCATCGCCACCGGAAGCTGTGCCATCCATTGCCGCTACTGCTTCCGACGCCATTTTCCCTATCGGGAAGAACGCGCCGACCGGCGCCACTGGCCTGCACTGTTCGAGATCCTGGCCGGGGACCCGACGCTTACCGAAGTGATCCTCAGCGGTGGCGACCCGCTGATGCTGGGCAACCAACAGCTGGAGGAGCTGGTGGAACGGATCGGCCGGCTGTCCCGGGTGCGCCGCCTGCGCATCCACAGCCGCCTGCCCGTGGTGCTGCCCGGGCGGCTGGATGATGGACTCATACAGCTGCTCGCCCGCAGTCGGCTCGCCTGCACCCTGGTGCTACATGTCAACCATCCCGCCGAACTGTCCACCCCGCTGGCACAGGCCCTGCGGCCATTGCGCCAGGAGGGGATCCAGGTTCTGAACCAATCGGTTCTGTTGCGAGGCATCAACGACGACCTGGAAACCCAGGTGTCCCTGTGTGAAAAGCTGTTCGATTTCGGTATCTTACCCTATTATCTTCACCAAATGGACAAGGTGGATGGGGCTGCCCATTTCGAAGTGCCCGCCCACCGGGCCAAAGAACTGCACCAGGCGATGCGGAACCTTCTGCCTGGTTATCTACTGCCCCGGCTGGTGGTGGAAGAGGTGGGCGCGCCCAGCAAGCTGCCGCTGGAATGAGTGGTCAACCGTCCATTGCGTCAAGGTTTGGCTGTTTCGTGGGACCTCATCCCTGAATAATGTGTTAATTTCTTTCCGATCACGCCGATAGGGATGTTGGAGCCAACGGCCCGAAGCCCTGCCCTACAGGGAACGATCGTCAAACCAGATTTTTTTGGAGTCTGTCCGGCCACTCCATGGCGGAACGCCTGCGCGACCCCGCCCGAAACAGGACCCGTGAACATTGGAAAGAGAAAGCCTGATCCGGAACGCCACTGACAGGATGCCCATAGATCATCATGGCTGAAAAAAACCAAGAAGATTTCCGGAAAGGCTCGCTGCAGGCGCTTTCCATTCCTTCCCAGTCCGAACCGCCCAAGGATTCCTTTCTGCTCAATCCCAAGGAGGTGCGCCGGTGGGCCGAAGAGCTGCCGGTGGCCAACATCGGCGAGACGGCACGGCAGGTTTACAACACACTGGTCACCTTCAACCGCATCCAAGTCCCCACGCTGGTCCGTACCGAAGCCATCGAGGCTTTCCGCGAGCCGGTGAACTACATCAACCGCAATATCTGCCGGCATTACTTCAACGTCGGCTTCCCCCTCTCCTCCAAGGCACGGAAAGCCGCCCAACTCACCAGTGCACTCTGCGATGAGATGGCCAATGCCTACAAGATCCTCTTTCTCGACCAGGTACTGGGCGACGAACGCAACTTCAATCAGAAGCTGGTGATCGTCGCCGCCCAGCGGGCCATCCTCTATCTCGGTGAAAAGCTGTTCTACAACCTGCTGGTCTACAGGGATTACCCGGAAGGATTGTGGCGGGAGGCCAACTATCTCTATGCCTGGGCCTGGCAGAATCAGGTGCAGGACGTGCCGGTGAAGGAGAATCAGGGTTTCCTCCGCTCCCGCAAGCACGCCCGCAGTATCGAAAACGTATACAAGAGCATGGTGCTGCTGGCCACTACCAACCCCTATCGATTGCGCCAGACCCAGATCCAGCGCATCCACCGAAAGGCTTCCTACTGGGCTGAGTTGAGCAGGCTGCTGCCCGCCCACGAAACCCAGGGCAACACCGGCCTTTTCTTCATCAACCTCTGGGCGGACGAACCGCCAAAGAGCAACCTCAACGAAGGGGAACGTGAAGACGCCCGCTTCCTGGCGCTGGATCTGAACGAGGTGATCGACGACGCAAGGGCGGAATTCGAGTCTGCGGACTGGGAATCACCCGCCTACCTGGAACGGGATCAGCAACGGCTCAGCCGGTCCCTGCTGCGCCCCCTGATCCGCAACTGGACCAAGTCGCTGGAAAGAAAGTTTCCACGGGACCAAGTGCGCAGCGAGATCGAGGCCGTGGTGGGCTTGGGTAACCTGATGCGCCTGCTGGAAGAGAGGCGTGCAACAGAAGCGAAACAGAACGAACCGCCCCAGGAAAACCCAGAGAAAAGCGTCACCCCAAACAGCCGACTCACCTGGAACGACAGCGTGTTCAGCAGCCTGGCCATCGCCTCGCCGGTGAATCCCAATGGCGACTCCCTGTTCAACGACAGCCGGGCGGTGATCAGCACCCTTCTGGGGACCCAGGATCAGGATCAGCTCTCCAAACTGCGCAGCGCCCCCCGCCAGGAGAACCCCTTTGCGGTGCTCACCTACAACCAGAGTGTGGAGGGCTATTGCCTGTCCTGGCGGCGCAACTATCCCATGAGGGTAAGGGTGGGCGACGTGCTGGGCATTCGTTGTCCCGAACGGCCGGACGATTTCGGCGTGGCCGTCACCCGCTGGTTGCGTCACCACAGCGACAACGAGCTCTACCTGGGGCTGCAGATCCTGGCGCCGAGTTGCACCGAGGTGACGGTGACGCCAGCCAAGCGGCCCACGGGAAACGAACAGAACCAGTACCGTTGCCTGCTTCTCTCCAGCAGCGACGATGACCGACATGAGCAGAGCCTGCTCACCAACACCCACGTCTTCGGCCTGGAGACCGAGCTGACGCTCATCACCGAGTTCGGCAAGCACCGGATCCGGCTGAACAAGTGGATCGAATCCAACAACAATTTCGTTCATTACCAGTTCGAATACCTGGACAGGCCGGAGAAAGACAGCACAGTCGGCCCGGACGATGAGAACTTCGACGATATTTGGAACGAACTCTAGGGAACCCTGGGGACCAGAACCATGAATACAACCGCCGAACGCATCATTCAGATCGTCACCCCGCTCACCGATGTCATCGAGTTGCTGGTGCTCGGGTGCCCCACCGACGACGCCAACCTGTATGCCCAGACGTTGCGCAATTCCGGCATGGCCATCCACCTCACCACGGCAAACGACCAGGAAGAGCTGGACCGGTTCCTGGAAAACAGCCATGCCGATGTGGTGCTGGTGAACTGCGACGCGGAGGAGATCGATTTCACCACCGCCATCCGCCAGATCCGCCGACAGTCGCCGCGCGCCTCCTTCATCCTGCTCTCCGACGACCCCGCCCAGGAGCTCTTCTTCGCCGCCGAAACCAACGCCCAGGACATCATCCAGCGCCACGATTATGCCCATCTCATCTATGTGGTGAATCGGGAGCAGCAAAACATGGTGCTGAAGGAACGGCTGGAAACGGCCCAGCAGCAGGCCGAAGAATCGTCCCGGCGCTGGAAACTGCTTTCCGACAGCCTCCGGGAAGCGGTGGCCTACATACACGAAGGCATGCATATCCATGCCAACCCCGCCTATCTGGAGCTGTTCGGTTACGAGGACGCGGATGAGATGGAGGGGCTGCCCTTCATGGACCTCGTCGCCGCCGAAGACCGGCTCAAGTTCAAGGCGGTGCTGCGCATGCTCGAAAAACAGCATACCGCGGAAAACCTGAAGATCGACTGCGTCACGCGCACCGGCCGGATCCTGCCGGTGGAGATGCGCTTCGCTCCCAGCCGGATGGATGGTGAAGACTGCACCCAGGTGATCATCACCGACCTCACCGCCAAGGGCAGCATGCAGCCGGAGGATCTGGCCAACTACGACATGGAGACGGGTCTCTACAACCGCAAGTATTTCCTTGACCAGCTGGAAGAGCGGTTGAAGAGGGTCCAGGCCGACGCCGGGCGCTTGAGCCTGGTACTGTTCGACCTCACCAACTTCAAGAGTCTTTCCGAAGAGGTTGGAGCGGACCCCACCCTGCAACTGCTCCGGGATGCCGCCCGAGCCCTCAACGAATCCACCTACGAATCGGACCTACTGGCACGTTATGGCGAGCACCAGTTCGCCCTGCTCTGTACCCTTTCCACCGACGCCAAGGCGGTGGCGGAGCGACTGCTGGGAAAACTCTCGGAACTGGAGCTGGAAAACGGAATCCAGCCCCATTTCGTCGCCGGGCTTGCCTATTCCAACGAGCCTCCGGCCCACAGCGCCATCGACCTGGTACACAACGCCTTGCAGGCCTGTGGACATTCTCAGAAGAGCGGCGAAAAGCTGGTGATCTTCGATGAAAGCCTGCGCCTGGCAACCCCGGAACTGGCCGACGTGAACGAACAGCTGGTGCAGCGCATCGACCAGGCGGTGGAGCAGCCCGATCTCTTCGTTCCCTTCTACCAGCCGGTGGTGAGCCTGCACGGCAACAGCCGGGAGCATTACGTGGTCTACCTGCGACTGAAGGATGAGTCCGGAAAACTGCTGCTACCAGAGGAGTTCCTCCCCGATGCCGAGAAGGCGGGCCGTTTGGCGGATGTCGACCGCTGGGTGATCCGTCGCTCCATTCAGGAGCTTGCAGCCCACCGACAGGAGGGGCACCGACTCAATTTCTTCCTCAATCTTTCACCGGCAGCCATCAGCGACGACTCCCTGTTGCTGTGGATCTGCGACTGCCTGCGGGAGTTCAAGGCGAAGGGCTCCTGGCTCACCTTCATCTCCGCACAACACGATGTGATGCGCAACCTGGAGACCATGGAGCAGCTAACCGAGGGGCTGAAGAAGATCAACTGCCAGATCGCCTTGAGCCATTTCTCCTTCGAGCAGGAGGCGGTGAACCTGGTCAAGCATCTCAATGCCGACATGGTCTATTTCGCCACCGACACTGCCGCCAATATCTCCAAGGACAAGGAGTATCGGGCGCTGCTGCAAAGCTATAACGAGCAGCTGCAGAAGGAGGGGGTGAAGACGGTGGTGACCCACATCAAGGAAGCAGCGCAGCTGGCATTGCTGTGGAACATCGGGGTGGACTACATCCAGGGCAACTTCATTCAGGAGCCCGTGGACAGCATCGTCTACGACGCCGAACTCTGATTGGCGATGCCATGGGGTACATGGCCGGCCGGCACGAACTGGGCGGCCGAACTCACATGGTGGCGCTGATCGTCGAAGAAGATATCGGCTCGAAAAGCTTTGAGAAAGGCGCTCTTCTCCATACCACCGAGAAAGAGCGCCTCGTCGATACGGATGTTCCAAGCGCGTAGGGTGCGGATCACCCGCTCGTGGGCCGGCGCACCCCGAGCCGTCACCAGCGCGGTGCGTATGGGAGAGGTTCCGGCCTCCGCCAGTGTCTGCATGCGGTGCAGCACTTCCAGGAAGCGCCGGAAGGGCCCCGCCTCCAGCGGCTTGTGGGCCGCCGCTTTCTCGCTGGCTTCGAAAGCCTCCAGCCCACGGCTGCGGTAGATCCGTTCCGCCTCGTCGGAGAAGAGTACCGCGTCCCCATCGAAAGCGATCCTCAACTGATCGGAGGGCGCCTCTCCTACGGTTCCGGTCTCTTCCCCCCCTCCGCCCTGCAACGGCGCGATGGTGGCCGCGGCAACGCCTGCCTGCAATGCCCGCGCCACATCCTCCGGCTCGGCGGAAAGGAACAGGTGCGCGCCCAGCACCGAGGCATACTCGAAGGGGCTTCGCCCTCCGGTGAAGGCAGCCCGGGTGATGTCCAGCCCGTGATGTTCGATGGAGTTGAACACCCGCAGGCCTGTGTCGGCACTGTTGCGCGACAGAAGTACCACCTCCACCTTCACCCTTCCCTCAAAAAGCCCGTTGAGCCGCAGCAACTTGCGCACCAGGGAGAAGGCCACCCCCGGCTGGAGGACATCCTCTTCGTGTTCTATCTGGTAGGCGTGGTAGGCGTCCACCCCCTCCTCCTCGAAGACGCGATGCGACTCGTCGAGATCGAAGAGAGCGCGCGAGGAGGTGGCCACCACCAGGGTGGGGCGTTCCGGTTCCGGGATCCGGTTCCTGCTCACCAGGGCATGAAGGTGTTCATGAAGGACATGGGCCGCCCGATGTTGCGGTTGAGACGATACATGTCATATTGCATGTTGCGCGTGGTGACGGTCATGTCCCGAGTGGAGGCATTCATCATCTGCATGGAGCGGTCCATGGACTCCATGCTGGCCAGAATGGGCTTGAGAGTGGCCATGCGACTCTCGATGGTGTCCAGGCTAACCGTCATGGTGCGGATGTTGGTGGTGATCTGTCCCATGTTCTCCGACATGTTCTGCATATTGCTGGAGAGCACCGACATATGGGAGTCGACACTGATAGCGAGATAGTGTACGTCCCCCGCCAAACGGTAGATGAGGAAGAAGCCATAGGCCGCCAGCACGACGAAGGCGAACATGGAGGGATAGATGATCAGCTCCCAGCGGCGGGCACTGCTCTCGAACGCTTCAGAAAGGCGATCGATGCCTCCCGGCGCATCCCGGGAATCCAGGTCGGGAGCTTTCTTTTCTTCGTCTCTGGTCATGGGGAAGCCGGAATCAAGGCCAACAGTATGGAATCATCATGGTTCATAACTATGATGATACCCATGACACTACTTATGATAAACAAGAATATTTTGATCGTGTGAACTGGCGGGCGCTACTCAGCGCAACACGTGGGGATAGAGAACCGCTGCCAGCGCATTCCATTCCAGCGCTCCTTTGCTGCGCGGATCCATCTCGAACACCGCCAGCCCCTCGCTGAAAGAGCGGCGAAATGCGGTTCTCTGTGCCAACCGAGCCTTGACGAAGTCCACCTCTGGCAACGAGACCAGCGCCGCCGCCGCTTCGTCACTTTCGCGCACCGCGCGGTGAGTGTCCCCCCGGTTGATGAAAGCCAGGACCTCGGGAGGCTCCGTCCGACTCTGGGAAACCGCGCGGATCAGGCGCAGGAAACGCTGGGTGGACCAGATGTCAGCCTGGCTGGGCGGCACCGGGATGACGATACGGTCGGTGATGCGAATGGCCTGCTTGAGCGATTCCAGATCGGCGGTGCCCACGTCGATGAGCACCTCGTCGTAGTCCTGCAGCTTTTCGGGATGCCAGAGCAGCTCCTTGTGCGCCAGTTGCACGGGAGGCTCGAAGCCCTCCTCTTCACGCACCTCCACAACGTCGGTAAGGGTGGCCTGGGGATCGGCATCGATGGCCAGCACATTCTGATGGGCATAGGCCAGCCACACCGCCAGATTGAAGGCAATGGTGCTCTTTCCCGAGCCTCCCTTGAGGCTGCCGATGACGGTGATCATGTCACGAACCCCTCCACGGAGGAACAGCTGTTGCCGGCCCTTCCACCCATCTCATGGCGCGGAAATTCTAGCATCCCGGTGCGCCCGGCGAGAATGTCCTGTCAGGAGAGCCCATCATCACTGTCCAGGCTCTTGAGTCGTATGCCCCGACGCCCACCTTTACGACCGCCGTTGGTGCCGGTTTTTTTAGCCGCCGCCTTTTTCACGGCAGGAGTGGCCTTGGTCTTTTTCTTGGCCACCGTTTTTTTTGCGGCGCTCTTGGCGCTGCTGGCAACCTTCTTCTTCACCGTTTTTTTGGCCACTTTTTTCCGGGCAGCCTTGGGCTCCGCCCTGGTGGATTGGGAGACTGGGGTTTCCCCCTTTTCCTCCCGGGCCAAGCCGCCAGTCCCTTTCTCCAGCGGGCGGGAAATGAGATCCAGGTCCTCGGCCGAAGCCAGGGAATCCACCGGGTATTCCACCCTGTCCGTGGTTTCCTTGAGATAGGCCTTGCCCGTAGGCACCTTCTCTTCCAGTGAGGCCAACAGAGCATCCATGTCGGCCTTTTTCTCCACCGGAGGCTGACCAAGGGTCTTTCCTGCCGGCTCTGGCACCTCTTCCACCGGAACCCGCACGGCCTCCGGCTTCGCCTTGTCGGCCCGAACCGGCTTCCCTTCGGGAACGGCGCGGGCAGCGGGCGCCGCTGGCGCCGGCTTCACCGGTTCTGCCCGCTCCGCGCCGGGAGGCGTGGGGGGCTTCTCGCTACGGACCTCGGGTTTCGGCTTGTGCAGACGACGGCCCTTCACCAGCCGGAACAGCATGGCCACCAGGCTGAACAACCCCACCAGCAAAGTCACCAGCAAATGCCAGACGCGTTTCAGCAGGGAAGGTCCTTGCTTCGCCTTGCCTGCGGCACCACCGCCCTGCGGGCCGCACTTGCGACCGGCCACCTCGCACAGTGACTTGGAAGCCAACACGCAACCCAATGGAATCACCACCAGGGTCAGTAGTGTAGAGACCAGCACGCCAGAAGCCAGGGAGATGGCCATGCCCTGGAAAATGGGATCGAAAAAGATCACCGTGGAAGCAAACACCAGGGCGAAGGCGGTGATGAGAATTGGCCGGGTCCGGGTCTTGCAAGCCTGGATCACCGCCTCGGCCACCGGCACTCCTTTCTGCACCTCGTGAATGGAGAAGTCCACCAGCAGAATGGAGTTGCGCACGATGATGCCGGCCAGGGCGATCCAGCCGATCATGGAGGTTGCGGTGAACTCACCGCCCCAGCCGTTGGCGAAAAAGATGGCATGAGCCGGCACTATCCCCAGCAGGGTGAGGGGAATGGGCGCCATGATCAGCGCCGGAATACGGAAATTGCCGAACTCCCAAACCACCAGGATGTAGATCATCACCAAGGCCGCAGCGAAGGCAATACCCATGTCCCGGAAAGTCTCATAGGTCACCGTCCACTCGCCGGTCCACTCTATGGCGCTATGGGCGTCGTTGGGTGGGGGCCCGGTCCAGTAGGTCTCGTCCACCAGCTTCACGTTATCCGGCGTCACATAGGGCTTGCCGTCGTTCCATTCGCCCAGCAGGTCCTCCACCTCGATCATGCCGTAGACCGGCGCCGCATACTTACCGCCCACATCGGCCACCACATACTCCACCGCACGCAGATCCTTGTGGTAGATGAGCGGATCCTCCGGCACCTTGACGAATCGGCCCAGCTCGCGCAGAGGTACGGTAACGCCGGTGGGCGACTGGATGAGAATGTCTCCGAGCCGGCTCACCTGGGAACGCACTGCCAGCGGCACCTGGATGACGATATTCACCGGCTCATGGCCGGCATGTTGCTTCACGTCCCCCAGCACCATGCCACCCAGCGCCATGGCCAGGTTCTTGTTGATGATCTCCACCGAGATGCCACGCTCGTCCGCCTTGTCACGGTCCACCACGAAGCGCCAGTAGTCGTGGGGCTCGCGCATGTAGTTGTCCACATCCACCAGGTTGGGCGCCGCCTGGAAGACCTTGGTGAGATCGGCAGCCACGGCGCGCCGGATCTGGCCATCCTGGTTGTGCACCTCTGCCACCACCGATTGAAGCACCGGCGGTCCTGGCGGCATCTCTACCACGGCAAAGCTCAGGTTGGCATCCTTGAACAGCTCCCGCAGCTTCTGGCGCGTCTCCACCGCGATCTCATGGCTTGAGCGTTCCCGTTCATGCTTGTCCAGCAGCTGTACCTGGATTTCGGCCTGCCAAGGCTTGTCCCGCAGGTAGTAGTGACGCACCATGCCATTGAAATCGAAGGGCTTGGCGGTGCCCACATAGACCTGCACCGCAGTGACTTCCGGGAACTTGCGCACCAGGTTGGCCACCTGATTGGCCCGGTTGGCAGTCTCCGCCAGCGCCGTCCCCTCCGGCATGTCCAGTACCACCGAATACTCCGGCTTGTTGTCCAGTGGCAGCATCTTCACCACCACCACCTTGAAATAGAACATGGAGCAAGCCAGCAGGAAAAGCCCCCAGAGGCTGAGGCGGAACAGGGTCAGTTTGCGGCGGTCCTCGATGAGCGGGGTGAGAATGCGGCGGTAGAAGCCCTCCAGCTTCTCCGCCTCCTCGTGTTCACGCCGCTGGGCACTGCCCAAGTATTCCATGGAGGGACGAAACAGCTTGCTGTGGGCCAGCCAGGGGGTGAACACGAAGGCGGCGAACAGCGAGATGAACATGGCCACGGAGCCCAGCGCCGGGATGGGCATCATGTAGGGCCCCATCATACCGGTGACGAAACCCATGGGGAGCAGTGCCGCGATGACGGTGAAGGTGGCGAGTATGGTGGGGTTGCCCACCTCGCGCACCGCATCCACCGCGGTCTCGGTGTCGGTCTCCCCCTTTTCCAGCCAGCGCCGGTAGATGTTTTCCACCACCACGATGGCGTCGTCCACCAGGATGCCGATGGCGAAGATGAGAGCGAAAAGCGACACCCGGTCGATAGTGAACCCGGTGATCCAGGCCGCGAATATGGTGAACAGGATCACCACCGGCACCACCAGCAGCACCACGAAAGCCGGTTTCAGGGCCCGGAACGCGAACCAGACCAGCAGGAACACGGTAAAAGTGGCCACGAACAGCTTGAGGATCAGCTCGTTGACCTTCTCCTCTGCTGTCTTGCCATAGTTTCGGGTGACGCTGACATGGACATTGGAGGGAATCAGCCGCCCTTTCAGCTCTTCCACCCGCTTGAGCACCTTGTTGGCCACCACCACACCATTGGTGCCCTTCTTCTTTGCCACTGCGATAGTCACCGCCGGCACCGCCACCGCCCGGTTGGGCTCTTCCGCCGCTGCCCCCGTGTAATAGGCCACCAAGTGCTTGGCGTCCTCCGGCCCCTGCCTAACCTTGGCCACGTCACGCACGTAGACCGGCACGCCGTTATGGCTACCCACTTTGAGCTTGGCGATATCGTCCGCAGTCTGCAGGAACTTGCCGGTGACCACCGTAAAATGGGCTCCACCACTCTCCAGGTTGCCCACCTGCTGTTCCGAGTTGGCCGCCTGGATGGCCTGCGCCACCTGTCCCAGGCTGATGCCATAACCAGCCAGACGCTCGGGCAGCACCTCCACCGTCACCTGCTCGGCCCGTCCACCCACCACGAAACTCTTGCCGGTCTCGGGGATCTCCTTGATGCTCTGCAGCACCGACAGGGCCAGCCGCCGCAACTGGCTGTCGTCCACGTCGGGGATGCCGTCACCGTTGAAATCCTTGTCGGACCAGAGGGTGAGAGTCACCACCGGCACGTCGTCGATTCCCTTGGACTGCACCAGTGGCAAAGAGACCCCCGGAGGGATTTTGTCCATGTTGGAGGCGAGCTGTTCGTTCACCTTCACCAGGGAGGGTTCCATCTCCTCGCCCACCTTGAACTGCACCGTGACCATCCCTTTTCCCCGGTCGGCCACCGAGTAGACGTGCTTGACCCTGGGAATCTCCCACATCATCCGCTCCAGCGGCTGGATGGCCAGGGAGGAGACCTCGTCCGCCGGCGTGCCCGGGTACTGGATGAAGAGGTCGATAAGTGGCACCGAGATCTGCGGGTCCTCCTGGCGCGGTGTCATGATCAGGCCGGCCAGCCCCAACAGAAACATGGTGATGTAGAACAGCGGCGAAAGGGGGGAATTGATGAAGAATTTGGCGACCCGGCCTGCGATCCCCAGGTTGTCGGTCGCGCCCGGCTCCTGTTGCGGCGTGCCCTGCTGCTTGTCGTCGAGGTCGCTCATGGGGTCATCGGTCTTGCATCATCAGTCCTGAGAAAAGGCAGGCCACCCGCAACCGGCCTGCCGCCCGAAGGAAACAGGACCGCGAGCGGTCCTGTATTCCGTGCAACAGCAGCTCCGCAAAAGTCAGGAACCGCTTCTGTTCATCAGGTCCGGCGGTGGATTGGCGTAAACCCGATCCCCCGGCGCCAACCCGGAGAGTACGGTGACCATGCCATTGCCCAGCCGCCTGCCCTCGCGGATCAGGCGGAGCTCCGGCTTGCCCTCCTCGTTCTGGACATAGACCACCGGGAGACTTCCCCGGTAACGGATAGCAGTTTCTGGCACCACCGGCAGGCTACCGCTGGCGGCTGCCTGGCTGGTGTCCGGGATGAGGATCTTGGCGTACATGCCGGGCTGCGAGATTCCCTGGGGAATGTCGAACTTCACCTTGATGGTGTGGCGCTTAGCGTCTGCCATGGGATAGATCTGCGCCACCCGCACATCCACCGGCTCCGGATAATCGTCGAAGATGGCCGCCTTCTTCAGCACCATCATTTCCTGCAAGCCGGTGACCAGACGGGCCGGCACGTCCACCTCCACCTGCAGCCAAGTGACGTCGGCAAAATTGAGCAGCGGCTGGCCGGGCTGGACGGTATCACCCACCTCTACGAATTTCTTGATGATCACGCCATCGAAGGGCGCCACGCTCTTGGCATCGCGGATCTTGGCGTCCAGCGCCTGGATCTCGGAACGGATGCGCATGATGGCGCTACGCGCCTTCTCGATACGGGTGCTGGCGGCGAAGAGGTCCGCGCTGCGCTCGGCGTCCTGATCCCGTTCGCCGAGAAAATCCTCCGCCTTGCGGGTGAACATCTGGTCGAACAGGTTGGGAATGGCCATGCCCCCCGGGGCCGCCTTGGACTGCGGTGACCAGAGCTCCCGGGAGTACTGCACGCTGGCGTTGCGCAGCTCCGCCTCGGCGGTGGCCAGTTGGGCATAGAGAGCCTGACGCTTGGCCACCAGCTCCGAGTCGTCGATGGCCACCAACAGGGTGCCTTCCTTGAAGAAGTCCCCCTCGATACCGGCGATATACTTCACCCTCCCCGGCAGCTGGGCCGCCAGGGTCACCTGCTTATAGGGCACCACCGTCCCACTCACTGCCACCGTGGGCTGCCGGTTGGAGGCCTGGACGATGAAGATTTCCGATTTTCCAGCCTGCTGCGCCCAAACGCCGCCCGCCAGCAGGAGCAGGAATACGGTCAGCCAGGTACGCAATTTCCTCGTGCTCGTCATGAAGTCAGCCGCCATGGTGGTGCAGTTGTGGAAAACCCCCTATCGCGGGGTTCCCGTGGACACCCGGTCGAAACCGGATAAGGGCGCATCCGGATCACGCGCCCATTTTCGGTTTCAGGCCTTCGCCATCACCGAAAAGCTCTTGATGAAGGGCTTGGCCATCTTTGGTTCCTTGAGCATGGCCGCGTAGTCGCCTACCTTGAACTTCATCTTGCCGGAGGCAAAGGCGGTACCCAGTCCCATCATTCCCGGAGGCTTGGCCATCCACTTCTGCCATTGCTCTTCCGAAGCGCGAATATCCCAATTGAGTTCCTGTCCCTCGTAGGCACCGGCCGAAACCGCCTTGCCGTTTTCCACCACCAGCACACCACGCGGCTGCTCCTCGTCCGGGAAACCGTAGCCGATGGTGCTGTTGAAGCCGATTTCGCCCAGCGGGCCGGTGAGTTCAGGCTCCTGGTTCCATTGCTCGGCGAACGAGGCCATCCATTCTGCAGAAAACAGCTCAGCCATGACAAAACCCTCCTCGGTAATCTTCCTTATCTTTAAAGCTATGGAGCTAGTGACCGCCCCATGGCTTCTGCCTCGCCCAGGACGGTTCACGAATGGCAAGAGATTATCCGACATTCCGCCCTCTTTTTCCATAACCGGGACCGCGGGGATCCCTCCCTGAACGCCGGGATTTCTCTCTGTTTCGGAGCAGAGGCTAGGCTGAACACCGAAGCTGGCGGTAGTATTGAGCCTCTTCCGATCCCTCCACAACAACCCTGCAAAGGAGTGAGAATGTCCGACAGCGCCCTTCACATCGACCAGCGCCTTAAGCAGCTGGAACAGCACTTGGCCCGGGAAAACCCCTTGTTGCTCAAGGCGGTGCAAAGCTTTCGCGATCTGGACAAGGTGGCCCGTCGCATGGGGCTCCTGGCCCAGGACGAATCTTTTGCCACCCGCATTCCCTGGTGGCCGCTGATTTCAATACTGGGCACCTTCTCCGCCGGAAAATCCACCTTCATCAACGATTACCTGGGAATGAAGCTGCAACGCAGCGGCAGCCAGGCGGTGGACGACAAGTTCACCGTCATCTGTTACAGCGAGGATCCCGAGCCCCATACCCTCCCCGGCGTGGCGCTGGACGCCGACCCACGTTTTCCCTTCTACAAATTCAGTCAGGAGATCGAGGCGGTGGCCGAGGGTGAGGGTGACCGCATCGACAGTTACCTGCAGCTAAAGACCTGCAACAGCGAGCGGCTGAAGGGCAAGATTCTCATCGATTCCCCGGGATTCGACGCCGACGCTCAGCGCACCTCCACCCTGCGCATCACCGATCACATGATCGATCTGTCGGACCTGGTGCTGGTCTTCTTCGATGCCCGCCACCCGGAACCCGGCGCCATGCGTGACACGCTCAAGCACCTGGTGGCGGACACCATGCACCGCCCCGATTCCGACAAGTTCCTCTACATTCTCAACCAGCTGGACACCTCCGCCAACGAGGACAACCCGGAAGAGGTGATCGCCGCCTGGCAACGGGCATTGGGAGAACACGGTCTTACCGCTGGCCGCTTCTACACTATCTACAGTCCCAGCGCCTCGGTTCCCATCGAGAACGAGCGGCTGCGGGAGCGTTACGAGGAGAAACGGGACCGGGATCTGGGCGAGATCTACGAGCAGATGGCAGAGGTGGAAGTGAGCCGTGCCTACCGCATCATCGGATCCCTGGAAAAGACCACGCGGGAGATCCAAGGCAAAGCGGTGCCCATCCTGGGCGAGGCACTGGAAAAATGGAGGAAACGCACCCTCTGGGGCGATCTGCTGGTGCTGGTGCCGCTGGCGGTGATCATGGTGGCCTGGGGCGGCCAGGGGCTCTGGCAATGGCTCACCGCCTCTTCCGGCCAAACCGTCGCCGGCATTCTGCTGGCGCTTGGCGTGGCCCTGGCCATCCATTTCACCATGCGCAATCTTGCGGCCCGCAGTCTGAAACGCTGGCTGCGCAAGCAGCAACAGCGGCTGGACCGGCGGCTCGACCTGGTGGAGGCCTTCCGTCATTCCACCCGACCTTGGCGCAGCATCCTGTCGGGCCAGCCGGCCGGGTGGAACCAGCGTGCCCGCGCGGCGCTGGCAAGGGTGATCGCCCAAGCCGACGAGTACATCCAGAAGCTCAACGACCGTTTCGCCAACCCTTCGGGCAGCAGGCCGGAGCAACCCGGCGGCGAATCGGCGCCTGGAGCTTCCGATACGCAATGAGCAGGCTGCTGGCCGGCATCGATCTCGGCGGCACCAAGATCGAAGGAGTGCTCATGAAACCCTCCGGCGAGGTCGTCCTGCGCCGGCGGGTGGCGACCCCGGCCGGCGACTACGAGGGCACACTGAAGCGCATCGTCGACCTCCATCGGAAACTGGAAGAGGAAGCCGGCCGGGAGCTGCCCCTGGGGCTGGGCGCCCCGGGTTCGCCCTCCCCGGCCACGGGACGCATGCGCAATGCCAACTCCACCTGCCTCAACGGCCGGCCGCTGCAGCAGGACCTGGAAGCGCGCCTGCAACGCCCCCTGCGCATGGCCAACGATGCCGACTGCTTCACCCTCTCCGAGGCAGTGGATGGCGCCGGTGCCGGCGCGGCTGTGGTCTTCGGGGTCATCCTGGGCACCGGCACCGGCGGTGGCATCGCCGTGGGAGGACGCCTGTTGCCCGGCACCAATGCCATCACCGGCGAGTGGGGGCACAACCCGCTGCCCTGGCCAGAGCCAGAGGAGCTACCCGGCCCTCCATGTTATTGTGGCAGGCGCGGCTGCATCGAGACCTTCCTCTCCGGGCCCGGCATGGCGCGGGACCACCTGGGGCGCACCGGTGACACCCTCACCGCCCGGGAGATCGCACGGCGGGCAAACGAAGGAGACACCGAAGCGGAAGTCACCCTGCAGCGCTATGCGCACCGGCTGGCGCGCGGGCTGGCGAGCATCGTCAACGTTCTGGACCCCGAGGTGATCGTGCTCGGCGGCGGCCTCTCCGGCATCGAGCAGCTCTATGAAACCGTGCCCCGACTGTGGCGGGAGTTCGTCTTCTCCGATGTGATCACCACCCGCCTGCTCCCTCCGCTGCATGGAGACAGCAGCGGTGTACGCGGTGCCGCCTGGCTGTGGAAAGAGACAGGGGACCAAACCCTTTCTGCGGTATAACCCAGTAAAGTGGTAAACTATTGCCCCGATCAAGAGGTCTAATGCTGCAAATGATCGCCGTAGAAGAAACCGCCCGCAGAATGATCGAAGTGCCGCCGCATCCCGAGTGGCCCAGCCTTTCGGATGAGGAGAAGCGAGAACTCAAGGAGCGGATCAAGAAGCTCCTGAAAGAACGCAACGCCGTGCTGGTGGCCCACTACTACGTGGATGGCGAGCTGCAGGCCCTGGCGGAGGAGACCGGCGGCTGCGTGGCCGATTCGCTGGAGATGGCCCGCTACGGCACCACCACCCACGCCGACACCCTGGTGGTCTGCGGGGTGCGTTTCATGGGCGAGACCTCCAAGATCCTCAACCCCGAGAAGCGGGTGCTGATGCCCGACCTGCACGCCACCTGCTCGCTGGACGAGGGCTGCCCGGCGGACGAGTTCGCCGAGTTCTGCAACGCCCACCCCGACCGTACCGTGGTGGTCTATGCCAACACCAGCGCCAAGGTGAAAGCGCGCGCGGACTGGATGGTCACCTCCAGCATCGCCCTGCCCATCGTGAAACACCTGGCCGCCTCGGGTGAGAAGGTGCTCTGGGCACCCGACCGCCACCTGGGTCACTACATCCAGCGCCAGACCGGTGCCGACATGCTGCTCTGGCAAGGTTCCTGCGTGGTACACGAGGAGTTCAAGTCCTTCGCCCTGGAGCGGCTGCGCCGGCTCCACCCCGACGCCGCCGTGCTGGTCCACCCCGAGTCCCCCGAGGCGGTGATCGAACAGGCCGACGTGGTGGGATCCACCACGGCGCTGATCAAGGCGGTGCACGATCTGCCCAACAAGGAGTTCATCGTCGCCACCGACGAGGGCATCTTCTGGAAGATGCAGCAGATGGCGGGAGACAAGAAACTGCTCATCGCCCCCACCGCCGGCGAGGGCGCCACCTGCGTCTCCTGTGGTCACTGCCCCTGGATGGCGATGAACGCACTGCAGAACCTGGAACGGGTGCTGGTGGAGGGCAACAACGAAATCCTCATCGACGAGGAGATCCGCCAGCGCGCAGTGCGCCCCATCCAGCGCATGCTCGATTTCGCCAGGGAGCATGGCATCGGCGCCCGTCCCGCCGGTGATTGACTACCAGCTGCTGAAACTGGTCCACTTGAGCTGCGTGGTGATCTCCATCACCGGCTTCACCCTGCGCGCCGGGCTGATGCTCGCTGGCTCGACCCTGTTGCGTGAGCGCTGGATCCGCACCCTGCCTCACTTCGTGGACACCCTGCTCTTCTTCAGCGGCCTGGGCCTGGCCTATCTCCTGCACCAATACCCCATCACTTCTCCCTGGCTCACCGCCAAGCTGGCGGCATTGGTGTTATACGTGATCTTCGGTGCCGTGGCCCTGCGGGGCTCCCGCCTGTCCCGGCGACTCACGGCCTTGGTGTTGGCCTACCTGAGCTTCGCCTACATCGTCCACACGGCGCTGACCAGGAACCCGCTTCCCTGGGCCTGACCGCAACCTGCAAGGCGGTTCGGCGACGAACGGTCCGGAAAGCGGCGGCTCACCTGACCGGGATCGTCACCGTGACCCGCCGGTTCAGAGCTCTGCCCTCGGGATTGTCACTGCCATCCGCGTTGACATTTGGCGCCACCGGTTTCGTTTCACCCCAGCCCCTGACCAGGAACCTCTGCGGGGAGAAACCGAAATGGCTCACCAGCCATTCCTTCACCGCCTTGGCCCGCCTTTCCGACAACCTTTGGTTGTATTCCGCCGTCCCCTTGGAATCGGTATGGCCTTCGACGAGCACCTTTCCTTTTCCTTTCGAGCGGATGATGAGAGCGAGCCTGGCCAGGGTCGCCCCGGCCTCCGGCTTGATCTCCGCCTTGTCGAAATCGAAGAGCACGTCGCCCTTGAGGTCCACCACCACGGCGGTATCGGTCTGGCGCGCCCCCAGCTCGGACAGGGCTTCCTCCAGCGATACGGCCTCCCCCCAGATGGTCTCGCCCCTACCCTGGATCTCGCTCTCCAGTCCCAGGATCCCGACCCCGTGGGCCATGGGAAGAAGCGCATCCTCTGCGTCCCGGTTCTCGCTCTCCAGCCCCGGGATGCCGACGCTCACCGACCGGATCTCGGCGGATTCGCCCGGCAATGCCACGGCGACGGCCCTGGGGCCGTTCGGCCCGGTACGCCGAACGGCCCGTTCCGCTTCTTCCTGCGCTCGCTCGAAATCTTCGGGCGTTGTCCACTCATCCGCCGACGCAGCCGGCAACAGCGCGATGGACGCCGGAAACAGCAGCACCGTGAAGGTGGCTCGTTTCACTGACCGAGCTCCACGTCGAAAGGCGTCACCTCCGGTACCTGAAACTCGATTTCGTGGACCCCTTCGGGAGGCGCGGGAAACTTGAACCACAACACCCTCACCGGGTGTTCCTGATCGAGGAGCAAGGGCGGTATCTTTCCCTGCTTCGAGCGTTCCGCCAACGCCTCCTGGTCCATGGGTTCGGCGATGTAATCGCCCACCACGGGCGAGGCCAGCCAGCGCCCCTCCTTGTCCTTGAGCACGTAATAGCGCTTGCCGTCGGCGATGTAGAAGACACTGCTCACCTTGAATTTTATCGGTATTTTCCGCGCTTTCAGCTCCAGTTCTCTGGAAGCTCTCATTTTTTTCCTTTCTTCCTGCGTGGTCGCTTCCCAGGGATGGATATGGCGCACGGCCAGGGTGAGCACGCCGTTGCGCACCCTGGCCTTAACCAGCTGCACCTTGGAGCCGCCCGGCCCGTACTGTTCGTCCAGGACCTTCTGGGCCATGGCCAGGCCGGCAAAGGAAAGGGCGACGGCGACCAGTGCCGCCAGGAATGGTTTTCTGTTCATTTCGTCTGCTCCTTGTGCGTCGAATGGTGCACGAATCCTCAAAAATATCGATCGAGCTCTCTGATCGCTGCCTGATCAACGTTACAGGGCTGCCCCCTGTCAATCAAGGTCGGGAGAATCGCTGCAAGGTCGCACGGCTCCCCAATGGAGGGCCCTGAACGGAGAGCGATCTTCCACGGCAGGGAAAAACGGAATGCCGGCACACCGCTGGATCCGGTGAACGGTGCCACCGGGTCGTGCCGTCCGGGAACAGGAAGATTCCCGCCTCCGGTCGACCGGGCCGGGCTGTGGCCAAGGCACGGCCCTTCCCCTATACTCGAACCAATACTGGTCAACGAGAGGCATGTGCCATGGCAGGCTACCGGTTCGGCTGGCCCAATTTCTTCCTTCGCTTGGGGGCGGCCCTTTTCCTCGTCCTCGCCACCTACAATCCCTCGGGCTATTCCTGGGTGCACTGGCTGCAACACAGCAGCAACAAGTTCGACCCCCTGCTCCTCCTGGCCGCGGTGTTGCTGGTCATCGGCTGGGTGATCTTCCTGCGCGCCACCGCCCGCTCCCTGGGGCTCTTTGGCGCCCTGCTGGTGTTGGCCCTGTTCGGCACCCTGGTCTGGGCCATGGTCTATTACGGTTGGCTCTCGCTGGACAATACCTCCACACTCAGCTGGGTGGCGCTGATCCTGCTGGCCGTCCTGCTGGCCATCGGCATCTCCTGGTCCCACATCCGCCGGCGCCTCACCGGGCAGGTGGACGTGGACGAGGTGGACGAGGACTGAATAACGATTTCACCAACCACCAAGAGGAATCTTCGACATGCCAGGAAAATTCGTTACATCGGTCGGGAAAGATGGCAAATACTATTTTTCGCTGAAAGCTGGGAACGGCGAGATCATCCTGCAGAGCCAGGGATACGCCTCGGCCAAGAGCAGGGACAATGGCATCGAATCAGTGCGCCGCAACAGCCAGGAACCCGGCCGCTTCCAGAAGAAGGAGGCCAGCAACGGCAAGTTCTTCTTCACCCTCAATGCCACCAACGGCCAGGTGATCGGCAAGAGTCAGATGTACAAGACCGAAAAGGGCCGGGACAACGGCATCGCCTCGGTGGCGCGCAATGCGCCGGATGCCAAGGTGGTGGCTGCCGAGTGACCTCACTCCGGCCCCGTCCGGGGCCGGACACCTCACCTCTTCATTCCCGCAGGGTCACCTTGAGGCGGCCATCCTCCACCTGGATATCCTCCACTCCCCGGGCGAAGGCGTCCCAGAATCCACCCGCGTCGCCAAATTCACTCACCAGGTCCACGTTCTTCAATCCCCCCAGCCAGGCCGAAGGGATGGGCACCCCCATGATGCTCACCCCCAGCAGGCGCACCACCGGACGCCCGTTGCGGAAGGCCAGCTCCACTCCGCTGGAGACCCGCAGGGTCTTGCCTCCCAGTACGGGAAAATCGGGATCCACGTGCACCAGGGCACGCACACTCAGGCGGTCGTCCGAAAGATCCACCGCCAGTTTGCGCGCCAGATCCGGGTTGTTGGCGATGAGCGCGTTGAGCTCCCGCTCGGTGAAATAGAGGGTCCGCCTGCCTGCCTCCTCCCGGTACTCCTCGGGCCGCAACCACTGCTGATCGCTCTCTCCCTGGCTGGTGCGACCCGGCGCCGGCTGGTAACCCAGCGCCCGTAACTTGGCATCCAGCTGCTTCGTCTCCCGGGCATCCAGTTTCACCGGCTCGAAGCTCCCGGCGTGTAGAAAAGCGTACAGCGCCCAGGCGGTGAGGACCGCCGTGATCAACATCGTGGCCAACACGATCCAGATCACGGTGCCGCGGCCTATCCCCGGCCGACCGGCACCCGGCTCCTGCGCTGAGTCAGCTTCCTGCATCATGGCTATGTTCCTGTCATCAGTGAATGGAAAGATCGAAGGGCATGCGAGCATAGATCCCAAGGGGATCGGCAGTCAGCCGCAACCACTGAAGCAGCTCGCGCCAGCGGCTCTCCATCTCGGAATCCCGCGCATCGTTCTCTTCGGGCGTCAATCCCAACGCCCGCAGCAACAGGTTGGCCCAGCTCTCCGCCCGCTGATATTCCAGGACTCGATAGGACTCGAGCTGCGCACGCCGGGCCGCCGCGGCGATGGCCTCCCGCAGCCCACCCTCATGATCGGCAAGTCCCAGCACCAGCGCCTGTCGGCCCGACCAGACCCGCCCCTGTGCCAATGCCTCCACCCGGTCCCGCCGCATGCCCCGGCCCTGGGCCACGCGTTGGAGGAAACCCTCGTAGATGCGATCCACCAATCGCTGCACCCGATCCAGCTCCTCCTGGCTCTTGGCCCGGAACAGGCTCTGGAAATCGGCAAAAGGCCCGGTGCGCACCACCTCCCGTCGGACGCCGTGCTCCTCGGTGAGCTGCTGCAGATTGAAGAAGAGCCCGAACACCCCGATGGAACCGGTGATGGTGTTGGGCTCCACCCAGATTTCGTCGGCAGGCGCCGCCACCCAATAACCCCCCGACGCCGCCACCGTCCCCATGGAAACCACCAGAGGCTTCTGTTTCCGGTACAGGCGCACCTCCCGCTCGATCACATCCGCCGCTGTGGCGCTTCCGCCAGGACTGTTGATGCGCAGCACCACCGCCTTCACCGCATCGTCCTCGCGTGCCTTGCGCAGTAGACGAGCCAGCCGTTCCGCCCCGACCTGCCGGGGATCGTTGCCGGAAACGATGGTGCCTTCCAGGTAGATCACCGCCACCTTGTCGCCACCCGTTTCCTTCAAGGTGTCGAAATAGTCGGCCACATCCATCCGGCGCTCGATGGGCTTGCCCGGTTTGGTTCCGGTGAGCTTGCGCAGACGGGCGAGCGCCACATCGAAATGGCCCAGGGCAGTCACCAAGGCCAGTTGACGGGCCTCGTCCGCTATCACCAATCCCTGCCGCTGCACCAGGTCATCGAGCCGCTGCGGTTCCAGCTTCCGGCTGGTGGCGATGGCGGAGATCATCTCCCGGGAGAGATCCCCCAGCAACGCTTCCAGCTGGGCGCGGTTGGCCTCGCTCATCCGGTTGGAGACGAAGGGCTCCACCGCCGACTTGTACTTGCCGTCCCGCACCGCCTGGACCCCCACTCCATAACGGTCGAAGGCATCCCGGAAATAGAGCACCTCGGCCGCGAGGCCGTTGAACTCCACCATACCCAGAGGATGAAGCAGGATGTGGTTGGCCGGCGAGACCACATAGAGTGTGGCCTCGTCCAGAGTCTCCTGCCAGGTGATCACCGGCTTGCCGCTGGCGCGAAAGCGCTGGATCGCCTCCCGCACCTCGCGCAGCGCCGCCCACCCGGAGCGATATCCGGAACGAACCACCTGCCCCTTGATATAGAGGCCGCTTATGCGGGAGTCCTCGGCCGCCCGGTCGATGGCGGTCACCACCTCCCGCAATGTGTAGGCACTGCGGCTTCTGCCCTGCATGGCATTGTCCAGCAGATCGGAAAACTCTTCCCGGGGCGGGCGATCACCAATGGGTATGCCGAGGTCCAGGGTGAGCAGGGTCTTGGGCTCCACAGCACGGCTGATCTCCTGGGACCCCAGCATCAGTGCCACCAGCACCAGCAGCGCGAAGCAGAAGAGGGAAAGCGCCACCAGCACCGCCAGTACCTGTTTCAGAAAAGCCTTCATGGGCCTGCAGTCCAGAGTAGGCGGAAACGGCTCGCCATCATAGCACCGGCTGCAGCAGGAACGCAGCCGACAGCAGCAGGCCCAGCAGCAGCTGCGCCTGGGCGGTACGGGCCAGCAGGAGGTTCAGCCCCGGACCCACCGGAGCACGTTGGAAACGAACCACCAGCCACAGGTGGAGCGGCAGGGAAAGCATGGGCAGCCAGACCTGCTTTGCCGAAAGCAACAGAGGTAGCAGTAGAAAAGGCGCCAGCATCAGCAATAGATATTCCAGGTGGCTGCCGGAAGGCGGCAGCAGTACCGCCAGGGTTCTACGTCCGGCACGGGCGTCACTCTGCCGGTCCCGATAGTTGTTCACCACCAGTACCGCCGCAGCCGGCAACCCCACCACCAACCCGGCCAGCAGCGAGCGGCCGTCGAACCGGCCGGTCTGGAGGTAGAAACTGCCACCCACCGCTACCAAGCCGAAGAAGAGAAGGACGAACAGCTCCCCCAACGGCAAATGAGAGAGCGGCCTGGGACCGCCGGAATAGGCCGCACCGGCCGCCAGAGAAGCCAGCCCCAGAAGCACGATGGGCCAGCCACCCATCCAGGCCAGGTAGCAGCCCAGCAGAAAAGCCAGCAGGAAAGCGACCCAGGCGCCCCGGGTCACCGCTTTCGGCGATAGCCACCCCTGCGAAGTGGCACGAGCCGGTCCCAGGCGATCCTCGCCGTCGGTGCCACGGAGGTGGTCGGCCACATCGTTGTGCAGGTTGGTCCCCACTTGGATGGCCACCGCCGCCGCCAGCGCGGCGAGGAAGACCCCCGGGTGAAAGCTCCCTTTCTCGGCAACACCCAGGGCCGTGCCCACCAGCACCGGACTCACGGCCAATCCCAGCGTCTTCGGCCGCACGGCCGCGATCCAGGCGCGAAGAGGGGTCATCAGGGTCGGCGGGGAAACCTGCTGAAATCGGGCTCGCGCTTCTCCAGGAAGGCGTCGCGCCCCTCCTGCCCCTCGGCGGTCATGTAGAAGAGCGCGGTGGCGTTGCCGGCCAGCTCCTGGATGCCGGCCAGGCCGTCGGTGTCGGCATTGAAGCCCGCCTTGAGCAGCCGCAGCGCCGTGGGCGAGTGCTTCAGCATCTGCCGGCACCAGGCCAGGGTCTCCTCCTCCAGCCGCTCCAGGGGCACCACGGTGTTCACCAGCCCCATCGCCAGCGCCTCATGAGCATCGTACTGGCGGCAGAGGAACCAGATCTCCTTGGCCTTCTTCAGCCCCACGGTGCGCGCCAACAGGCCGGCACCCAGGCCGGCGTCGAAGGAACCCACCCTGGGACCGGTCTGGCCGAACCGGGCGTTGTCGGCGGCGATGGTGAGATCGCACACCAGGTGCAGCACGTGGCCGCCGCCGATGGCATAACCCGCCACCATGGCCACCACCGGCTTGGGCAGGCGGCGAATCTGCATCTGCAGGTCGAGGACGTTGAGATGGTGGACCCCCTGCTCGTCGCGGTAACCGCCGTCGTCCCCCCGCACCTTCTGGTCGCCGCCGGCGCAGAAGGACTGGTCGCCCGCGCCGGTGAGAATGATGACGCCGATCCCCGGGTCGTGGTGGGCGTGGTGGAAGGCGTCCATCAGCTCCATCACGGTACGCGGCCGGAAGGCGTTTCTCACCTCGGGGCGGTTGATGGTGATGCGGGCGATGCCCTCCTCGCGGCGGTGGTAGTGGTAGAGGATGTCCTGGTAGGTACGGTGGGAAACGGCCTGCCAGCCCATGCGTTGCTCTCCGGAAAAGGGGGTCGGTTGGCGGATTATACCCGCTGCCCGGGGAGCATCACCTCCACCACCTGGAAGCCGCCGCAGCGGGTGGCCGCCTCCAGGGTGGCGGCAAACCGCCCCATCGACTCCACCCGCATGAAGCCGGTGCCGAAGAGGCCGGGCAGGCCGGAGAGATCCAACGACTGGGGCGTGCGCCACAGGGCATCGAAGCCAGGCAACCTCCGCTGCGGCAGGCGTTCGAAGATACCGCCACCCCCGTTGTTCACCACCACCACCACGGCATCGAGACCCAGGGTGTTGGCCAGTGCCCCCAGGTCGTGCTGGAAGGTGAGATCCCCCAGCAGCGCCGCTTTACGCCCCCCGCCGGGCCAGCACCGCGCCATGCCGATGAAGGCGGAGAGATTACCATCGATGCCGCTCAGCCCACGGTTGCCCCGGATGGCGATACGGCGCGCGCTGCTTCCCGACCAGGCGTCCATCCAGCGCACTGCCAGCGAGTTGCCGCAGAAGAGCAGGCTCTCGTCCGGCAGAGCCTCGATGAGCCGGCACACCAGCTCGCCCTCGGGCGGCAGGCCCTCCTCTTCCGCCGGCTCGGGATGGCGCCAGCGGTAGAGCCACTGCGGCTCCTCCCGTGACAGCCCCGCTTCCTCCAACGCCCGGCACAGGGGATCCGGCTGCATGGCCAGGAGCTCCACCCCCAGCCCCAGGGGATCGAGCCAGCGCCCGCGCGGCTCCACCACCCAGTGGTTGGGCACCCGCCACGCCTGAAGTGCCTGCCGCAGGTTGGCCGAGAGTGGCAGGGTGCCGAACTGCAGGATCCAGCGTGGCCGGAGCGCCGCCACCCGTTCCGGGTCCGCCAGAAAACGGTCGTAGGCTGTCACCAGGTTGGGCGAGGTGGTGCCGGCATGCCGAAGGCCGGAAAGGGGGTCGGCCAGCAGCGGCGCGCCCAGCTGCTCGGCCAGCGCCACCACCCCAGCCGTCGCCCCTTCGCCGGCCAGCACCACGCCCGGTCCCGTTGGGAAAGTCTCGCAAAGCTTCTCCACCACCTCGGGCGGCGGATGGAGCCGGGGCTTCGGGACCAGTTCCACCGCCACGGCTTCGGGCCGTGGCAGCTCACCCGCCGGCACCAGGGGTTCACGAAACCGCAGGTTGAGATGGACCGGCCCCGGGTCGGGCCACTGGGCCTGGAACATCACCTGCCGTCCCAGGTCGCGCAGCCGACCGCGCAGAGCCTCGTCCTCCACTGCCTCCGAGAGCGCGTGAAAGGCGCGCACGTGGCTGCCGAACAGGGCGAGCTGGTCGGTGGTCTGGTTGGCGCCGCACTGCTGCAGCTCCCAGGGGCGGTCGGCACTGAGCAGGATGAGGGGCACCCCCGCCTCGTCGGCCTCCATCACCGCCGGCAGCCAGTTGCCCGGCGCGCTGCCGGAGGTGGCCACCAGCGCCACCGGCCGCCCACTCGCCCTGGCCATCCCCAGGGCGGTGAAGGCCGCGCAGCGCTCGTCGAGGATCGCCGTCTGGTGCACCTGAGGGTGGAGCAGCGCCGCCAGCGCCAGGGGGGTGCTGCGCGAGCCGGGCGAGATCACCACCTCCTGCAACCCGGCGCCCACCAGCCCTTCCAGCAGGGACAGCGCCCAGTCGAGATTGATGCGGCCGCCGTCGCTCATGACAGACGGTCCAGCAAAGGGCGAAACTTGAGCGCGGTCTCTTCGAGCTCGGCGCCGGGATCGGAGGCCCGGGTGATGCCCGCTCCGGCATAGAGCGTCAGGCGCCGGTCTTCCAGCAGGCCACAACGGAGAACCACTGCCAGCTCGGCCCGCTGTCGATCCCCGATCCAACCGAAGGCCCCTGTGTACCAGCCCCGCGAATGGGGCTCGGCGGCGCGGATCCAATCAAGCGCCCGGGCGCGGGGGACGCCGCCCACGGCGGGGGTGGGATGGAGCGTTTCGAGAAGGCGGAAGAGGCCGGCACCGGGCCGCAACCGCCCGCGGACGGCGGTGGCCAGGTGGGAGAGCTCCCGCAGCTCGAGGGAACGGGGGGCCGGTTCCACCTCCACCTCGTCACAGCAGCGATGGAAGGCGTGCCGGATGGCCTCCACCACGGGACGGTGTTCATGGTTCAACATTGCTGAATCGGTAATGGCGGTTTCTCCCGCCAGGGTGCCGGCGATGGCGTCACTGGTCACCCGCGATCCTTCCATGGAGAGCAGCCGCTCGGGCGTGGCCGCCAGCAGGGTGGCACCGCCGAAGCAGGCCCCCAGGCTGGTGCAACCGGGAAAATCCCCCGCCAGCCGCTCCAGCAACGGCCCGGAAGAGGGCGGGCGGTCGAACGCCAGCTCCAGGGTGCGCGACAGCACCACCTTCTCAAGCTCCTGGCTACGGATGGCTTCCACGGCATCGGCCACCGTCCCCACCCATTGGCTGGAAGGGGGATATTCCCGTTGCGCCAGCAGCTCGCCGGCAGTCAGCTGCTGCTCCTCTTCCACTGCCAGGAGCCGGTAGAGGTGTGCCAGCCAGTTGGAGATCACCTGCTCGGACGGAAGCGCCGTTTCGCAGTCGTGGCTGAAGGTGAGTGTGCACCCTCCGTTGCGCCACTCCAGCAGCAGGCTGGGCACGATGAAGGCCAGGTTGGGAAATCCCTGCCAGCGACCGGCCGGCTCATGTTCGGGATCGAAGGCAAAGCCCAGGAAAGCGCGGGCCAGGGGGCTGGCCTGCCCCTGGTTGATATGGGTCCAGCCGGATTGTGCCTTCTCCACCTGTCGGGCCAAATGCTGGAAGCGTGCCCCACCGGAAGAAGAGATTTCCGCCGCCAGCCCGACACCCAGCAAACGATGATCCGAAGCAGGGCGATGCCAGAAAAACCAGTGGCCCGTCGCGATTCCCGGCGCGGACAAGGGAGCGAGAGGCACATCGAAAGTGATGGAGAGCAACCCCCGGCGGCGGCTGACCAGCAGGGGGCCGGCGAGCCGCTTCAGCTCCAGGACGAGCCGACCCAGCCATACGGGGGTTGGTGAGGGTGGAATGGCGTCTTGTTGGAACATGCGAGGCAGGCGCGGAGAACCTCCGATTCAATCCCGGCCCAAGCGGATCGTATACCCTTGGCTGGGAACGCAAGGCGAGCTTTGCAGACGGTCACCAGCTGTTGGCACGAATCTCATGGCAGCGGTCGGAATGAAGGAGGTGCGAGATGCAGATTCATGGATTTGGCCGCCCTCCGGGCACTGATGGCAGGAGCAGGGATACGCCTGTGCTCATTCTACAGCAAGAGCCGTCCCGGCTGCCCGTAAGGTGCTGTCCTTCAAATATTTCGCAATGAATGCCGCCTAGTGCTTACACTCCCCCCCGGGGTGACTTAGACTTCCCTACTCGTCCATCGGATTTCGTCCCTTGGTGCTCGATGGCTTACGAGAGAGATTTGTCCGATGGGCTCCATGATCCATCGAACTTTTGCTGTTTCCCCAACGGGACCCGGGGATCGCGCGTCAGGATGCGCTGCACCGCAGACGCGGTTTGCTCAATACCCGACCGCTTGGTGCAGTCGATCCTGCCGCCTCATCCCTGTGCCGGAGGAACCTCGTTCACCCGGCTGCTCTCTCCCCTCATCCTCTGTCGGAGAGAAATGGAAAACGAAACCTTCACTTCATCCTGGGCAGGTGCAGGAGCCATGAAAGTCAGCTTGGCACTGAAAAGGTTTTTGAGTGCACTTCTCCCGTTTTTGCTGCTGCTGGCATCGGTCCGGAGCGAAGCTGTGGGGGTGGAGAAGGAACACGCATTCCACTGGATCGATGACGAGGACTACTACCCCTTCATTGCCAAGGACGAGCAGGGCAAACCGGTCGGCATCTACTATGACATCATGTCTGAGATCTTCCGGCGCCTGGATATCCCATTGAGCGTGGAGCTCTATCCCTGGAAACGAGCACAGAAGCTCATCGCGGACGGCAAGGGCGATGGCATGATCACCGCAATGACCCGGAAGCGCAGCAGACTCTTCCTGGCCACGAACCCGATCTACACCGTCAGCGAGCGGGCCTTCGCCCGCATCGACAACCCCAGGATTCAGGAAATCCTGGCGATCCGTAACCTTCGGGATCTCAAGGGCTTCAAGATCGTGGATACCATCGGCTCTGGATGGGCCGAAGAGAATTTGAAGGGCCTGGACGTCGTCTGGGCTCCCTCCTACAGCTCTGCCCTCTACATGCTGGCGAATGGCCGCGTGGATATCTACGTGCTGGGAAAGTATCCGGGGATGTCGGTATTGCAAAAGCTCATCGAAGAAAAGTCCCCCTACAGTCAAAACCTGAAAAAGATCATCCCCGGTCCCCATCAACTGGCCACAATCCACTTTTCCCTGCTGATCCGAAAGGATTCCCCATATGCTGCCCTCGTTCCACAAATCAACCGGGTTTTGCGCCAAATGAGAAAGGAAGGCGTATACCAGGCCATCCTGAACCGTTATTTTTCCAGAATCGATCGACGCCTCCAGAGAATGAAAGGAAACTGAAAGGGATGCCACCGGAGATCGCTCTGATTCCATCTGCCACACCGATGCTCTCCAAAGAAATACGGACATGAAGGAGATTCTCTACCTGTTCAAGAGCAAACTGGCGCGCAGGACCGTGGTTTACGTTCTGCTCTTCAGCTCTGTCATCACTCTGTTCTTCACCTCGTTGCAGCTCTATCGCGATTATCAGGATGGCCTCACCCGCATCGAACAGGAGATGGACGAGATCGCCAGCACCAGCCTGAAAGCGCTCGAGGAAAATCTCTGGATGCTGAACCTGAGCTCCATCGAGCTCATGCTCGAAGGCATATTGCAGAACAAGGATATCGTCTACCTCGAAATCCTGGACGAAAAGGGGCGCCCTCTGATCCGGCAGGGCAAAAAGCCGAAAAAGAACTTCCGGGAACGCAACCTGAACCTGACCTATTCCGTCGACGGCAGAGAGGTCCCTCTGGGGCAGCTGAAGATTGCCGCCACCCTGGAGAATGTCTACAACGAGCTGCTGGACACCTTCATTTACATACTGGTTACCCAGACCATCAAGACCTTCTTCGTCTCCACCTTCATTCTTTTCATCGTCTGGTCATTGATTTCCCGGCATTTGACCGCCATACAAAACTACACCAACAACCTCCGGCTGGGGGCCCCGCTGCAGGACCTCCGTTTGAGCCGAAAGGAAAATCACTGGACGAAGGATGACGAACTCAGTGCGCTGGTATATGCCATCAACCGGATGCGGAAAGAAATCGATGCATCCTATTCTCACATCCGCCATCTCTATCTGCATGATACGCTCACCCGGCTGCCGAACCGGAGGCTGCTGGAGGAACATCTTCAACAGCAGGCGAAGAATCACAATCGATCCCGCTCCCACGGCGCACTGCTGTTCATCGACCTGGACCACTTCAAGCTGCTGAACGAATCTCTCGGCCATTCCATCGGTGATCAACTGCTGATCGAAGTCGCCCGCAGACTCAGCAATCTGCTCGATTATCCCGAAAACGAAAAAAATCTGGTGGCTCGCATCGGAGGGGACGAGTTCATCGTCCTGTTGAACGACCTGCCCGATGATGAAAATGCCGCATTACGGACCGCGAAGGAGTTGGCCGGAAGTTTTCAGCGCCATATCGCCCGCAACATACTCATCGCGGGGAAAAAATACCGGATCACCGCAAGCATCGGCATCGTCCTGTATGGAAACGGGGAGTGCGATTGCGAGGCACTGCTGAAGCAGGCCGACAATGCCCTGCATGAAGCCAAAGCCATGGGACGCAACCGCATCGTCGTTTTTCAACCGGAAATGCAGCAAAAGATCGACCAGCGCTTCGAAACCGAGCGCCGGCTCCATATCGGCATCCAAAAGCATCAGTTCCTTCTGCACCTCCAGCCGAAGGTGAACCGGGCCATGACCATTTGCTCCGCCGAGGTACTGGTTCGCTGGCAACAGGAGGATGGAAGCCTGGTGCCTCCCAATCTGTTCATTCCCATCGCGGAGGAAACCGGCCTGATCGTGGAAATCGGGCAGCAGATCCTTGTTCAGACCTTCGACATGATTTCCGGAAACAGGTCTCTGTTACAAAACCGGGACCTGACCAGCATCTCCGTCAATGTATCCGCACACCAGTTTCACGATCCCGGCTTCGTCGATTTCGTGATCGAGCAGTCCCGGAAGTATCGAATCGACCCTGAGTTCATCATCCTGGAGATCACCGAGGAGGCCATGGTGCAGGATGTCGATCTCACCATGCAGGCCATGCAGAAACTGAAGAATCACGGCTTCCGCCTGTCCATCGACGATTTCGGTACCGGATATTCTTCCATGCGCTATCTGAAAGACTTTCCCCTCGATGAATTGAAGATCGACAAATCTTTCATCGATCACATCGTGGAAAACAGCAATGACCAAGCCATTGCGCGCTCCATCATCGATCTTGCGCAAAACCTGAACCTGGACGTCGTCGCCGAAGGGGTGGAAACCGAGGAACAATACCGTCTGCTGCAGGAGATGGGCTGCAAGTTCTACCAAGGCTTTCTGTTCAGCCCGCCGCTCACCCAGGATGAATTCATTTGGCGTATCCGATCACAAGCATTGCGCCAAGGGTGATTGGGCCTTCCATATCACCTCAGGAAGAGAGTGCCGAGAACGTTGGGAAGACGGTCTTCTCTTCGTCCGGCAAATGGACCTTGGCCCCATGCGCGCGACGCACCCTATGGATCCACCAGGACCAGTACCGAAACCAGAATGAGAACAAGGTGGCCGTGGAAGCCGCCAAACACGAGATATCCGTAACGATGGAACGGATTGAAGCCCGGCCTACTCCCGGATGGTGTCGAAACGGTAGGGTACTGCCACCACCTTGCCCGGCAGATACAGCAGCACCTTGGCCTGCCATTCCATGCGTTGACGGATGCAGACCGGCAGATAACCCTCTGCCTCGAAACGGCCCGGTGCCACCTCCTTGAGCCGGGGCCGGTTGTAGCCCATGTTCATGTTGAGCCCGGTGAAATCCACCTCCACCCGTCGCACGGGAACGCCCTTCACCTCCACCCGCAGCTTCAGCGGCGTCACCAGGGGAATGGGACGAGGCTGTATCTCGAACACCATCTCGCCGCCACCCGGCAGGCTGCGGCGGCAGGCCTTCTTCTGAAGATCGCAACCATCCGGTTCCAGCTCCACAGCCTGGGGCGGGTTGAGGTAGTCCCGGAAAAGCCAGTATCCGGCTGCCAGGGAAGCTACCAGCACCAGCACCACCAGTGGCAGCACCCACCTGCTGGAGGATTCTCTGGTCAAGGCAGGTCACCCCGGCGAAAGATGCGATAGCCGACCCATGCGAACAGCGTGCCCAACACCAGAGGATAGAGAATGGTCCAGGCCAGATAACCCCTCTCTCCGAAGTTGTCCAGGATTACATAGGCAGCCGGTCCCAGCAGCACCAGTTGGGGATCGAACAGCAGCATGGCCCCGGTGCGAAACACCTGCAGGGGATTGGCCAGAGCGATGGCGATGATGGTCTCCGGCGGCAACCCTTCCCGGATCAGGGCACCGAGCAGTATCAGGTCGAGAAACAGCAGCAGAAAGAGCCAGACCAGAAAAGCTGCCCCCGTGGCCACATCCGAGGAGCGGGCCACACTGGAGACGAACATTCCGATACCAAGAAAACACCAGGCGAGGGAGATCAGGAAAATGGTGTAGAGGATCACCTGAGCCCAGGGGATCTCCACCCCTTTCACCATGCCCCAGGCCACGGCACCGAACATCGCCAGCACCACCGGCAGGAACACCACCACGAAACGGCCCAGCAGCTTGCCCCAGAACCAACTGGAGAGGCTCACCGGCAGGGAGAGCATATACTCGAAGATCCCCGCCTCGCGGTCGCCGGCCACCGAGCGCACCGTGGTGATGAGCACGAACAGCGGCAGTATGGCCATGGTGATCTGCAGATAGGTCACCAGCAGCCGGGACAGGCCGGTGAAGCCCATGATGCGCGACTCGGTGAGGCCGGAAAGAAAGAGCGCCACCACCACGCCACCGAAGACGAGAGAGTAGACGAAGAACCAACGGGAACGCAGGGACTCGCTGATGTCTGCCCTGGCAGTGAGGATCAGGTGCTTCATTGGGAACCGGTTTCCGGGTGGGAGTGATCAGGTGTTTCGCCGCGATGGAGATGATAGCTTTGTTCCACCTGGTAGATATGTCTTCGCGCTGCCGAGAAATCCATGGCACCCGGCTCCTTGCGGATGGTGGCCCCAAGGCCATAGCCCATGGGGGTCACCCTGCCCGGCACGTACCAGGCCTTGCGCGCATCGATCCATTTTCCGGTGTGGTAGTCGTTCACCCAGATCTCCACGCTGGGATCCTCCTTGAACGGCTGCTGGTCGAGCCAGATGACGGCACAACCGATGTCGTCGAATTTGTACAGCTTGCTCCTACCCCCGCCGGGGGGATGTACCCGGATCTGAGCCGAATACATGGGGTCGCTGATGGCCATGGCGCAACGGACACAGATATCCCGATCCCAGCGCACCTCTCCCGGCCCGGTATCGGGTCCTTGAGAACAGCCTGTCAAAGCCAGTGTCATCAATCCCAGCCACACGGAGAACAGGGTTCCCCGGCGCCACTCCGCCACCCCGTGCCACAGTCTGAAAAGCGGCTCAGCCATTCTCCGCCTCTTCCAAGTGAATGCCCCGTAGCAGGGCTGCATAACGGGAAAGGACGCCCAGAAAACGCAGCCGGTCGGGGCCGGCCACCTTTCCTTCCCATGCGAGCCCATCGTCCCGTTCCTCGAAGCCCCATTGCCGGATGGCTCGGGCAAAGGCCTCGCTGGGCCGTACCAAGGTCACCCGGCTGCGCAGCACCGAGGTCATGGAGACATCGTCGGCCACTTGGTCGTCCAGCACGATACGGCCCTGGTCCATCTCCACCACCCGGTTCACCAGAGAGGCCACTTCGTCCAACCGGTGACTGGAGATGATCATGGCCGCCTTTTCCTTGCGTTCGGCGAGCAGCCCGAAAAAGCGGTGCCGCGCCTCCGGATCCAGGTTGGCGGCAGGTTCGTCCAGCACCAGCAGTTCGCAGTCCCTGCCCAGCGCGATGGCGATGAGCAGTTTCTGTTTCATGCCCCCCGACAGCCGGTTGAAGGGCTGGTGACGGATGGCATCCGCATCCAGCCCCAGGTCACCGGCCACCGCCTTCATCCGCTCCGGATCACTGTCACACACGCCTGCGGCAAATTGGATGAGCTGACCCACCGGCATCTTCAACGGCGGAGAGATCTGCGGCACGAACCCTACCCGGCCCAGCACCTCGGTACGATGGCTACGCGGCTCCAGCCCGCCCACGAGCAAGGTTCCACCATGGTTGTACTCCCCCAGCAGACAGCGGATGAGAGTGGTCTTGCCGGCCCCGTTGGATCCCACCAGGGCCACACGGTCCCCCCGCTCGATGGCCAGGTCGATACCCTTGAGCACTTGGTGGCGGCGGAACCGCTTGGTGACCTGCTGCAGCTGGATCAGACTCATACGCGACTCCTGGCCAACATCACACCAGGCCGCCCAGGCCCTTGTATTTGATGGTCAGCGCGCCGGTGGGGCAGGCGTCCACGCAGCGCAGGCAGCGGGTGCAGTCCGCGCCCACGTCCAGCTCCAGTGCAGGCGCCCTGCCCTTGATGGTCAGGTCGAGCACGTGCGGCACCAGGCAGACCTTGCGGCATTCGCCCTCGTGGTAGCAGTTCTCCAGCTTGTAATGCACGGTGAAGGGAGAGGTGGCCCCCACCAAGCCATAAGTGAGCCCGATGGGACAGGCATACCTGCACCAGGCGCGGCGAGAGAAAAAGATCTCGAACAGCAGGATCAATCCCACCCAGACCAGAGCCACCCCCGGTCCGTAGATGAGCGCGCGACTCAGGATGCCAGTGGGGGAGATGGTTTCGTACACCGTATAGCCGGTGGCGAAAGCCAGCACCGCGAACAGGATCCAGAGCCAGGTACGCGAGCGTCGATCGAACTGGATGTCCATGGCCCAGCCCTTGGCACGCAGTTTTTCATGTAGCATCTCCGCCCATTCCGCCACCAGATGGTAGGGACAGACCCAGGAGCAGAAGGTGCGCCCCCCCAGCAACCACCAGAGCACGAAGACCGTGGCAGTTCCGATCAACAGGTTGATCACCACATGCTTGAAGGCCAGCATCACCTGCAGTGCAGAGTTGAGATCGGCCATGTGGAAGCCCATGAAACGGGAGGCGGTGAGAGCCCCTTCCAGCAGTTGGATATCCAGGTAATAGGAAACCACGAACAACAGGTTGACCGCGATCAGCACCGCCCAGCGCAGGCGTCGCTTCTTCTCCGGCATCTTGTGTTGTTCCTTGTGAGCCAGCTCGATGCGGATCGCCTCGATACGCTCCTTGTCGCTGAACTTGTGCGCATGGAGCTCCCGTACCTCATCAGGCATCTCCTTCTTGGGCACTCGCTTGGGATCTCCACCCAGCAGCACCCGCAACGATTCCAGGATTCCGCTCATGCCCGCATCCCCCGACTCTTCTCTCTGCTTTCTGTTGGATCGATGACGATCACCGATGGCTCCACCGGGCAGATCATTTCACACACACCGCAGCCCACGCAGCCCTCCAGGATCACCGGCTGCATGCGTTTCGTCCCATCGCTGGATTCAATAGGGCGCAACTCGATGGCGTGCTTTGGCGGGCACTCGCCGGGCTGCCGCTTGGCCACCAGGCCCAGCTGTTCACGCTTTTTCTCATCGTCCTTGGCGCAGTCGATGATCTGGATCTCGATGGGACATTGGCGCACGCACAGGTCGCACAGCTCCAGGTCGTAAGGATGATCCGCCACCTGGATGGGATTCCAGCGGTCGATCTCCGCATAGCGCAGCTTGCCCTTGAAGTCAGGCCCCCTGGCCTGCCCCTTGAAGCCCTTGCCCTGCACTGCCAGACACTTGGCCGGCGCCACCACCTTGGCGATCCCCATGTCCACCTGCGAGGGAAAAGCGATCTCATGAATCAGAGCCCCTGTTGGACAGGCAAGCACACACTGCAGGCCATCGCAGGAAAAGTCGCAGGCCTGATCCCGTGCCTCGATGTGGGGCACACCGACACCAAAACCGTCGGTGAGGTCCGCCAGCTTGATCGCCTCCACCGGACAGACCTGGACGCACTGACCACATTTGATACAGGCAGCCAGAAACTCATCCTCGTTGAGAGCCCCCGGGGGGCGCAACCGCTCATTCAGTTTCTTCGCCGCCACCGGCACAAATCCCATCAAGGAGACGCCGGTGACACCTGCAGCGAGGGCAATGGAATTGAGAAACTTCCGCCGGGCCCTTTGCTGGGGGGTCATTCCACGTTTCTTGGTCATGGTCAGTTCTCCAGGCTCTCTCTCAGCAGGTCGTAGGCATCTTTTTCCTCGACCTTCTTCGCCACCTCCACCTTGCCGGGAGGTTGGAGCAGTGGCTCGGGATCCCGCACCAGCAACACCGGTGGTGAGAAGGGAGCCAGCCGTTGAAGAAAGTCCAGCACTTCCAGGATCGGTGACCCTTTGAAGAACTGGGCATAGGGCACGTCCTGCCAGAGACGGTCCGCATAGTTATAAAGCTCGTAGGGCTGGTCACCGATGCCGTCGCGATTCAGGTCGAACCCCGTGTAATCGCTCCAGTAGTTGCCCTTCCACAGGTTGTTGTTGGCGGTACCCCCGCCGCTCACCACCACCTGGGTGAGATTGTCCACGAACTGGTTGTGGGTGAAGAGGTTGTCGTGCCAGTCGTTCAGAAAGCGGATACCGATGCCATTATAGGCCACCAGGTTGCCACGGTAGCGGTTGGTGGTATCTGGCTGGAAGGGCGAAACATCGATGTAGAAACCGCTGGCGCAGTAGAGCACCTTGTTGTTTTCGATGGTGAGGTCCGAGGTCTCTTTGAAGCCGATGCCGATGCCGGTGGGCCCTACCGCATGGGCAACGGTATTGTTGCGCACCACCACCGAATCGCTGTACATGAGAAAAATGCCCACTGCATTGTTCACATAATAGTTGTCCTCCACCAGGTTGTAGCGTGAATACATGAAATGGAGAGAATAACGACTGTTGGAGGTGCGGTTGCGGGCAATGACGTTGTTGGCCGAATACCAAACCACCATGTCGCGCACATTGGTGATCTCGTTATCCGTGATCTTGTTGTCGAAGCTGTACCACAAGCGTACCGAGTCACCGCGCTGTCCCAAGCCGAATTCGGTCTTGGAGCTGATCCGGTTGCGTCGCACGATGTTGTTGTTGGACTGCTGCAGATCCACGCCAAAGAGACAGTCGTCCATGACGTTGTCCTTGATGACGTTGTAATTGCCGCGTACCTGGACGCAGGAATCCAGGTCGTTCACCGCCTCGCCGGAACCGGTGATATGAAGGTTCTTGATGGTGGCGCCATCGGTATCGAGCAGGATCACGGTGCCTTTGCCGCCACCATCCACCGTCACCTGATCACCACCGTCGATGGTCATGGGTTTGTCCACCACCACAGGCCCTGAGTAGGTACCCGGAGCGAGCGAAAGGGTGCCCCCCTCCGGGGTCTGGTCCACCAGCTCCTGCAGCGAAGGGTAGGCGCCTGCTGCTCCAACCGACTGCACGAGCAACGTGAGCAGCAGGAACAGCAGGCGCAACCATGCGGTCATTCCTCACCTTTCTCCTTGAACTCCTTGAGCCGCAGCAGCGCAGCCACCGCCAACAGGGCGGAGAAAAGGAGCATCAGGAAGAAGCCCCAGTAGGGATAGGAGTGGGTGGTGAACTGAGCCACCTTGCCATCGCCGAACACCGTGGGCATGAAGGGCTTCACGGTGAAGGCACCCATGGAGTTCAGGTTGTGGCCGTACCACCATAGCCAGGCCGAATATTCGATGACGAAGAATACCGGCAGCAGCATGGGCACCACGATCATCAGCCAGTAGATGAGTCCACCCGTCTTGCGTGCGCCCCATAACAACAGGAGCATGGCGGCAATCACGGCCCAGAAAACGATGTTGGCCGCCAAAGTCATCTTCCGTACCATGGGTTCGATCTCGGCGGGATTGTTGAAGTAGCGCCCCAGGCTCTTCTCATAGTGCCAGCGCAGCACCTGCTGGCCACTCCCGGTCCACTCTTCGCGCTGGTCCGCCGGTTTCTTCGCCTGATCTGCTTCGAACGCCTCTTTCAAAAGCTGGATGTTGGCCAGCTTCTTGTTCTTCACGGCGGTCTCCTTCCCTTCCTCCACGTCTCCCTGGGCGAGGGAAGAGGCGATCTCCAGCAGTTCCTTGGCCTTTTCGTCCTGAACTTTCTTCTTGACCTCTTCGATATCTACCGCCTCGTCACCCACGGACTCGCGAATGCGCTCGATCACCGCCTGGGCTGCCCGATTGCCGGTGTCCCCACCACGATCCTGACCCAGAGAGGTCACCAACGCCTGGATATAGCCGGCTGGCTGATACTTCAATCCATCCTTGCCAAACCAGTACAGTGACATCCACAAGATGATGATGCCGAAACCCACCGCCATCAGCACCAGCCGGATCTTGGGCTTGGTGCAGGCGAAACCGATCAGCATCACCCCCAAGAGGGAAAGCAGGAAAGGGGAGAAGGCCTTCTCCACCACCCCGCCGGAAGCGATGGGATACATCCCCACATAGTGGTTGATGGTATCCATCTCGTGAACACAATCCAGCGCCTCTTCCTCTTCGATCTCCTTCTTGGCCACCTTCTTACAGCCATTGAAGACTCCATTCATGTGGAAGTGGATCCGCACCCCGTCCGGGAAGGATTCGGGCGGATAGTTGGGCGCAGTGAGCGACACCCACCAGATGGGCGCGAAATAGATCACCACCAGCAGCACCAGGCTGGCCAGGATCAGCAGGTTGGAGACGATGACTCGCTTGGACATGATTCACCCCGGATTCGGAAACATGGTATCCGCAGCAATATACTCCGGCAGCCACCAAGTACCATGATCGTTTTCAATCGGCAGGCCAAACCCCGTGATCAGTCGGGATTTCACCACCCCATAACGAAGAAAGAAGCGGCCCAGCGCTTCTCCCTTCACCACGCCCCAGCAGAGCCAGGGCCCAACTTCAACCCACCTGCCACTGGAACAGTCCACCGGCAGGTGGGTTACCAGGACACTAATAGGTTCAGTCGAAGTCCGGATTGGTCCAGTCCTTGGAAGGCGCCAGATCCTCCTTGGGCACCTTGATCCAGGAGACATAGTTGATCACATGTTTCATGTCCTCGTCGGTGAAGTTCTTGATCTGCTCCACCATCTCGGGGTTGGCGTTGCGGCGTTTACCATCGCGAATCCATTCGAACTGGCGCAGCATGTAGAGATAGTGCTGCCCCTGAATCTTGGGATAGAACTTTTCAGCGCTCCCTTCCCCATGCTCGCCATGGCATTTCACGCAGTTTTCCTCGAACAGTTTTTTACCCCTTTCCCATTCCGGGGTGCCTGGCTCCCAAGGACCCTTGCCATTGTCCGGGTTCATCGGAAGCTGGGAGATGTAATGGGTCACGTCGGCCATTGCCTGGGGACCCCCGATGGATTCGGGTTTGGCGAAGGGATACATGGTTGGGTTGTCCCGGTTGCCTTCGCGAATGTCTGCAAGCTGCTTGACCAGCACGGTCTGGTGCTGACCAGCGATCTGCGGGAAAGTACCATCTTTGGTGCCCCAGCCTTCGGTGAGGTGACAGGCTGCACACACCTCATACACCTCGATACCGTTTTCACGATTGGGCTTCAGGCTCAGCGCCTCGTCCCGCTCACCGGTTTTTTCCAGCCAGGCGAAGGCAGAGCCGCTCACGAGCATGACAGCGGCAAGACCGGTAATTGAGACGATCGAACGTTTTTTCATGGAAGATCCTCCAGACTCTGGGTAAGACGGATGTCGATCACCCGTTCACAACATTGGAAAACGATGAAATGCTAACACTGCCAAATCCAGTTTCACTTGAGAAACATCAAGTTCATTGCTGCATCGCAGTATAGACCAAGCCAGGCGCCTCCCTATGGAAACCTCCTCAGACGCGTGGAATTCCCTCATGGCCAGGGAGGTTCAGCGTTCGAGGTGAACCATCCGCAGCGCCCAACCGAAGAAAACAGCAAAGAATCCGAGTTCAGTCGTCCTGGCGAGACAACCAGGCGAGCATGTCGTCGATCTCCTGGTCACTGTATTCCCGGAACAGCTCGGCATCTTCCGGGGAATCGTGGAAACGCTCCCCTTTCCGAATCAACTCGATCTGCCGCAACAGGTACTTGGTGTGTTGCCCGGTGAGCATGGGGACATGCTTCTTCCAGTTTCCCTCCCCATTGCGCCCATGGCAGCTGGCGCACTCCTTGCGATAGAAACGTTCGCCATTTTCCGGGTTCCCCGGATAGTGTGGAATGTTCAGCACCTTCTTGCTCTCCTCCAAGCGCGCCAGAGCATCGAACTCCTTGTCGGGGTCCAGCGGGCTCAGATGGCGCGGTAATTCGATGCTGGCCAAGTAGGCGGTTATGGTCTCCACGTCCTCTGGCGGCAATTCACGGTCGTTGGCATAAGGGATCATGGGGATATTGATTCGCTTGCGATTCTTGAAGGCTTCGATCTGGCGCGCCAGATAGACCGGATCCTGCCCGGCAAGACGGGGATATTCGCCATCCGGAGTACCCTGGCCATAGATTCCATGGCAACCGGCACAGACATCCATGATGTCTTCAGCGTCATAAGGATCGAATTCCGGTATCACCCGTTCCTCCGCCCCGGCACGGACAAGAATCAGGAGAAGAAGCAACGAAACGAACGGCTTGACAGCAACCATGGTCCCGTATATTCGAATATTCTCAAGCAAAAAGGGAAAAAAGCAGGGCGGAGATCCACCTCAACCGCCCTGTCCGAATCAGCTCTCGTCGGGTTCGCCTGAATCCCCCGCCCCACCAGAACTCGATTTCAACGAGGCGGGGGAAATTCCCGAGTCTTTATTTCAGGGCGCCATCTTGGACACGTAATCCGCCAGCACGTTCAATTCTTCATCGGTGAACCGCGGCTTGCCATCCGGAGTGACCAATACACCCTTCATGGCTACCGACTGGCCATTGGCGCGAGCACCACTCATGATGTCCTTGAGCTGCTGCAGCACATATTCCTTGTTCTGCCCAGCTATCTTCGGATAGGCAGGCATGAGAGGGGTTTTCCCATCCTTGCCGTGACAGGCAGCGCAAGTCATGTAGAGCTTCTTGGCGTCGGCGGCACTGGCATTGCCGGTAAGGGCTCCCAACGCCAGCAATGAACCGAACAGCACCAACGAAATCTTCTTCTTGAACATCTTGCTTCTCCTCGATTGAAAAGGGGGCGATGACTCGCCCCCAATATTAGGACTTTCGGAAGCCTCCCGAAACCCCGGCCGAGGCCGGGGATCCGGTGGTGCCGATCAAGCGTTGATCACTTGATCTTCTTGGCGCCGTGCTCCTCCAGGTAGGTCTTGGCACGCAGACCCAGGTCTGCAGCCTTCACCTGGTACTGCCACCACTGGTTGGCCCAGAGCATGGCGTTGTTCCAGTCCTTCTTGGCAGCAGCCGCTTCCGCCTTGGCACGGGCATCCTTGGCGAAGCCGAGCTGGTCGGTGGCATCCTCCACCAGAGCAACCACGGTGGGGAAGTCCTTGTAGTTGTGGCTGGTGATGAAGCCCACCACCTGGTTGATGACCTCCTGGGTCTCCAGGTTGGTCTTCACCTGCTTCCTGTAATCAGCCTCGGTGTAGGTGGTGCCGGCCTTCAGGCCCTTGGCCTCTTCCTTGTATCCCTTCGGCTTGACCAGGAGATAGCCCTGCATCTCCAGGTGGAGCGCCGAGCAGAACTCGGTGCAGTAGTAGGGATACACACCCGGCTTGTCAGCCACGAAGGAGGCGGTGGCCGTCTTGCCCGGCTCCAGGGAGAGCTGGACGTTGTGACCGTACATGGCAAAGCCGTGCACCTCGTCCTCAGCCCGCTCGAGGTTGGTGATGTGGATATGCACTTGATCCCCTTCGGTAACCTCGATGATTTCCGGAGTCAGGTGAGAACGGATGGCGGTGCCATAGACATGCACCACGCACTTGCCGTTGGCGTCACAGGTGCGCTCGACCTTCTCGCGACCGGCGCGCACACGCCACTCGGAACGCTTGTCCTCGCGGCTGTTCCAGCCGGACTTGTAGCGGATCACCGGCTTGAGCTTGTCGGCCTTGATGGCCACCACATAGTGGGGCTCGCCCAACGGCAGCGGCATGTCGTACAGCAGCTGCATCTTCTCGCCGCTGATGTCGATCAGCTGGTGGTTCTGCGGATGCAGAGGACCCACCGGATTGAAGCGATCGATGGACAGCTTGTTGAGGGCGATGAGGTACTTGCCATCGGGGTGCACCGAGTCGCCTTCCATCGTCACCAGGTGACCCACGTTGTAGTGGATGGGCAACTGATCGAGCACCTTGCCCTTGCAGTAGTCCCACTTGGTGATCATGGAGTCCACATAGATGGAGGTGTAGGCGATGCACTTCTTGGAGTCGAACTGGGTATGCAACGGACCCAGGCCCACGTTCACCGAGGTGTGCAGCACGGCCTTCAGTGGAATGATGGGGATGCCGTACGGATCCTTGCCTTCGAACTTCTTGTTCTTGATGGCATCGGTGATCTTGTTCCAGTCATACACCCAGGTGTGGCTGTCCAGCTTACCCGAAACGACGATCTTGTCGCCGGTGGGCACGACGTCCACGCCGTGGGGGGACTTGGGCTCCGGAATCAGGTAGAGCAGACCATTGTCCACGGCCTCCTTCATGGAGATGAGGGTCATGCCGTTGACCTTCTTGCCGATCTTACCGGCCTTGATCAGCTCCTCGGCCTTCTTCCAGTTGGTCACGTGGAGGAAGTCGGTGTCCTTGGAGGAACAGCCCGCCTCGAAGGGAGGACGACCCTTTTCGATTCCACCAACGTACCGCTCCGAACAGAAGGAGTTGGTGAAACCCCAGCCATAGGAGGGACCCTTACCCGCGTCGGAGAGATCCTGGCTGTAGGGCGGGAACTCGAAAGTGAAGGACTCTTCGGGCTTGATGCGACCTTCCTTCTTGTCGAACTTCCAATAGGTCAGGCCTCCCCGATACTTTTCGTTGAAATCGGAGAGCGGCACATAGCCACTGCCTTTGTAGGGAGCCGCATACTGGGTGGCCTCCATCACGTATTCGGTATTGGGGGTGACGAAGGCACCGCCGTGCTCCGAACGGAACAGCGGGTTGACCACGATCTGCTTGGTCTCGAAATCCTTCAGGTCGATGACCGCGACACGGGGGTTTGCCTTGTCGTTGATGAACAGATACTTGCCGTCGTAGTCACCATTTTCCTCTGAGAAAGCAGGGTGGTGAGTATCCCCGTAAAGGATGTCCTTACCATCGATCCGTCCCTGGGCCAGTACCGCCTTGGACTCGTCGTCGAAACCATAGCCCTGCCAGGGTTCCGGAGTGAACACGCCGATGTACTTCAGGATGCGCATGGAGGGCACCCCATAGACGATCACCTGACCGCTCTGGCCACCGGAACTGAAGGCCAGGTATTCGTCACGCCCACCGGTGGGAGTATAAGTCTTGGCCGCCGCCAGGATGTCCTTTTCGGTGAGGCCCCGCCGTTTCATGACGTCTTTCAGCGTCTCCTGAGACCAAGCCTGGCCTCCAGCGGTGGCCCCCACTGCCAGGGCAACGAGGGCGGCAAGCATGGGCTTGCGTACTTTCATGGGTTGTTCTCCTTCTGGTAACAGCTTTATGAACGTCCACGAAACGGACGTCGAGACCGGTTTCGTGGTTCAATTCAGCACAGACTGCTCGAGCAATCTCGACAAGATGATACTCGATCCGGGAATTAGTGTGTGTCATTTCGCACAGGACTCACTTGACCTGCATCAAAATGGCGAAATTTCATCTTCAACCCTCCCCCTGAAGGTGGAGCTGGCGCCCTACTGCCTGCCCTTGGCGAAACCTTGGCTGCGTTCAAGAGCCCTGACCCGGCAACGTCGGGGATGGATTCTGATCCTGCGGGCAGGGAGCACAACCGGCCGAGGAGAATGCGCCCCTCTTCCCGCCGCAGGAACGGAGCCAGAGGAAGAGGCTCGAAAAGTCCTGACGACTCTATGCCGGAGCCATTGGCAGCCCCGGCTGCTGGCCGCCCAATTGCCGGAACTGACCCGGCGCACCCCTGCCGTGGCCTGCGCCCTGGAAACCGCCCTTCTGGACCTGCAGGGTCAAATTCAGGGAGTCCCGCTGCGCCGCCTCCTGCTGCCGCAAGCCAGGGACGGGTTCGAAATCAATGCGGTGGCTGATATCGAGGACCCCGACTCTCTCTCCCACCTCCTGGCGGAAGGCTTCCGGCTGATCAAGCTCAAGGTGGGCGGACGGCCACCGGAGAGGGAGACCCCCGAGCTGCAGGCGCTGACGAGCCGTTTGCCCCCTGGCGTTTCACTGCGCCTGGATGCCAACGGATCCTGGCGCCTTGAGGCGGCGCAGCGCTTTTTGGAGAAGATTTCAGGGCTGCCCATCGACTGCCTGGAAGAGCCCCTGTCCCGTCCGGAACCTGGGCAGCTCCGCCGGCTGCAGCAAACCACCACCATTCCCCTGGCGCTGGATGAATCGCTGAAACGACTGCCCTCGCTGAAGGAGTTCCGGCACTTCCCGGTGCAGCGGGTGATTCTCAAGCCCATGGTGCAGGGAGGACCGAGACGGACCCTGGAACTGGCCAGAAGGGCCCTGGCCGCCGGGGTGGTGCCGGTGATCACCTCCACTCTGGAATCCTCCATCGGCCTGCATGCCGCAGCCCAGGTGGCGGCTGCCCTGGAAGCGCTCCATCCCGGCATCGCCCACGGACTGGCCACCGGACGCTGGTTCGCAGAAGATACCGGCCCGCCTCTTGAGATCCGCCAGGGAAGAGTTTTCCTGAATCAGAAGCCTGGACTGGGATTGTCCACATGAACCTGTTCACTTACCACTTCCGGGTGCCCTTCGACCAGCTCGATCCCGGTGGCGTGCTCTTTTTCGGCCACCTTTTCAGCTGGGCCCACCGAGCCTACGAGGGCTTTCTGACTCAGATGGACCAGGGGCTGGAGTCCCTGCTCGGAAGAGGCCACCACCTGCTTCCCCTGGTCCATGCCGAGGCGGACTACCTTCAGCCCTTGCGGCTGAACGATGCCGTCCAGGTGACCATCCGGGTGGAAAAGGTGGGACGTAGCAGTTTCATCCTGGCCTACGACTTTCAGCGCAACGGAGAGCGGGCAGCCACTGCCCGCACGGTGCATGCCTGCCTCTGTCGGGAGACAGGCAGAAGCTGCCCCCTGCCAAATGCGCTGGCCGCCGCTCTGGCCTTCTACGCCTCCGAGCAAGAGTAGAGCCATTGCCGCAAGCGGCGGCGTTCCAGCTTGCCCAGGTTGTTGCGGGGCAGGCACTCCAGACGGTGGAACTCGCGGGGACGATGGGCGCCTTGCAGCTGTTGCCGAGCCCAATCCGCCACCTGCTCCGGGTTCCAGCTCCCCTGGTAGCAGGCCACTGCACGCTCGCCCCACTCGGCGTCCTCCACCCCCACCACGGCCACCGATTCGATCCCGGGACAGCGGGCCAGCTCACCCTCCACTACGGCGGGATGTACCTTTTCGCCTCCGGTGATGATGACCTCGTCGGCCCTTCCCAACACCCGCAGCTCACCCCCCTTCTCCAGCACTCCCAGGTCCCCGGTGGTGAACCACCCCTTCTCGTCCGCCAGGGCCCGCGCCCCCTCTTCCTCCAGGATCCAGGGCGCCAGGCTGTCGCCGCGAAGGCGGATGCGTCCATCGACATCCAGCGCCACCTCCAGGTGCGACAGGGGTTTTCCTGACAACCCTGGATACCAGCGACGGGGAGGTGGATAAGCGGTGGCCACCTGGGAGGCAGCTTCGGTGAGCCCGTAGGTGGGGCAGAGAGGCCAGCCCAGAGCCATTGCCTGTTCCGCCAGTCCGGCAGGCAGCGGCGCTCCACCGATGAGCACGGCACGCAACGAGGGGGGCGGCCGGAAGCCGGGGTGAGCTCGCAGCAGCCGGTGCAGCTGGGTGGGCACCAGTGAGAGGTGGGTGACGTCCCCCCGACCGAGCCTCGCCAGCAGGGAATCCGGTCGAAAGGGCAACTCCAGCACCATCCCGGCACCCGCCAGCCAGGCGCGCAGCACCGCCATCAATCCGCCCACGTGGTGCTGGGGCAACGGCACCAGCCAGTTGTCCCCGGGCCCCAATTCCAGTCGCTGGTTCGCCGCCTGCGCCGATGCCCGCAGGTTGGCCGCCGACAGGGCCACCAGGCGTGGATCACCGCTGGTGCCGCTGGTGGCCACCAGCAGCTGGATCCGCTGTCCCGGCATCAGGCCGATTCCTTTGGGTAGCCGGCCCCGGCCAACCTCCTCCGGGGATCCCGGCCGCCCGGCTTTCTCCCCTGCTTCACCGAACCGGACGCCCGCATTGGCCAGCTGCAGGAAGGCTCGTCGGCGGGCCGCGGGCAGCGCGGGATCCAGCGGAAGGAAGGGTGAGCCCAGTCGAGGCAGGAGCAGCAATAGAAACAGTTTGCGCAAGGAATCCCCACCGGCATCGGCCACCACCTGTCCCGGCTTCAGCCCCTTGGCCAACAGCTCCTTCTCCAGAGCCATCAACGCCGGCGCCAGCGCCACCGGCCTGCCTTGGTATTCCAGCCGGAAACTCATTTCCGTCCGGCGGCCAACCACTCCCGGATCCAGCCGGCCACCCCATCGGGATCATTCAGATCCAGCAGCGGGAGGTCGGGTGCCGACGACGGCGGCTCGTCGCAGGCCAGTGCGATGACATGGGCATCAGTGTTACAAAGCAGCGGAGTTCCCCGGGATGGGCGGTGCACCTCGATCTTGGGAATGGACTCGTGGCGGAAACCCTCCACCAGCACCAGATCCAGCTCCCGGTGGTCCAGCCGCTCCAGCAGCTCCTCCAGCCTGGGCTCCGTCTTGCCGTCCCCCTCCCGAATCCAGGCGGTGCGCCAGGGGGAAGCCAGCAGCACCTGGCCGGCCCCCGCCCGGCGCAGCCGATCACTGTCCTTTCCGGGACGGTCGATCTCGAAATCATGGTGGGAATGTTTCACCACGGCCAGAGCGAGCCCGGCCTGCCGCAACCGCGGGATCAGCTGTTCCAACAGAGTGGTCTTACCGCTGCCAGAGAACGCGGCAAAACCCAGGACTGGGGTTTGGAGCACCAGAGCCTCCCTCTTTACAGCTACAGACAGAGAAATGCCAACCCTAGCAAATATTGGCCTCCCGGTTGAGTCCTCCTCTGAGTCAGGCGGTTATACTGCCAAGGGCCGACGCGCGCCCGTCCCGACCATGAAGAATTCACGCGATCCTCAAAATCCTACCCGGCACCTCGCCATCCTGGGCGTGGCCTGGACCGTGATCATCCTCTTCTTCATGTGGTGGGCGGTGAAAGAAGAGCAGGCGAACACTTTGCGGCTGGCCACCACCCAGGCTCGTGCCAGTTTTGGGAAAGACCAGGCGCTGCGACAATGGGCCACCCGTCACGGTCGCATCTATGTGCCGGTCACCCCACAGCAGCAGCCCGACCCCCGTATGGCCAAGGTACCGGAACGGGACATCCGCACCCCCAGTGGCATCGAACTCACCCTCATCAACCCGGTAACCATCATCAATCAGCTCAACCGGGACTACCATCAGCTGTTCAGCACCCTGGGAAAAATCACCAGCCTCACCGCCCGATCCGAAGAGAACCGCCCGGACGAGTGGGAGCGGCACGCCCTGAAAAAAATCGACGCTGGCGTCCCCGAGGTGTTGGAATTCGTACGTCAGGACGACAAGGAATACCTGCGCCTCATGCAACCCCTGATGGTCACCCCGGGCTGCCTGCTCTGTCATTACGACGAGGGGTTCCAGGTGGGCAAACCAGGCGGGGGCATCGCCATCTCCCTGCCCATGGACCCCTTGCGGCAGCAGGAACGTACCGCAATCCAGAGAAAGTTGCTGGTATTGGCCAGCCTGTGGCTGTTCGGCATGGTGGGCCTCGGCCTCAATAGCCTTCTGCTGCAACGCCAGGAACGCCTGCGTGGCCAGGCGCTGGAGGAGTTACGCCACAGCGAGGCCCGCAAGAGCGCCATCGTGGGTAGCGCCCTGGACTGTATCATCACCATCGATGCCAGCGACCGGATCCTGGAATTCAATCCAGCCGCGGAGAAGACCTTCGGTTACCGGTGCGAGGAGATGCTGGGCAAACCCATGGCCGAGTATCTGGTGCCCGATTCCGTACGTGAGATGCATTACGAAGGGCTGCGACGCCAGGTGGAAAACGGCCACTCCACCATCCTCGGAACCCGGGTGGAAACCACTGCACTGCGAGCGGATGGCAGTGAGTTCCCGGTGGAACTGGCCATCACCCGCATCGAGGACTCCTCCGGTTCCCCCCTCTTCACCGCCTTCCTGCGGGACATCACGGAACGCAAGGAGATGGAACAGCGGCTGGAACTGCAAGCCGCCCATGACGACCTCACCGGCCTCTACAACAGGCGCACCTTCGAGGAATCGTTGCAACGGGCACTGCTCACCGCCAGCGAAACCCCTCACTGCCTCATGTTCCTGGACCTGGATCGCTTCAAGGTAGTGAACGACACCAGTGGCCATCATGCCGGAGACGAGCTGCTCAAACAGCTGGCGGAGCTGCTGCGGGCAAACCTGGAAGAGGAAACCATTCTGGCCCGCCTCGGCGGTGATGAATTCGGTCTCATCCTGCAGAAGCGTTCACTGGAGGCCGGCAAGGAGACTGCGGCCCGCCTGCTGCAGGCGGTGGCCGATTTCCGGTTCTATTGGAACGACCGTATCTACACTCTGGGGATGAGTATCGGCATCGTGCTCATGGACGACAGCCGTCAGGACGCATCGGAACTGCTGGGCATGGCCGACGCGGCCTGCTATCGCGCCAAGGAGGAGGGACGCAACCGGTATTACGTCTATTCTCCCGGAGACACCGCCATCAGCCATCGTCAGGCCGAGCTGGCATGGCTGAACCGCATCGAGAGCGCATTCGCCGAGGAACGCTTCCTCCTCTATGCGCAACCCATCGTCTCCCTGCAGGAGGAAGCGCGGGTTCCGCCCCGTTTCGCCGAAGTGCTGTTGCGCATGCGTGACACCGAGGGACAGCTGGTGACCCCCGACAAGTTCCTGCCGGCGGCGGAACGCTACAACCTGATGCCCACCATCGACCGTTGGGTGGTGCGCAACGCCTTGCGTTGGCTGCGACAGGAACCGTCCTACCATGGAATGCTCAGCATCAACCTGTCGGGCTCTTCCCTGGGCGACCCGCTGTTCCTCGACTTCCTGCTGAGAGAGTTGGAGGAGCTGGAGATCGAGGGGCAGCGTCTCTGCCTGGAGATCACCGAGACCGAGGCCATCACCAACCTCTCCCGGGCCCGTCATTTCATTGCCCGCACCCGGGAGCTGGGCGTGCGCTTCGCTCTGGACGATTTCGGTAGTGGCATGTCCTCCTTTGGCTACTTGAAGGATCTGCCGGTGGATTACCTCAAGATCGATGGCCGTTTCGTGCGCAACATGGACCTGGACCCGGTGAGCATGGCCATGGTCCGCTCCATCCACGAGATCGGCCATCTCATGGGCAAGCAGACCATCGCCGAGTTCGTGGGCCACGCCGCAGTGGTGAAACTGCTTCGGGAATTGGGGGTGAATCACGCCCAGGGCTTCTACCTGGGCGAGCCGGCTCCTCTCTCTCGGCTGGTGGTCGCGGGAAACGGCAACCAGACGGGTGACGCTCAACCGGTGAAGATGCGCCGGAACTGATCCAGCTTCTGCTGCAGGCTGGTCTCGCGGATGGTCTGCCACAACTCGTCCAACCGGAAGGGGTGATGGCGTTCATAGACCACCCCCAGCTGCGGCATCTCCGCCAAGCCCACTTCCCTGGCGTGCTCCACGAAGCCCTTGTTGCGCCAGAAGAAGGCACCAGGCATGGTGGTGGGGATCACCAGCACATAGAAGAGCGCCCGCCCGATGATGGCCGAGGCCAGCGCCATGACCGCCAGTAACAGCAGCAACAGCGGCGAACCACCGTGGAATGCGATCCAGCCCGACAGCAGCAGCGCGCCCGCCAATAGCCCGTTACGCAGCCGATAGGGCCAGCCATAGGTGGTCACCTGTTCGTACCAGGAAGCGGCGCCTTCACTGCGGGCATCGCTCATGGCCCGGGCGTGGGCCACCAACCCCACCCCTTCCAGCAGCAGGCCGAAAGCCGAAACTGCCACCAGCAGGCGCAGGGTATCTTCGGCCAGGCTTCCGAAGGCCATGGCCATCAGCGCCAGCAGCAGGCTGCCCAGGGTCAGACCGGTACCCAGGAAGTTGGCGCCAGTCTGCCAGTGATCCCAGAAGGGACGCGCCGGGATGCGATAGAGCCTGTACATGTAGTAGCCGCCGAAGGCCAGGCCCGCCAGCGCCAGGCCGGCCATCAGGTTCTGTAACACCAGCGCCCAGTCGGCCTGGAACAGACTGAAAAAGGCGTAGCCCACCAGGCCGGCGAAGAAGAGCGACACCCCGGCGATCTCCCGACTCACCGGCGACAGCCGCAGGTTGTAGAAACCACGGTAGAAGCGGTGCGGCTTGCCCAGGTGCATGTTGAGTTTGAACAGGCCGAAGGCCATGAGCACCACCATGGTGCCCAGGGTGGGCAGCCAGGCACCAGTGTCCTGCAGCTGACGGATCGGTGCCACATCGAACCAGCTACCCAGCACCATAAGGGCGAAGGCGCCCATCACCGTCTGTACGCTCAAGGTAAAGGCGATATGGGCGTTCTCATGGGAGCCGAGCAGCTTCTTCCAGTTCCATTGACGCCGATGGCCCTTCTTGGGATCCAGCTCCGGCTCATAGTGTTTCTCGTCCTCTGCGCGGTGGTATTTCACCGGCGTGTCGTCCACCCGCACCATCTCCCGCTGGATCGACTTCATCTGCTGGAAACGGATGTTTGGGTGGGTGATGTCGGTGCGCGGAAAGCCGGGGATCTCGGTCTCCGCCTGCACCCGCCCTTCGGGGATGTTCTCGATCACGCCAAAATCGAGCGCCTTGCCCAGGCAGGCGGCCACGCAGGCGGGTTTGAGCCCCACCTCCAGTCGGTCCACGCACATGTTGCACTTGGTCACCTGCCCCTTCACCGGGTCGAGCTGGGGCGCGTTGTAGGGGCAGACCCAGGTGCAGTAGCCACAACCGAAACAGATGTCCGGATCCTGCAACACCGCGCCATACTCGGCGAACTTGGTGTAGGCGCGGGTGGGACAGCCCTTGAGACAGACCGGGTTGTCGCAGTGGTTACAGGCCATGGAGATGTTGATGCGCCGATAGTCGGGATAACTGCCCCCCTCCACGAAGCCCACCGAACGAAACGCCAGGTGCGGCGGCACGTCGTTCTTCTCCGAACAAGCGGCCTCGCATGCGTGGCAGGCGATGCAGTTGTCGGCGTTGAAGTAGAAACCATGCTGCTTGTAGCGGTTGGGATTCTGCTGGGGCAGTTCTTCGCCGTTGATGACGAAAGGCTGCTCCCGCAGCGGGCTTCCCTCCGGCGCCGTCTCGATGGGCTTGCCGTAACGGTTGCGCTCCTTGCTCACCGGATCGTTGAGCAAGGCATATTCGGGTTCGTTCTCTCTTCTCTTGAACATGTTGTCTGTTTAGTGCTCGTAATTTATTTGTGGGATTGCCCCCTCACCCTGGCCCTCTCCCCCAAGGGGGAGAGGGGAACATCTACTGCTTCCTCATCCTGGCCTTCTCCCCCCAAGCTCCCCCCAAGGGGGAGAGGGTCCTTGTCTCCCTCTCCCCTCGAGGGGAGAGGGTTGGGGTGAGGGGTGAACAACCACCCACCTTCAAAACTTCCGCATCTCCTTACTCAACCGCGCGGCGTGGAGCTGGTCCTCGATGCGGTCGATGCGCACCGCCGACTGCTTGTAGGCCGGCTGGCGCGAGTGGGGATCGAGCAGCCCCAGGGTCAGACGGTTGGCGCAGTCGTGGAAGTGGAAGGGCAGGAACACCATGTTGTAGGGCACCCGCCCGGTGGGCTGGGCCATGGCGATGGCATCCCCCCGCCGGGAGACCAGGCGCACGTATTCGCCGCGCCGTATCCCCAGGTCTTCCGCCGCGTCCGGGTTGATCTCGATGAAGGGGATGGGGCTGAACTTGTTGTTGTTGCCGATCTTGCCGGTCTTGGTGCGGCCGTGCCAGTGCTCGATGAGCCGCCCGGTGTTGAGCCAGAAGGGATACTCCTCGTCGGGCTGCTCGTTGTTGTCCACGAAGGGCAGCGGGATCAGCCTGGCCCTTCCGTCCGGGTAACTGAAGCTGGCCGGCTCGGTGTAGATACGCTTGCCGCCTTTGGGTGGCGGTTCGCCGCGCTCGCGCTGCTCGCGGGTGTAGGGCCACTGGATGCCGCGGTTCTGTTCGATCAGCTCGTGGTCCATGCCGGAGATGTCGCACAGCCGTCCGTGCGAGAGTTCGGCCATTTCCAGGAAGATGTCCGCCGCCTTCTCGGGAAACTTCACCCTTCCCTCCTTGTTGAAGCGCTCCGCCACCCGGTTGAAGATCCACAGGTCGGGCTTGGCCTGGCCTGGCGGCGTGGTGATGGGCTTGACCCGGTTGATGCGCCGCTCGGTGTTGGTCATCACCCCGTCCTTCTCCGCCCAGGTGCCGGCGGGCAGATAGAGATGGGCGTACTGGTTGGACTCGGTGTCCACATAACAGTCCTGCACGCAGCAGAACTCCAGCTGCTCCATGGCGCGGCGGATGCGCGCGGTGTTGGGCAGGGAGCTCATGGGATTGGTGGCGATGAGCCACAGGCCCTTGATCTGCCCCGCCTCCATCGCCTGGTAGATGTCGGTCTGATACATGCCGCGCGCCTTGGGCAGGAACTCCACGTCGATGTTCCAGGCCTTGGCGATCTCTTCGCGGTGCTCCGGCACCTCCAGGTAGCGGTAGTTGGGCAGGCCGGAGCAGGAGGACCATTCGCGGGTGCCCATGGCGTTGCACTGGCCGGTGATCGACAGCGAGGTCCCGCCCGGCTTGCCGATGTTGCCGGTGATCAGTGCCAGGTTGTTGATCCCCACCACCCCGTCGGAACCGTGGGTGGACTGGTTGATGCCCATGGTCCAGATCTGCATCGCCGCCGGCGCCTTGGCGAAGGTGCGCGCCACCACCCGGATGGTGTCCTCGTCGATGCCGCAGACCTTGGCCGCGGTGCGGGGGTCCCACTTCTCCACCTCGGCGCGCAGTTCGTCGATGCCGGTGGTGTTGGCGGCGATGTAGTCGTCGTCCTGCAGGTTCTCCGCGAAGATGACATGCATCAGGGCGTTCTGCAGCACCACGTCGGTGCCGGGGCGGATGGGCAGGTGGATGTTGGCGTTCTGCGCCAGCATGGTCACCCGCGGGTCCACCACGATCAGCGGGAAGTTGCGCTTCTCCTGGGCCTCCTTGAGACGCCAGTAGATGATGGGGTGCTGCTCCGGCAGGTTGGAGCCCCAGGCGATGAGACAGTCGGTGTGCTCGAAGTCCTCGTAGCAGCCGGGTGGGCCGTCGGAGCCGAAGCTGCGCTTGTAGCCCGACACCGCAGACGACATGCACAAGGTGGTGTTGCCGTCGTAGTTGTTGGTGCCGATGAGCCCGCGGGTAAGCTTGCCCAGGGTGTAGAACTCCTCGGTGAGCATCTGTCCGGTGGAGATGATGGCGAAACTGTCGCGTCCATGCTTGGCCTGGATGCGACGAATCTCGTCGTGCAGCTTGTCCAGGGCGGAATCCCAGTCGATGGGACGCCATTGGTCACGGTAGTGATCGCGGATCAAAGGCTCGGTGCCGCGTCCCGCCGATTCGAACAACTCGTGCTCGAAGATGCCCTTCAGGCACAGCTTGCCGCGGTTGACGTCGGCATCCGCCACCCCGCGGGTGGACACCGGCTTGCCTTCGGCATTGAAACCCACCTCGATGGAACAGCCGGTGGAGCAGTAGCCGCAGGCGGCGTATTTCCACTCCACCACCTGCTTGTCGGGGAGCTTGATGGGGTTCTTCTTGGTGCGTCCGAATAGCATCTGTTCTCACTCTTCCGGTTTTGTATTTCGATCATTCCCCGTAGGAGCGGCCTCCCGGCTGCGAACCCGGGGTTCGGCGCGGGGACGCGCCTCCTACGGTTTTGCATCCTTCAGAAGGGTAGGATGGGCAAAGGCCGCCGGCCGTGCCCATCAACTTCAATGGTGGGCACGCTGCGCTTTGCCCACCCTACGATCTCTCCCCTCACCCTTCCGTAAGGCTCTTGTGGAAGATCGCCTTGTGGATGTCCCCCAGGCTGAGCATGCCCACCAGGCGATCGCCCTCGGCCACGGGAATGCGCCGAAAACGATTGTTGGCCATGATGATGGCGGCCTTGAGAATGGGCATGTCGGGGGAGACGGTGCGCACCCCACGGGTCATGAGGTCACCCACCTTGCGGTTGAGGATGTCGCCGTATTCCTTGACCTTCTCCTTGAGGTCGATGGTGGTCATCCCTTCCATGGCGTCCTCGACGCTGGGAAAGAGCTGGGCCAGCACATCCTTCTCGGCGATGAAGCCGATCAGCTTGTCTTCACCTTCCACCACCGGCAGCCCGCTGTAGCGGTAGAGACACATGAGGGAAGCAACCTCTTTTATGGGGGTGTCCTCATGCACTGTGCGGGCGCCCTTGGTCATGATGTCCTTAACGAGCATGATTGGTTCCTCCTCCAGAAAATCGATCGTTGGGCCTTTCCATCATAGTTGCAGAAAGACCACCCCGGATTCCACCTTTACCGGGTAAACATTGGTACAACCCTCGTCGGGCGCCAGCGCCTCTCCCGATTCCAGGTCGATCTTCCAATTGTGCAGGGGACAGGTCACCGTGTGGCCTGCCACGATTCCTTGCGAAAGAGGACCCTGTTTGTGCGGGCAGGCATCCCGCAGGGCGAACACTTCGTCATCGCTGGTGCGGAACAGGGCAATGCGGCCCTGGTCGGTTTCCAGCACACGGGATCCCAGCTTGGGTATCTCTTCCAGGTTGGCTACTTCTTTCCAGTTGCTCATTGGGTTGTTTCCAGTTTGGTTTCGATTCTTCGTTTCTCTGCTCGCCCCTGTAGGCCGGGCTTCAGCCCGACGAACCCCGCATCCAGTCTGGCAGGCCGTTGGCCGGTCCTCGTTGGCGGGGTTTCGGCAGCAGGGGTGAGCCGGACCGAAAATCCTGTGGATTTTCGCAGCCGGCGAACGCCCCGCTAAGAATGGCGGGGCCTGCAGGGGCCCACAAGGCACTTCAGGCAGTCAGCTTGAGAGGCCGGAACTCGTGCGCCTGGCCGCCTTCGGCCCGCTCCTTCCAGGGATCCACCTGGGCATATTTCTGACTCACTTTGAAGCGATCGTAGAGCGCCCTGCGGCCCTCCTCGTCCTCCAGGATACGCTCCTTGATGTAGCTCAGGCCCACGCGCTCCACCCAGGGGGCGGTGCGCTCCAGGTAGTGGGCCTCCTCGCGGTAGAGCTGGATGAAAGCGCCACAGTATTCGAGCACTTCTTCTTCGGTCTCCACCTTGCACAAGAGGTCGGTGACGCGCACCTTGATGCCGCCGTTGCCGCCCACGTGCAGTTCGTAGCCCGAATCGACGCAGACCACGCCGAAGTCCTTGATGGTGGCCTCGGCGCAGTTGCGCGGGCAGCCGGAGACGGCCAGCTTGAACTTGTGCGGCATCCAGGAGCCCCAGGTGAGCTCCTCCAGCTTCACCCCCAGGCCGGTGGAGTCCTGGGTACCGAACCGGCACCACTTCTTGCCGGCGCAGGTCTTCACCGTGCGCAATGCCTTGCCGTAGGCGTGGCCGGAGACGAAGCCGGCATCGGTGAGATCCTTCCACATGGCCGGCAGATCCTCCTTCTTCACGCCGAAGAGGTCGATGCGCTGGCCGCCGGTGACCTTCATCTCGGGAACCTGGTACTTGTCGGCCACGTCGGCGATGGCGCGCAGCTGATCCGGCGTGCAGAGACCGCCGAACATGCGCGGCACCACCGAGTAGGTGCCGTCCTTCTGGATGTTGCCGTGAGCCCGCTCGTTGATGAAGCGCGACTGGGGATCGTCGTGGTACTCCTCCGGCCAGTAGGCCAGCAGGTAGTAGTTGAGGGCGGGCCGGCAGCTGGCGCAGCCATCGGGGGTCTTCCATTCCAGGAAGTCCATCACCGCGCGCAGGCTCTTCAGCTCCTGCTCCTTGATCGCCTTGATCACCTCGTCATGGCTGTAGTCGGTGCAGCCGCACATGGGCTTCTTGCTCGGCTGCGCCTCGTAGCCCTCGCCCACGGTGCTGGCCAGGATCGCCTCCACCAGGCCGGTGCAGGAGCCGCAGCTGGCCGAGGCCTTGGTGTGGGCCCGCACCTCGTCCAGGGTGAAGAGCCCCTGGGTCTGGATGGCATCCACGATCTGCCCCTTGGTGACGCCGTTGCAGCCGCAGATCTCGGCGTCGTCGGAAAGGGCCGCCACCCGGGTCTCGTCTCCATGGCCGGCATCCCCCAGATCATGCTGACCAAAGAGAATGGTGTTGCGGAAGTCGGAGATGTCGGTGCCCTCCCGCAGCAGCTGGAAATACCAGGTGCCGTCGATGGTGTCGCCATAGAGCACCGCACCCTTGATACGGTCGTCGCGCACCACCAGCTTCTTGTAGACGCCACGGGCGGGGTCCTGCAACACCAGGGTCTCGTCTCCCGGCTGCTCGTTGAACTCGCCAGCGGAGAAGAGATCGATGCCGGTCACCTTCAGCTTGGTGGAGGTCACCGACCCCTCGTAGCGGGCGATGCCGATACGCGCCAGGTGGTTGGCCGCCACCTTGGCCTGTTCGAACAGGGGCGCCACCAGGCCATAGGTCTGGCCGCGGTGCTGCACGCACTCACCCACCGCATAGATACGGGGATCATAGGTCTGCATGGTGTCGTTCACCACCACGCCCCGCTCACAGTAGAGGCCCGCCTTCTGCGCCAGCTCGATGTTGGGGCGGATTCCCACCGCCATCACCACCAGGTCGGCCTCCAGCTCGGAGCCGTCGGCGAAGCGCAGGCCGGTGACCCGCTCCTCACCCAGCACCTCGGCAGTCTGGGCCTCCATCAGGAATTTCATGCCACGCTCCTCCAGCGACCTCTTCAGCAGCTGCGCCGCAGTGCGGTCGAGCTGGCGCTCCATGAGGATGTCCATCAGGTGCACTACGGTGACCTCCATGCCGTTTTGCATCAGGCCGTTGGCCGCCTCCAGCCCCAGCAGCCCCCCACCGATGACGGCCGCCTTCTTGTATTTTTTCGAAGCCTCGAGCATAGCGTCCACGTCGGCGATGTCCCGGAAACCAAGCACGCCGGGCAGGTCGGAGCCGGGCACGGGGATGATGAAGGGGTTGGAGCCGGTGGCCAGCAGCAGCCGGTCGTAGGGCACCTCCAGGCCGGACCGGGAGACCACCTTGCGGTTCACCCGGTCGATCTCCACCACCGGATCCCCGGTGTGCAGAGTGATGCCATGCTCCTCGTACCAGTTGCGATCGTTGAGAATGATGTCGTCGATGGTCTTCTCGCCCGCAAGCACCGGAGAGAGCATGATGCGGTTGTAGTTGGGATAGGGCTCGGCGCCGAACACGGTGATCTCGTATTCCTCCGGTGCGAGCTTCAGGAGCTCTTCCAGGGTGCGCACGCCGGCCATGCCGTTGCCGACCAGTACCAGTCGTTCTTTCATCGGGATTCCTCTTTCTGGACTTGCTGCAGAGCCTTTCGGGACTCTTGTCGATACCTTGCGGCACCCTTAAGCAAGACTCTTGCCAACTGATTGGATACGAGAATTTTTGCTTTTCCTACAAATGGTTAAAAACCCCTCGCGATACATTTCCCGCCCTTACAGATCTCCGACCCGAGCAACTCGCACCAATCTGGTGCCCACCTCCTTTCGTCCTCATCATCCGTTTCCGAAACGGTGCAGCCCAATCTCCTGAAGACTTGAAAAAAGCCGGCTTTTTCCTGCCGGACCCCAAGGTTTTGCACGAGGAGAAATCCATGGCACGCATGTTGCTAGCGTTATCGGAAAATTCGAGTTGTATCCATGAGGAGCATCCACAGTGACCACGGACACCAAGCTCAACCTGTTCTCCTTCAGCGGCAAGATCCGCATCCTCCATCTCACCTGGTTCGCCTTCTTCCTCACCTTCGTGGTGTGGCTGGGGCTGGGGCCCATGATGCCCTTCATCAAGGAATCCCTGGAACTCACCGATCAGCAGGCCAAGGTGCTGCTGATCCTCAACGTGGCTCTCACCATCCCGGCGCGCATCGTGGTGGGCATGTTGGTGGACACCTACGGCCCCCGCATCCTGTTCAGCGCCATCCTGATCCTTGGGGGCGCCATCAGCATCGCCTTCGCCTGGGCCGACAGTTACCAGCAGCTGGCGCTGCTGCGTTTCCTGTCCGGCTTCATCGGCGCCGGCTTCGTGGTGGGCATCCGCATGATCGGCGAGTGGTTTCCCGCCAAGCAGACCGGCATCGCCCAGGGAATCTATGCCGGCTGGGGCAACTTCGGCTCGGCCGGCGCGGCCATGACGCTGCCCTTCATCGCCAGCTGGGTGGGCGGCGAAGATGGCTGGCGTTGGGCCTTCACCCTCGCCAGCCTGGTGGCCATCGGCTACGGGGTGCTCTACTACTTCTCGGTGCGCAACACCCCCAAGGGCTCCACCTATTTCAAGCCCAAGAAGACCGGCGCCATGGAGGTGACCAGCGGTGGCGACCTGGTGCTCTACATCCTGATGAACATCCCTCTCTATCTTGCGCTGGGGCTGCTCACCTGGAAGCTCTCCCCAGCCAAGATGGGGCTCATCGACTGGGCCACCGCAGACATCATCTACGGCATTTTGGGAATCATTTTCCTGGTGCAGAGCTGGAAGGTGTGGCACATGAACGCCCACGTGCTGAAAAAGCCGGTACCCGAACTGCACCGCTACAAGTTCAAGCAGGTGGCCATACTGGATTGGGCCTACTTGGTCACCTTCGGCACCGAGCTGGCGGTGGTCTCCATGCTGGCCATGTTCTACGTGGACTGGTTCGGCATATCCAAGGTGACCGCTGCGCTGCTGGCGGGGATCTACCCCTTCCTGAACCTCTTCGCCCGTCCCGGCGGCGGCTGGCTGTCAGACCGCATCGGCCGCAAGTTGACGCTGATCATCGTCTTCGCCGGCATCACCGGCGCCTTCCTGGTGCTGGGACTGGTGGACAAGAGCTGGCCGGTGTGGATGGTGGTGGCCATGACCATCGTGGGTGGGATCTTTTCCAAGGCCGGCTCGGGTGCGGTCTACGCCATGGTGCCCCTGATCCAGCGGCGCATGACCGGCCAGATCGCCGGCATGGCGGGCGCCTTCGGCAACGTGGGTGCGGTGCTCTTTCTTACCGTCAACTCGCTCATCGACTATGACCAGTTCTTCCTGTTCATCGGCGCCGTGTCCGGTATCGTCTTCCTGCTCATTCTCATATTCCTGGAAGAGCCGGAAAAGGCCATGGCCGAGGTGCTGCCGGACGGTACGGTGCAGATGATCGAGGTGAAATGACACAATCGGCTCTGGTAGGTTGGGCAAAGCGAAGCCTCCCCAACAAGACAGGGGAAAAATGTTGGGCACGGCGCCATGCGCCTTTGCCTAACCTACGCTGGTTGTCTGAGTGAACCCCCCTGCGTCTCTGTGGTAACCCCCATGGCCAGCAAACTCTCCATCGACTACGCCGCCGCCAGCGAGAAAGGCGACAAGGCCGAGAATGCCGACGCGGCGGATGCGCTGGTTCCGCGTAGCGAAACCGCACTGCGCAACAAAGGCATCGCGGCGGCGATCTGCGATGGGATGAGCAGCTCCGAGGGGGGCGTGGAGGCGGCGCAGCTCTGCGTCAAGGGTTTCCTGGAGGACTATTTCAGCACCCCGGACTCCTGGACGGTGAAGACCGCCGCCACCAAGGTGCTGGGCGCCCTCAACCGCTGGCTCTGGTCCCAGGGGCAGATGCGCTACGATTCGGCCCGGGGCATGGTCACCACCTTCACCGGGCTGGTGATCAAGTCCACCACCGCCCACCTCTTTCACGTGGGCGATTCCCGCCTCTATCTGTTCCGTGACGGCGAGCTGGAGCGGCTCACCCGAGACCACCGCGTCTGGGTGTCGAAGGAGCGCGACTTTCTCTCCCGCGCCATGGGCATCGACGCCCACGTGGACATCGACTACCGCACCCTGGCGGTGGAGCCGGGCGACCTCTTCCTCTTCACCACCGACGGGGTCACCGGCTATCTCACAGACAACCGGTTACGCCAGCTTCTGCAGGAACACGGCGACAACCTCCAGGCCTGCGCCCAGCGCATCATGGAAGAGGCGCTCACCAGCGGCAGCCACGACAATGTCACTTGCCAGCTGCTGCGGGTGCTCTCGCTGCCCGAACAGACCGAGGACGACATACTGCAGAAGATCACCGAGCTGCCTTTCCCGCCGCCCCTGCAGCCTGGCATGAAGCTCGACGGCTACGAGCTGCTGCGCGAGCTGCACGCCTCCAAGCGCAGCGAGGTGTTCCTGGCGCGGGATGAAAAGAGCGGCGAAAAGGTGATCCTGAAGGTACCCTCGGAGAACTACCGGGACGATCCCGCCTTCCTGGAAGCCTTTCTCCACGAGGAGTGGGTGGGACGGCGCATCAACAACCCGCACGTGCTCAAGGTGCTGGAGACGCCGCGCCGGCGCTTTCTCTACAACGTCTCGGAATACGTGGAGGGACAGAGCCTGCGCCAGTGGATAGACGACCATCCGCAGACTCATATCAACAAGGCGCGGGAATTCCTGCAGCAGATCGCCGACGGCCTGCGCGCCTTCCACCGGCTGGAGATGATCCATCTCGATCTCAAGCCGGAGAACATTCTCATCGACCGCAACGGCACCCTGAAGATCATCGACTTCGGCTCCACCCGGGTGGCCGGCACCGCCGAGATCGCCAGCAGCTACGACCGGGACACCCCACAGGCCACCCTGGACTATGGCGCCCCCGAATGCTTCGAAGGCCAGTGCAGCAACCGTTCCGACATCTACTCCCTGGGAGTCATCGCCTACGAGCTGCTCACCGGCCACCTGCCCTATGGAGAGCACGACAGCCAGCGGTCGGCACGCAAGCGGCGCAGCTACATCTCCGCCCGCCGCTGGAACCCGCAGATCCAGCCCTGGGTGGACGGCGCCCTGCGCAAGGCGGTGCACCCCGATCCGTCGAAACGGTACGACACCCTCTCGGAGTTTCTCTACGACCTTTCGAAACCCAACCCCGCCTTCCTGGAGACCACGGGCCAACCGCTGCTGGAGCGCAATCCTCTCGCTTTCTGGAAAGGGCTGGCGGCGTTGCTGGCACTGGGGAACCTGGTGCTGCTCTATCTCCTGGCGGGCTGATCAGCCTCGCCTTTTCCACAGGCCTTTATGTAGGTCGGGCAAAGGCGCACGGCGCCGTGCCCGACATCCTTCCGCCGCCTCGTTGGGCACGCTACGCTTTGCCTGCCGTCTGCCTTGTTGGGCACGTCGCTGACGCTCCTTTGCCCAACCTACGAGGGTTTCGAGCCTTCCACCAGACAGAACGACCAGAGGCATTGAAAGGGCGGTTGCCGGCCCCGCGAAAGCGTTTGAACTGAATTACGCATCCTGTCTGACGAAAGCCCGGCCTATGCACCCTTCCAACTCAACCCAAGGCAGCCAGGGCCGCGTCGTAGTCGGGCTCGTCGGCGATCTCCTTCACCAGCTGGGTGTAGATCACCTTGCCATTCTCGTCCACGATGACGATGGCGCGCGCCGCCAAGCCCTCCAGCGGGCCGTCGGTGATGAGCACGCCATAGTCCTTGGCGAACTTCTTGCTCTTCATCATGGAGAGGGGTACCACGTTCTCCAACCCCTCGGTGGAACAGAAGCGCCCCTGGGCGAAAGGCAGGTCGGCGGAAACCACCAGGCAGACGGCGTCGTCGCGGCCGGTGAACTTCTCGTTGAACTTGCGCGCCGACTCGGCGCAGGTGGGGGTGTCCAGGCTGGGCACGATGTTGAGCAGCCGCTTCTTGCCGGCGAAATCGGCCAGGCCAACATCCTTCAGTTCGCCGTTGGTGAGGCGGAAATCGGGGGCATCGGAGCCCACCTCGGGAAGCTCGCCATTGGTGTGCATCTCGGTGCCCTGCAGGGTAACGGTAGCCATGTCCTTCTCCTCGTTGGCGTGATTGTGTCGCCAGAGGATTATAGCCGTATCGCCTGCTTGATGGTTTTCAATGCCGCTGTCCCTTTCCCGACACTATACTTCTGGACGCAGACAACAACGAGGATTGAGAACATGAGCTACGAAATGAACGTCACCCTGGACCTCCCCTTCGACCAGGCGCTGGAGAAGGTGAAGGAGACTCTCATGGCACACCATCTTGGTGTGGTGAGCGACGTGGACGTGCAGGCCATCTTCAAGAACAAGATGGGCAAGGAGATCCCGCCCTATCACATCTACGGGGCCTGCAACCCCAAGCTGGCGGACCGGGTGATCAGCGCCGAGGCCAATGCGGGCACCCTGCTGCCCTGCACCTTCGTCCTGTACGAGCAAGACGGCAAGACCGTGGTGAGCTTCATGGATCCAGTGCCAGTGCTGGGGCTGTCCAAGGATCCGGAAGTGAAAGCCGTGGCCAGCGAGGCCAAGGCGATACTGGAAAAGGTGGTGGCCGAACTGGGCGCCTGATCCCAAAAATTTCTCTTCATCTCCCTTCCGGGGCCGCCTCCCTGGCGGCCTCTTTTTTCTGGAACGCAAAAAAGGCGGGATCGATCATCTCGATGAAGGCCCGCGCCTGGGGGCTGAGAAACTTGCCCCGCCGCACCACCACGCCGTAGGAGCGCTTGGGGATCCACTCGTCCAGCGGGTGGCAGGCGAGCGCCTCCCCGCCGGTGAGGCAGATGCCGCTGACGATGGAGACCCCCAGCCCCAGCGCCACGTATTTCTTGATGATCTCCCATCCACCGGCCTCCAACGAGACCCGAAACTCCAGCCCGTGCTGCTTGAAGACCAGCTCCAGGAAACGCCAGGTGGCCAGGTGGCGCGGTGGCAGGATGAGGCCGTAGGGGCAGATATCCTCCAAGGTCACCCGCTCCTTCTTCGCCAGGGGATGGTCGGGCGCGGTGATGAGCACCGGGCTGTAGGAGAAGGTGGGGTGGTAGACGATGTCGTCCGGCACCTCCAGCATGGAACCCACCGCCAGGTCCGCCTCGTCGGCCCGCAGCATGGCCATTCCATCCCGGCCGGTGACGTTGTGCAGCTTGATCTCAACCCCGGGATAGGTCTCGGCAAACCGTTTTACATAGTCGGGCAGGATGTAGAGGGTGGTGGACTCGCCGGCGGCGATGTGCAGCTCACCGCCGTCGAGACGCCCGTAACGGGCATGGAACTCCTGCTCCAGGCCGTCGATGCCGTCCACCAGGGGCTGCGCCAGCTCATGCAGCACCCTGCCCTCCGGCGTGAGCACCAGCTTGCGTCCCCGGCGTTCGAACAGCACCAGGTCCATTTCCCGCTCCAGTGCCTGGATCTGGAGCGTCACCGTGGGCTGGCTCTGGAACAGCAGCTCGGCCGCACGGGAGATGCTGCCGGTTTTGGCCGCGGTGCAGAAGGCGCGCAACTGTTTGAGGCGATTCCGCTTGTAGTAGAGCTGTGATCTGGTGTCCCTGGCCATGGCCCAGGTGGCGGCAGCCGCCCCCGTTTCTTTATTTATATTTTGAATATAACAAATTCAAAATATTTGGTTGATGAATATTTCGCCTCTGCCTAGTTTTTCCATTACAAGAAACACGGTTTTTGGCAGGGGCCCCGGATGGAGTCATTCGATCTCACCCTCATCGGCGTCACCGTCGCTTTCATGGCACTTCTCGGCCTGGTACTGGCGGGCATTCTCGCCTTCGCCAACCGCAAGCTGTGGGTCTTCGAGGATCCACGCATCGACGAGGTGGAGGAGCTGCTCCCCGCCACCAACTGCGGCGCCTGCGGCACCGCCGGCT